>JAWVFA010000015.1:0-59009 GCA_033856415.1 Solirubrobacterales bacterium | reverse complement strand
CCTTCTCGATGTAGAGGTCCTGGGCCGGGACGTAGGCCTCCGGCTGGTAGTAGTCGTAGTAGGAGACGAAGTACTCGACCGCGTTGTCGGGGAAGAACTCGCGGAACTCGTTGCAGAGCTGCGCGGCAAGCGTCTTGTTGTGCGCGATCACGAGGCTCGGCCGTTGCACCTCGGCGATCGTCGCCGCCATCGTGAAGGTCTTGCCGGTGCCGGTGGCGCCAAGCAGGGTCTGAAATCGGTCTCCCTCGCGCAGCCCCTCGGCCAGCCCCGCGATCGCCGTCGGTTGGTCCGCCGTCGGGGTGTAGGCGGGGTTCAGCTTGAAATCGGGCACAGCCAGAACATAGCTGGCGCATATGCTGCGCCTTCGATGAGGCTCTCGCGCGCGGCCCTGGCCGCTTTATTCACCTTCACCGGCACGATGCACTTCGTCCGGCCGCGCTTCTTCGAAGCGATCGTGCCGCCGGCGATCGAGGCGCAGAAGAAGGAGGCGGTGGCGGTCAGCGGCGTCGCCGAGCTCGCCGGCGCGGCCCTCGTCCTCCATCCCGCCTCGCGCCGGTTCGGCCGCTGGTGGTTGCTGGCGCTGCTCCTAGCGGTCTTTCCGGCCAACATCCATATGGCGGTTAACCCGGAGCAGATCCGGGGACTGGACATGCGCAAGTTCCCGCGCTGGGCGCTGTGGGCGCGACTGCCGCTGCAACCATTGGCGATGATCTGGGTCTGGCGCACGACCCAGCCAAAGTAATAGAATGTTTTGTCTGAAATGAACCACCGCGATCGTTTCTCCGTCAACCTGCGCCGCGCCCGGCAGGCCGCCGGCATCTCCCAGGAAGAGCTGGCCGAGCGCTGCGAAATCCACCGCACCGAGGTCTCGCTGCTCGAGCGCGGTGGCCGCGAACCGCGCCTCGGCACGATGGTCAAGCTGGCGACTGCCCTCGGCACCACCCCCGAAGAGCTCTGCTCAGGGATCACCTGGGACACCAAGAAGCGCGACTACAAGGTCGAAAATCCGACCTAGCCCTCGTTGAGAGGGCACCCCACCTCCGCCTTACCGCAGGAACTGTTCGATGATTCCCTGAGCGGGGCCGAGGAAGCCTTCTGCGTCGCTGAGGAAGCCCTGCGCGTCGTTGATGATTTCGATTGCTTGATCGAGAGGGATGCTCTGGACGGCTTGGCGTAGCGGGAGCGCTATGAGAGGGCTCAAGGCTCCTGCTTCTTCGGCGTCGTCTACGGCCCGGACGAGACCAGCTCGGATCGCCTTTGCAAGCTTCGCGTCGTCGATCCCGTAGCGCTTGCTGAACCGTTCGCGGCCCTCCGGGGTGGCCAGCGCCCGGGCCAGTGCCTCGCGTGAGACCCCGAGCTGGCAGGCGGCGCCGTCGAGGGCTGAGATCGTGAACTGATTGGCGATCTGACCGAGGGACTGAGGGTTGCTCCAAGCCCGCGGCTGGCAGGGGTCCTGCACCTTCTCGGGCTCGTACGACGAACCGCCGGCAGCCAGATAGGCGCCGACCAGCACCAGCGAGGCGAGGATCGAGCCGATCACCAGCACCCGCCCGCTCCAGCGGCCGTCCCCGCTCACAGGTCGACCCTCCGCGAGAGCCCGATCGGGAACAGCGCGATCAGACCGAGCAGCGCCGCGAGGATGAAGGAGGTGCTGAAGGCGTGGGTGGCGCCGCGGTCGAGCTGGTCCTGCAGTTCGCCCTGCAGCTGCTCGACTTCCGCCCGCTCAATCGGGTCGGTGGGCTTTGGCTCGAAAGCCGGCTCGATCGTCGGGACTTTGCCCTTCTCCGTTTCGAGCTGGTCGCTCACCTTCTGGGCGAGGTCGAGCTTCAGCAGCGGGTTGATCGGCGAGTCGAGGATCACCGCGGTGCCGGCGTCGATCGCGTCGTGGCGCTGCTGGTCGATATCGGCGGTGAAGATCGGCGTCAGCGCCAGGAGGCCGATGACCACCCCGGCGTGGCGGGAGGAGATCGTCCAGCCGCCGTGGATCGCCTGCGGGGAGCGGCCGTACAGGGCCGTCTCGGTCAGCGCCGAGAGCACCAGCGAGAGCCCGAACCCGACCAGGATCTGCGGCGGCAGAGTGAGGGCGATGGTCGCCTGCGGCAGGAAGGCAAGCCCGGCGAGCCCGCCGGAGACGAGGATCGCCCCCGCCGCCGCTCGCGAGCGCGTGTCCCCCACCCGCTCCGCCAGCCGGCTGCCGATGATCGCCGCCAGCGGCATTACCGAGACGACGAGCGCCGCTTCGATCGGGCTCAGGCGCCAGCCTTCAATCAGCAGCAGGACGAGCAGGAAGAGGGCCGCGGCGATCGCCGCCGAGACCATCGCCAGGGCGAGGTTCGCCCAAATGTGCGGTTTGCCGGTGCGGCGCACCTCCGCTTCGATGATCCCGGTCGCCGCCTCGTGTTTGGCGACGGAGAGGATCGGCACCGCCGCGGCGAGCGCCACCGGCACCTGGATCAGGAAGATCGACTGCCAGGAGACGAGCTCGGTGAGGATCCCCCCGACCGCCGGCCCAAGCGCGGCGCCGGTCGCCCCCGCCGCGGCCCAGACGGTCGCCGCGCGCCGCTCCGAGCCGACCGTCGCCGGCAGCAGCTCGAGCGCCGCGGTGACCGCGGCGGCGCCGCCCAGCGCCTGCACGCAGCGGGCGACGATCAAGGTCGAGAGCTCGTCGGCGAGCCCGCAGGCGAGCCCGGCGCCGGCGAAGATCGCCAGCCCGACGGCCGCGGTCCGCCCCGGCCCCACCCGCCGCGCGACCAGCGCCGCCGGCACCGCCGCCAGGGCGATCACCAGGTTGAAGGAGATCAGCACCCAGGTGACGCCAGTGATGCTGGTGTCGAGTTCGCGGTAGATCTCGGGCAGCGCCAGGACGACGATCGAGGAGTCGGCGAGGACGACGCCGACCGCCAGCGCCAGCGCGGCGACGCGCGGCCTAGGGGATGCCGGCATAGCCCAGCTCCGATGCGTACTCGTGGCGGTACTCGTCGCGCTTCTCCAGCACCTCTTCGACGTAGGCACGGGTTTCCGGGAAGGGGATCGCCTCCACGGTCAGGTCCGCCCCACCCCACTCGTCGGCGTTGCCGGGCCCGGCGTTGTAGGCGGCAAGCGCCGCCGCCTCGTCGCCTTCGTAGCGGTCGAGAAGTTCCCGCAGGAGGAAGGTCCCGTAGCGAATGTTCAATTCGGGATCGCTGAGGTCGGACAGCTTGAAGGTCGTGCCGCCGCTCTGTTTCTCGATGTAATCCGCCGCTTCCGGAGTGATCTGCATCAGCCCGCGCGCCCCCGCGCTCGACGTTTGGTCGCTGAACTTGGACTCGGAGTAGATCACGGCGGCGATCAGCGCGGCGTCGACTTCCTTTTCGTCGGCCTGCTGGCGGATCACATCCTCGTGCCGCAGCGGCAGCGTCAGCTCTTTCAAAGCGTGATCGAAAGTGCCGCTCGCGACTAAAGCGCCGGCAAAGACGCCGATCAGCGCGGCGACGCTACCGAGGGCGATCAGACGGCGGCGGCGCACCTTCCGCTTCATCGCCGCAGCTTGTCGAGCAAGGCGGACAGCGCCCGCTCGAGGTCCTCCACCGAGCCGTCGTTGGCGACCACATGCTCGGCCCGCTCGGCCTTCTCGGGCTGGGTCAGCTGCCTGGCCTCGCGCTCGTCGACCAGGGCGTGCCCGCGCGCCTCGGCGCGCTCGCGGCGCACCTCGTCGGCGGTGATGACGGCGACGGTGGTGTCGAAGGCCCCATGGTTGCCCGCCTCGAAGAGCAGCGGCACCTCGACCACGGCGATCTCGCTGTCGGCCGGCAGCGACATCAGCCAGGCTGCGGTCCGCTGCTGCACCAGCGGATGGATCTGCGACTCCAGCCAGGTCAGCTGCTCGGGATCGGCGAAGACGATGTCACCGATCTTGGCTCGCTCGATCGTTCCCCCGGGGGCGACCTCCGGGCCCCAGCGCTCGACCAGCTTCTCGCGCAGCTCGTCGCTTTCGAGCAGTTCGTGGACGACCGCGTCGCTGGAGAGCGTCGCCGCACCCAGGCGCCCGAACGCCTTCAACGCCTCTGACTTGCCGGCGGCGATACCACCGGTGAGGCCGATCTTCAGCGGCGCCATCGGCGCCGCTCAGCTCTGCTCTGACTCGCCCGTCTGCGCGTCGTCGTCAGAGGACTCGTCACCCGAGGCCTCGTCGACGTCGTCGGGAGAATCCGGCCGCTCCTGCACCGATTCCCCCTCCTGGTGCTCAGCCTGCTCCTCCTCGGTGGTGCCGTTGGCCTCGGCCACCGGAGCGGGATCGGCCTCCTCGGAAGCCTCGACCTCGGTCGGCAGCTCACCGGGGGCCTCATCGGTCGGCTGCTCCTCCTCGGTCGGCTGCTCCTCCTCGGCCGGCTGCTCCTCGACGGCGGCGTCCTCGGCCAGAGCCTCCTCGGCGGGGGCTTCGGCGGCCGGAGTCGCTTCCGCAAACGCGTCTGCCATTGCACCCGTGGGCGGGTCCGCCTGAACCTCGGTCCCCTCGTCCTGGGTGCCTTCAGCCTGAGCGATCTGCTCGCCAAGGCCGGCCATCGCCATGTTCTGACCCTCGACCCGCTTGATGCTGAGCGAGAGGCGGCGGCGCTCTTCGTCGATCTCGAGGATCTTGACGTTCAGCTTCGACCCCGGCTCGACGACTTCGCTGGGGTTCTCGACGTGGTGGTCGGCAAGCTCAGAGATGTGGACCAGACCCTCGACGCCGGGGAGAATTTCGACGAAAGCGCCGAAGGCGACGACCTTGGTCACCGTGCCCTCGAGCACGTCGCCTGAGCGATGGGTGCTGATCACCCGCTGCCACGGGTCCTCCTGGGTCTGCTTCAGGCCCAGGGAGATGCGCTGGCGGTCGCGGTCGATGTCGAGGACTTTGATCCGCACGGTGTCGCCGATCGCCACCACTTCGGAGGGGTGGTTGACGTGGCTCCAGGAAAGCTCGGAGATGTGGATCAAACCGTCGATCCCGTCGAGGTCGACGAAAGCGCCGAAGTCGACGATGTTGGAGATCTTGCCTTCGACGACCTGGCCGGGCTCGAGGCGGCCGAGGATCTGCTCGCGGACCTCTTTGCGCTCCTCCTCGAGCACCGCGCGGCGCGAGAGGACGACGTTGTTGCGGCTGCGATTGAGCTCGATGACTTTGCACTCGAGCGTCTGGCCCATGAACTCGTCGAGGTTGTGGACGCGGCGGATGTCGACCAGCGAGGCCGGCAGGAAGCCGCGGACGCCGAGGTCGAGGATGAGACCGCCCTTGACGACCTCGATGACGCTGCCTTCGACCGGTTCGCCCGAGTCGGCGGCGACCTCGATGCGGCGCCAGGCCTTCTCGAAGCGGGCGCGCTTCTTGGAGAGGATCAGGCGACCCTCGGCGTCCTCCTTGGTGAGGACGAGGGCGTCGACCTCCTCTTCCAGCTCGACCTCTTCGTGCGGGTCGACCGACTTGCGGATCGAGAGCTCGTTGGAGGGAATGACCCCCTCGGCCTTGTAGCCGATGTCGACGAGAACCTCGTCTTTGTCGATCCGGACGACCTTGCCTTTGACGACGTCGCCCTCCTCGAAGGACACCATCGTCGCCGCGTAATTCGGGACGATCTTGCCGTCGATCTCCAGCAGGAGCCCGTTGGAACCGTCTACAGGCGTGGCGCTGGGGGCAGGGGTCAGGGTCTCGGTCGCGGACACGGGCGCGAATGATGGCAGAATCCGCCTCGATGCCGGTCCGAGCCACCAAGCGCGGCGACGAACGTACGCCCCTGAGCGGCGAGCGTGACGTCCTCATCTGCGGCGCCAGCTTCGCCGGGCTGACGGTAGCGCGCGAGCTGGCGGGCTCAGGAGCGGACGTATTGATCCTCGACCGCTACGAGATCGGCGAGCGGCAGACCTCGGCTTGCGGGATCCCGACCGACTGGCTGCGGCGCCTCGACCTGATGGATGCCGAGCGCCAGCGCTTCGACACTCTGGTCATGCACACCCCCCACGGGACCAGCCGCTACCGGCTCCCCTGGACTTTCTCCACCTTCGACTATCGCGAGATCTGCCAGCTGCTCTGGCGCGATTGCGACGCGAGCTTCGAGACCGCCAAGGTGCACGGACGGGCGAACAACGCCCGCTCCGCGGGCAACGGCGGCGTTGTTGGCGGCGGCGGGACGATCGCCGTCGAGACCGACCGCGGCACGATCGCCGCCCCGCTGGTCGTCGACGCGCTCGGCTGGCGGCGGATGCTGGCCACGGGCGACGGCTACCAGCCGCCCGACGCGCCGCTCTCGCGCGGCCTCGAGGTGCACCCCGGCGGCGAGTCGGACGACCTCGCGATCTGGATCGACCGCAAGTACGTCCCCGCCGGCTACGGCTGGTCCTTCCCCGCCCGCGACGAGCTGCGGATCGGGATCGGCTCCTTCGACCCCCGCTTCCACGTCAAGGACACGACCGTCGAGCTGACCCGGGACCTCGGCAAGGAGCCGAATGAGTACCAGGGCAACTGGATCCCCCACAAACTGCGCACGGCGACGGAGGGCGGCGTCTTCTTCGTCGGCGACTCCGCCGGCCACTGCCTGCCGCTCAGCGCCGAGGGGATCCGCACCGCGCTCTACTTCGGGATCGCTCTCGGGCGCGAGCTGCGCGGGGTCGTCGAGGGCCGGCAGACGCGCGAGGAGGCGGCCGAGAGCTACGCCTCCTTCCACGACTCCCACGAGTGGAAGTTCAAGTGGATGCTGCGGGTGCAGAAGCTGATCCCGCGGGTGCCGCCCCGAATCCTCGCGCCGCTGATCAAGCTGATGAGCTCGAAGCGCTTCGTCGACTGGTCCTTCGAGCACTACCTGCGGATCGCGCCGCCGGAGTTCGCCGGCGCCGGCCTCCCGGGTGGCTCAGCGAACGACCAGCACGGTGCCGGCCAGCAGCAGGACCACACCGAGGATGCGCTCGGGGCTGAGCGGGACCTCGTCCAGGCCAAACAGGCCTAGCCGATCGATCACCACCGAGGCGGTGAGCTGGCCGAAGACGGTCGCCGCGGCGACCCCGCCGGCGCCGATCGCGGCGACGGCGATCAAGGCGTTGAGCACGTAGAGGGCGCCGAGAAGGCCGCCGAGCAGGTAGTACCAACTGACGTCGAAGCCGCTGCTCACTCCCCCGGCCTTGCCGCTGAGGACGACGACCGCCGCCAGCGCCGCGGTCCCGACCGAGAACGAGATCAGCGCCGCCGGCAGGCTGCCGGTCGCCTTGCCGAGCCCGGCGTTGATCGGCGCCTGGGCCGCGACCAGACCGCCCGCAGCGGCGGTGAGGATGACGGCGAGACCCTTATCCATGGGCTATCTCGTCGGGTCGCGTGATTTTTGCCGCGGACATGTGTTGATCGATCGATGCGGGATTGAACCTTCCCCGCTCTCTTATCAGTAACGCAGAACAGCCAACCAGTCGATGTAGCGAGGAGCGACCACGATGACGCCGCCGCCCGCCGAGCAGTTTGCCGCCCGTGTCTTCCTCGGCCCGACCCTGCGCGCGCAGCCGGACCGCCGGCTCGTCGACCTCGTGCGCAACGGCTACGACGCCGCCTTCGAGGAGATCGTGCGGCGCTACCGGCGGCCGCTGGACCGCTTCGCCGCGGCGATCGTCGGCGGCCGCTCCGAGGACGTCACCCAGGACGCCTTCTCGAAGGCGCTGCTGGCGCTGCGCGGCACCGAGGCGACCATCGAGTTGCGGCCCTGGCTCTACCGGATCGTCCGCAACACGGCGCTGAACGACCTGCGCGACCGCGGCCCGGCGGTAGAGGAGCTGCACGAGACGATGACCGGCGCCCGCAGCGCCGCCGCCGTGGCGGAGTCGCGGCAGGAGCTGCGCGAGCTGATGGAGCGACTGCAGGCACTGCCGGAGCCGCAGCGGGCGGCGCTGGTGATGCGCGAGCTCGAAGGGCTGAGCCACGAGGAGATCGCCACCGCGCTGGGCGTCAGCGGCGGCGCCGCGCGGCAAGCGATCTACCGGGCGCGGGCGGCACTGCGCGACGGCCTCGGGCTGCTGGTCCCGATGCCGGTGCTGCGGGCGCTGGCCGAGCACGCCGACGACGCCGCCCGGGCCGGCGGCGCGATCGCGGGCGGCGCCGGCGCCTCCACGGCAGGCGGCGCGGCGCTGGGCGGGATCGGCGGCGGCGCCCTCAAAGTCGGGATGGCGACGGTGCTGATCGCCGGCACGGTCGGCGCCGGCGTGGCGATCGACCACCACCGCGGCGGCCGGCCGGGTCCCGAAGCGGCGGAGGCGGCGCCGCTCGAGACCGCCAGTCCAGGCAGCCAGCGGGCGAGCGGCGGCGGCAGCGGGGATGACAGCTCGTCCCCCTCGGGTCGCCGGGGAGACGATGACGGCAGGGCCGAGGACGGGCGGCGCGGAGATGGCTCGGGAGTGGGCGACGGCTCACTTGGCGACGGCGACCGCAGCGGCTCGAACAGCAGCTCGGGGGTCTCGGGGGGGCACTCGGGCCACTCCGGAGACGATCGCGGCGATAACTCTGGCTCGGGATCCATCTCGGGCGGTCACCACAGCGGAAGCGACGACGGTCCCGACGACCACGGCGGCTCGGGGTCGGGCTCCGACGACTCCGGCCTCGACGACCGGGGCGGCTCCTCGGACTCCGGCTCGGGCGATGACGGCTTCACCAGCGGCGGCGATGACGGCAGCAGCAGCTCCGGTCCCGGCAGCGGAGAGCTGGAGAGCGAGCCGGTGCCGACCACCTCCGAACCCGAGGTCGAGGACGGGAGCCACTCCGGCTCCGACGGCGAGAGCTCGGGGTCCGGAAGCGACGATCTCAGCAGTAGCGAGACGAGCGGACTGGACGGAAGTCCATAGCCGCGTGATCTTCGTCGGTCCCCTGGGTTGAAGCGACAACCAGTTTGTTACTTCGAACCTAGGAGGAAATGGCATGACCCCGACCGAAGCACGGCGACCCCGCCTCGGCATTACCTTGCTCGCGCTGGCGCTGGGAGCGCTCGCGTTGCTGGCCATGCCGGGCCTGGCCGCTGCCAAGGACCGTAACCACGACCGCATCCCGGACCGCTGGGAGAAGCGACACAAGCTCTCCTTGACGGTCAACCAGGCACGCCACGACCAGGATGGCGATCACCTGCGCAACCGGGGCGAGTTCCTCGCCGGCGACAACCCGCGCGACCGCGACAGCGACGACGACGGGGTGATGGACGGCCACGAGCAGGCCGGCACGATCGCCTCCTTCGACTCCGAGACGGGTCGGCTCGTAATCGACCTGTTCGGCACCGACACGGTTTCCGGTTTCGTTACCGACCGCACCGAGATCAAGTGCGAGGACCATTCCTCCGCCAGCTCGAGCAGCGAGGGCTCCGGCAGCGGTGAGGCCGAGCCGGGCGACGACAACTCGGGCCCGGGCAGCGAGAACTCCGGCCCCGGGCACGACGGCGACGACGACCACGGCGATCGCATCTGCACCACCGCCGAGCTGGTTCCCGGCGCGGTAGTCGAGGAGGCCGAGCTGAGCGTCGAGAACGGCAAAGCGACCTTCGAGGAGGTCGAGCTGTCGGGCAAAGAGGTGAGTAACAGCTAGTCAGGGAGAGCCGGCGTCACTTGGCATCGAGCCAGTCCTGGCCGATGCCGACGTCGACCTCAAGCGGCGGATCGAGCGGGTAGGCAGCGCACATCTCGCGCTCCACCAGCTC
Source organism: Solirubrobacterales bacterium (assembly GCA_033856415.1). GTDB lineage: Bacteria > Actinomycetota > Thermoleophilia > Solirubrobacterales > 70-9 > VAYN01. Next base: position 49,344 of record JAWVFA010000015.1, on the reverse strand, counting down.
GGCCGCCGCTTTCATCTCTGCGGGCGGGCCCTCGAAGAGGAGCTCGTCGTGGATCTGGAGGACCAGGCGGGTCTCCCCCCCGGCCTCCCGCAGCGCTCGCTGGCAGCTGACCATCGCGACCTTGATGATGTCGGCGGCGGTGCCCTGGATCACGGTGTTGACCGCGAGCCGCTCGCCCAGACGGCGGGTGTTGGGGTTGCCGGAGCGCAGCTCGGGGATCGCCCGGCGGCGTCCCATCAAAGTGGTGACGAAGCCCTCCTCTTGGGCGCGCTCGATCACCTGCTCGCGGAAGGCACGGACCGCGGGGAAGCGTTCGAGGTAGCGGGAGACGAATTCCTCGCCCTCCTTGCGCGGAATGTTGAGCCGGTCGGCGAGGCCGAACCCGGTCAACCCGTAGACGATCCCGAAGTTGACCATCTTCGCCTTCGAGCGCTGGCCGACGTCGACTTCGTCGCGCTCGATCTCGAAGACCTCGGCGGCGGTCGCGGCGTGGACGTCTTCGCCCTCGCGGAAGACCTCTTTCAGCACCTCCTCGTCGGCGACGTGGGCGAGGACCCGCAGCTCGACCTGGCTGTAGTCGGCGGAGAGCAGTTGCGAGCCCGCCTCGGCGACGAAGCAGGCGCGGACGGGGCGGCCGATCTCGGTCCGGATCGGGATGTTCTGCAGGTTGGGGTTGGTGCTGGAGAGGCGGCCGGTGGTGGTCGCCGTCTGGTTGAAGGTGGTGTGGACGCGGTCGGTCTCGGGGTCGATCAGCTCGGGCAGCGAGTCGAGGTAGGTGTTCTTCAGCTTCGTCAGCTCGCGCCACTGCTCGATCTTCTCGACGATCGGGTGCTCGTCGCGGATCTGGGCGAGGACGCGGGCGTCGGTCGAGAATCCGGTTTTGCCGCGGCGCTTGCGGGTCAGGGCGAGCTTCTCGAAGAGGATGCGCCCGACCTGCTGCGGCGAGCCGATCGTGAACTCCTCCTCGGCGAGCTCGAAGATCTCTTTCTGCAGGGTGTCGATCCGCTCGCCGAAGCCGGCGCCGACCTCGGCGAGGCGTTCGGCGTCGAGCTTCAGCCCCTCGCGCTCCATCGCCGCCAGCACGGCGACGAGCGGCAGCTCGACCTCGCGCAGCAGCTGCTCCAGCCCAAGCTCCTCGATCCGCGGCCCCTGGACGGCGGCGAGGGCGGCGACGAGGCGGGCTTCCTCGGCCGGGTCGAGGCCGGCCTCCAGCTCCTCCCCCAGCGCCAGCTGCCCGTCGTCCTCCTCCGGTTTCTCGGCGGCGGCGCCCTCGGCGAGGCCGATGCCGGCGTCGGCGGCGAGCTCGACCAGGTCGTAGGTACGGCGCTGCGGCTCGAGCAGGTAGGCGGCGACCATCGTGTCGTGGTCGAGGTTCGGCTCGACGCCCTCGCGAGCCGCCGCGGCGAGCAGGCCGTGGCGACCGCCGCCCAGGGACTTGGCGTCGTGGGCGGCGAAGGGCTTGGCCCCGAGGGCGACGGCGAGCTCGTCGTGGGTGCTGTTGCCGACGAGGACGCGGTCGGCTTCGGCGGCGGCCCAGCGGTCGCCGGCGATCGCCAGCGCCACCGGCCCGACGCCGAGGTCCTCCGGCTTGCCCTCCTCCGCGGTGACCTCGATCTCGGTCTCGACCTTGCGGCCGGGGACGGCGTCGCCCTCGGTCAGCGCTTCTTCCAGCCGCTCCAGCACCGCCCGCAGCTCGAACTCGCGCATGAACTCGCGCAGGGCGCCGCGGTCGGGCTCGCTCGACATCGCCTCGCCGAGGTCGACCCCGGTCTCGATGTCGTACTGCAGGGTCGCCAGCTGCTTGGAGAGGCGTGCGTCGTCGGCGTGCTCGGTGAGGTTCTGTTTGCGTTTGGCGCCGGAGATCTGGTCGACGTTTTCCAGCACCGCTTCCAGCGAGCCGAACTGCTGCAGCAGCTGGGTCGCGGTTTTCTCGCCGACCCCGGGGACGCCGGGGATGTTGTCGGAGGTGTCGCCGCGCAGCCCCATCAGGTCGGTGATCAGCTCCGGCGGGACGCCGTAGCGCTCCTCGACCGCGGCGCGGTCGTAGACCTTGGTCTCGGTGATCCCGCGCGAGGTGCTCATCACCCGCACCCCCTCGTCGACCAGCTGGTAGGCGTCGCGGTCGCCGGTGACCACCATCACCTCGACCCCCTCTTCCCGTGCCTGCTTGACGATCGAGGCGATCACGTCGTCGGCCTCGAAGCCTTCGACCTTGACGTTGGTGTAGCCGAAGGCCTCGACCAACGGCATCAGGTGCGGCCACTGCTCGCGCAGCAGGTCGGGGCGCGGTTTGCGCTGGGCCTTGTAGAGGTCGTAGGTCTTCTCGCGGCCGCTGTAGCCGGCATCCCAGGCGACGACCACGCCCTGCGGGTGGTGCTCGTCGATGATTTTCACCAGCATCGAGGCGAGGCCGTAGATCGCGTTCGTCGGTCGTCCGTCGCTGGTCCCGATCGACTCGGGAAGGGCGAAGAAGGCGCGGTAAGCGAGGCTGTTGCCGTCGATCAGGAAGAGCTGGGGTGCGTCCGCCATCGGGCGGTCACTTTATGGATCAGACCTGACCGGACTCCACAAGCTCCACCAGCGCCGCCACGACCTTCGGGTCGAACTGGGTGCCGGCACAGGCGCGCAGCTCGGCGACCGCGACCTCCGTCCCCATCGCCTTGCGATACGAGCGGGTGGTGGTCATCGCGCTGAAGGCATCGCAGCAGGTGACGATGCGGGCCTCGATTGGGATGTCCTCCCCGGCCAGGCCGTCGGGGTAGCCGGAGCCGTCGAAGTCCTCGTGGGAGGCGCGGACGATCTTCCCGACCTCGGCGAGCACGCCACCGATCCGCTTCAGCATCCGCTCGCCTTCGATCGTGTGCTGATGCATGACCTTCCACTCCTGGTCGTCGAGCGGACCGGGCTTGTTGATGATCTCGTCGGGGACCGAGATCTTGCCCACGTCGTGGAGAAGCGCGGCGAACTCGACGTTGCGCCGCTGCTCATAGGAGAGGCCGAGGCGATCGCTCACAGCCAGTGAGAGTTCAACGACGCCGCGGCTGTGACTGCCGGTATAGGCGTCATCGGCCTCGACCACATCACCGAGCAGCATCGCGGTCCCCTGGTAGGCCTCGCTGAGGGCGAGGGCCTGGTCGATCCGGGTCTGGCGCTCGCGGGAGAGGACGGCGAGGACGAGGGCGAGTGGAATCACGGCCAGGGCGATCTCGGGCCCGACCTGTAGCGCCGCGGCGGCGGCGAGGAGACCGACCGGCGCGAGGGCCGCGTCGAGGCCGTAGACGGGAGCGATCATCCCCAGCACCGCCTGGGGGGCGGTGCCGTCGATGAAGCGAGCGCGCAACGCCGTGGCGGCGAAGTCGAAGCCGAACTGGGCGAGCAGGGCCAGGAGGTAAACGGGCCATGAGTCCCAGGCGAAGGTCTGGGCACCGGCGAGGACGACCACCAGAGCCGGTCCCACCGCGTGCCAACAGTCGCCGAAGACGTGGAAGGCGCGGCGGAAGCTGGTGCGGCCGCTGGCGTAGTCGATCAGGCGGCCGAGGGCCCAGCTGAGACTGACGACCAGCGGCACGACCGGGGTCGGCAAGAGAAAGAGCATCGGTACCAGCACCAGCTCGGTGGGCACGGTGTAGCCGTCGGCGATGTCGAACTTGGCCCGACAGGCGATCACATAGGCGACGACGAGCGAGATCAGCGGGGTCGCCTGCAGCGCGCGCGGCGAATTCAGAAACACTGCCATGGCGATGGCGACGAGGAGGAAACCGCCGCCCGCGACCAGCTCGACGGCTCGCTCCCGTCCCTGGGCCCGGGTTAGAGCACGCGTGCGACCACGGGCGAAGAGTTGTTCGGGATCGGATGCGGACGAGGCGGTTTGCATGGTCACACTGAGTTTCCAGAGGAAGCTTTTGCTCTTAATCGGCCGATGTTCCGGCGTAAATGAGCGGGTTTTCCACTTTTTCGGCCGCCCAGGCTCCACAAAAGTCACTAGACATGTGGTCTAACACCGTTTAGTGCAGGGATTCTGCAGCCGATGCTCGCCTCACATAAGTGCAGAAGTGAGCTGAATAAGGGCAAACCTGTCGTGAGGCAGGGACGCAAAGTCAGAGGTCTCGTACCCCGGTGCGAGATGGCTCGGCCGCCAGCTTGGTTGTCAAAACCAGGCTTTTTCGCCTGCAGTCAGGAGGTTTACCCAGTGAAGTCGATGCGAAAGCTCATCCTCGCCATGGCCGCGGTTCTCGTCGCCATGGCCTTCTCCAGCGCCGCCGCCCAGGCCTGCCCGTACAACGGGGCCGAGCAGGTGTTCCGGCCCTGGGGAGACACCAGCTCCTATGTCCTTGCCCCCGACGGCGGCTTCGAGGCCGGCGGCTCGGGCTGGTCACTGAGCGGCGCGGCCGCGGTGACCGGCGGTAACGAGTCGTTCTTCCTCAACGACGCCGCCGACGCCAAGTCCCTCTCGCTCCCGGCCGGCAGCTCTGCAGTTAGCCCGCCGATCTGCATGTCGATCGACACCCCGCACTTCCGCCTGCTGGCGCGAAACACGGGTGATCCGAACTCGACCCTGCGCGTCGAAGCGAGCTACTCGCTGCTGGGCCTGGTGCGCACCAAGACGCTGAGCACCGTCAAGGGCAGCCCGAGCTGGGCCCCCGCCCAGCAGATGTCGACGGTTCTCACCCTCTCGACGATCGTCGGCACGTTGATTCCCAGCGCGATCCAGATTCGGATCACCCCGGTGGGGAGCGGCGGCAAATGGCAGGTCGACGACGTCTACGTCGACCCCTTCGCCCGCCACTAGCGCTTCGACTAAAGACCCTCCTGTGCGAGTGCCCGGGCGACGTCGGCGACGACGCGCCCGGGCTCGCTTTCGAGCTGTCGGTCGGTGAAGCGCAGGACGGTGCAGCCGGCGGCGTGCAGATCGAATTCGCGCTCGTGGTCGGCCTCGAAGGAGACCGAGCCGCAGGGGCGATGCGCTAAGCGGCCTTGGTGACCTTACCCGCCTTCAAGCACCTAGTGCACACGTAGGTCCTGAGGGGGCGGCCGTTCTCTTGGATCCGGACCTTTTGCAGGTTCGGGTCGAAGCGTCGCTTGGTGGCGACCATCGAGTGGCTTCGGGACTGGCCGAACGCGGGTCCCTTGCCGCAGCTGTGGCATACCTTGGCCATGAGGAGCGCGGATGGTACCGGAGTCAGCCGGCCTGGCGCTTCAGCAGGGCCATGCGGGCAACGGTGAGAGCGGCGTTGCGGCCTTGGTCCCGCTTGTCGCCGCCAGAGCGGGCCAGCGCCTGCTCCATGTTGTCGCAGGTGATGACGCCGAAGGCGCAGGGGACGCCGGTCGCCAGCTGCACATCCTGGATGCCGCGCGCCGCCTCGGCGCAGACGAAGTCGTAGTGGTCGGTCTCACCGCGGATGACGACGCCGAGGCAGGCGACGCCGCCGATCTCGGGGCCGCCGGCCTGCTGGGCGTTGTGGCGGCGGACGCCGTCGATGATCGCGCTGGCGGCGAAGGGGAGCTCGTAGGCGCCCGGCACCGAGTGGTGGGTGACGTTGCCGATCGGCACCCCGGCCATCTGGAACCCGTGGTCAGCGCCGTCGAGCAGGCGCAGCGCCAGGTCCTCGTAGAAGCGGCCGACGACGACCGCGAACTGCAGCTTCGCCAGCTTCTCCTTCTCCTCGTCGCCGAACTGCTCGAGGAAGTCACCCGCCTCAGCCATGGCCGTCCTTGCCGTCGTCGCGGCCCTCGCGGGCGTCGCGCTCCTCCTCGTCGTGGATCATCTCCTCGTCGAGTGCCAGGCCCTGGTGGTGCAGCAGGTGGCCCATCTTGTCGCGCTTGGCGCGCAGGTAGGCGTCGTTGTGGGCGTTGGGGACCGACTCGATCGGCACCTGCTCGCTCACCGAGAGGCCGTAGCCCTCGAGGCCGACGATCTTTTTCGGGTTGTTGGTGAGGATGCGGATGCTGGTCAGGCCGAGGTCGCCGAGGATCTGGGCGCCGATCCCGTAGTCGCGCAGGTCGGCCGGCAGGCCCAGCTTGAGGTTGGCCTCGACCGTGTCCGCCCCTTCCTCCTGCAGCTTGTAGGCCTTGAGCTTGTTCAGTAGGCCGATCCCCCGCCCCTCCTGGGAGAGGTAGAGGAGGACGCCGCGCCCCTCGCGCTCGATCATCGAGAGCGCCGCTTCCAGCTGTTCGCCGCAGTCGCAGCGCATCGAGTGGAAGACGTCGCCGGTCAGGCACTCGCTGTGAACGCGGACCAGCACGTCCTCGGCGCCGTCGACGTCGCCCTTGACCATCGCCACGTGGTGTTTGTCGTCGACCAGGGAGCGGTAGCCCACTGCCTGGAAGTCGCCGAAGGAGGTGGGCAGCGCGGTGCCGACGACGCGTTCGACCAGCTTCTCGGTCTGTCGCCGATAGGCGATCAGGTCGGCGACGGTGATCATCTTCAGGCCGTGCTTCTCGCAGTAGGGGACGAGGTTGGGGACGCGGGCCATGGTCCCGTCGTCGTTCATCACCTCGCAGATCACGCCGGCCGGAGTGAGGCCGGCGAGGCGGGCGAGGTCGACGCTGGCCTCGGTGTGGCCGGTCCGCTCCAGCACACCGCCGTCTTTGGCCCGCAGCGGGAACATGTGGCCGGGGACGACGATGTCGCGCGGCCCCGACTCGGGGTCGATCGCGACCTGGATCGTGTGGGCGCGATCGTGGGCCGAGATCCCGGTGCTGACGCCGCCGGCCGCCTCGATCGTCACCGTGAAGGCGGTCTGCAGCGGCGCCTCGTTCTTCGCCGCCATCAGGTTGAGGCCGAGCCGTTCGCAGCGCTGGGCGGTCAGCGCCAGGCAGATCAGCCCGCGCGCCTCCTTGGCCATGAAGTTGACCGCCTCCGGCGTCGCGAACTGCGCGGCCATCACCAGGTCGCCCTCGTTCTCGCGGTCCTCGCCGTCGCAGACGACGACCATGCGGCCGGCGCGGATCTCCTCGATCGCCTCCTCGATCTTCGCGAACGGGCTGTTCCCTGCGCCGGTGCTCTGCTCATGTCTCTGGGTCTCGGCCATCTTGCTCACGCCTGCTCCTTCCGGGCAAATGGTGACATCAATCGCTCCACGTACTTGGCGACCACGTCGCACTCCACGTTCAAACGGTCTCCTGACGCCAAATCGCCGAGGTTCGTCCGCTCGAGGGTCTCGGGGATGAGCGAAACCTCGGCCCAGGTCTCCCCCAGCTCCGCCACGGTCAGGCTGACCCCACTGAGGGTGATCGAGCCCTTGTCGACGACATAGCGGAGGAGCTCGGCAGGGAGAGTGACGCGGACGCGTCTGGCGAAGCCATCGTCCTCGACGGACACGACCGTGCCGACGCCGTCTACGTGCCCCTGGACGATGTGCCCGCCGAGGCGGTCGGTGGCCCGCATCGCCAGCTCGAGGTTGACGCGCGATCCCTGCTCGACCCCGTCGAGAGCCGTGACCTCCAGCGTCTGATTCATCGCCTCGGTTTCAAAGTGGTCGTCATCGACCGCGGTGGCGGTGAGGCAGCAGCCGTTGACCGCGACCGAGTCGCCGAGGGCGAGGTCGCCGACCAGCTGCGAGGAGATCCGGAGCCGAGCGCCGTCGCCGCTGCGCTCCAAGGTCGCAACGGTTCCGATGTCCTCGATTAAGCCCGTGAACACGTCACCATTCCTTGAACATGGCCGTGATCAGGGTGTCGGGGCCGACGGATTTGGTTGACGACCATAGGGCGGTCTGGCGCGCGGGTCCTGTCTCCGATCGGGGGCTCTGCCTACCGCCAGAGTCCTCCCGATCGTCGCCACCCGCGCGGGGACCGAAATCAGGTTGACGACCGAGAAGCATCGGGGCGAGGAAGGTACGCGATTCGTCGATCTGATCGGAGGCTAGGAAGGCTGATGCGAGGGTCCGACCGCCCTCCAGGAAGAAGCTGGTGATTTCGCGGCGGCCTAGTTCACGGAGGGCGGACTCGATGTCGGTGGCGACGAGGGTCTCGGCGCCTGCGGATTTAAGGGCGCTAATGCGGTCGGCTGGCGGGTTGGGGGCGGTGATCACGAGGACCGGTGCCTGGTCGAGGGTCTTCAGCAACTGGGATTCAAGCGGCAGTCGCGCCTGGGAGTCGAAGACGACGCGGAGCGGTTGGCGGGCGCCTTCGATGCGGGCGGTGAGGAGGGGATCGTCGCCGAGGGCGGTGCCGATGCCAACCGCGATCGCGTCGGATTCGGCACGCCATTTGTGCACCAGCTCGCGGCTCTCGGGGCCGCTGATCCAGGGGCTGTCCCCGGTCGCGGTCTTGGTCTGACCGTCGAGGGACATCGCCATCTTCAGCACCACCAGCGGCAGGCCGGTGCGGGCGTGCTTGCGGAAGGGCTGGTTGAGGCGGCGGGCGGCGGTGGCCTCGTCCCCAGAGGCGAAGGCCACCTCGACGCCGCCGTCCCGGAGGATTCCCGGGCCGCGGCCGGCGGCCTTCTCGCTCGGGTCCTCGGAGGCGATGACGACGCGGGCGATCGCTGCGTCGAGGATCGCCTCGACGCATGGCGGCTGCCGCCCCTGGTGGGCACAGGGCTCGAGGGTCACGTACATCGTCGCCCCGGCCGGCTCCTCGCCCCGCTCGCGGCAGTCCGCCAGCGCGGCGCGCTCGGCGTGCAGCCCGCCGAGCTCAGCGTGAAAGCCCTCGCCGATGACCTCGCCCTCGCGGACGACCACCGCGCCGACCAGCGGGTTCGGGCTGACGCGCCCGCGACCGCCCTCGGCGAGGGCAAGGGCGCGCCGCAGAAAGGCAGCCTCAGTTGTTGATTGACTAGTCAATCAACCGCATCGTACCGGGTCGATATGGCTAAGCAGATCAAGGACGCAGGAAGCGTGGGGTGCTCTGCACGCGAGCGACCGAGGACGCAGATATGCAACGCCATATCGACCCCTTCCAAATACCCTGGTGTGCCGTGAAACTGATCATCCAGATCCCCTGCCTTAACGAGGAGGCGACGCTCCCGCAGACGATCGCCGACCTCCCGCGCTCGTTGCCCGGCATCGACCAGGTTGAGCTGCTGGTAATCGACGACGGCAGCACCGACCGCACCGTCGAGGTCGCCCGCGAGTGCGGCGTCGAGCACATCGTCCGCCTGACCAACAACAAGGGGCTGGCCGCTGGCTTCCAGGCCGGCCTCGACGCCTGCCTCAAGCTCGGCGCCGACGTCGTCGTCAACACCGACGCCGATAACCAGTACAAGGGCGCCGACGTCGCCAAGCTGGTGGCGCCGATCGTCGCCGGCGAAGCTGACATGGTCGTCGGCGACAGGCAGATCGGCGAGATCGACCACTTCTCCGGCTCGAAGAAGAGCCTGCAGCGGTTGGGAAGCTGGGTCGTCCGCCGGCTCTCCGGCACCGAGGTCACCGACGCCACCTCCGGTTTCCGCGCCTACAACCGCGAGGCCGCCCTGCAGCTGCTGGTCGTCGACAACTTCACCTACACCTTGGAGAGCCTGATCCAGGCCGGCAAGATGCTGATCGCGGTCGACGAGGTCGCCGTCGGAACCAACCCGAAGACGCGCGAGTCCCGCCTTTTCGCTTCCACCAGCGCCTACGTGCGCCGCAACGCACCGGCGATCCTCCGCATCTACGCCCGCTACGAGCCGCTGCGCGCCTTCGCGACCGCCGGTGCCGTGGCCCTCTTCCTCGCCCTCTGCGCCTGGCTGCCGTTCCTGCTCGACTGGATCTTCAACGGCGACAGCACCGGCCACCTCCAGTCGCTGATTCTCGGTGCCGTCCTTTTCATCGCCGCGATGCAGCTCTTCGCCCTCGGCGTGATCGGCGACCTGCTCGCCGGCCAGCGGGTGATGACCCAGCGGGTCTTCGAGCGGGTGCGCCGGGTCGAGCTGCAGCTCGGGATCGAGCCCTCCCACTACGAGCGTGGCGGAGGGATCGCCAGCCGCGAGAGCGCCGAGTGAGTGCCGAGAAGCGCGGCGGCGGGGAGGCGAACGCCGCCGAGTACGGCAAGACTGCGAGCTTCCTGGCGATCGGGGTCGGCCTCACCGGGCTGATCACCTACGCCTACTTCCTGATCGCCTCCCACGTGCTTTCGAAGCCCGACTACGGGCAGATCACGGTGCTCTGGTCGGCGGTCTTCATCACGATCTCGACCCTCTACCGCCCGGTCGAACAGCTGCTCAGCCGCCACGTCTCCGAGCGACTGGCGAAAGGGGAGCCGCTGCGGCAGGAGCTGCGGGTCGCCTCGACGATCCAGATCGGGCTGGCGCTGTTCTTCGCCGTCGTCGCCCTCGCCTTGCGCGGTCCGATCCAGGACGACCTGCTGGAAGGCAACGAAACGCTCTACTGGGTCTTCTTCGGCGCTGTCCTTTTCTACGCCGCCAGCTACTTCGCCCGCGGCTTTCTCGCCGGCCAGCGCAGCTTCGGCCTGTTCACGGCGCTGATCCTCTCCGAGTCGTGCTTCCGCACCCTGTTCGCCGTCCTCGTCGCGGTCAGCATCCTCAGCGGGCAGTCATGGGTCGCGGTCGGGATCGTCGCCGCGCCGAGCCTCTCGCTGATGGTCGTCCCGTTCGCCTTCCGGCGCCGCGCCAAGAAACAACAGGTCAAACAGCGGCAACAAGACTCGCCCGCCGCGGCCGGACACGAAGCGGAGGAGGCGGCGTCAGAGAACTTCACGATGAAGGAGGGCGGCGGGTTCGCGGCCGCGGTCCTCGTGATCATGTTCAGCGAACAGGCCTTCCTCAATGCCGGGCCGCTGATCACCCGCGGCCTGCAGGGCGCCGCCGCAGCCGGCTTCATCTTCAACGTGCTGATGGTCGCGCGGGCGCCGCTGCAGCTCTTCCAGGCTGTCTCGACCAGCATCCTCCCCCACCTCACCAACCTTCACACCTCGACCGCCCCCGACAGCGAGCGGGAATTCCACCGCTCGGTCCGCGGCGTCCTGCTCGGCGTCACTGCCTTCACCGCCTTCACCGCGATCGTCGTCCTGATCGCCGGCCCGCAGCTGATGCAGCTCGCCTTCAGCAAGAAGTTCGAGTACGACCGGCCGGGGCTGCTGCTGGTGACGCTGGGGATGGGTCTCTACCTCGCCTCGGTCACCGTCAACCAGGCCTGCCTCGCCCAAGGCCAGGTGCGGCGTGCGGCCGTCCGCTGGATCTCCTGCGCCGCCTTCTTCATCGCCTGGAACTTCCTGCCGATCGTCTCCGACGAGTTCCGCCGGGTCGAGATCGGCTTCGCGCTGACCGCCGGCGTCCTCTTCGTCCTCCTCTACTTCGTCTACCGCCGGCCGCACGGCCGTGCCGAGGACATTCCCCGCGAGGGCTCGACCGAGGAACTCGAGCTGCGGCTCGCCTCGATCGACGAGAACGCGTAGCAAGGCGTCAACTTGCTTTAACGCGTGTTGTCTAGGGTCCCTGGATGGGGCACCATGACGCCGAGCTGATCCTGATCGCGGGGGCACTGCTGGGCGCGGGCATCGTCGGAGCGCTGCTCGCCGACCGCGTTCGCGTCCCCGGCCTGCTGCTCTTCCTGGCGCTCGGAATGATCGCCGGCTCACAGGGAATCGGCGGGATCGAGTTCTCCAACACGGAGCTGGCGCGGACGCTGGGGACGATCGCGCTGATCCTGATCCTCTTCGAGGGCGGGCTGACCGCGGGCTGGTCGGAGATCCGGCCGGTGCTGGGGACGGCCGCCTCGCTGGCGACGATCGGCACCGTCCTCACCGCCGTGGTCGCCGGCTTCGCGGCGAAGCTGATCTTCGACATCGGCACCCTGGAAGGGATGATCGTCGGCGCCGCGATTGCCGCGACCGACTCGGCGGCGATCTTCGCCGTGCTGCGCCGCTCGACGCTGGAGAAGCGGCTGGCGCGCTCGCTCGAGGGCGAGTCCGGGATGAACGACCCCGTCGCCCTGCTGCTGGTGATCGGATTTATCGAATGGATCCAGGAGCCTGGCTACGGGCTCGCCGACATGGCTGGCCTGCTGGCGCTGAAACTCGCCGTCGGGATCGCCGTCGGCTACCTCGTCGGCCGCCTCGCGGTGGCGGCGCTGAGCGCGGTGCGGCTGCCGACCGACGGGATCTACCCGGTAGCGACGGTCGCGATCGCCGCCCTCGCCTACGGCGTCGCCGAGATCGCCCACGGCTCCGGCCTGCTCGCCACCTACCTGGCCGCGCTGGCGCTGGGCGGCGCCAATATCCCCGCCCGCCGCACCGTCGTCGCCTTCCACGAGGGGCTCGGCTGGGTCGCCCAGCTGGCGCTCTTCATCCTCCTCGGCCTGCTGGTCTTCCCCAGCCGGCTCGACGACGTGGCGCTGAAGGGCCTGGCGCTCTCGGCCGTGCTGATCCTCGTCGCCCGTCCGCTGGCGACCTTCGCCGCCACCGCCCTGGCGCCGCTCAACGTGCGAGAGAAGCTGATGCTCGGCTGGGCGGGCCTGCGCGGCGCGACGCCGATCTGGCTCGCCACCTTCCCGGTCGTCGCCGGGATCGCCGGCGGCGAGGAAGAGTTCGCGATCGTCTTCTTCGTCGTCGTCACCTCGACTCTGGTCCAGGGAGCGAGCTTCGAGCCGCTGGCGACGAAGCTGGGATTGACGACCGACGAGCCGGCGCTGCCGCGGCGGTTGCTGGAGTCGGGGCGGATCCGTCGCATGGGCGGCGACGTGATCGCCTACCGGGTGCCGGAGGGAGCCGCGATCGCCGGCCACCGGGTCCGCGAACTCGAACTGCCGCGTGAGGCGCTCGTCAACGTGATCGTCCGCGACGGCAATGCGATGCCGCCGCGGGGATCGACCGAGCTGCAGGAGGGCGACGAGCTGCACATCCTCGTCCGCAGCGAGCTGCGCGACGAGGTCGAGGCGCTGACCGGCCACTGGGCCAAGGGCCCGATCGGAAAACCGGCCCCCCCGCCGCTGCCGCGGCGGGGGGCGTCGCAGGTCTTCACGGTGCGGCCGGTGCGTGGCGACGGCGAGCTCGGCGAGGAGATCGACGGCATCCCGATTGTCAGGGTGATGCGTGACCGCAGCGAGCGTGGCGCCTACCTCGTCGCCCTCGCCGACGGGCGCTACGCGGTGCTGAGCGCCGGCCTGGTCGCGATCGGCGGCCGGCGGGCGCTGGCCGGATGGTGTGAGGGCCGCGCCGCGCGGGAGGACGTCGATGCCTCCGAGCGGGCCTGGTGGCAGGAGGTAACGGGCGCCCTGATCGCGCGTGGTCGAGTCGGCGGGGGTACCCCTTCTGGGAGCACCTCCGCCGAGAGTGGCGCCGGTGGCTGATCGTGAACGTCTTCGGCTCGGCTCCATGCTGAGTACCCAGAAGGGGTACCCCCGCCGACTCCAGATCGACTAAGAGGCGCTCGCGGTTACTGCGATTTCGCTGTAAGCGGCTGCTGGGTCTGGAGCGCCGAAGATGGCCGAGCCGGCGACGAAGAGTTGGGCTCCGGCGGCTGCGAGCGGCCCGGCGGTCTGGGAGTCGACGCCGCCGTCGACCTCGATCGCGGCTTTGCCGACCAGCGGCGCCAGGCGCTCGACCTTCTCCGGCGAGGTCTCGATGAAGGACTGGCCGCCCCAGCCAGGGTTGACCGTCATGCAGAGGACGAGGTCGGCCATCCCGCGCAGCTCCTGGACGGCCTCGACCGGGGTGCCGGGGTTGATCGCGACCCCGGCCAGGCAGCCGAGCTCGCGCACCGCGGCGAGCGTGCGGTGGGCGTGCGGCGTCGCCTCCTCGTGGAAGGTGATCGAGTCGGCGCCGGCCTTGGCGAAGTCCTCGATCTGGCGCTCGGGCGCCTCGGTCATCAGGTGCACGTCGACGGCGCCACCGGCCTGGTGGACCTGGTCGGCGATCCCGCTGAGGACCAGTGGTCCGATCGTGATCGGGGGGACGAAGTGGCCGTCCATCACGTCGAAGTGGATGACCCGGGCGCCGGCGTCCATCACCTCGGCGACCTGCGCCCCCAGCTTGCCCATGTCGGCCGAGAGGATCGAAGGGGCGACCCGGGGCTCGGCGATCAGGTCTCGCATTCGCTCGCTCACGGGCCGGAGCCTACTGAGCGCGTCCGGATGCAGTTAGGCGACTCTTAGCATCGACGCCCCGCACGACTGGCACTCCATGTCGGCCGTGTTGGTCATCCGGGCGATCGTCTGGTGCTCGCCGCAGTTGGGGCACTGGGAGACGAGTTCGAAGCGGGTGAGGCAGTTGACGCAGCGCAGCCGGCCCGGGAGCTGGGTCGGGCGCAGCCACGGCTCGCCGCAGTTTGGGCAGGGGGCACGGCCAAGGGGGTTCGAGTCCCCCGTATCTGACTGGTTGGGGTGGCTCATCGCCCTAATCATGCCCTATTGGTTTACGCAGTTCTGGTGAACCGGGCGATGAAGAAACCGGTCGTGCGGTCGCGGTCGGGGCGCAGTTGCAGGCTGCGGCGCTCGGCGGGCGCGGCGAGCACCGGGGCGAGAGCGCCGAGGTCGTCGAGCCGCAGCAGCGGGACGTCCCCCGCCTCGGAGGCACGCAGCAGGGCCGCGATCCGCTCCTCGTTCTCGCGCCGGGAGATCGTGCAGGTCGAGTAGACGAGGGTGCCGCCCGGCCGCAGGACCGCCGCGGCGTTCCGCAGCAGCTCGTCCTGGACCTCGGTCAGCCGCTGGATCGTCTTCGGCGACTTGCGCCAGCGGGCGTCGGGACGCGAGGCGAGGGTGCCGAGGTCCGAGCAGGGCGCGTCGAGCAAGATCCGGTCGAAGCCGGGCCCGATCGCGCCTTTGGTGGCGTCGGCCTCGATCACGGTGACGCTGCGCAGCCCGAGCCGGGTCGCCTGGGCGGCGGTTTCGGCAGCGCGCGCTGGGTCGAGCTCGACCGAGATCACCTCGCCGCGGTCGCCCATCCGCTCGGCGATCTGCCCGGTCTTGATTCCCGGCCCGGCGCAGAGATCGAGGACGTGGTCGCCTTCCTGCGGGTCGAGGACCGCGACGACCGCGGCCGATCCGCGGCTCTGTGGCGTCAGCTCTCCGGCGGCGACCGCCGCCGGCACCGCCTCGCCGGTGCGCCCCTCGATCACGATCGTCTCGGGCAGCCCGAGCGGCCATCCGACCTCCTCCGCCGAGTTGCCGGTTTGTCTCTCCATTCGTGACAAACCGGCAACTCGGCCGGGAGGGTGGGCGTCCACGCCGGCGTCGCGGACGCGCTCGAGCATCCCCTCGCGATCGGTCCGCAGCGTGTTGACCCGCATCGCCACCTCGGCCGGCTCGTTGCAGGCGGCGAGCATGCCACGCGCGGCCGCGGAGCCCAGCTCGTCCCACCACATCTCCGCCAGCCACTTCGGAGCGGAGTCGGCGACCGCGGCGGCGGCCGGGGTCGAGTCGTCATCCAGCAGCGAGGCGGTCAGCTGCGACCGCTCGCGGATCGCCCGCCGCAGGATCGCGTTGGCGAAGCCGGCAGCGTGGGCGGCGCCGGCCGCCTTGACCAGCTCGACGGACTGGTCGACCGCGGCGTGGTCGGGGGTGGCGTCGGCGAAGAGCAGCTCGTAGAGGCCGAGGCGGAGCGCCGCCAGGACCGGCGGGTCGAGCAGCCGGATCGAGCGCCCCGCCAGCCGTTCGATCGCGACGTCGGCGGTGCCACGCCGCTGCACGGCGCCGTAGGCGAGGCGCTGGGCTTGGGCACGGTCGCGGCCGGAGAGCGCGAGCCGGTCGGCCTCGGCGCGGAAGGCGCGCTCGGTGAAGGCGCCGTCCTCGAAGGTGGCGCGGATCGTCGCGAAAGCCAGGGCGCGGGCCGGCGACACGCGCCCGGGGGCGGCTGCCCCGCAGGCGCCGCTCACGAGCCCGGCAGCGGGTGCCCGCGCAAGTAGGCGTCGGCGGGCATCGGCTTGCCGCCGGCCGGCTGGACGACCTCGAGCCGCAGGGATCCCTCGGCGGCGCCGAATAGCAGCGCGTCTCCGCGGACCTCCAGCTTCCCGGGCTCGACTCGCTCCTCGACCGCTTGGGCGCGGCGGACGCCGAGTCGCTCCCCGCCGGGGAACTCGAGGAAGACGCCGACGTGCGGGGTCAGCGCCCGCACCTTGGCCGCCAGCTGGGCCGCCGGGCGCTCGGGGTCGAGGCGACGCTCCGCCGCCTCGATCTTCTCGGCATAGGTGACACCGCCCTCGTCCTGGTCGGTGAAGTCGAGTGCCCCTTCGGCTTGAAGATCGAGGGCGCGGACGAGGAGGTCGCCGCCCTGCGCCGCCAGGCGCGCCGCGAGCGACTCGAAGTCCTCGTCGGGGTCGATCGCCGTCACCTCGCAGAGCGCCACTGGGCCCGAGTCGAGGCCCTCGGTCAGCTTCATCACGCAGACCCCCGTCTTCTCGTCGCCGGCCATGATCGCCCGCTCGATCGGCGCCGCCCCACGCCAGCGCGGCAGCAGCGAGGGATGGACGTTCAGCATCGGGAACTCGGAGAGCAGCGGTTCGCGGATCAACTGCCCGAAGGCGCAGACGACCACCGCCTCCGGCGCCGCGGCGCGGATCTGCGCCAGCGCCGCCTCCTCGTTGACGCTCTCGGCCTGCAGCAGGTCGATCTCCAGCTCGCCGGCCGCGATCGCGGCCGGCGGCGGCTTCACCTTGCGGCCGCGACCCTGGCGCCGGTCGGGCGGGGTGACGACGAGGGCCGGGCGGTGGGGCGAGGCGGCGAGGCGCCCCAGCACGGTGGCGGCGAAGTCCGAGGTGCCGAGGTAAACGGTCCTCACGCGTCGGTGCGAGGCTCGCGCAGCTCGTCGGCCTCGTCGATCTCTTCCTCCGAGGAGGGGCTGTAGCTCTCGCCCTCGCGCAGCGCCCGCAGTGCGGCCTTGCGCTGTTCCCGCGGGGTGCGGTCGAGGATCAGGACCCCGTCGAGGTGGTCGATCTCGTGCTGGAGGACCCGCGCCTCGAGCCCGGCGGCCTCGATCGAGATCGGCTCGCCGCCGGCGTCGCGGCCGCTGAAGCGCGCGTACAGGGGCCGCTCGACGTCCATCGAGACCCGGGGAAGGCTCAGGCAGCCCTCCTCGGCGACGGCCATCTCGGCCGAGAGCCACTCGACCTCGGGGTTGACCAGCGCGGTCGGCTCGCTTTCCGGCCCGGCCTGGAAGACGAGCAGGCGGCGCAGGACGCCGAGCTGGGTCGCCGCCAGCCCGATCCCGAGGCCGTCGCGCATGATCTCCACCATCCGCTCGACCTCCGAGCGCAGCTCGGGGCCGAAGTTCGTCACCGGCGAGGCCTTGCTCTTCAGGACCGGGTCGCCGAACTTGACGACGTAGGCGAGCGCCGCTTCGCGCCGCTCCAGCATCTCGACTTCGAGCTGCCGCTCCTCGGCGTCGCGCTCCTCGGTTTTCACCTCGTCGCTCATCGAGCCGGAGTCTAAAAGTCTTCCCCGTTCTGATACTTCCTGCGCGAGCCAGATGTCACCACCGCGGATCGCCATCGCCACCTGCAACGGATACGACGACCTCAAGGTCGACGACGAGATGCTGCGGCAAGCGCTCGCCGAGCGCGGCGCCGAAGCCGAAAGCGTCGTCTGGGACGGGCCGGATCCCGGTTGGGGCGGGTACGACCTCTGCCTGGTTCGCTCGACCTGGAACTACCACGATGCGTATCCCAGGTTCCTCGCCTGGACGCGGGAGGTGGAGGACACGACGTCGTTGCGGAACCCGGCGCACCTGATCGCCTGGAACAGCCGGAAGACCTATCTGCGGGAGCTGGATCGGGTGGGCGTGCCGACGGTGCCGACGGTGTGGATCGATGGAGGTGCCGAGATCGACGTCGAAGCCGTACTGGCGAAGCGAGGCTGGGACGAGGTGGTGGTCAAGTCAGTAGCAGCGGCGTAGTGACTGGAGGGTCGGTAGGGGCTCCCCGGGGGCACTTCCGCCGAGAGATTCGCTTCCGGCTAACGCCTCAAAAGTTGACGGCTCGGCTCCATGCTGAGTACCCGGGGACCCCCTACCGACCCTCCACCGACAGCCTTTGAGCAGACGCCTTCTCGCGAAACCAAAGGGAAACCGCCATGCTGTCTCCCTTGCCGTCTCGGGGGGGTCGAAACCACTGAATCCCGGCTGCATGAGGTTCCTGCGGTTTCGACGCACCGGAAACTGTCGTCGAGGGACGGGCACCCCCTCTGACAAAGGCTCAAGAAGTCACGCTTGAGCCTCAAGTCCAATCAGCTGCGCGACGGTCTTTGGCAGAGGGGGTGCCCGCCCCTCCCCACTACTGCGGGTCGATGTCAACCCCGATCGCGATGTCCTTCAGCGAACGGTCGGCGGCCCGCCGCTCGACGACGTCGCGCACCGCGACGATCGTCCCCGCCCGGTCGTCGGCCTTGATCAGGATCCGGCGCCGGTGGCGGTTACGAACCCGGAACATCGGCGCCGGCCCGAGCAGTTCCGATCCCTCCGGGATGCCGCGACTGAGCTCCCGAGCGATCGAGATCCCCGTCGCGTCCAGCTTCGCCTCCTGCTCGGAGGAGAGGTTGATTCGCACCAGGTGGGAGAACGGCGGGTAATGGAGAACGCGGCGGCGCTCCAGCTCGCCCTCGAGGAAGCCGGCGGAGTCGTGGCGCGAGGCGTGCTCGATGCTCGAGGCCTGCGGCGCCAGGGTCTGGACGATGACCTCTCCCCCGGCTTCGCCGCGGCCGGAGCGACCGGCGAGCTGGGCGACCATCGCGAAGGTCCGCTCCTCGGCGCGGAAGTCGGGGAAGCGCAGGGTGGCGTCGGCGTCGAGGATCGCGCTCAGCGTCACCTCGGGGAAGTCGTGGCCCTTGGCGACCATCTGGGTGCCGACGAGGACGGCGCTCTCGGCTTCGTCGAAGCGGGCGAGGATGCGGGCGTGGGCGCCGCGCTCGGCGGCGGTGTCGGAGTCGAGGCGCAGGACCGGCATCGGGTCCAGGCGCTCGGCGAGGAGCGCCTCGATCCGCTCGGTCCCCGCTCCGGCCCGCGAGAGGGTCGTCGAGCCGCACTCGACGCAGGCGTGCGGCTGGCGTTCGGAGTGGGCGCAGTGGTGGCAGACGAGGCGGCCGCTGTGGCGGTGGACGATGAGGGAGACGTCGCAGTTTGGGCAGTCCCAGTGGTGACCGCAGGAGCGGCAGGTGAGCCAGGGGGCGAAGCCGCGGCGGTTGATCATCACGATCGCCTTGGCGCCGGCGGCGCGCACCCCCTCCAGCGCCTCCCAGGTCTCGGCGTGGACCGGTCCCGAGCGCGGATCGGCCCGGCGCATGTCGACCAGATGGACCGGTGGCATCCGGCGGCCGTCGACCCGCCGCGGCAGCTGGAGGCGCGGCAGCTCCAGCCAGCTCTCCGGCCGCGGCGTCGCGGTCCCGGCGACGAGGACAGCGCCGTTGTCCTCGGCGCGTTTGCGGGCGACGGCGCGGGCGTCGTAGGTCGGGTCCCCCTCCTGCTTGTAGGAGGCGTCGTGCTCCTCGTCGATCACGATCAGGCCGAGGTCGCGGACGGGGGCGAAGACGGCGGAGCGGGGCCCGACGCAAACGCTCGCCTCGCCGCTGTGCAGCCGGCGCCACTCGTCGTAGCGCTCGCCGGCCGAGAGGGCCGAGTGCAGCACCGCGAAGCGGTCGCCGAGGCGGGCGCGGAAGCGCGCCACCGCCTGCGGCGCGAGGCCGATCTCGGGAACGAGGACGATCGCTCCCTGGCCGCGCTCCAGCGCGGCCTCGACCGCCGCCAGGTAGACCTCGGTCTTGCCCGAGCCGGTGACGCCGTGGAGGAGCAGCCGTTGCGGGGCGCCGGCCTCGCCGTCGAGAGCGGCGACGATCCCCTCGACGGCCTCCTCTTGCTCGGGCAGAAGCTGGGGGCGGTTGGCGGCGCCGGAGAGCCCCGACGGGGCGGGAGCGCGACGCACGTCGGAGCTGCGGGTGGCGACCAGCCCACGCTGCTCGAGCCGGCGCAGCGTCTGGCGGTCGGAGCCGATCGCGGTCGCCAGCTCCCCCGCCGACATCTCGCCGACGCGGAGCGCCTCCAGCACGGCGCGCTGCTTGGCGCCGAGCCGCTTGCCGCCGCCCAGCGCCGCCTCGCCGGCCGGGAGGATCGCGGCGCGAAGCTCCTTTTTGGCGCGGGTCGTCCGCCCCCCGCTGCCGGTCCCCGTTCCCGGCGGCAAGACCAGCTGCAGCCCGCGCGAGGGCGTCGAGCAGTACTCGCGGGCGACCCAAAGGCCGAGGCGCACCAGCTCCGGCGTCGCCCCCGCCTCGAGCGCCTCGATCGGCTCCGCGAGACGCTCGGGCGGCAGCTCGGAGGCCTCGGCGAGCTCGACTACGACGCCGAGCAGCCGCCGCGGCCCGAACGGGACCCGAACTACGCTGCCGACCTCGACGTCCTCCATCGCCTCAGGCAGGCGGTAGTCGAAGGGGCCGCGCAGGGCACGCGCGGTGGTCAAGGGCTCGACCCGGAGAATCGTCACCGGCCGAGGTTATGGGGGCCGGGGGATGGCCTGGCCCGCGGCCGGACGAGCACATATGCTGGCGGCATGGGCATCAACCTCCACCCTGGCGAGCGGGTGATCTTCGAAGGCCACCCGTCCTGGCGCGCGATCCTCGGCTTCTACCTCAAAGGGGTCTTGGTCGCGGTCGTCTTGGGCTTCATCGCAAACCTGATCGACGGCGGCGCAACTACTTTCGTCGTCGTCCTCGTCATCCTCGTGCTGACCGTGCTGATCGGCTTCGTCAAACGTGTCGCGACGACCTACACGATCACCGACCGCCGGCTCAACATCAAGCGCGGGATCGTCTCCAAAGAGGTCCAGGAGACGCGCCTGGAGCGGGTCCAGAACGTCAACTACCAGCAGAGTGTCTACCAGCGCCTGATGCAGATCGGCGACGTCGACTTCGACACCGCGGCAAGCGACAGCTACAACTTTGTCTTCAACGGGGTGGCAAACCCCGGCGAGGTCGTCGAATCGGTCGACAAAGCAACCGGCGTCGGCTCCGCCGGCACCCACGGGCTGGGCGAGGCCCAGCCGCCGGAACAGCGCGCTTAGGGCTTACGAAGCACGCCCGACCTGCACCCTCACAGGGCAGGTAAGGGTGCAGGTCGGGCGCGTAGGTTCGCTGCCGTCTTGGTGAGGATGCCTTCTACGTGGCGGGGTTCGTACTTGACTTGGTAGTGGGAGAAGCGGAGCGGAGTGAGGCCGTTGGCCACGTGGACCTGGAAGCGGAGCGCGTCTCGGGTCTGGGCGGAGGGGGTTCGGTGGTAGCGCCAGCCGTCGGTCTCGACCACGAGGCCGAGGTCGGGCCAGAAGAAGTCGACCTCGAATTTGTTGACGATGTGTTTGGTCAGCGGGGTCGGCAGGCCGGCGGCCGCGGCCAGCGGGCGGAAGAGCCGTTCGAGCTCGTCATCGGAGAGGCGGAAGGTGTGTTCGTCGAGGACGTGGCGGAGGGGACGGATGCCCGGCTGGCTGGGGTGGTCGTCGAGGGCTTTGCGCAGCGCGTCGGCATCGATCACGTCGAGCTTGTCCGCCTCGTTGATCGATCGCTCCAGCGTCTTCGGGCCGGTGACCATGGCGAGGTCGAGGAAGGTGCGGACGGGTGAGGTGAGGGGGATGCCCCGGCGGGTGGTGATGTCCTGGCTGGGTAGGGAAGGGCGGCGATGGCAGCGCAGACCGGGGAGGCGAACTTCGGAGGGGCGCCTGACACTCACGTCGATGTAGTGCGGATGCTCCTTGGCGAAGCCCCAGAGCGCTGCCGCGCTGCGGTGGCTCAACGAAGCCCTGGATCCGCAAGCGAGGACGGACGCCATCCACCTTCCCTCACGGGTGAGTTGTCGTCGCCCGACGGCGTAGACACCGCGGACCACGGGGTGGAGTCGTCCGGTACCAACCCGATGCTTGATCGCCTTCGGCGTGAATCCCAGGCTGATCAGCTGCCCCCGCGTGATCACCCCGTGCTGGCGCTTGGCCAGATCCCAAACCCGGCTTCGCAACTCCGAGATTTGGTCCCCCATAGGGGTCCAAAGTTCGGAGAGGTTGGATCTCTCCCCCTCCCGGCCGGACTTACCTGCCCGGTGCCGGCTTACCCAGCCGCAGTTTCCGAACTACGCCGCGGCGGTCTCGGCGCCTGCGGCGCTGCGCAGGGCGTCGGCGCGGTCGGTGCGCTCCCAGGTGAAGTCGTCGTCGGCGCGGCCGAAGTGGCCGTAGGCGGCGGTCTTCTGGAAGATCGCGCGGTGCAGGTCGAGGTACTCGCGGAAGGCGCCGGGGCGCATGTCGAACTCGGCCTCGACCAGCTGGGAGATCTTCGCGTCGGGAAGCTTGCCGGTGCCGAAGGTCTCGACCATCAGACTGACCGGGTGGGCGACGCCGATCGCGTAGGCGACCTGGACCTCGCAGCGCTGCGCGAGGCCGGCGGCGACGACGTTCTTCGCCACGTGGCGCGCCGCGTAGGCGGCGGAGCGATCGACCTTGGACGGGTCCTTGCCGGAGAAGGCGCCGCCGCCGTGGCGGGCCATGCCCCCGTAGGTGTCGACGATGATCTTGCGGCCGGTGAGGCCGGCGTCGCCGACCGGGCCGCCGATCACGAACTTGCCGGTCGGGTTGACGAGGAACTCGCCCTGCAGCGCGACCTCGTCGAAGCGCCCGGGAACCTCGGCCTGGAGCACCGGGAGGACGACGCTCTCCCACAGCTCCGGCTTGATCTGGCCCTGCGAGTCGATCCCCTCGTCGTGCTGGGTGGAGATCAGAAGCTTTTCCACGGCAACCGGGCGGCCGTCGGCGTAGCGGACGGTGACCTGGGTCTTGCCGTCGGGGCCGAGGTAGCCAAGCGAGCCGTCCTTGCGCACCGCCGCCAGTCGTTCGGCGAGCCGGTGGGCGAGGTGAACCGGCATCGGCATCAGCGCCTCGGTCTCATCGGAGGCGTAGCCGAACATCATCCCCTGGTCGCCTGCGCCGGCGACGTCGAGCTCGTCGGTGTCGGACGGGTCGACCTTGGTCTCGTAGGCCTTGTCGACGCCCTGGGCGATGTCGGGCGACTGCTCGTCGATCGAGACGATCACCGAGATGTGGTCGCAGTCGTAGCCGTAGCCGCCGCCCTGGTAGCCGATGTCCCGCACCGTGTCGCGGACGATGTCCGGGATGTTGAGGTGGACGTCGGTGGAGATCTCCCCCGAGACCACCGCCATGCCGGTGTTGACGAGAGTCTCGCAGGCGACGCGGCCGCCCGGGTCCCCGCTCATGATCGCGTCGAGGACGCCGTCGGAGATCTGGTCGGCGACCTTGTCCGGATGGCCCTCGGTGACTGACTCCGACGTGAAGAGGTACTCGCCCTCGGCGAGCGGCTTGGAAGTAGGCATGGCGGGAATCCTAGAGGAAGTTCGACTGGCGCTTGCCGGTCACTCGCCGTAGCGGCGGCGCCCGGAGGCGGGGACGAAATCGATCACCAACGGAACCCCCTCCAGCTCGTACGTCTCCCGCATCCGGTTCTCCAGGTGGTAGGCCCAGTCGCGGACGATCAGCCGGCGGTCGTTGACCTGGATCGCGATCCGCGGTGGCTTCTCCCCCACCTGCGCGGCGTAATAAAGGCGCAGGCGCTTGCCGCGGCGGGACGGCGGCGGGGTCTTGGCCACGACGTCGGAGACGAAGCGGTTCAGCTCCGGGGTCGGAATCCGCTCGGCGGCCTTGTCGGCGAGCTGCAGAGCCTTGGGAAGCAGGCTGCCGACGTTGCGTCCGCGGGTCGCCGAGGCGGTGATCACCGCCGGGCGCAGCCGCAGCTTGCGCTCGACGCGGGCGCGGGCGTCGTCGATGTCGGCCTCGGTGACGTCCCACTTGTTGAGAACGAGGAGGGTCGCGCAGCCGGCTTTCATCGCCATCTCGGCGACTCGCAGGTCCTCGGCAGTGACTCCCTCCGAGGAGTCGCAGACGACGATCGCGACGTCGGCGCGCTCGACCGCCCGTTCGGAGCGCAGCTGGGCGTAGTAGTCGACGGTGCCGGCGACCTTGGAGCGACGGCGCAGGCCGGCGGTGTCGACCAGGATCACCCGCCGCCCGTCGACCTCGAGCTCGGTGTCGATCGCGTCGCGGGTGGTGCCGGCGATGTCGGAGACGATCACGCGGTCGGAGCCGAGGAAGGCGTTGACCATCGAGGACTTGCCGACGTTGGGGCGGCCGATCACCGCGACCCGCACCGCGTCGTCGTCCTCGGGCTCGATCTCACGGTCGCCGAGGGCGGCGACGATCGCGTCGAGCAGATCGCCGGTGCCGAGGCCGTGGGAGGCGGAAACGCCCACCGGCTCGCCGAGGCCGAGGGCGTGGAACTCGGCGGTGATCCCGAAGTCGTCGGCGCGGTCGGCCTTGTTGACGACGACGAGGACCGGCACGCCGCCGCCGCGCAGCGTCTTGGCCAGCTCGGCGTCGCCGGCGCGGAGGCCGGCGCGGCCGTCGACGACGAGCAGGATCGCGTCGGCTTCGGCGATCGCCAGCCGCGCCTGCGCCTGCACGTCCCGCGCCAGCTCGGCCTCGTCGCCGAGGTCGATCCCGCCGGTGTCGACGAGCTCGAAGGCGACCCCGTTCCACTCGGTCGCCAGCCGCTTGCGGTCCCGGGTCACCCCCGGCTCGGGCGAGGTGACGGCCTCGGTGCCACCGACCAGGCGATTGACGAGCGTGCTCTTGCCGACGTTGGGGAAGCCGACGACGGCGACGGTCGCGACGCTCATGGCGCTTTTCCGAACCAGGGGTTTGGAAAGGCGCCTCTCATGCGAGCCCACGCTCGCGAGAGAGGACGACGACGCGGGCGACGACCTCGTCGAGGCTGAAACCCGTCGTGTCGAGCTCGACCGCGTCCTCGGCCGCACGCAGGGCGCCGTGCTCGCGCTCGGTGTCGCGGGCGTCGCGCTGACGCTGCGCCGCGAGGACGGCCTCGACGTCCTCCCCGCTCTCCGCCGCACGGCGGCGGGCGCGCTCCTCGTCGGAGGCGGTGAGGAAGATCTTCAGCGGCGAATCCGGGCTGACGACGGTGCCGATGTCCCGCCCCTCGGCGACGTAGCGGCCGGCGGCGATCAGCTGCCGCTGGCGGGCGACCATCGCAGTCCGCACCCGCGGGTGAACCGAGACCCGCGAAGCCGCGGCGCTCACCTCGGGCGTGCGGATCTCGCCGCTGACGTCGCGATCGCCCAGCAGCACGCGCTTGCCGTCGAAGCCGATCTCGAGGCCCTCCGCCAGCGTCCCGATCGCCTCACCGTCATCGAGGTCTGCACCGTTCCAGAGCGCCGCCAACGCCACGCAGCGATACATCGCCCCCGAGTCGAGGTAAGTGAAGCCGAGCTCGCCCGCCACAGCGCGCGCGACCGTGGACTTGCCGGCCCCGGCGGGGCCGTCGATCGCGATCACCATAGCCGCAGCGTATGGAGTCAGGTGAGCGAGGTGAGGTCCGCCTCGAAGCCGGGGTAGCTGACCGCGGCAGCCTCCATCCCAACCACCTCGACGCCCTCCCTGGAGGCGAGGCCGGCGACGGCGCCGAGCATTGCGATCCGGTGGTCGCCGTGGGACTCGATCGTGCCGCCGCGAAGGCCGCCCGTGCCCTCGATCACCATCCCGTCGGCGGTCGGCTCGACGCTGCCGCCGAGCGCCCGCAGCGCCGCCGTCACGGTCTCGATCCGGTCGGACTCCTTGCGGCGCAGCTCCTCGGCGTCGCGGATCACGGTCGTCCCCTCGGCGAAGCAGGCGGCGAGGGCGACGAGCGGCAGCTCGTCGATCGCCAGGGGGATCTCGGCGCCGCCGACCTCGGTGGCGCGCAGAGGCGCGGAGCGCACGCGGAGGGTGGCCACACGCTCGCCGCCGCCTTCGACTTCCTTTTCGCGTTCGATCTCGACGCCCATCCGTTCGAGGATCGTCAGCAGACCGGTGCGGGTCGGGTTGACTCCGATCCCTTCCAGTTCGACCTCGCTTCCCGGGACGAGAACAGCAGCAGTGAGGAAGAAGGCCGCTGAGGAGATATCGGCGGGGACGAGCAACTCGTCGGGTTCGAGTCGATCGGCGGGCTGAACCACAACCATGTTCTCTTCACGGGTTACCGCGGCACCCGCAGCGTTAAGCATTACCTCGGTGTGGTCGCGGCTCGGCGCCGGCTCGACCACCCGCGTCTCGCCCTCTGCCAACAGGCCGGCGAAGAGCAGGCAGGACTTGACCTGGGCGCTGGCGATCGGCATCTCGTAGGTGATGCCGTGGAGGGACGTACCCCTTACCTCGAGTGGCGGCAATCGATCCTCACGGGCACTCAGGTCGGCGCCCATCTCGCGCAGCGGCGCCGCGATCCGGTCGACCGGCCGCCGCCGGATCGATTCGTCGCCGTCGAGCGTCCAAGCGCCGCTCTCCTGCCCGGCAAGCCATCCCGGCAGCAGCCGCAAAAGGGTGCCGGCGTTGCCGACCTCGATCTTCGCCGGCTTGGGATTTCGCAAACCAATCCCCCGGATTCGCAGCCGAAGGCCACGCGCGTTCGCCGTCACCTCCCCCTCACCCAGCCTTTCCGCGGATATCTCGGCGCCGAGAGCCCTGACCGCGCCCAGCGTGGAGCGGGTATCGGCGGCATCGAGATACCCCCCGACGTGCGTCTCCCCCTCCCCCATCGCCGCGATCAGCGCCGCGCGGTGGGAGATCGACTTGTCCGAAGGCGGGCGCAACGAGCCACACAGGGGTCCCGACGGAACGAAGCGGGTGCAGCTCATCGCGCGACCCTATCTACGACGCCGGGGCGTCGAGCACGGTGACGGTGTGGCCGAGCGAGCGCACCAGTCCGGCCGCCCTCGTCGCCTGCTCTTCGCCGGCGACCCAGAGCGACACCGCACCCGAGGTCATGTCGGGCGCCGGGTGCAGCGCCATGTCCTCGATGTTGACCCCGGCCTCGCCCAGCGCCAGCGCCAGCTCGGCGATCGTCCCCGGCTTGTTGGCGACGACGATCCGCAACTCCCGCAGCGGGCCGCTCTCCGCTTCGGATTCGAGCAAGCAGCTGCGGTCCGCGCCGGCCGCAGCGTGCCAGGCGGCGAGCGCCTCGCGGTTGCCCGAGCGGATCAGCTCCGCCGCCTCGCGCAGCCGCAGGGCGACCGAATCGACCGAGCTGGCCACCGCCTCGCGGTTGCTGGCGAAGATGTCGGCCCAGATCGCCGGGTTGGAGCCGGCGACGCGGGTCGCGTCGCGGAAGCTCGGCCCGACGTCGGGGAGCCGCTCGCTGTCCTGGGTCAGCGAGTGCGCCGCCTCGGAGGCGAGGGCGTTGGCGAGCACGTGCGGCAGGTGGCTGACCGTCGCCATCAGGCGGTCGTGGCCCTGTGGGTCGATCGCCTGCGGCCGCGCCCCCAGCGACGCCAGCGCCCGCTGCAGGCGGTCGTAGAGCAGGCCGCTGGAGCGGTCTGTCGGGGTCAGGTACCAGCGCGCGCCCTCGAAGAGGTCCTCGCGCGCGTTCTCGACCCCCGCCGTCTCGGCCCCCGCCAGTGGATGGCCGCCGATGAAGCGCTCGTCGGCGCCCATCGCCGCGACCAGCTCGCCCTTGGTCGAGCCGACGTCGGTGACGACGGCCTCCGGGCCGGCGGCCGCCAGCGCCTCGCGCGCCTGCTCCGGCAGGATCGCCACCGGCGCGCAGCAGAAGACGAGGTCGGCGGTCTCGCAGGCCTCAGCCAGCGAGCCGGCGGCGCGGTCGATCGCTCCCAGCTCGAGGGCGCGCGCCAGCCGCTCGGGGCTGCGCCCGTGGCCGACGACCTCGGCGTCGAGCCGCCGCCGCGAAGCGAGCCCGATCGAGCCTCCGATCAGGCCCACTCCGAGGACTGCGATTCTAATGGGCTGCGTCATGACCTCGGCCAGCATATGGCGAGACCCAGGCGTTGCCAGGCAAGGACGCAGGGAGGCCAGATGGTGGTGCCATCTGGCCGACCGAGGACGCCGCATGGCGACGATCTGGGGCCGTCATATGCGGCGCGAGGTCATGACGCAGCCCGCCCACGGCGGGCGAGGCTCCTCATGAACCGCGCCGAGCCTCCACCGCGGCCGCGAACCGCTCCAGCGCCGAGGCAGTGTCCTCCCAGTTGATACAGGCGTCGGTGATCGACTGCCCATAAGTCAACTCCTGGCCGGGGACCAGGTTCTGCCGCCCCTCGACCAGGAACGACTCCAGCATCACCCCGACGATCGCCTTGTTGCCATCGGCGACCTGGTCGGCGATGTCGCCCGCGGCGAGGAACTGCTTTTCAGGGTCCTTGCCGCTGTTGTCGTGGGACGCGTCGATTACGAGGCGCTCCGGCAAACCGGCGACACCGAGAGTGACGAGCGCGTCCTCGACCTCCGGCGGGTGGTAGTTCGGGACCCCGTGGCCGCCGCGCAGGATCAGGTGGCAATCGGGGTTGCCGGTCGTGTGCAGAATCGCCGGCATGCCGGCGTCGTCGATCCCAGCGAAGGCGTGGGACGCCGCCGCCGCCCGTACCGCGTCGACCGCGATCTGGATGTTGCCGTCGGTGCGGTTCTTGAACCCGATCGGCATCGAGAGGCCGGAGGCGAGCTGGCGGTGCGTCTGGCTCTCCGAGGTGCGCGCCCCGATCGCCCCCCAGCCGACGCAGTCGGCGATGTACTGCGGCGTGATCGGGTCGAGGAACTCGCAGCCGATCGGCAGCCCAGTGTCCAGCACCTCGAGCAGTAGCTTGCGGGCGATCCGCAGGCCGGCGTTGACGTCGCCGCTTTCGTCCAGGTGCGGATCGTTGATAAGCCCCTTCCAGCCGGTCGTCGTCCGCGGCTTCTCGAAGTAGACCCGCATCACCACCAGCAGGTCGTCGCTCAGCGCCCGCGCCGTCGCGCTCAGCCGCGTTGCGTACTCCATCGCCGCTTTAGGGTCGTGGACGCTGCACGGCCCGACCACCACCATCAGCCGCGGGTCCTTCCCCTGCAGCACGTCGCGCACTTCCTCGCGGCCGCGGACGACCGTTTTCGCCCGCTCCTGGCCGAGCGACAGCTCCTCGAGCAGCCGTTCCGGCGGCGCCAGCTCGACAACTTTCGCTATCCGCTGATCGCGGACGCCATCTCGTTTCGCCCCCTCCATGCCGATGAACATTTTGCCTTCGCCTTTCTCCAAACCGCAGAAATCGTACTTTCTGGTCGCCCGCTGCCGGTTTGGGTCGGCGCGCACGCGACGCGAACCTTGAACGGCGCCCGACCGGAAGGTGTGAACTCTTCGGGCGGCTGAGGCCGCCGGGCCGGACGCCTAGCTAAATCGCCAATACCAATTGGTGAGGTAGCCGCGCGCGACGGCGTGGGCTGGGAAGCCGGTCGCGGTGTTGGCGTGCTCGAACCTCACGGTCCAGAGGTTGTACCACGCGCGAACTTTTAGTCAAGTAGTTCCGACAGGCCGCGCAGGAAGCGCTCGTTCTCTTCGGCGGTGCCGTAGCTGACCCGGATGTGGCCGGGGCCGCCGAGCGCCTTGCCGGGCCGGACCGCGATCTCACGCTCGGCAAGGCCGGCGACCACCTCGGCCTCGTCGGCGTCGCCGAGGTCGATCCAGGAGAAGTTGGCGTGGGTGTCAGCGGTCTGGAGACCGAGCGTGGCAAGTCCCTCCTCGACCGTGAGGCGGGCGGCGATCGTGCTCTCGACCCGGCGCAGGACGTCGTCCTGGTGGAGGATCGCCTCCGCCCCGGCTGCCTGGGCGAGTGCGTTGACGCTGAAGGGCTGGCGCACCGCGTCGACCGCGGCGCGAAACTTCGGCGAGCCGATCGCATAGCCGACCCGCAGCCCGGCGAGGCCGTAGCACTTGCTGAAGGTGCGCAGGACGACCAGGTTCGGGAAGTCGGCCAGCAGGTCGAGCGTCGCGTCGGGGTCGTCGTGGGTCTGGAACTCGACGTAGGCCTCGTCGAGGATGACCGTCACGTGCTCGGGGATCCGCTCGCAGAAGGCGGCGATCTCCGCCGCCGGGACGTGGGTGCCGGTCGGGTTGTTCGGGTTGCAGACGATCAGTAGCTGGGTCGCCGCGGTCACCTCGGCGGCCATCGCGTCGAGGTCGTGGACCTCACCCTCGGCCAGCGGCACGCGGATCTCCCGCGCCCCGGTCAGCGCCGGCAGGTACGGGTACATCGAGAAGGCGGGCCAGGCATAGACGATCTCGGCCCCCGGCTCGCAGAGCGCCTCGGCGGCGGCGAGGAGAATCTCACAGGAGCCGTTGCCGACGGCGACGCGGGCGGGCTCGGTCTCGTAGCGCTCGGCGAGTCGGCGGCGCAGCAGCGTCGCGTCGGGGTCGGGGTAGCGATTCATCAACCCGGCCGCCGCGGCAACCGCCTCGACCACCTTCGGGTGCGGCGGCGCCGGCGACTCGTTGGAGGCGAGCTGGGCGATGTTTCCCGAGGCGATCGACTCGGGCGCCTGCCCGGTCGGGACCCCGGCCTGGTAGCCCGGCATGCGGGCGAGCTTCTCGGCGAAAGTGATCGTCATCGCGGCCGATTGTGACGGACGGCGGCGACCCGGCCTACTGAGCGGCCTCGAGGTCGGTGCGCAGCTTCTGCGCCTCGCCGACGTAGACGTGCGCCGGCTCGTGGTCGGCCGGCGCGTAGAAGTGGAGCAGGACCCGGATCACCCGCGGCATCGAACCGGGGACCGGGATCTCGCGGCAGCACATCAGCGGCACCATTGTCAGGCCCAGGTCCCGCGCCGCAACCGCCGGGAACTCGGCGTCGAGGTCCTCGGTGGTCGTGAAAAGGCAGCTGACCATCGCCTCCGGCTCGAGCCGGTTGCGCTCGATCAGCCCCCGCATCAGCTCCTCGGTCGCGGCAAGGATCGCCTGAGGCTCATTCGCCTCGGCCTGAGCGGCGCCGCGAACCGCGTAGAGGCGCTGCTGCGGACCCTCGTAGCGCCCCGGCTGCATGTCGCCGTTCTGGCTCACACCCGCATCTTTCCAGAGGACGGGGGCGAATCCCCACAGCAGTGGGACTTATCGCGGTATGACAGGGAAAAGTCCCACCGCTGCGACGGGTTATCCCCTGGCGAAGCTCGCCGACGCCCAACATGGAGTGGCTTCCCGCAGACAGATGCGGGCGCTCGGAATACGGGATGGCGCAATCGACCACGCGATCGGCATCGGTCGCCTTCATCGCATCTTCCGGGGGGTCTACGCGGTTGGTCGGCTCAAAGTCGGGGAGCGAGGGCGATTGAAGGCCGCCACTCTCGCGTGTGGGGCAAATTCGGTCGTCTCGCACCGAAGCGCCGCGGCCCTGTTGGGGCTCCTCGGCAAGGGACCGGCCGTAGTCGACGTGATCCCACCCCAGGAACAGGGGCGGCAGATCGATGGGATCCGCTTTCACCGCGTGCGGGCGCCTCGACCGGACGAGGTCGGGACCGTCGACGGCATCCCCTGCACGAGCCCGGCGCGGACTTTGGTTGACGTCGCCGGCGTCGTGGGCGACCGGACGCTGCGCAGTTGCTTTGAGCGGGCGGCGCAGCGGAAGCTGCTCGATATCCCGGCGATCGAGGCCTCGATGGACCCGGGGCGGCGGGGGGTCAAGTCCCTACGGAAGCTGGTCGACGAATGGCGCCGCGCCGCACCCGTCGCGAAGAACGGCAAGCTGAAGAGCCCGCTGGAGGCCAAGGTCCTGCCGCTGCTCCTCCCGCGCAACCTCCCCACCCCGCTCCTCAACGCGCCAGTCGAGATACCGAACGGCCGCATCGAGGTCGACTTCCTCTGGCCAGCGCAGCGGTTGGTGGTCGAGGCCGACAGCCGCGACTTTCACGGGACCGAGGTCGCATTCGAGCGCGACCGCTGGCGCGACCGTGAACTGTTCCGTGCCGGCTACAACACCCTTCGCGTCACCCACCAGCAAGCCGAGAGCGAAGCCAGCGCCGTCGCCGACGCGATCGCTGTCCGCCTTACGGCTGTTCCCGCAATCGACTAGCCAGCCCCCACCGAGTCCCCAGGCGTCCAACAGGGCGGATTGATAGGGGCCGCCTCACCCTCCCACCCAGCTAAGTAGGAGGGTGAGGCGGCCCCTATCGAGAGGCGTCTCGCAGTTCGGCGATTTCGCCGTCCGAGAGCCGCCGCGCCTGGCCCTCGGGAAGATCGCCGAGGCGCAGAGGACCGAAGGCGATTCGTTGCAGCGCCGCCACCTCGTTCCCCACCGCCTCCAGCATTCGCCGAACCTGGCGGTTGCGGCCTTCGCGCAGCGTCACCTCGATCTCGTTCTTGCCCAGGCGCCGGACCTCCGCCGGCCCGGTCATGCCGTCCTCGAGCTCGACGCCGTTGCGCAAGCGCTCGAGGCCGCGCTCGGCGATCGCCTTGCGGAGCCGGGCGCGGTAAGTCTTCGGCACCTCGTAGCGCGGATGGGTCAGCCGGTTCGCCAGCTCACCGTCGTTGGTCAGCAGCAGCAGGCCGGTCGAGTCGGCGTCGAGGCGGCCGACGGGATAGAGGCGTGCCCGGGTGTCGACGAGCTCGACGACCGCTGGGCGCGAGCCCGGCTCCCGCGCCGTCGAGACCACCCCGGCCGGCTTGTTCACCGCCCAGACCTCTCGGACCTCGGCCGCCACAAGCATCCCGTTGACCCGAACGTCGTCCTCCTCCCCCACGTCGCGAGCCGGATCGGTGACCACCTCTCCGCCCACGGTGACCACCCCCTTACCAATGATCTCCTCCGCTTTCCGCCGGGAAGCCACCCCACCATGGGCGAGAAACTTCGCCAGCCTCACGAGAGGGGAGCCGGGGAGGTCCCAGCCGGACCCTCCCCATCAGTTGTCCGGATGGGGCCTCCCCGGCTCCCCCCCATCACGGTTCGGAGCGTTGTTCCCCGGCCTTCAGCAGGCGCTCGCGCAGGTCGCGCTCGTCCTCCGGGCTGGGGTCGAAGCGGGAGGGATCCGGCAACTGGTCGAGGCCGCTGAGGCCGAAGAGGCGCTCGAACAGCTCCGAGGTCTTGAAGATCGCGGCGCCGAACTGGGAGCGGCCGGACTCTTCGATCAGGCCGCGCTCGGCCAGGCTCTGCACCGCCGACTCAGAGGTGACGCCGCGGATGCGGGCGACCTCGGGCCGCGTCACCGGCTGCAGGTAGGCGACGATCGCCAGGGTCTCGGCCTGGGCCTGGGTCAGCGGCGGGGTCCGCGGCTTGGAGAGCAGCCGCCGGGCGGCTTCCTCGCTGCCGGGGTCGCTGGCCAGGGAAAAGCCCCCGCCGACCTCGCGCAGCACCATCCCGCGCTTGCCCTCGGCAAGGTCCTCGCGCAGCAGCTCGACCGCCTCCGCCACCTGGCCCTCGGTCGCCTCGGTCGCCATCGCCAGGTCGGCGACGGAGACCGCCTGCGGCGAGAGGAAGAGCAGCGCTTCGACGGTGCGGGAGAGGTCGCTCATGCGCCCTTGTGGATCGCGTCGGGGGTCGCCTTCTTGACCCGGATCGGACCGAAGGCGCGGTCCTGCTCCCAGGTGATCTCGCCCTTGCGGTAGAGCTCGAGCAGACCGAAGACGGTGACCGCCTGGGTGAGCCGGTCCTCGCCGCCGAACTCCTCGTCGAAGTCGAAACTGGAGCGGCTGCGGAGGACGTCGCGGAGGGCGCGAAGGCGACGCTCGAGCGAGACGGTCGGGCGGATATGGCTGACGTCGACTTCGGGCGGCTCGCTGAGGAGGTCGCCGAGGGCGGCGCCGAGCCGTTCGGGGTCATAGACGGCGGTGGCGGCATCGACGGCGACGCGGCGCAGCTCGGTAGGCAGCGGCGCCGAGCGGTACAGGTAGCCCCGCTGGCTCTCGAAGCGATCGGCGAGGACCTTGGAGGCGTCGCTGTAGCGGCGGTACTCCAGCATCCGCGCCAGCAGCTCCTCCACCGCCTCCTCGGGACTGAGGTCGTCGAACTCTTCCTCCGAGCTCGGCAGCATCAGCCGCGACTTCAGCTCCAGCAGGGCTGCGATCAGGACGAGGAACTCGGTCGCCACCTCCAGCTCCAGCTCGCCCTCGCGCTCGAGGTGCTCGACGTAGGCGACGACAACCTCACCCAATTGCAGGTCGAGGAGGCTGACCTCCTCGCGCAGGACGACCGCCATCAGCAGGTCGAACGGCCCGGCGAAGACGTCGAGGTCGAGATCGAGGTCGAGATCGGCGACCGCCATTGCGAGGAGAGTAGCCTCCACCTAGGAGGTAGTTGGAGATGGGATTGACCGTGGCCCTGGTAATTGCGGCCTTTGCGCTGCCGCCGCCGCTCCCCGCCCCCTCCGAATTCGCGCCGCGGGTCGACAACCCCTGGTTCCCGCTGCACCGGGGGACCACCTATGTCTACCGCGGCCACAAGGACGGCGCGCCGACCCGTGAGCAGGTCGCCGTCTTCAACGAGACCAAGACGATCCTCGGCGTCCGCGCCACCGTGGTCGGCGACAAGCTCTACGCACGACGCGGCGGACGCTGGTCGATAGCCGAGCGAACCCGCGACTGGTACGCGCAGGACCGTCGGGGCAACGTCTGGTACCTGGGCGAGGCCACGGCGGAGATCGGGCCCGGCGGCGCGGTCGTCAGCCGCGAGGGCTCCTGGCAGGCCGGCGTCGACGGCGCCCGAGCTGGGATCTTCATGCCGGCTCACCCACGCCGCGGACAGAGCGCCATCCAGGAGATGTACGCCGGCGAAGCCGAGGACCACTTCAAGGTGCTCAGCCTCTCCGCGTCGGTGCGGACGCCGGCCGCAAGATCGGATCACGCCCTCCTCACCCGCGAGTGGACCCCGCTGGAGCCAGGAGTCGTCGACCACAAGCTCTACGTGCGCGGGATCGGCACGGCTCGCGAGCAGACGGTCAAGGGCGGCGACGAGCTGAACGAGCTGGTCGCGGTGCGCCGCTAGCCCTTCTCAGCCGGCGGAGCCGTAGCCCATTCGCTCGCGGACGTCGGCGAGGACCGGGGCGGCGATGGCGCGCGCCTTCTCGGCGCCAACCCCGAGCACGCGCTCCAGCTCGGCCTCGTCGGGGCGCAGCTCCGCGTAGCGCTCCTGGACGGGGGTCAAAAGCTCGACGACCGCCTCAGCGACCGCCTTCTTGAAGTCACCGTAGCCGGCGCCCTCGAACTCGCTCTCGACCTGCGCCTGGTCGATCCCGCGAGCGACGGCGAAGATGTCGATCAGGTTGGCGATTCCGGCCTTGTCGGGGGCGCGGACGATCTCCCGGCCGGAGTCGGTGACGGCGGAGCCGAACTTCTTGCGGATCGTGGCGGGCTCGTCGAGGACGAGGACCGTCCCCTGCGGGGTGCCGCCGGTGGTAGACATCTTCCGCTCCGGCTCCTGCAGGTCCATGATCCTCGCGCCGACCTCCGGGATCCGCATCTCCGGCACCACCAGGACCTCCCCGAAACGGGCGTTGAAGCGGCGGGCGATCTCCCGCATCAGCTCCACGTGCTGGCGCTGGTCGTCGCCGACGGGCACCTCGGTCGCCCGGTAGGCGAGGACGTCGGCGGCCATCAGCACCGGGTAGTAGAAGAGCGCGGCGGAGGCCAGTTCCCGGTCCTTGCCGACCTTTTCCTTGAACTGCGTCATCCGGTTGAGGTCGCCGTGGGAGGTGACCGCGGAGAGCATCCAGGTCAGCTCGGTGTGCTCGCGTACGTCGGACTGGCGGAAGAGGATGCAGCGCTCCGGGTCGAGGCCGGCGGCGAGGAGGATCGTGGCGGTGTCGTAGACGCGCTCGCGCAGCTCGGCTGGGTCGTAGGGAACCGAGATCGCATGCAGGTCGACGATGCAGAAGATCGCCGGGTCGCCCCGGTCCTGGCCCTCGACGTACTGGCGAATCGCGCCGATGAAGTTGCCGAGGTGCTTGCGGCCGGTCGGCTGGATGCCGGAGAAGATGATCGGCTTGTTCATCGCGGGGAGACTAATTGGGGTGCCGGGGGTGGGTACCCCTCGCCCGGCTCAGGCGGGCTCCGCAGACGGCTCGGGTTCCGCAGAGGGCTCTGGCCTCGAGCGGTCGCATTCGGAGCTGTGGCCGCACTCGCCGGCTTGGGCGGAGCCGCGGCTGGGGATGGCTTCCGTGCGCCGTCGCGGGTTCTGGACGCCGAGGCCGGCGACGATCCCGCCGAGAATCATCAGGATCCCGGCGATCCCAATCCCGAGGCGGAACGAGGAGGTGGACGCGTCCTCGGCGGCCTGCACCACCCGGTCGCCTTCGGCGGCGGGCACGCCGTCGGCCGACGGAACCGAGAGCGGCTTTTCCTTCGCTTCCGCGACCGCCGAGACCGCCGCCCCCGAGAGCGGCGCCGCCCCGAGGTTGTCGTCGAGCTTGGCGCCGAAGCTGGCGGAGATGACGGCTCCGAGAACGGCGATCGCCAGCAGGCCCGCCACGCGTGAGACGCCGTTGTTGACCCCGGAGGCGATCCCGACGCGGTGTTCGTCGACCGAGTCGAGCACGGTCGCGGTCAGCGGCGCCACCGTCGCCGAAAGCCCGACCCCGAAGACGAGCAGACCCGGGAGGACGTCGAGGAGGTAATTCCCATCGGCACCGATCCTCAGCATCAGCAGGAGCCCGATGCCGCCGATGATCGGGCCGGCGGTCATCGGCACCCGCGGCCCCGTCCCCGAGGTGATGCGGCCGAAGCGGGGCGAGAGGAAGAACATCAGGATCGAGATCGGGGTCGTCGCCAGCCCTGCCTCCAAGGGCGAGTAACCGGCCACCTGCTGCAAGTAGAGACCGACGAAGAAGAGGCCACCGATCAGGCCCGCGTAGGTCGAGAGCGTGGTCAGGTTGGTGACCCAGAAGTTGCGGATCTTGAACAGGCCGAGCGGCAGCATCGGGTGACGGGCGGTCGCCTCGCGGAGGATGAAGAGGGCGAAGCAGAGGACTCCGACGACCATCGGTGCCCAGACCATCGGGTCGGACCAGCCCCGGGAGGGCTGTTCGATCAGGGCGAAGGTCGGGCCGCCGAGGCCTACGCCCGAGAGCGCAATCCCCGCCCAGTCGATGCCGAGGAAGGCGTCCTCGTCGCGGCTCTCCTCCACCGAGTGGAGCGTGAGCATCACGGTCGCCGCGATCAGCGGGATGTTGACCCAGAAGATCGCCCGCCAGGAGGAGATCCCGATCAGGGCGCCGCCGCCGGCCGGGCCGATCACGGTCGCGATCCCGGTCCAGGCCGTCCACATCCCGACCGCCTTGCCGCGCGCTTCGCCCTCGAAGGTCGAGGCGACGATCGCCAGCGAGCCGGGCACCAGCAGCGCCCCGGCGACCCCCTGCAGGGCGCGCGCGACGATCAGGAACTCGTCCGTCGGCGAGATCGCGCAGAGGACCGAGGTGACGCCGAAGGCGATCAGGCCGATGACGAAGATCCGCCGCCGCCCGAACTGGTCGCCAAGGCTGCCGCCGACGAGCAGCAGCGAGACCAGCGCCAAGGTGTAGGCCTCGACCACCCACTGCTGGCCGGCGAGGCCGACTTCGAGCCCGTCGCTGATCGCCGGCAGGGCGACGTTGACGACGGTGCTGTCGAGAAAGACGACGGTCGAGCCGAGGATCGTCGCGATCAGCGTCAGTCGCTGCGAGCGGGACACGCTGGCGAGTCTAGGCGGTGGCCGCGGTCGCCTTCGGGACCTCTTGGGACCGCTCGTCCGTATACAGGTCATGCGAAAGGTTCTGCTCGTCCTGATGGTTTTGGCACTGCCGCTTGCGCCTGCGAAGGCGAGCGCTGACGGGTTCGGCGTCCTCGGCGGGACGCCCAGCTTCGTGGACCCTCCCTACCGCTACGTCGCCCTCACTCCTCACACGCGCCATCCGCTCTCATTGATCGAGCGGATCGACCTGCGGGACTCGACGGTCGACCGCTGGTGGTACCTGCACGGCAGCTACTACCTGCCGGCAGTCGCCTCCGACGGCAGCCCGGGCGGGATCTCCGCCAACGGCATGCTCGTCCTCTCGACTCTGCCCCGGCGATACCCACCCAAGCGGACCCGCTTCGCGATCCTCGACACCAGGCTCTTCCTCAGCCACCCCAACCGGGACGCGGACAGCCCGCGCCACGCGGTCGCCCGCCTCAGGCTCCCCGGCGCCTACTCCTTCGACGCGATCTCGCCCGACGGCTCGCGGATCTACCTGATCCACAACGTTTTCGACAGGCGCCAGCTCAGCCGCTACGAGGTGCGGGAGCTCGACACCGCCAGCGGCCGGCTGCTGCCGCAGCCGATCGTCGATCCGGAGGAGCCGGACGAGCGGATGCAGGGCTCGCCCGTCACCCGCCTCAGCAGCCCCGACGGTCGCTGGGCTTACACGCTCTACGCGGGCTCGAAGGAGACCTTCCTCCACGCGCTGGACACGGTCAGGGGCCGCGCGGTCTGCGTCGACCTTCCCCAGCTCGAGCACCTGCGCGAACCCTTTCAGCTGAGATTGAGGCTCGGCGCCGGAGGACGCGCGATCGTCGTCTACAGCCGCGATCGCAAGGACGCCGGCGACTCGCCGCTGCTCAAGATCGACGCGCAGACCTTCGCGGTGCGCACGCCACCGCCGGCACTCTTCCAGCGACTCTTTTCCCTCTTCTGATGGCGATGCTGCTCGCCGCCCTCGTCCTTGTCGCCGGTGGCGGTCATTCCGGCACCACCGAGTTCCTCGCCTTCGCGCAGACGCCGCGCGGCCCGGGCAACCTGCTGGGGCGGAACAAGGTGGTCGGCCATTCGGCGCAGGGACGACCGATCGCGCTGCACCAGGTCGGCGACCCGAAGTGGAGCGGCGAGCTGCTCGTCTTCGGTTGCATCCACGGCGACGAGTGCGGCGCCAACGCGGTCGAGCCGCTGACGGGCGGCTGCCCCGACCCCAGCGCCGACATCTTCCTCGTCCCCAACCTCAACCCGGATGGCACCGCCGCCGGGTCGCGGCTGAACGGTCGCGGCGTCGACCTCAACCGCAACTTCCCCTCGGAGTGGCGGCCGATCGGGCAACCCGGCGACCCCCAGTACTCCGGCCCGCGCCAGTTCTCGGAGCCGGAAACGCGACTTGCCGCCCGGATCGTCCGCGCCCTAGAACCGGCGGCGACGATCTGGTTCCACCAGTACCGGGGCAAGCTTCCCTTCGTCCGTGCCTGGGGACAGAGCGCGCCAGGAGCGCGCCACTTCGCGACCCTGGCGCAGATGCCGTTCCGGCCGATGCGCTGGCCGGCGGGGACCGGGCCGAACTGGCAGAACCACGCCTTCCCCGGCGCCGCCTTCGTCGTCGAGCTGCCGCAGGGGCGGATCGAACCCCGAATGCGCGGACGGCTGAGCAAGGCGCTGGTGCGGATGGGCCGCTGGGTGAGAGAAGATTGAGATGGCCGAAGGGGGTCGGGCTTGCGAGTTAAAGGCGATGCAGATGTGCGGCGGCTCGTGCGCGAGGCCCAGGACGGGTCCGGCGCGGCGATGGCGCAGCTTTACTCCCTCCACTGGCGCGGGGCCTACCGGGCCGCCTACCTCGTCGTCCACGACGCAGCGGCGGCCGAGGACATCGCCCAGGACGCCTTTCTCGCCGCCGTCGACGCGCTCGACCGCTTCGACCGCCGGCGGCCGTTCGCGCCCTGGCTGCACCGGATCGTCGTCAACCGCGCCCTCGACTGGGCGCGGCGCGAGGCGCTGCGGCGCCGCGCCGACGGCGCCGATTCGGTCTTCGAGCCGCTGCCGCCGCCAACGGAGATCGGGGGCGAGATGATCGCGGCGCTGAAAGAGCTGCCGGCCGAGCAGCGGGCCGTAGTTGTACTCCGTCACCTGCTCGAGTACACGCCGGGCGAGATCGCCAGGATGCTCGACCTACCGCGGGGGACCGTCAACTCGCGCCTGCGGCGCGGCCTCGATCGCCTGCGCGAGACGGCGGAGGCGGAGCTGACCGTGGAGGGGCGACGATGAGCGGCGACAGCCTCAACCGTGCCCTGTGGGACGCGCCCGTCTCGGAACCCCCCGAGGCCGAAAAGCGCGGGCAGCGAATCGTTTCCGCCGCATACGCGGAGCGCCAGGGCGGAGAGCGCACCGGTCCCAAGAGCCACTTGCCTTCTTTGCCCCGCCTGGCGCTCGGCCTCGCCCTCGCCACCCTGCTGGCGGCGCTGCTGCTCTCGCCGGCGGGCGCCGCGGTGCGCGGCTGGGTCGACGACGCCTTCACCGGCTCGGCACCGCGCCCGGAACCGACGCTGGCGCGGGTTCCCGGCGGTGGGCGCCTCC
The DNA here is from genome assembly GCA_033856415.1 of Solirubrobacterales bacterium. Taxonomy (GTDB): domain Bacteria; phylum Actinomycetota; class Thermoleophilia; order Solirubrobacterales; family 70-9; genus VAYN01. The sequence continues at coordinate 9,375 of JAWVFA010000015.1, read as the reverse complement.
TGGTGCAGACCGGAGAAGGACCCGTGGTCGTGCAGCCGGACGGCTCGCGGCGGCTGCTCGGCGATTACGAAGGAGCGACGTGGTCCCCGCACGGACTCTTCGTCGCCGCGGTTAAGAAACGGACTCTCAGTGCGCTGGAGCCCGACGGGACGCCTCGCTGGTCGGTCACCGCCGCGCAGAGGGTCGCCGTCCCCAGGTGGTCGCCCTCTGGCGAACGGATCGTCTACCGCTCGGGCTTCGACCTGCGGGTGATCGCCGGCGACGGGACCGAAGACCGCCTGCTGGCTGGCTCGACTGCCGCCGGAACCCCGCCCGACGCCAGAATCTCCCCCGCCTACGTCCCCCCCGCCTGGTCTCCGACCGGCGAGGACGCTCTGGCCTATGTAACCGGGGCCGGTCGTCTGCGGATCCTCGACAGCGAGACCGCCGCCGTCCTCGCCGCGGCGCCCGCCCTCCACCGCATCACCTGGATGGATTGGGCCGACGGCGGCAGGAAGATCCTGGAAGCCTCGCCGGCAACGCTGCGGCTGCGACCGGTCTGGCGGGCCGGGCATCCGTCCCGGCCGGCGCTGGGGATGGCCCACCGCCTGCCGCTGCCGCCGGGCGCGACCGTGAACGACGCCGCCCTCGCGCCGCAGCGCTCGCTCGTCGCCGTTTCAGTCACCTACTGGCGCAAGCACGGCACCTACAGCGAGGTCCTCGTCTTCCGGCCGGGACAAGGCCCGCGGACTCTGCTCAGCGTCCCCGGCAGTCTGTGGCAGGTCGAATGGTCGCCGGACGGCAAGCGCCTCTTCATCGCCTGGCCGGGAGCGAACCAGTGGCTCTTCCTGCCGCTCGGTCGCGGCAAGGGCCGAGCCATCGCCAACATCTCCAAGGCCATCGCGCCGAGCGGCCGGCCCACCAGCTTCCCCCAGCTCGAAGGCTGGTGCTGCCGCCGCTAGCCGGGGGTCTCCGGCTCGCGCAACTGCGCCGCCGGGGTGAAGAAGTGGCGATAGGCGAGCAGGGTGGCGACCAGGGCGGAGATCGAGACGCTGCCGAGCAAGGTGTAGAGGAGGATCAGCTGCAGGCGGACGGCGTCGGTCGGACTGGCGCCGGCGAGGAGCATGCCGACCATCGTGCCGGGGAAGAAGATCAGGCCGGTGGTCTTGGTCGAGTCGACGAGGGCGATCATCCCCGAGCGCAGCGAGCGCCGAACGGTCGGCGCCGCGGCTTCGCGCGCCGTGGCTCCGAGGGCCAGGGTCGCCTCGATCCGGGCGCGGGCGTCGGCCATCTCGTCGCCGAGGCGGTTGAGGGCGACGGCGCTCGCCGTCATCGCGTTGCCGATCACCATGCCGCCGACCGGGACCAGGTAGCGCGGGGTGGGTTCGAAGATCCCCAGGGCGACGACGAGGCCGAGGGTGCCGGCGCCCGCCAGGGCGAGGGCGATCAGCAGCGGCCCGAAGGATCCCGGCACCTTGTCGGCGCGATGGCGGGCGGTGATCGCGCCGAAGAAGACCATCACCGCCAGCAGCAACATCACCAGCCAGATCGAGTCGACGTCGAAGATCAGCTTGATCGCGTAGCCAACCAGGGTCAGCTGGACGATCGAGCGGGCGGTGGCGACGACGATGTCGCGCTCGAGGTCGGCGCGCTGCCAGCGGGAGATCGCCGCGGCCAGCGCGACCAGGACCAGCGAGGCGGCGACCTGCCAGAGCTCGACGTGGATCGAGGTGCTCACGCCGGCATCTCCAGGACCTCGTCGCTGAGGCGGCGCGCCTGCTCGGGATCGTGGCTGACGAGGACAAGCGAGAGGTTCGACTCAGTGCGGAGCCTCGCCAGCGTCGCCTCGACCGCGTCGCGGGCGGCGTGGTCCAGGGCCGAGGTCGGCTCGTCGAGCAGGAGAACCGAGGGGCGTTGCGCCAGCGCCCGGGCCAGCATCGCCCGCTGCTGCTCGCCGACCGAGAGCTTGGCGACGTCGCGCTCCGCGAAGGAGAGATCGAGGCCGGCGCGCCGCAGCGTCTCGTCCAGGTCGAGCTCCTCGCTCGCCAGATCGGCGGCGTAGCGCAGGTTCGACTCGACCGTCCCCTCGAGCAGGGCCGGCAACTGCGGCACCAGCGCCACCTCGCGCCGCAGCGCCAGCGGCTCATACGCGGTTATCGGGCGGCCGCGGTAGGAGATCTCGCCGCGATCGGGGTCGGCGAGCCGGTTCAGCAGCCGCAACAGCGTCGACTTGCCGGCGCCGGACGGGCCGACGATCGCCGTCGCGCCCTCGGCGATGCGAACGTCAAGTCGGTCGAGCACGGCGCGGCCGGCGCGATCGAGGCCCACGTCTCGCAGGTCGAATAGCACCGGGGCATGATCCCAGCGCAAGATGACTGCCGCTGTGGTCGTCTCTGTTGAAGGCGGGCGTTTGCCTGGAAGAATCCGGGTAGGAGACCTTGGCGAATGGCTAGAGCAATGTGGAGCGGAACGATCAGCTTCGGGCTACTGAACGTGCCCGTGAAGCTCTACAGCGCGGTCGCGCGCCGCAGTATCGCCCTGCGGGAGATCCGCGAGGCCGATAGCGCCCGAATCAAACACCGCCGCGTCGCCGAGGGGACCGACGAGGAGGTCCCCTACGAGAACATCATCAAGGCCTATGAGCTCTCGCCCGGCCAGTACGTGCCGCTGAGCAAGGACGAGATGGCGGCGCTGGCGCCGGAGAAGACCCGCGCGATCGACGTCCAGGACTTCGTCGACATCGAGGAAATCGACCCGATGTACTTCGACAGCCCCTACTATCTCGGCCCCGCCGATGGGGCCGAGAAGGCCTACTCGCTGCTCGCCGCGGCGATGGAACACTCGGGCAAGGCGGCGATCGCCCGCTTCGTCTTCCGCAACAAAGAGCACCTCTCGGCGATCCGCGCCAACGACGGCGTCCTGACCCTGACGACGATGCGCTTCCACGACGAGGTGGTGCCGCCCGCCGACCTCGACGATGCGCTGCCCGACAGGAAGCCGAAAGTCGCCAAGCGCGAGCAGGAGATGGCCGAGCAGCTGATCGACTCGCTCAGCACCAAGTTCGACCCGAGCGGCTACAAGGACGAGTACCGCGAACAGCTCTTGGCCCTGATCGAACAGAAAGCCGAAGGCAAGGAGATCGTCGCGCCGGAAGCCGAGGCGCCGAAGGCGACCAAAGCTCCCGACCTGATGGCGGCGCTCGAGGAGAGCATCGCCGCGGTCAAAGAGAAAGGTGGCAAAAAACCGGCGAAAGCCAAAGCGAAAGCCGCCAAGAAGGGCAAAGCGAAAGCTAAAGGCTCTTCCCGCTCCAAAGCCAAAGCCTCGAAATAGGCGCGGGCCGTGGGCGAGACGCGGCAGATCGAGGTCGACGGCAAAGAGCTGCGGCTCACCAACCTCGACAAGGTGCTCTACCCAAAGGCTGAGTTCACCAAGGGCGAGATGGTCGACTACTACGCCAGGGTGGCCCCGGCGATCGTCCCCCACCTGCGCGGCCGGGCGGTGACCCTGCGACGCTTCCCGGAAGGAGTAGACGACCTCGACGCGGCCTTCTTCGAGAAGCGCTGCCCCAAACACCGGCCGAAATGGGTAAAGACGACCCGGGTCCAGGCCGGGCCGAACGCGGGGAAAATCGACTTCTGCGTCTGCGACAGCCGGCCGACGCTGATCTGGATGGCGCAGCTGGCGGCGATCGAGCTGCACCCCTCGCTCTCGCTCGGCCGGGCGCCGAAACGGCCGACGGTCCTCGCCTTCGACCTCGATCCGGGGCCACCGGCCGACGTCGTCGACTGCTCGCGAGTGGCGCTGCGCCTGCGCGAGGTGCTGACCCAGCTCGAGCTCGAGTGCTTCGTCAAGACCTCGGGCTCGAAGGGGATGCAGCTCTACGTGCCGCTCAATACCAAGACCTACTACGAGGAGACCCGCCCCTTCGCCCAGGCCCTGGCGCAACTGATCGCCAAGCAGACCCCCGACGAGGTGCTGGCGAAAATGGGCAAAAAGACCGACCGCAGCGGCAAGGTTCTGATCGACTGGTACCAGAACAACGAACGCAAAACGACGATCGCCGTCTACTCGCTGCGAGCCCGCGAGCGCCCGACGGTCTCGACCCCGGTGACCTGGGAGGAGGTCGAAGCCGTGGCCGAGTCAGGCGACGGGTCGGACTTCGTCTTTGAAGCCGGCGACGTGATCGAGCGGATCGAGGAGCACGGCGACCTCTTCGCGCCGGTGCTGGAGCTGGAGCAGAAGCTGCCGAAGCTCTAGAAACGCTGGCGCACGACCGGCTGCCTCGTCGCCTTGACCTCGTCGAGGCGGCGGACCGGGGTCGTGTAGGGAGCGTTCTTGGCGAGGTCGGGGTTGCTCTCGGCCTCGGCGAGGATCTTCTCGATCGCCTCGGCGAAGGCGTCGAGGCTCTCCTTGGTCTCGGTCTCGGTCGGCTCGACCATCAATGCCTCGTCGACCAGGAGCGGGAAGTAGACGGTCGGCGGGTGGAAGCCGAAGTCGAGCAGGCGCTTGGCGAGGTCGAGGGTCGCCAGGCCGAGGTCGCGTTTCATTGGCTTGCCGGAGAGGACGAACTCGTGCATGCAGTGGCGGTCGAAGGCGATCGGCAGCCGCTCGCCGGCGCGGCCCTCGGCGAGGCGCGCCTTCAGGTAGTTGGCGTTTAGGACGGCGGTCTCCGAGGCCTCGCTGAGGCCGTCGCCGCCGAGGCTGAGGATGTACGCGTAGGAGCGGACGAAGACGCCGAAGTTGCCTTGGAAGCCGCGCAGCCGGCCGATCGACTTCGGTCGGTCGAACTCGAGGTCGAAGCTCGGTCCGTGGCCGTTGGAGCCCTCGCGGCGGACGACCTGCGGCCGCGGCAGGAAGGGCTCGATCCGATCGGAAACGGCAATCGGGCCGGCGCCGGGGCCGCCGCCGCCGTGCGGCTGGCTGAAGGACTTGTGGAGGTTGACGTGGACGATGTCGAAGCCCATGTCGCCGGGGCGCGAGTGGCCCATCACCGCGTTCAGGTTGGCCCCGTCGTAGTAGAGCGTCCCCCCCTCCTCGTGAATCAGGGCGGCGATCTCGGCGATGTTTTCGTCGAAGACGCCGAGCGTGTTGGGGTTGGTCAGCATCAGGCAGGCGACCTCGCCGGCGTGCTCGCCCAGCTTCGCCCGCAGGTCGTCCATCTCGACCCCGCCCACTTCGTCGGTCGCGACCTTGACCACCTCGTAGCCGGCCATCGTCACCGAGGCCGGGTTGGTCCCGTGCGAGGTGTCCGGGGCCAGCACCTTGGTCCGCTCTTCGCCGCGGTCGGCGTGGTAGGCGCGGGTCAGGAGCAGGCCGGCGAGCTCGCCGTGGGAGCCGGCGCTGGGCTGCAGGCTGACGTGCGGCAGGCCGCAGATCTCGCTGAGGCTCTCCTGCAGCAGCCACATCAGCTCCAGCGCGCCTTGGGCGCGGCGGGGGTCCTGCGCGGGATGCAGGCGGGCGTGGCCGGGGAGCGCCGCGACCCGCTCGTTGAGCCTTGGGTTGTGCTTCATCGTGCAGGAGCCGAGCGGGTAGAAGCCGCTGTCGAGGTCGAAGTTGCGGCGCGAGAGGCGGTTGTAGTGACGAACGATCTCCGGCTCGGCGATCTCGGGGAGGCGCGGGGGCTCCGAGCGCAGCAGGTTCTCGGGGATCAGCTCGGCAACCGGCTTCTCGGCGACTTCGGCGGCCGGCAGCGACGCGGCGCGCCGCCCGGACTTCGACTTCTCGTAGATCGTCTTCGCCCGTTCCGCCTGCATCGGCGTTTCGGTGAGCGCCATCAGGCCGCTCCCTCCGCGAGAGGCGCCTTAGCGTCCTCGTGGTTTCGAAAAGCGCCTCGCTCGGCGGCGACGGCGGCGCCGAGCGCCTCGGCCAGCTCGTCGATCTGCGCCTTGGTCCGCCGCTCGGTGATCGCGACGAGGAGCCCGTCCTCGAACTCGGGGTACTCGTGGCCGAGCGGGTAACCGGCGGCGATGCCGCGCTCGGCGACGCGGTCGAGGACCTTCGCGACCGGCGCCTCCAGCTTCACCGCGAACTCGCGCGCGACCGGCGCCTCGTGGAGCAGCTCGACTCCGTCCACGGCGGCGAGGCGCTCGCGCGCGTAGGCGGTCCGCTGGAGCAGCAGCTCGCCCAGCTCGCGGAAGCCATGGCGACCGAGCCAGGCGAGGTGGACCATCGCCCCCAGCGCGTTCAGCGCCTGGGCGGTGCAGATGTTGTTGGTCGCTTTCTCGCGACGGATGTGCTGCTCGCGGGTCTGCAGCGCGAGGACGAAGCCGCGGCGACCGTCGACATCCTCGGTTTCGCCGGCGATCCGTCCCGGCATGCGGCGGATCTGCGCCTCGGTCGCGCAGAAGAACCCGAACGACGGGCCGCCGAAGTCCAGGCGGTTGCCTAACGGCTGCCCCTCACCGAGAGCGATGTCGGCCCCGCACTCGCCCGGCGGCTTCAACACGCTCAGCATGATCGGGTCGCAGGCGACGACCAGCAGCGCCCCGTGCTCCTTGGCCGCCGCGCCGAGCGCCTCGACGTCCTCAACCGCGCCGAGGAAGTTCGGACTCTGCAGGAAGACCGCGGCGGTCTCATCGTCGACTGCAGCGGCCAGCGCCGCAGCATCCGTTAGCCCGCCCTCGAGCCCGGCCTCGGCGATCTCGGCGCCGTAGCCGACGGCGTAGGTCGCAAGCGTCTCGCGGCTGTGCGGGTGAACGCCGCGGGAGACGACGAACTTGCGCCGTTTGGTCGCGCCCATCGCCAGGTACCCAGCCGAGGCGACCGAAGTGGGTCCCTCGTAGAGGCCGGCGTTGGAGACCGGCAGCCCGGTCAGCTCCGACATCGCCGTCTGGAACTCGAACATCACCTGCAGCCCGCCCTGGGAGATCTCCGGCTGGTAGGGCGTGTACGGCGTCAGGAACTCGCTGCGCGAGGTGATCGCGTCGACGATCGCCGGCACGTAGTGGTCGTACATGCCCGCCCCGACGAAGCAGACCTGTTCTTCGGCGTCGGCGTTCCGCTCGGCCAGCGCAGTCAGCTTCTCGTAGACCTCGGCCTCGCCAAGCCCGTCGGGCAGCGCCAGCGGCCGGCCCAGGCGCAACGGCTCGGGGACCTGCTCGAAGAGCTCGTCGACCGAGGAGACGCCGATCGCGTCGAGCATCTCCCGCCGGTCGTCGGGGGTGGCGGAGGTGTAGCGAGTCACGGCAGCAAAGGCTAGGGAACGAGGAGGGCGGGCTTGCGGCCTAGCGGTCCAGCATCTTGCGGTATTCCTGAACCCCGAGCAGGGTCTCCGCCTCCTCAGGCGAGGTGAGCCGGACCTTGACCAGCCAGCCCTCCCCGTAGGGATCCTCATTGACCTTCTCGGGATTGTCCTGCAGGGCGTCGTTGACCTCGACGATCTCGCCGGAAAGCGGCGCGATCACATCGGAGACCGCCTTGACCGACTCGACCTCCGCGTAGGAAGAGTCTTTCTGGATCGTCGCGCCGACCTCGGGGGGGTCGAAGAAGACGACCTCGCCGAGCGAGTCCTGGGCGTACCAGGTGATCCCGAGGGTGGCCTGATCGCCCTCGATCCGGGCCCAGTCGTGTTCCTCGTGGTAGCGAAGGTCGTCGGGGTAGGTGGCGTCGGCCAACGTTTTAACTCCTTTTCGCGTAGAGAGGCTTGGAAGCTATCCGGGCGGGGCGGCGTTTGCCGCGCACGTCGATCTCGATCTCGGTCCCGACCTCCGCAAGCTCCGAGTTCACATAGGCCATCCCGGCGCCGACCTCGAGCGAGGGCGAGAAGGTGCCGCTGGTGACGACGCCCACCTCGGCGCCCTCGTGCAGGACCGGGTTGCCTTCCCGCGGGATCCCCTTGTCCTCGATCTCGAAGACGACGAGCTTCTCGGCGGTGCCCTCGGCGCGGGCGCGGGCGATCGCCTCGGAGCCGACGAAGCCGGTCTCCTCTTTGCAGCACCAGCCGAGGCCGGCTTCGATCGGGTTGCGCTCCGGCGTCAGCTCGTTGCCGTGCAGCGGGTAACAGACCTCCAGACGCAGGGTGTTGCGGGCGCCGAGCCCACAAGGGACGACGCCGGCGTCGAGCAGCTCGGTCCAAATCGGCGCGGCGACCTCGGGGTCGATCAGCAGCTCGACCCCGTCCTCGCCGGTGTAGCCGGTGCCGCAGACCAGCGCCGGGCGGCGGCCGACCCGGGCGTGGGAGACGCGGAAGCGCGGCGGCAGCTCGATCCCCAGCGCCGAGCCGAGAACGGCGCGGGCGTGGGGGCCTTGTACGGCGAGCATCGCGTAGCGGTCGGCGACGTCGCGGACGATGACGTCGAACTCGCGGCTCTGGCGGCCGAGCCAGGCGAGGTCGGTCTCGTGGTTGGCGGCGTTGGTGACGATCAGGTAGCGGTCGCCGCCGAGCCGGTAGACGAAGAGGTCGTCGAGGACGCCGCCGTCCTCCTGGCAGAGGCAGGAATACTGGGCGCCGCCTACCGCGATTTTGGCGACGTCGTTGGAGAAGACCCGCTGCAGGAACGCCAGCGCGCCATGCCCCTCGACCTCGACCTCGCCCATGTGGGAGACGTCGAACATGCCGACGTGCCGCCGCACCGCCGAGTGCTCCTCGCGGATTCCCTCGTAGGTGACCGGCATCTCCCAGCCGGCGAAGGGCACCAGCTTGGCGCCCAGCTCGACGTGGCGGTCGTAGAGAGGGGGTCGCCGCGTGGTGGTGGCCGCGTCGCTCACGCAGCCCAATCTATTGAACGGGGCGCGCCTACTCTTTGAGGAAGCCCGGCACGTCGATGTCGTCCTCGGAGACGCGCAGTTTGCGGATCTCCGTGTCCTCGGCCGAGACCCGCGGGCGGCTCTCGTAGCGACGGCGGACGCGCTGCGGTGAACGGGCGAGGAGCTCGAAGCCCTCGAAGCCGGTGGCGATCACCGTCACCCGCACTTCGTCTTTCATCGACTGGTCGACGACGGAGCCGAAAATGATGTTGGCGTTGTCGTCGGCCTCGGCCTGCACAAGCTGGGCCGCCTCGTTGACCTCGAAAAGGCCGAGGTCCTCGGGGCCGGTGATGTTCAGCAGCATCCCGGTCGCGCCTTTGATCGACTCCTCGATCAGCGGCGAGGTGATCGCCGCCTTGGCGGCGTCGAGGGCGCGGGCCTCGCCCGAGGCCGAGCCGACGCCCATCAGGGCCGAGCCGGCGTCGCGCATGATCGTCCGCACGTCGGCGAAGTCGAGGTTGATCAGGCCGGGGATCGTGATCAGGTCGGTGATGCCCTGGACGCCCTGGCGAAGGATGTCGTCGGCCTGGCGGAAGGCCTCGAGGACGCTGGTGCGCCGCTCGACCGCCTGCAGCAGCTTCTCGTTCGGGACGATGATCAGGGTGTCGACTTTGTTGCGCAGTTTCTCGATGCCCTCGAGCGCCTGCTGCA
>JAWVFA010000014.1:0-3473 GCA_033856415.1 Solirubrobacterales bacterium | reverse complement strand
GCCGTAGTGCGCGCGCACCTTCGGGTCCATCACGCGCCGCCACACGGGCGTGACGTAGGCCATCAGGATCATCGTCGCGTAGCCCGACGGCAGCTCCGGCGCCTCGTCGAAGTGGCGCAGCGCCTGGTAGCGGCGCAGCGGGTTGGCGTGGTGGTCGGAATGGCGCTGCAGGTGGTAGAGCAGCACGTTGGAGGCGACGTTGTTCGAGTTCCAGCTGTGCTCGGGCTCGGTGCGCACGTAGCGGCCGTCCTCGCGCATGCCGCGCAGCAGGCCGTAGTGCTCGAGGTAGTTGACGACCTCCAGCAGCGAGAACCCGATCACCGCCTGGACCAGCAGGTAGGGCAGGACGACCGGGCCGAAGGCGAGCGTCAGGCCGGCGAAGAGGACGACCGTCATCGCCCAGGCGCTGAGGATGTCGTTGTGGATCCCCCAGTGCGACTTGCCGAGCCGGTCGAGGCGCGTGGCCTCGATCCCCCAGGCGGAGCGCAGGCTGCCGACGACGGTGCGCGGCAGAAAGGCCCAGAATCCCTCTCCCAGCCGCGAGCTGGCGGGGTCCTCGGGGGTGGCGACTTTGACGTGGTGGCCGCGGTTGTGCTCGATGAAGAAGTGGCCGTACCCGGTCTGGGCGAGGGCGACGCGGCTCAGCCACTTCTCGGAGCTGGCCCGCTTGTGGCCGAGCTCGTGGGCGGTGTTGATCGCGATCCCCCCGACCACCGCCATCGTCAGCGCCAGGCCGATGTTTTCGGCCAGCGAGAGGTCCCCACTCGACCACATCCAGCAGGCGAAGACGAGGCCGGCGTACTGGATCGGGATGAAGACGTAGGTGCACCAGCGGTAGTAGCGGTCCTGCTCGAGGAACTTGAGGACGCTGTCGGGCGGGTTGGTCGGATCGAGGCCGATCGCCATGTCGAGCAGCGGGAAGAGGCCGAAGACGAGAAGGGGGCCGAGGTACCACATCCCGCCGAAGCCGGTGACGGTGACCCAGAAGAAGGCGAGGAACGGCGAGAGCGGAACGATGATCCCCAGCAGCCATGCGTAGCGCTTGCCATCGGTCCAGGCCGCCGGATTGACGTCCACGTGCTCGTGATGGTGGTGATGATGCCCGTGCTCCGCGTGTGCCTCCATGTCCCCTCCTTGTCAAGTGCCCACGATTAGTCGGCTAGTTTGACAGAGGGTGATAATTTGTCAAGAATAGCTACAAAGATTATCCCTTTGTCGGAGAGCCGTTTGTCACCTCTTGTGGCCCGGGGTACACTGGCTTCGGACCAGTGTGATGGGTGAAGATCCATCTGCGGCAAAGGCCCGGCCAGCGCGCCGGGCCTTTTGCTTTCTCAAGTTTTCCCGGCCCCGCGCGAAGCGGGGCCGGTACCTTCGGTGGCTTACCGGTCGCTCTGGATGAACCAGAGGAGGACCAGAGTTATGAGTAGAGAGTCCATCTGCATCACCCCCTAGCCACTTCCGAATGGTTTTGTCTACAGCTAGATCTTCAGCAGCAGGAACGTGTTCAGAACAAAGAGAACGGAGAAGAACACCGTCGCGCGATCCAGATTCTGCTCGACCATCGAGCCGCCGCCGATGCCGCTGCCGCCGGCGCCGCCGATGCCGAAGGCGCCGGAGAGGCCCGCGTCTTTGCCCGAGTGCAGGAGCACGAGGAAGATCAAGACGATGGCGATGATCACCTGGATGATGCTGAAGAACGTGAACACGGGGGAGAAAGTCTAGGCGATCTAGGCCCGATCGAGTTTTTCCGGCTCGCGGGGGTGAGCGCCGTTGACATGGCCGTTGCCCGAACCGTTCTCGGCCCCGTCGAGGATCTCGAGCGCCTCGCGGCGCAGCTCGGCGTCGAGGACGGCGAAGTCCTCGTCGGAGAGCTTGCCGGCGGCGTGGTCGAGCTCGGCGTCGCGGATCTCGCGGTACTTCGCTTCCTTGCGGGCGTCGGCTTCGGTGCGGACGAGGGCACCGCGACGGCGACCGCGCGAGGGCCAGAGCGCGATCAGCGCCCCGGCAAGGGCGATGATGCCGCCAATCCACATCCAGGTGACAAGCGGGTTGACGATCACCTTGAAGGTCGAGGGAGCTTTGGAGGTGAGGAAGGTCTTCGCCACGTTTTCGGCGGCCAGGCCCTGCAGCTTCGCGATCTGTTCGAAGGCCTGGGGGCGCAGGATCGGGTTGGCGGCGGCGGCGCGCATCAGCGCCCCCAGCGCTTTGCACTGCGGCGGCGTCCCGGGCGCTCCCTGCACGCAGGCGCTGAAGCCTTTGTCGGCCAGCCGGGCACCGCGCTGGACCGCAGCGACATTCGGCTGCTCGGCGATCCAGAGGTCGTGCCCCAGCCCGGTCCGCAGGCCAACCTCGCTGGTTGCCTCGCCGGCGAAATAGGTGCTGATCAGACCCGTTTCCTGGCCGGTGGGACGGAAGAACTGGCGGCTCGGGCGCAGGGTGTCGACGAGCTTGCCGTCTTCTTCGAGCCGGAGCAGCGCGCCGAAGCCGAGCTTCTCTTCGTCGACCGAGACCGTCGGCTTCACGTAGGTGATCGTGCGGCCGTCGACGGTGGTGCTCTGCCCCGGCCGCAGCTCGACGTCGCGGTTGGTCTGGAAGCTGGAAGAAGCGGCAACGCCGACCAGCAGGACGACGATGCCGACGTGGACGATGTAGCCGCCGTAGCGGCGGCGGTTGCGGCTGACCAGCGCGACCAGCGCCTGGCCGCCCGGCTCGCCGCTGAGCTGCTTGCGGGCGGCGGTCCCGGTCCAGAACTCCTGCGCCAGGCCGGTGAGGGCAAAGGCGGCGAAGGCGAAGAGCGTCAGCGCCCAGAGGTTCTCGGCGGCGTCGGTGAAGACCGCCAGCCCGAGCGTGACCACGGCGGCGACCGCGAGGGGCAGGCGGAAGACCCGTTTCGCCGACTCCCAGCTGACCCGGCGCCAGGCGAGCAGCGGCCCGATCCCGGTGAAGACGACCAGCCCGATCGCGAGCGGGGTCGTGTAGCGGTCGAACCAGGGCGCGGCCAGCGAGGCCTTCTCGCCGGTTAACAGTTCGGAGATCAGCGGGAAGAAGGTGCCCCAGAAGATCACCGCGGTCATCCCCACCAGGAGCAGGTTGTTGACGAGGAAGACCGACTCGCGCGAGGCCAGCGAGTCGATCCGCTTCGGCGAGCGGAGGTCGTCGAGGCGGCTGACGATCAGCGCCGTTGAGCCGATCAGGACTACTCCGATCAGGCCGAGAATGTAGGGCCCGACGGTGTTGTCGCCGAAGGCGTGGATCGACTGCAGGACGCCGGAGCGGACGAGGAAGGTGCCGAGCAGCGCCATCGAGAAGGTGCCGACGATCAGGGTCGCGTTCCAGACTTTCAGCATCCCGCGCTTCTCCTGGACCATGATCGAGTGCAGGAAGGCGGTGCCGAGCAGCCACGGCATCAGCGCCGCGTTCTCGACCGGGTCCCAGGCCCAGTAGCCGCCCCAGCCGAGCTCGGTGTAGGACCA
>JAWVFA010000013.1:0-12503 GCA_033856415.1 Solirubrobacterales bacterium | reverse complement strand
GGTCGCCTTGTCGTTGCGCACGACTTCGACCTCGGCCCCGAGCTCGCCCAGGTACTGGACGAGGTTGTAGGTGAAGGAGTCGTAGTTGTCGATCACGAGGACGCGCATCTTCACGCCCAATCGGGTTGTTCGCAGGCGACCTCGACGGCCCGGAAGACCGCCTTCGCCTTGTTGACCGACTCGTTGTACTCGTAGGCCGGCTTCGCGTCGGCGACGGTGCCGCCGCCCGCCTGCACGTGCAGCTGTCCGTCGTTGCAGACGACGGGGCGGATGTGGATCGCGGTGTCGAGGTCGCCGTCCCAGGAGAGGTAGCCGATCGCCCCCCCGTAGGAGCATCGCTTGATCGTCTCCAGCTCGTCGATGATCTGCATCGCCCGCACCTTCGGCGCGCCCGAGAGAGTGCCGGCCGGCAACGCCGAGCGCAGCACGTCCATCGCGCTGACCCCCTCTTTCAGCTTGCCGGAGACCTGGCTGACGATGTGGAGGACGTGCGAGTAGGTCTCAACCACCATCAGCTCGTCGACCCCGACGCTGCCGTACTCGCAGACGCGGCCGAGGTCGTTGCGGCCGAGGTCGACCAGCATCACGTGCTCGGCCCGCTCCTTGGGGTCGTTGATCAGCCGCTCGGCGAAGCGGCGATCCTCGTCCTCGTTGCCGCCGCGAGGGGAGGTGCCAGCGATCGGGCGGGTCTCGACGCGGTCGCCGATCACCTTGACCAGCGGCTCGGGGGAGGCGCCGGCGATCTGGAAGTCGCCGAACTCGAGGAAGTACATGTAAGGGGAGGGGTTGACCGCGCGCAGGCCGCGATAGACCGAAAAGGCCTCGACCGGGGCGGGGGCGGAGAAGCGCTGCGAAGGGACGACCTGGAAGGCGTCGCCGGCGTGCACGTACTCGACGATCCGCGCGACCGCGGCTTCGAACTCCTCGCGGCTGACGTTCGACTCGAACTCCGGCGCCTCGGCCACTGCCGGCCGGTCGGGCACCGGCACGGCGCCGCGCAGGCGCTCGCGCATCTCGGCGATTGTCGCCGCGGCGCGCTCGTAGGCCGCCTCGACGCTGCCGTCCTCCTCGACGAAGGCGCAGGCGAGGATCGTCAGCTCGTGCCGCAGGTGGTCGAAGACGAGCATCGCATCGGTGACCATCAGCGCCATGTCGGGCAGGCCGAGCGGGTCCGGGTTGGGCTCGCCGAGCGGCTCCACGGTCCGAACCAAGTCGTAGGCGAAAAAGCCGACGGCGCCGCCGGCGAACGGCGGCAGCCCGGGGACCGGTGCCGGCCGGTAGCGCTGCAGTCGCTCGGCGACGGCTGCGTAGGGGTCCGGCGCGGGGTCGGCGCTGTTCGGCTGGGCAGAAGGGCCCAGGTCGTCGCCGCTCCACTCCGAGAGCACCCCGTCGCTCCAGCGCAGCAGCGCTCGCGGGCGGAGGCCGACGAACGAGTAGCGCCCTACCTGACCCTGCTCGGCCGACTCGAGCAGGAAGCACGGAGCGCCCTCCGGCTCGCCCGCGCGCAGCTTGAGGAAGGCCGAGACCGGCGTCTCGCAGTCGTCGACCAACCGCGCCCGCACTGGGACGACGTTTCCCTCGCGGGCAAGCTCGCGCGCCTCCTCGAGGCCCGGCTCGAGGCGGATCTCGGACTCAGCCACTACGGCCATTCAGGACTTCCATCACCTTCGCCTGCGAGACCCCGCGCGAGGCGAGCAGCACGCTCAGGTGGTAGAGCAGGTCGGCGGCCTCTTCGGCGACCCGCTCGTCGGTCTCCTCGCGGGCGGCGCGGACGACCTCCTCGGCCTCCTCCTCGACCTTCTCGCCGATCAGGGGGCGGTCGTCGAGCAGCTTCACGGTGTAGCTGCCGTCGGGCCGCTGCAGGGCGCGGTGGCGGATCGTCCTCTCCAGCGCCGGCAGCGCTTCGAAGGTGACCGGGAACGGCTCGCCAGGGGCCGGCGGCGCGTCCTTGCGCGGCGAGGCCGAGCCCAGCACCTCGCGGTAGAAGCAGCTGCGCTCGCCGGTGTGACAGGCCGGCCCGGCGGGATCGACCAGCGCCACCAGCGCGTCGCCGTCGCAGTCGTAGCGCAGCTGGCGCAGGTGCAGGATGTTGCCGGAGGTTTCTCCCTTCTTCCAGAGTTCGTCGCGCGAGCGGCTGTAGAAGTGCAGGTCGCCGGTCTCCAGCGTCATCTCCAGCGATTGCCCGCTCATGTAGGCGAGCATCAGCACCTCGCCGGAGGCAAAGTCCTGGACGACGCAGGGCACCAGCCCCTGCTGATCGAATTCGATTTCGGCGAACACCGGATGAATCGTAAAGCCGCGTCGCTACTCGATGCCGAGGCGGTCGAGCAGGTCCTCGTCACGGCGCCAGTGGCGGCGGACGCGGACGGTGACGTCGAGGTGGACCTTGGCGCCGAGCTCGCGCTCCAGGGAGCGGCGGGCGGCGACCCCGATCTCGCCGATCTTGGCGCCGGCGCGGCCGATCAAGATCCCCTTCTGGGACTCGGTCTCGACCCAGATCTCAGCCCGGACGGTGACCAGGCCGTCCTCGCGCGGCTCGATCTCGAGGACGGAGACCTCCACCGAGTGCGGGATCTCCTGCCGGGTCCGGTTCAGCACCTGCTCGCGAATCAGCTCGGCGAGCAGCAGCTCGCTCGACTGGTCGCTGCTGTCCTCCGGCGGGTACATGTAGTGCCCCTCGGGCATCAGCTCTCCAAGCCGCTCGAGCAGCGGTGGCAACCCGTCGCCGGTGCGGGCGCTGATCGGGAACACCTCGTCGACCCCCTCGAGCTCCGCCACCTCGGCCAAGACCGGCACCAGCTCGTTGGGACCGAGACGGTCGGCCTTGTTGACCGCGCAGATCACCGGCAGGTGGGCGCCGGCTTTGAGCAGCGCGCGGACGATGAAGCGGTCCCCCGGTCCCACTCCCTCCTCGCCGTTGAGGACGAAGAGGACGACGTCGGAGTCGGCCAGCTCGCGCTCGACCCGTCCCTGCATCCGCTCGGTGAGGACGTCGCGCGGACGCTGCACGCCGGGGAGGTCGACGAGGACGAGCTGCCTCTCCGCCTCGAGGTCGGTGGCGACGCCGCGGATCGCCCGGCGGGTCGTCTGCGGCCGACTGGAAACGATCGCGACGTGGGAGCCCACGAGCGCGTTGACCAGGGTCGACTTGCCGACGTTGGGGCGGCCGGCGAGGCCGACGAAGCCGGACCGCGTCATCGCAGTCCGGCGAGCACCCTGGCCTGCAGGGTCAGCATCTCGCCGTCGTCGGTCTCGTGGTCGTATCCGCAGAGGTGAAGGGCGCCGTGGACTGCGGCCTCGGTGACGTCGGAGCAGTGCTCGGGGCAGATCGCCACGTCGCCCAGCTCGCGCGGACCGGCGACCGGCTCCAGTTCGTCGATCGGGAAGGCGAGGACGTCGGTCGGAGCGTCCCTGTCGCGATGCTCGCGATTCAGCGCGCGGATCCGCTCGGCGGCGACGATCTCGACCGCGAGGTGACCATCGTCGACGCCCGCGGCCTCAAGCGCGGCGGCGACCGCGCTGCGCAGATCGGCGGGAACGTCGGTCAGGTCGATGCTCACGAACGCGGCGACGGCCCGTGTTCGGCACGCGCGCCCTGCTCGCGGGAGCCGTGCTCGTCGTAGGCGGCGACGATTCGCTGCACCAGCTTGTGGCGGACCACGTCCTCGCCGCCAAAGCGGACGAAGGAGATGTCCTGGACATCCTCGAGGATGTCGGCGACTGCGATCAGCCCTGAGCGCTGGTCAGTCGGCAGGTCGATCTGGGTTACATCGCCGGTGACCACCATCCGCGAGTTGAAGCCGAGCCGGGTGAGGAACATCTTCATCTGCTCGGGGCTGGTGTTCTGCGCCTCGTCGAGAATCACGAAGGAGTCGTTGAGGGTGCGGCCGCGCATGAATGCCAGCGGCGCCACCTCGATCACGTTGCGCTCGAAGTAGCCGTTGACGCGGTCGGGATCGAGCATGTCGAAGAGAGCATCGAACAGCGGCCGCAGGTAAGGGTCGACCTTGGCCTGGATGTCGCCGGGCAGGAAGCCGAGCCGCTCGCCGGCCTCGACCGCAGGCCGGGTGAGGATGATCCGCTGCACCTTGCGTTCGGTCAGCGCCGCGGCGGCCATCGCCACCGCGAGGAAGGTCTTGCCGGTGCCAGCCGGCCCGATCCCAAAGGTGATCGTGTGGCGGCGAATCGAGTCGACGTAGCGCTTCTGGTTCAGGGTCTTCGGCGCGACTTTGGTGTTGCGGTGGCGCCAGACGACGTCCTCGAGGATCTCGGCCGGGCTCTCATCGGCGGCGAGCGCACCGGTCACCGCTTCGATCGTCCCGGGGGCGACATCGTGCCCCTGCTCGATCAGCTCGACCATCTCGTCGACGACCGTCGCTGCGGCGGCGACGTCGTCGGGCTCGCCCTCGAGCGTGAGCACGTTGCCGCGCAGGTGCAGGTCAGCCTCGAGCTTGCCGCGCAGGGCGCGCAGGACGGTGTCCTCTGAGCCGGCCAGCTCAGCCGCGACGCTGTTGTCGAGAGTCAGTTGCCGGCGGGCCAACGCTCAGGCACCCAGCTTCTCTCGCACCGCGGCACTTACCCGCTTGCCGTCGGCGCGACCGCCGACCTTCGGCATCACCGCCGACATGACCTGGCCCATCTGCCGCTGCTCGCTGGCACCGGTCTCGGCGATCGCCGCCGCGACGATCTGTCCCAGCTCATCGTCGGAAAGCTGCTGAGGCAGGTACCCCTCGATCAGCTCGGCCTCGAAGCGCTCGGCCGCGGCCTGCTCGGCCCGGCCCGCGTCCTCGTAAGCCTCGGCGGCCTCAACCCGTTTCTTGCGCTCGCGCTGCAGCACCGCAACCTCGTCGCCTTTGCCGAGCTTGGCGTCCTGCTGGAGGACGTCGACGATCAGCCGCAGGGCACCGGCGCGGTCGCGATCCCGCGCTTTCATCGCCGCCCGCGCGTCGTTCTGTACCTGCTCCAGGACGCTCATGCGATTAAGGGTAGACGGCGGCGTCGGGAGTCACGGCGAGGCCCTTGGAAACGAGGTCGGCGATATCGGTGCTGACCAGGGTCCAGCCTTGCCGCCGCGCTGCCGCGACATAAGCCGCGTCGTAGGCGGTGAGCCGATGCTCACCGGCGAGATGAAGAGCGGAGTCGAGGAGTTCGGCGTCGATTGCGAAGACCCGATCGCGGCAGCATCTGAGCAGCAGACGGATGACCCGGCCGGCCTCGACCGCATCGTCCTGCTTGACGCCGACGGCGTTGCCGATCTCGTAGAGGGTGAGGTCGAGGGCGCCGAGGCGGCCCCCACCGTTGCGGACCAGACTCGCGGCCGCCTCCCGGTGGGGGCTATCGCGCTCGACCAGGCTGACCCAGACGCTGGCGTCGACGAGCCACACGGCTCAGCGCGATTCCCGGTCTTCGCGAATGAGCTGAGCGGCGCTGACGCCACCGAAGTCGAGAGGCTGGATTTCACCCAGCATCCGCTCGATCTCTTCGCGATCGTGGCCGCCGGCGCGCTCCAACTCCTGCTCGGCGAGACGCTGCAGGAGGCCGCTGCGGGACTCGCCCAGGGTCTTGGCCCGCAGATCGACGCGCTCCAGGAGGGCGTCGGGAATGGAGATCATCACCTTGGCCACGGGGTGAGTATATACGGTATTGCTCGGCGTGAAACTTGGCATGGCCGAGAGCGTGGCGGATCCCGCCGCACGCGTGGCGCGCAAATCGAGCCAATTTGGCGTCGAATGTCGCGCGAAACTCAGATCTCGACTTGCTCGACGTCCCCAAGCGGCATCTGGAGGAAGCGGGTGCCGATCGCGTGAAAGGTCTCGCAGTCGCCGGTGCAGAGGAAGTCGTAGGTCCCCTCGCCGCGGGACTCGCGCGCCAGGCCGGAGGCCTCGAGCGTGCGCTGAACCGCGGCGGCGACGGCGTGGCCGCCGCTGACGAGGCGGACGTCGCGGCCGAGAATCCGCTGGAGCATGGGTGCTACGAGCGGGTAATGGGTGCAACCGAGGATCAGCGTGTCGACGTCGGCCTCTCGCAGAGGCGCGCAGTATGAGCGCGCCATCGTCATCGTCTCCTCGTCGAACAGGGACCCGTTCTGGATGAAGGGGGCGAGGTCGGGGGCGGCGACCTCGATCACGTCGAGACCGCGGCCGATCGCTTCCAGGGCCCGGCGATAGGCCCCGCTCTCGACCGTGTTCGGCGTCGCCAGGACCCCGACCCGGGCGTTGACGGTGATCGCGGCGGCGATCTCGGCCTGCGGTTCGACCACCGGGACCACCTCCACCCCGCGTTCGGCGGCGACCTCCCGCGTCACCTCCTCGCCGACCGAGGTGGCGGTGTTGCAGGCGATGACCAGCAGCTTCGCGCCGCGGTCGAGCAGCATCTCGGCGATCCCCCGGATTCGCTCCCGCAGTCGATCGGGGTCCTTGTCCCCATACGGGAACATCGCCGTGTCGCCGAGGTATACGAAGTCCTCTTGCGGCAGCGAGACCAGGCACTCGTGCAGGACGGTCAAGCCGCCGACGCCCGAGTCGAACATCGCGACCGGAAGGTCGCTCACATGAACGGCTTGTACGACATGAAGAAGATCGTCACGACGACGATCAGGCCGGCGATTTTGCCGACGTTGCTGAGCCGCTCGGAGATCGCTTCGAATTCGGGGCTGAACTCCTCGCCCTTCCCCAGGTCACGCTCGGCGAGCTCCTTGGCCTTTGCGGTCTGCGGCCGGAAGAACGCGTGCTGGAGGCCGAAGAGGACGATGATCGCGAGGAAGCCGACGCTGATGAAGGCATCGCCGCCGTCCCAGGCGTCGTCGCTGGCGACCAGCAGGTAGATGCCCGCGAGAAGCAGGACGATCATCCCGGGGTCGACCAGGTAGCGATCACACCGCTGGATGCCGGTGAGGATCGCCGGCGTAGCCCGCGGGTACTGCGGCGCGACGGAGAAGAAGATCGCGTAGCCGAAGGTCGGGCCGAAGGCCAGCACGACCGCGAGGATGTGGAGAAACAGCGCGACCTTGTAATCGGCGCTGACGATGGACGCGAGGGGCATCGGCGGAAACCCTATAGCTCAGGACCGACGGAGCAGAAGGGCGGCCCAGTCGCCGTCTTGGCGGCGGTCTTTCTCTGTGTAGCCAAGATCGGAGAAGGCGGTAGAGACCTCGTCCTGCTCGGCGAGGAGTAGGCCGGAGCAGACGAAGGTTGATGGGGCGGGGGGAGGTCCCTCCGTCGCAGATTTGGGGAGGCTCCTCCGGGACCTCCCCCCGGCCCTCACCAGTTCGGCCACTGCTAGAAGGATTGGCGCGGTCATGTTTGCGACGACAGTGGGTGCCAGTTGGGGCAGCTGTTCACGCAGGTTGGCGCGTTCAAGGGTCAGTTCGACGTTGTTGGCTGCCGCGTTGGTGGAAGCAGCTTCGATAGCGGCGGGCTCGTGGTCGTAGGCTCGGATCGGGGTCCAGCCGAGCTTCGCGGCGGTGATCGCCAGCACGCCGGAGCCAGTACCGAGGTCGACCAGCTCGCCTTCTGGCTCGAGCTCGCACAGGTACTCGAGGCAGAGGCGGGTGGTCGGATGGGCGCCGGTGCCGAAGGCCTGCCCGGGGTCGACGACGACGTCGATCGTGCCCTCGCGCGGCGGCTCCCAGGAGGGGCGCAGCCAGAGGCGGTCGGCGACCAGCAGCGGCTTGTGGAAGTCGCGCCAGCGATCGGCCCAATCGTCGGGGATCTCGGTGGCGCTGACCTCGACCCGGCCGCCGGCGATCGCCGCGTCGAGGTCGCCGAGCTCCGGCAGCTCCCCCTCGCCGCCGTAGATCGCGTACTCGACGTAACCCGGACCGCGCTCCTCCTCGACGCCGTTCGGCGCCAGCACCGTCAACTCGGCGAGCACCAGGTCCGCCTGGTCGGGCGTGCAGCGAACCGCCAGCCGGATCAACCGAAGGCCCGCCGCACGCGGGAGAAGAGCCCCTCGCCGTGACGGGCCTCGAGGTTGCCGTCCTCCAGACTCTCGTCGAGCCGCTCGGCGATCTCCCGCTGCTCCTCTGAGAGGTTGGTCGGGACGAAGACGTTGAGGACGATCCGCTGGTTGCCGCGCCGGCGGCCGTTGAGGCGGGGCAGGCCGGCGCCGCGCAGGACCTTTTCGGCGCCTGGCTGCGTCCCCGGCTCGACCTCGATCTCCTCCTCGCCCTCGAGCGTCGCCACCGTCACTTTCGTCCCCAGCATCGCCTCGGTCGCGGGCAGCGAAACCATGCTGATCAGGTCGCTGCCCTCACGCTCGAACCGCTCGTCCTCGGCGACGCGGACCTCGACATAGAGGTCTCCTGCGGGCGCCCCCGCTTCGCCAGCATGGCCGGCACCGGTGATCCGCATCCGCTGCCCGTCTTCGATTCCAGCCGGGACGTCGATCGCGCTGGTCCGGCTCTGGCGGGTGCGGCCGCTGCCACCGCAGGTATCGCACGGCTCCTGCGAGATTTTCCCCGCGCCACCGCAAGCGTCGCAAGGGGCGGCGCGGACCATCTGGCCGAACGGAGTCCGCGTCACCTGCCGCAGCTCGCCGGCACCACCGCAGCGCTCGCAGGTGGTGATCGGCGTCCCCGGCTCGGCGCCGTTGCCGTGGCAGTGCTCGCAGCTACCAACGACGTCGTAAGTGACCTCATGGCGGACGCCGGTCGCGACCTCGGCCAGCTCGATCTCCACCGCGATCGCGACATCGCCACCCGCGGCGGGGCCGCTCCGACCGCCGAAGCCGAATCCGGCACCGCCGCCGAAGAAGGCCTGGAAGATGTCGTCGATCGAGCCGAACCCCGCACCCGGGTCGAAGCCGCCCGAACGCAGCCCCTCGTGCCCGTAGGCGTCGTAGGTACGGCGTCGCTCGGCGTCGGAGAGGACCTCGTATGCCGCGGCGGCCTCCTTGAACTTCTCCTCGGCCTCGGGATCGTGGTTGTTGACGTCGGGGTGCAGCTCCCGGGCCAGGCGTCGGAAGGCTTTCTTTATCTCGGTCTCATTCGCCTCGCGGGAAACCCCGAGGACCTCGTAGTAGTCGCGTGGCATCG
This sequence comes from Solirubrobacterales bacterium, assembly GCA_033856415.1. Taxonomy (GTDB): domain Bacteria; phylum Actinomycetota; class Thermoleophilia; order Solirubrobacterales; family 70-9; genus VAYN01. Next base: position 3,469 of record JAWVFA010000013.1, on the reverse strand, counting down.
GCTAGTTGTCGTAGACCGTCTCGAAGTAGCGGGAGAGCTCGCGAGCGGCGTAGCGGACCGAGACAATGGCGGTTGCGTAGTCCATCCGCAGCGGCCCCACCACCCCGACGGCGCCGAGGTTGCGGTGCGGGAGGCCGTAGTTGGCGCCGATCACGCTCACCGAGCGCAGCTCCGGCTGCGGGTTCTCGCCGCCGATCCAGAAGAAGACCGAGCGCTCGTCGAGCGAGGAGCGGAGCATCTGCAGCACGTCGGCGCGCCGCTCCAGCGCCGTCATCAGCTCGTCGGCACGGGGCAGGTCGGGCAGGTGGGCGTCGGAAAGCAGCCGCGAGGCACCCTCGAGGTAGAGCTCGCCGCCTTCGTCGGCGACGAAGTCGGTGAAAGCGCCCCCAAGGGTGGCGACGAACTGTGCCTCGACGCCGCTCAGCTCGGGATCGCGCAGACGACTGGCGATCATCCGGGCGCCGACTCCCAGTCCGGAGAGCTTCTCGTTCAAATAGCTCGAGGCCCACTCGATCAGACCGGGGTCGACAGGCCGATCGAACTTGAAGACCCGGCGGGTGACATCCCCGGTCGAGGCGATCGCGATCACCACCACCCGGTTGGGCTGCAGAGGCAGCACCTCGACCCGGTGGATCGTCGCCGTCAGGCCCGGTGGTGGCGCCGTCGCCATCGCCACCAGGTCGGTGACCTGGGCGAGGGCTGCGGTCGTCTCCCTCATCGCCTCGTCTACCTCGCGGCGCAACCGGGAGATCCCGAGCTCGGTGCTCGGCTGCGCCGGCACCCGCCCGGATTCGACCATCGAGGCAACGTAGAGGCGGTAGCCGGAGTCGGTCGGCACCCGCCCGGCGGAGGTATGCGGATGGGTCAGGTAGCCGGCCGCCTCCAGGGCCGCCAGCTCAGCGCGCACGGTCGAAGGCCCCCACTCCACCTCGGGCCGCTCTGCGACCTCTTTCGAGGGCACGGGGCGGCCGCACTCGAGGTAGGCCTCGACTGCCAGGCGAAGGATCAGCTCCTGCCGCTCGCTCAACATGCGAGCAATTCTAGGAGGGGCGACGAACGCCCCTCCCGCTACAGCTCGAGCTCGGCCTCGGCGTTCTTGATCAGCGCGGTGTCGCCCTGGGCGGCAACGGTGTCGACGACGACCCGCTTGCCGTCGGCCGATTTGACCGTGCCGGTGACGACGACCTCCTGCTCGGGCACGCCCATCCCGCGCATCTGCACCGAGAGGCGCTTCAGCGCCCGCGGGTCGCCGTCGGCGAGCGCCGCGTTGGCTTTCGCCACCAGCCCCATCGAGTAGAGGCCGTGGAGGATGTTGCGCGGCAGCCCGACGGCTTTCGCCAACTCGTCGTCGATGTGGATCGGGTTGAAGTCGCCCGAGGCGCCAGCGTAGCGGTGCGGCAGGTATTTGTCCGGCGTCACCCGCAGCTCGGGAATCTGGTCTCCGACGTTCAAGCTCATCTCTAAACCCCCCTGACGATCAGCGTCCAGGTGCCACGAGCGACCTGGGCGCCGTCCTGGTTGACGCTGTTGGTCTCGAACACGTAGAAGCCCTTGCCGTCCTTCTCCTCGATCGAGAGGCACTTGGCGGACGTCGTGATCTCGTCGCCGGAGCAGGCGGGCTCGTCCCACTCGAACTCCTGGCCGCCGTGGACCATCGCCGCGAAGTTCAGCTCCACCTCGGGGTCGAGGATCGCCGGCGCCACCGCCGGGCTGCTGTAGACGACGGCGAACATCGGCGGCGCCACCACGTCGCGGAAACCGGCCGCGCGGGCCGCCTCGACGTCATGGTGCACCGGGTTGTCGATGCCCAGCGCGTTCGCGTACTCCTTGATCTTCTCCCGTCCCACCTGGTACGTGGAGCCGGGCCATTCCTTGCCTACCGCATCGGTCTTGAGTGCCATGGGCGGGGACAATACTGGCCGGACAGCCAGGGCGGCGGGCGGGCTACTCGTCGATCTCGAGGACCGCGAGGAACGCCTCCTGCGGCACTTCAACCCGACCAACAGCCTTCATCCGTTTCTTGCCCGCTTTCTGCTTCTTCAGCAGCTTGTTCTTACGGGTGACGTCGCCGCCGTAGAGCTTCGCGGTGACGTCCTTGCGCAGGGCCTTGACCGTCTCCCGGGCGAGGATGTTGGAGCCGACCGCCGCCTGGACCGGGACGTCGAAGAGCTGGCGCGGGATCGTCTTCCGCAGGCGGCCGACGAGGCGCTTGCCCTGGTCGTAGGCGAAGTCACGGAAGACGATGATCGAGAGCGCGTCGACCTTCTCGCCGGCGAGCAGGATGTCGACTTTGACCAGGTCGGAGGCCTGGTTGCCGATCGGCTCGTAATCGAGCGAGGCGTATCCACGGGTCGAGCTCTTGAGGAGGTCGAAGAAGTCGAGGACGATTTCGGCCAGCGGCAGGTCGTAGCGAATCTGGACTCGCTGCGGGCTGAGGTAGTGCATGTCGACGTGGGTGCCGCGGCGCTGCTGGCAGAGCTCCATCACCGCGCCCACGTGGTCCTTCGGGCAGATCACGGTGGCGCGGATGTAGGGCTCGAGGATCTCCTCGATCATGCCCGGGTCGGGCATCTCGACCGGGCTGTGGACCTCGACCCGCTCGCCGCCGTGAAGCTCGACCTCGTAGCGCACGTTGGGGGTCGTCGCCAGCAGCTCGAGGTCGTACTCGCGCTCCAGGCGCTCGCGCACGATGTCCATGTGGAGCAGACCCAGGAAGCCGCACCGAAAGCCGAACCCCAGCGCCTGCGAGGTCTCGGGCTCGTAGCTGAGGGCGGCGTCGTTCAGCGAGAGCCGGTCGAGTGCGTCGCGAAGGTCCTCGTAGCGGTCGGTATCGATCGGGAAGAGGCCGCAGAAGACCATCGGCCGGACCTCGCGGTAGCCGGGGAGCGGGTCCGAGGCCGGGTTCTCGGCGGCTGTGAGGGTGTCGCCGACGCGTAGCTTCGAGACGTCCTTGATCCCGGTGATCACGTAACCGACCTCTCCCGCCGCCATCCCCGCCGCGGCGGTCATCTCCGGCGTGAAGAATCCGATCTCGTCGATCTCGGCGCGGGTCCCGGCCTGCATCGCGACAATCGGCTCGCGATTCGCAAACGAGCCGTCGATCATCCGCACGTAGGCGACGGCGCCCCGGTACTGGTCGAACTCGGAGTCGAAGATCAGCGCCCGGGGCGGTGCCTGGGGCTCGCCCTCGGGCGCCGGCACTCGCTCGACGATGGCCTCGAGCACATCGAGCACCCCCTCGCCGGTCTTCGCCGAGATCCGCAGGACCTCGTCGGCGCCGCCGAGCAGATCGTCGATCTCGGTGACGACCCGGTCGGGCTCGGCACTCGGCAGATCGACCTTGTTGAGCACGGGGATCAGCTCGAGCCCGGCCTCGATCGCGGCGTATGTGTTGGCGACCGTCTGGGCCTCCACCCCCTGCGAAGCGTCGACGACGAGCAGGGCGCCCTCGCAGGCGGCAAGGGATCGC
>JAWVFA010000012.1:0-3658 GCA_033856415.1 Solirubrobacterales bacterium | reverse complement strand
CGCGCGCTCGCGGTAGAACTCGTGCGTTCCGTGCGTCGCCTCGCCGAGCAGGACGTAGCGCGCGCCCGCGGCGCGCTCGATCAGCGGGTCCCAGTCGGCGGCCTCGCCGGTGAGCCGTCGCAGGCTTCGCAACGTCGGCATGCCCGCCTGCTTCCCCTCCGGCCGCTGTCGCTCACGAACAGTCGATAGGTTCACGGCCCACGACCGCGTCCCTACGACCTTCTGGAGCCGCCAACCGTGCGCGACCCCCGTGCCTTCCTCAAGCCCCTCGCGATGGGCGCCCCGGACCCGCTGCGCGAGATCCCCGTGACGCCGTCGCGGATGATCCACTTTCTCGACTTCTCGAACGAGAAGATGGTCGCCAAGGCGCCGGACATCGCGCCCCAGGTGGACATCCTCCTGGGCAACCTGGAGGACGCCATCCCGGTGGACCGCAAGGAGGCCGCGCGCGAGGGGCTGATCCGCGTGGGCTCCGAGATGGAGCTCGGCGAGACGCAGCTCTGGACGCGGATCAACGCGCTCGAGAGCCCGTGGATGCTTGACGACCTGATGCAGCTCGTCGCGGCGATCGGCGACCGCCTCGACGTGGTGATGGTCCCCAAGGTCGAGGGCGCCTGGGACATCCACTACGTGGACCGGCTGCTCGCCCAGCTCGAGGCCAAGGCCGGGCTCGGCCGGCCGATCCTGATCCACGCGATCCTCGAGACCGCCCAGGGCGTGACGAACCTGGAGGAGATCGCCACCGCCAGCCCGCGTATGCAGGGCATGAGCTTCGGTCCGGCCGACCTGGCCGCCAACCGGCGCATGAAGACGACGCGCGTGGGTGGCGGCCACCCCGGCTACCGCGTGATCGAGGACCCCGACCCGGACAACCCGGAGGCGCCGCGCGCCACGGCCCAGCAGGACCCGTGGCACTACTCGATCGCGCGCATGGTCGACGCCTGCGCCGGCGCCGGGATCCTGCCGTTCTACGGCCCCTACGGCGACATCAAGGACCTCGAGGGCTGCGAGACGCAGTTCCGGGCCGCCTTCCTGCTCGGCTGCGTGGGCGCGTGGTCGCTCCACCCGGCCCAGATCGAGATCGCGAAAAAGGTCTTCTCGCCGGATCCGGACGAGGTCAGGTTCGCCAAGAAGGTGATCGAGGCGATCCCGGACGGCCGCGGCGTCCACATGATCGACGGCAAGATGCAGGACGACGCCACCTGGAAGCAGTGCCGGGTGATGGTCGACCTCGCCGAGATGCTGGCCGAGAAGGACCCGGAGCTGGCTTCCGCATACGGCATGTGACGCGGCGGAGGGCCGAACTGCAACGGCTCATTGAGGAAAGGGACACAAGCCTGCGCAGCGCGGCGGTTTCGGGAGATTCCATGGTTCGCTTGAGCCATGGCGCCCTCCCCACCGTTTCCGCTCAGTAGCGCCCATCCCGAGATCGAGTGTGCGGAAACCGTAAGCAGGCTTGCGGTTTCCGCACAGTCGTTTTCGCGGGGCCGCGTAGTGGACGGAAATAGTGACCTGCAGCTCATGACCCGGGCAGCCCGCACGGGTGGGGTCGTCACCACGTCCGACCTCCGTACATGCGGTTTTTCCGAGCCGGCGATCCAGTCCGCGCTGCGCCGTGGCCTGCTGACACGCTGGGGCCGCGGCGTTTATTTGGTGGGCCCGGTCTCGGACGACCTGACCGAGGCGCGAGCGGCCGCAAGGGCGATGCCCCACGGCGTGCTGGGGTTCGCCGCGGCCTCGCAACTGGCGAGGATCGGGCCAATCGCCGTGCCCCCGTTGAGCGTGATCGTCCCGCCGGGCCGCCGAGCAGGCCGCGCCGGCGTGAAGGTCCACCGGATCGACCTCTGCCCGCGCGACATCACCCGCCTCGAGGACCTCCCCGCCACCACCCCCGCCGTGACCCTCGTCCACCTGGCCCGCATGCTCCCGCAGCTCCCGCTCGAGCGAGCCGTACAAGAGGCGTTCGCGAAACGGCTGACGAACCAGCGGCAGCTCGAGCAGGCCCTCGACCGCCACCGCGGCGGCCGCGGCACGCGGCGCCTGCGCCGGATGCTCGAGCTCGGGGTCGACGACCTGCGCTCCAGAGCCGAGCGCTCGCTCCGTTACTGGGTCCGCAAAGCCGCCCTGCCCAGCCCGGTGTTCAACGCGCAACTCGGCCCCTGGCAGATCGACGCGCTGTGGCCGGAGCACCAGCTGGCCGTCGAGGTCAACGGCTATGCGGCCCACAGCTCACCCTGGGCCCACGACCGCGATCACCGCAAGGAGCAGTGGCTCCGCTCCGCGGGCCTGGACCTCCGGCGCTTCACCGCGCTGCAGGCGATCGACGAGCCGGCGCTCGTGATCGCGCAGATCGCCGCGGCGCTCGCAGCTCAGAAGCGGTAGCGCTTCGGGCACTCCGCGCCGGGGGCGCCCATCCCGCTGCCCTCGGAGTAGCGGAAGCACGACCCGTAGCGGAAGGCGCCCTTCCAGGCCCGCGGCAGCTTGACGGTCGCCGTGGCCTTGAAGCGGCCCCGGCCGATCCGGCGCGGCTTGGCGCGGGCGACCGGCGGCGCCGACTTCGCGTTCTCGGGACCGAGGTAGAAGGTCGTCCTGGCCGTCAGGCGAACGTTCGGCGCCGTCCGCAGGAACTGGGTGATCCGCAGCCGGCTGCGCGAGAGCGCCTTGAACGTCGAGCGCGGGCGGGGGTAGACGTAGGCGCGCAGCTTGTCGCTCCGCCCGTTCTGGGCGGGCGCGACCGCGCGCAGGTCCATGTTGCGGTCGAAGCGGTGCGTGAAGCCGAACGTGCCGTCGGCGCGCGTGGTCGCCGTGGCCAGCTTCCGGAACTCCCCGTTGTAGGGGTACGGGCGGCCCTGCAGCTCGACCGGCTGGCCCGCCAGGGGCGCGGCCCCCTCGCGCAGGCTGCCGCTCAGCCGATGCGGTGTGCCGTATTGCACACCGGGGTCGGAGGAGAAGGCGACCGAGAGGTCGGCGGCGGCGGCGGTGCCCGGGAAGAGGAGCACCAGAAAGCAGGCGAACAAGAGGCGCATGCGGCCCCAGGATAGGCTGCCGCCTCCCATGAGGTTCTTCGAATACGAATCCCGGAAGATCGTCGCCAAGGCGGGCATCCCGACCTCGCCGCACGGTTTCGCCACCTCCGCGGAGGAGGCCAGGCGCATCGCGCAGGAGATCGGCGCGCCCACCGTCATCAAGTCGCAGGTGCTGACCGGCGGGCGCATGAAGGCGGGCGGCGTGAAGTTCGCCGACGGCCCCGAGGAGGCGGCGGAGCACGCCGAGGCGATCCTCGCCCTGGAGATCAACGGCCACGTGCCGCGCGGCGTGCTCGTGGACTCCCGTGTGGCGGTCAAGCAGGAGTACTACGCGGGCGTCACGTGGGACGGAACGCGCAAGCGCCCGGTGATGATCTTCTCCCCCATGGGCGGGATCGACATCGAGGAGGTGGCCGAGACGCACCCCGACAAGGTCGGCCGCCGGCACCTCTCCAACCTGATGGCGCCCTCGGACTACGAGGCCAAGGAGGTCATCGCCTCCACCGGCGTGACCGGGAAGCAGCTCCAGCGCCTCGTCCCGATCGTCACCAAGCTCGCCGAGCTCTTCGTCGACAACGACATGACGCTCGCCGAGATCAACCCGCTGGCGGAGATGGAGGACGGCTCGTTCG
>JAWVFA010000011.1:0-84456 GCA_033856415.1 Solirubrobacterales bacterium | reverse complement strand
CGGACCGAGTTGTTGGCGTTCTGGTACTGGATCGAGGTGAAGCCCTCGCCGTCGATCGACATGTCGAAGCCGGCGTCGCGCAGCGCCGCGGCCTTCTTCTCCTCGTCGGCCTTGCACCAGATGAAGTGCTCGATGTCCGGGTGGTCGACGTCGAGGACGACCATCTTCGCCGCCCGCCGCGTCTTGCCGCCGGACTTGATCGTCCCGGCCCAGGCGTCGGCGCCGCGCATGAAGCTGACCGGGCCGCTGGCGGTGCCGCCCTTGGAGAGCTGCTCGACCGAGCCGCGGATGTTGGAGAGGTTGATGCCGGAACCGGAGCCGCCGCGGAAGATCTTCCCCTCTTTGGTGTTCCAGTCGAGGATCGACTCCATCGTGTCTTCGACGCTCAAGATGAAGCAGGCCGAGCACTGCGGCGTCTCCTCGAAGCCGACGTTGAACCAGACCGGCGAGTTGAAGGCTGCCTTCTGGTTGAGCAGGATCGCGGTCAGCTCCATCTCGAAAGCGTCGGCGTCATCCTCGGATGCGAAGTAGCCGCCCTCGCGCCCCCAGTTGGAGATCGTCCCGGCGACGCGCCCGATCATCTGTTTGACCGAGCTCTCGCGCTCGGGGCTGCCGAGCTGGCCGCGGAAGTACTTCTGGGCGACGATGTTGGTCGCATTCTGAGACCAGGTCACCGGGAACTCGACCCCGCGCTGCTCGAAGGCCGGGCTCTCTGGATTGCCGATCAGCGCGTCGCGGGTTTCCCACTCGATCTGGTCGAAAGGATGCACGCCGGGCGTCGAAAACCGCCGTTCGATCGAGAGGCCCTGCAGACCGTTTTTGGGACTGGCAGTGGCGGTCTTGGACATCAAAATTCTCCTCTCACAGCGACTTTCAGGGGTAACTCCGCAGGATCGCTAATGGGCAGGACGGAAAAAGTCTCAAAAGACGCAAATAAGGGGTTCCGAAGCTGCCCGGCTCTCTTCTCAATTGTGGCAACTCCCCAAACTCGGCAAAGCCACTTTCCGTGTCGGCCGGCGCCATCGCGGGTACGCTCTGTACATGGACGAAGTGCGCCGGGGCGCGGAACTGATGGGCGAGCGGGCCAGCGCCGCCAAAGAGGCGATGGGTGGGCGAGCGACTGCCGCCAAAGAGGCTGTCGAAGGGCGGGCGACCGCTGCCAAAGAGGCGACCGCCGAGGCGATCGCCGCGGTCAAGCCGAAGCTGCGCGGCGTCTCCCACGAGTGGGCCTTCTTCCTCTCGCTCGGCTTCGGGACGGCGCTGATCATCCTCGCCGAGACGCCAAGGGCGACGCTGGCGGTGGCGATCTACGCGATCAGCCTCTCGGCCCTGTTCGGGACCAGCGCGCTCTACCACCGGGTCAACTGGAGCCGGCCCAGCGCCCGCCAGTGGATGCGGCGGCTGGACCACTCGATGATCTTCTTCCTCATCGCCGGCACCTACACGCCCTTCGCCCTGCTGGTTCTCGACGGCACCCTGGCGATGGCGGTCCTCGCCGTCGTCTGGATCGGTGCGATCGCCGGGGCGATCGTGGAGATGATCTGGATCGACCACCCGAAATGGGCCTCGGCCCTGATCTACCTCTCGCTCGGCTGGGTGGCGGTCGCCACCTTCCCCGAGCTCTGGTCCTCGATGGGACCTGGCGGGACCCTCCTCGTCGCCGCCGGCGGGCTCCTCTACACCGCCGGCGCCGTCGTCTACGCGGTCCAGCGGCCGAATCCCGTCCCGGCGACCTTCGGCTACCACGAGGTCTTCCACCTCCTCGTCATCGCCGCCGCGGTCGCCCACTTCTCGGCGGTCGCCTTCTTCGCCTTGCCCCACGGCTAGGCGAACAGACGACGCTCGACCGCGTCCGCCGCCGCGCGAGCGCCACCGGCGGCAGCGAAGGCGCGGGCGATCCGCTCTGCGCCCGGACGACAGCCGATCGCCTCGCGGACCTTGGCGCGCAATCGCCTTGGATTGAGCCTGCGGCTCGAAAGGGAGGTCCCGGCGTGAGCCGTTTCGACCCGGCGCGCGACCTCGAACTGGTCGCGCCCGAACGGGACGACCAGCACCGGCACGCCGAGCGCGAGCGCCTTTTGGGTCGCTCCCATGCCACCGTGGGTGATCGCACACGCCGACCGCCGCAGGACGGGCATGTGGGGCGCGTAGGGCAGCGCTGCCCCGCGGACTGCCGGCGACAGCGTCTCGATCGCCGCCGAGGGCACCGTCGCCACGGGATGCAGCTCCTCGCTCCGCAGCGCTTCGAGGGCTACTTCGGCCAATCGCCCGTCGTCCTGGAACTCGGAAGAAGTGGTGATGAGGACGAGCGGCTCCTCGACGTCCTCGAGTCCCTCGGGCGGCTCACCCGCGCCCTCCCAGTTGCACGGACCGACCATCAGGACGCTCTCCGGCCAGTCCCGCTGCGGGTACTCGAACGGCTCGGCGGTCATGTAGAGATGGAGCGGTGGCTGCGAGTAGACATCGCGGGCGTGCTTCAGAGGGGAGAGCCCGACCGTGGCTCTGACCTCCGAGAGCCGGCTTCCCGCTAGGCGGTCGAAGCCGGCCGTCCCGATCGATTCGAAGGCCCTGTCGCGGGCTCTGCCGATCGCTCCGCGGGCGGGACGGAAGCCGAAACCGGGGGCGGGTCCCGAGCGCGAGGGAATCGGTAGGGGGAAGGGGCAGGAGGAAGCCCAGGGACCGCCCCAGGCCTCCGCCGCCGAGACGGCGCCCAGGGCGAGCATGTCGACTATCAGCGCGTCGGGCTTGGTCGCGGCGATCGCGGCATCCAGGTCGCGACAGTCCAGGGGCGCCCGCTCCAGCTGGATCGTCACCGCTCGTTTCAGCCTTCCGAGCCGGGTCCGCGCGCGCCAGTCGTCCATCGGTAGCGCTTCGATCTCGGTTGCTATCGCCTCCGCCTGGAAGCCGAGCTGGTGCATCTCCGGCAGCTCGGAGGCAAGGGTCCGGAGCACCACCTCGTGGCCACGGTGCCGCAGCTCCTCCAGCACCGGCACCAGCGGGAAGAGCTGGCCCCGGGACGGTGCGGTGTAGGCAAGGACCCGGCTCAGGAGGTGGGCCCGATCAGCGGTTCGAGGAGCTCCCGCATTGCCAGCTTGGTCTGCTCTAGACCGAGACCGCGGTCCCTGCGCAGCAGCTTCCAGACGTAGATGTCGGTGCAGGTGGCGAACTGGGCGATTCGCCGCTCCCGCTTGGCACCACGCAACCCCTTCAGGCCGGGGGCGAAAGCCTCTTCGCACCACTGGAGGTGGAAGACCCGCCCGAGGTCGGCGATCTGCTCGAGCGCCGGCTCGCGACTCTCCTGGGCGAGCATCCGCAGCAGGCGGTTGCCGTAGTTCTCGTAGTGGTCGACCAGATCGTCGACGATCTTCTTCACATCGCCGACCGGCACCAGGCCGCGGTCGCCGGCCATCTTGCTGCCGACGTGCAGCATTGAGGCGACGAAGAGGCTCTCCTTGCTCTCGAAGTGGCGGAGGACGGTCTGCACCGAGACGCCGGCCCGTTCGGCGATCGCGGCAAGGGTGATCTCGTCGTAGAAGAGCTCTTCGAAGGCGACCTCCACGGCGTCGAGGATCGCCTCCCGGGTGGCCTCCGTGGACCGGGCCCGCGCCTGCATCTGGTATCGGCGCCTCGGCGACTCGCTGCCGCTGCTCATGGCGAGACGGTATCCGCCCCTGCGGTGGTCAGTCGTAGGAGCGCCGGTAGCCCCAAGGCGCGGCGATCGAGAGCTTCCACGTCTCCTCGATTCGTCGCAGGACGAGAACCGCGTCGTAGGCCCGCTCGAAGCTTCCCTCTCCGTTGCCGCTGCGTATCCGCCAGCGCTGGTGGAGCAACTTCACCCCACCGGCATCGATCGAGCTGCTCAGTTCGATTCGGATCTCGGTTCGGCGGATGATCATCTGGGCGAGGATCTCTCGGATTCGCTCCCGGCCGTGGATCGCCGTCCCGTCGGGGGTCACCAGGGAGCCGTCTCGAGCGAAGCAGGCGCAGGCCCGCTCGAGGTCGCCGGAGTCGAGAGCGCCGACAAAGGAGCGGCAGGACTCGGTCGGGCTCGGAGCGAGGGGGGTTGCGCTCTGCATATTCATGTTAGTAAGATTAACGTGAAATAGCGAAGTTGGCAACGGCTTCGCCGACGGGAGGAGACGAAATGAGGAGAGGAACGGCAGTTGTCATCGGCGTGCTGCTGCTGGCCGGGATCGCCCTGGCCGGCTTCGCGGTCGCCAAGGGCAAAGGCCCGAAACCGGTGGTCGTGCGCGCCGGGAACATGGTCCTGGAGATCAACGGCGACATCTCCCCAAAGGCCCTGCCGAGGCACGAGCTCGCTCCGATGGGCATCTGGGGGAGCGGCAAGCTTGCGACGATCGACGGCTCCCACCCACCCGCCCTCGAAAGTGCCTCGTTCGACGCCGACAAGGACGTCTTCGTCAGCGTCAAGGGGCTCCCCGCCTGCCGGCTCGGGCAGCTAGAAGCGCGGGAGACGAAAAAGGCCGAAGCGGTCTGCGCCGGCGCGATCCTCGGTCGCGGCACCGCGACCGTCGAGGTTGCCTTCCCGGAACAGAAGCCGATTGTCTCGACCGGGCCGCTGGTTCTCTTCAACGGAGGCGAACGAAGCGGCGTGGTCACCGTTCTCGCCCATGCCTACGTCAACGTCCCGGCGCCAACGGCGGTGGTTGCCACGGTGCGGGTCAGCCGCGTCAGCAAGGGGTCCCTCGGCTTGCACATCGAGGTCGAGGTGCCGAAAATCGCCGGCGGCGCTGGTTCGACCGTTGCCGCGAGGTTCGCGATGCGACGTGTCTATACCTACAAAGGGGAGCGTCGCAGCGTGATCTCCGGCCGCTGCCCAGACGGGAAGATCCAAGGACGGGGAACGTTCGGCTACAGCGACGGCACTTCCCTCTCGGGATCCATCATCCGCCCCTGCACCGCCAGCGACTGAAGGCCGATCCAGGTCAGGCAGCTGCGGGAATCATCTCCTGCAGCTGCTCGACTTCGGCGACAAGCGTCGCCAGAATCTCCTCCAGCTGCTGGGACTGCTCGGGGGAGAGGTCGAGATGGCCGTCGCGGTATAGCTCGGCGGCGCGGGAGACGGGCAGCTCCGCCTCGAGCACGCGGCCGCCCAGGGAGCCGAGGACTTTGCGGGTCTCGGCCTGCGCCCAGATGGCGCCGAACATCCCGGTGGAGGCGCCGATCACTGCCGCCGGGGTGCCCGTCAAGGCGCTCTTGCCGGCCGGCCGTGAGGCCCAGTCGAGGGCGTTCTTCAGCACCCCGGGGATCGAGTGGTTGTACTCGGGGGTGGCGACGAGGACGGCGTCGGCGTCGCGCATCGCCTGGCGCAGCTCCGCCACCGCCGCCGGCGTCTCCAGCGCCTCGAGGTCGGCGTCGTAGGGCGGAATCTCCCGCAGCCGCTCGAACTCGACGAGCTCGACCCCGGCGGGAAGCCGCGCCGCGGCCTCCCGCATCAGGGCGTGGTTGTAGGAGTCCCGGCGCAGACTGCCGACGATGCCGAGGACCCTCATGGCTATGCCTCCTCGGCGACGAGCTCGAGCTCGACGGAGATCGTCACCGCGTAGTCGAGGACCTCGCCGCCGCTCGGCAGTTCGGCCTGCCAGTCGAGGCCGAAGTTGCGCCGGTCGACGGTGGTCTCGAGGGAGAGGCCGACCCGCTTCTTGCCGGCCAGGTCGGCGCCGAGCTGGGCGAAGCGGCCGCTGGCCTCGACCTCGCGCTTCTCGCCGTGGATCTCGAGCTCGCCGGCGATCCGGGCGCTGCCGTCCTCGCCGATGCTGAGCTCGGTCGAGGAGAAGCGCAGGCGCGGGAAGCGCTGCGCGTCGAAGAACTCGGGGGAGAGGAGGTGGCCCTTCAGCATCTCCTCGTCGATGTCGATGCTCTCGACCTCGACCGCGCCCTCGAGCCGCGGCTGCTCGCCGCCGGCCAGGCGGGCCTCGTAGCGCTCGAAGTCGCTGCGAAACGTGGTGACGCCGTTGTGGGTGACGGCAAAGGCGATCGAGGAGTGGACGGGGTCCACGACCCAGGTGCCCGCCGGAACCTCCTGCTTGCTGACGGTCTCGGTGCTCATTTCTGTTCCTTCCCGAAGATGGTTGAGTCTCAAATAGTTGAGCTAGAAACAATCGTAGCAGAGACAGTTTGCTTGTCAACTATTGTCAGATCAACCATCCTGTGGAATGATGCAGCCATGAGCGAAGCGACCGCAACCGCCCAGACCGACGTCGATCCCCACCGCGAGGCGTGGATCGCGATCGCCCAGACCCACGCGGCGGTGACGGGACGCTTGCAGGAGGCGCTGACCGCCGCCGAGCTGCCGCCGCTTCCCTGGTTCGAGGTGCTGGCCACGCTCGACCGGGCACCCGAGCAGCGGCTGAAGATGGGGGATCTGGCCGAAGCGCTGGTCATCACCCGCGGCGGGCTGACCAAGCTCGTCGACCGGCTGATCAAGGCCGGCCTGCTCGAGCGGACCTTCTGCGAGACCGATCGCCGCGTCAGCTACGCGACCCTGCTCCCCGCCGGCGTCGAGCTGCTCGGGGAAATGCGCCCGGTGGTGCGGGCGGAGCTCGCCTCGGCCTTCACCGCCAATCTCAGCGTCGCCGAAGCCGAAGAGCTGCAGGCGACGATGGAGCGGATCCGCGGCTCGGCCTGCGGGACCAGCTAGGCGCTTTTCCTAACCAGTGGTTTCGAAAAGCGCCTAGGCGAGCGCCGCCGAGGCCCGCTCTTTGGCGGACTCGATCAGCGCCAGCACCGCTTGGTCCTGGCCGTCGCGGAGGAGGTCGATCGGGTCGGGGTCGCCGTTGACGATCCCCTCGAAGAACTCCTTGCGGTCCTGGTAGGTCGGCAGCGTCCCCTTCGCCCAGCCGCGGGCGTCGTTGAGGATCACCGCCAGGCGCGCGTACTCCTCGCCGAAGAGCTCGGAAATCTCGCCCTTCATCCGCTTCGCCAGCGCCGGTGAGGCGCCCGCGGTCGAGATCGCGATCGCCAGCGGACCGGTGCGGACGATCGCCGGCAGGATGAAGTTGCAGAGCGGCGGCACGTCGACGATGTTGACCAGCATCGCCCGCTGCTCGGCGTCGTCGAAGATGCCGATGTTGACCTCCGAGTCGTCGGTGCAGGCGATCACCATGAAGACGCCCTCGAGGTCCTCCGACCCGGCGTAGGCCCGCTTCTCCCAGGCGATCGACCCCTCCGCGGCGAGCTGCTCCAGCTCGGGATGGGCGACCGGGGCGATCAGGGTCACGTCGCCGCTGCAGGCCAGCAGCCCCTCGACCTTCTCGAGGCCGATGTCACCGCCGCCGACGACCAGGCACTTGCGGCCGGTCAGTTTCAGGCAGGCGATGTAGAAGGGGGTCTCCAGCATGTCCCGCACGCAGGACTGATCGCAAATCCCTTTGCGGTACTGGCAGACGCACTCCTTGCCGGCATAGGCCTGGGCGGGCATAGACAGAAGGTTAGTGATCCGCCGTCGACGGGCCGAAAACCGGTCTATATGACCGGAAATCGTCCCGACGGCGACTTAGATTGAGTCCAGCGTGACGCGCAGGCCCTCTTCGAGGCCCATCTCGGCGCGCCAGTTGAGCTCGCGTTCGGCTCTCGAGGCGTCGATCGTGATCCGCTGCACCTCGCCGGTGCGTTCCGGCGCGAATTCGGGCTCGAAGCTCTCGTTGCCGGAGAGGCCCTTCAGCGCCTCGATCAGCTCCAGCACGTTGGTCTCCTTGCCGGTGCCGATGTTGATCGCGCCGGTCGCCCGCAAGTCCGCGGCGGCAAGCGCGGCGGAGACCACGTCGCCCACATATATGTAGTCGCGGGTCTGGGTGCCGTCGCCGAACACCTTGGGGCGGCCACCCTCCTTGAGCAGGCCGCAGAAGATCGCGATCACCCCGGCCTCGCCGAGCGGGTCCTGGCGCGGGCCGTAGACGTTGCCCAGCCGCAGCGAGACCCCAGATAAACCGTATAGACGGTGGTAGAGGGAGAGGTAGCCCTCGGCGGCGAACTTGCTCTGGCCGTAGGCGGAGAGCGGCGCGATCGGTGCGTCCTCGGGCAGCGGCAGCTGCTGGCCCTCGCCCTCGCCGTAGATCGCCCCACCGGTAGAGATCGAGACCACGCGCCCGCACCCCGCGGCGCGCGCCGCCTCGAGCACGTTGGCGGTGCCGCCGACGTTGACGCCGGCGTCGAAGAAGGGATCGGCGAGGGACTTGCGGACGTCGATCTGGGCGGCGAGATGGAAGATCGCCTCGGGTTGCTTCTCGCCGGCCAGACGGCCGAGCGCCTCGCCGTCGCGGATATCCATCTCAACCAGCTCGGCGCCGGCGGCGAGGCCCGGCTCGAGGTTGGTTTCGCGGCCGGTCGAGAGGTTGTCGACCACCGTCACCTCGTCGCCGCGCGCGAGTAGGGCGTCGACCAAGTTCGAGCCGATGAACCCCGCGCCGCCAGTGACGAGACACCTCATGAGGCGGTGATCCTATGCCGATCGAAGGGGGCCGGCGGGAAGATCGGACGAATGGATGCCGGCTTGCGCAGCCGAACGCCCCTGCTACCCTCGCCGCCCCATGAGACTGATCGTCACCGAGAAGAACAACAGCGCCAAGAAGATCGCTGAGGCCCTCAGCCACGGCTCCAACGGCGAGGACAAAACCTTCAAAGTCCCGTTCTACACCTGGACCGACGCCGAAGGCGACGAGCACATGACGGTCGGCCTCAAGGGCCACGTGCTCGGCCCGGCCTTCCCCGAGGGCTACTCGAACTGGCAGAAGACCGACCTGCACGACCTGATCGACGCCGACCTGATCAAGGAACCGACGGACAAAAACGTCGTCAAAGCGATCAAAAAACTGGCGAAAGAGGCCGACGAGCTGGTGATCGCCACCGACTTCGACCGCGAGGGCGAGCTGATCGGGCTCGAGGCCCTGGAGGAGATGCTCGACTCCAATCCGGCTCTGGGCTCCCGCGAGGGGACCGCCGACGGCACCCTGCGGATCCAGCGTGCCCGCTACTCGGCCCTGACCAAAGAGGAGATCGACCGCGCTTTCAACGAGCTCGACGAGCTCTCCTACCCGCTGGCCAACGCCGGCGCCGCCCGCCAGGACATCGACCTGCTCTGGGGCGCGACGCTGACCCGCGCCGTCTCCCTCGCCAGCCGCCGCTTCGGCTCCAACTTCCTCTCGGTCGGGCGCGTGCAGAGCCCGACGCTGGGCCTGATCGTCGAGCGCGAGATGGAGCGCCGCGCCCACGTCGCCAAACCCTTCTGGGAACTGTTCGCCAAGTTTCAGCACCCCGACGGCAGCTTCGAGACCCACCACACGGTCGACAAATTCTGGGAGAAGGCGGAGGCCGACGCGGCGCTGGCCGGCACCTCCAATCCCGGCACGGTCAAAGCGGTCACGGCGCGGAAAAACACCCGCAAGCCGCCGACGCCCTACAACACCACCGCCTTCAGCACCGACGCCTCCAGCCGCCTCGGCATCACCCCCGCCAGCGCGATGCGGATCGCCGAGGACCTCTACATGGACGGCTTTATCTCCTACCCGCGCACCGACAACACGGTCTACCCGTCCTCGCTGCCGGTCCGCGAGCTGGTCACCTCGCTGGTGCGGATCAAAGAGTTCTCCGCTGCCTCCGGGCTGCTCGATGGCGAGCTGACCCCGACCCGCGGCAAAAAAGAGACGACCGACCACCCGCCGATTTACCCGACCCAGGCGGTCCACCCGGGCGCCCTCGAGGGCCCGAAGAAACGCGTCTACGAACTCGTCGTCCGCCGTTTCCTCGCCACCTTCAGCCCGCCGATGATCACCGAGTCGACCCGTGCCGACATCGAGGCCGGCGACCAGACCTACTTCGTCCGCGGCTCTGTCGTGGTCGATCCCGGCTACGCGGGGATCTACACCTACGCCCGCTCGGCCGACGAGGAGATCCCGAAACTGGAAGAGGGCCAGACCCTGCAGCTCGAGGGCGACCCGTGGGTCGTCGACAAGGAGACCCAGCCGCCCGGCCGGATCTCGCAGGCGAAACTGATCGAGATGATGGAGGAGCGCGGCCTCGGCACCAAAGCGACCCGCGCCGACATCATCCAGAAGCTCTTCGACCGCGGCTACGTCTACAGCAATCCGCCGATTCCGACCGAGACCGGGATCGCCCTCTACGAGGCGTTCAAGAACTACGTTCCGGCGATGGCGACGCCGGAGATGACCGCGACGCTGGAGGCGGAGATGGACCGGATCGCCGCCGGCGAGATGTCGAAGGGCGCGGTCGTCGGCGAGAGCCGTGAGCTCCTGCACAAGACCTGGGACGAAATCGACTCCAGCCGCGAAGACCTGGCGAAAGTGATCTGGAAAGGGATGGACGAGGACCGCATCCTCGGCCCCTGCAAGGTCTGCGAAGAAGCCGGTCGCACCAAGGAGGACGGCTCGCCCAACATGCTGCGGATCATCCGGGCGAAAAAATCGGGCAAACGGTTCGTCGGCTGCAGCGGCTGGACCGCCGACGATCCCGACTCCTGCGACCAGACCTTCCCGCTGCCCCAGCGCGGCGACGTCTTCCGGCTCGAGGAGCGCTGCTCGATCTGCGACCGCACCCCGCGCCTCAAAGTGCAGCCCTTCCGCGGTCGGCCCTGGAACCTCTGCCTCAACGACGACTGCGAGTCGATGCAGGAGATGAAGAAACGCCGGGCCGAGCGCGAAGCCGCCAAAGCGGCGAAAGCGGCGATGGAGAAGAAGTCGCCGCCGAAAGGCGACGAGGACGCGGCTCCGAAGAAATCGAAAGTCAAGGCGTCGAAAGCAGACACGGCGACGCGCGGGCGCAAACGCGCCAAAGCCGGCGCCAAAGGCTGACGTTGTTCATCTCCCTCGAGGGAGTAGACGGGTCGGGCAAGAGCACCCAGGCGCGCCTGCTCGTCGAGGCGCTCGGCGGCGAGACGGTCGCGATTCGCGAGCCGGGCGGCACCGAGGCGGCGGAGCGGATCCGCGAGCTGCTCGCCGACCCAGCCGTCCCGCTCGAGCCGCTGGCCGAGCTGATGCTCTTCCTCGCTGCCCGTGCCGACCTCACCGAGCGGGTGATCCGCCCGGCGCTGGAGGCGGGACGGCACGTCGTCGCCGACCGTTTCTCGGACTCCAGCGTCGCCTACCAGGGCGCCGCCCGCGGCCTCGGCGTCGGCGAGGTGATCGGCCTCTGCGAGACCGCGACCGACGGGCTCTGGCCGGACCTGACGCTGCTGCTGCGGATCGAGCCGGAGACGGGGCTCGGGCGGGCGGCCGGCGACGACCGCTTCGAGCAGGAGGGGCTGGCCCTGCAGCAGGAGGTGGCGACCGCCTACGAGGAGATCGCGATCATCGCCAGCGACCGCGTCGCCGTCATCGACGCGACCGGCAGCGTCGAGGAGGTCCACAAGCGCATCATGGACGCAGTCCGCACCCGCACCGGCTGAGTTCGCCTTTTGTTCGGCCATGCGCAACAAACGACGCACTCGGCGCTGGAGGAGGCGACCGAGCACCAGGGCCGGGCGCGGGTTGCGCTGACGGCCGCCCTCGCCGGCGAGCCGTCGCACGCCTACCTCTTCCGCGGCCCGCGCGGGTCGGGGAAGCGTGCCGCGGCGCGCTCGTTCGCCGCCGAGATCCTCGCCTCCGCGGCCGCCGATCCCGAGGACGCGCGGCGGCGGGCGCTGCTCGACCCCTCGCCGCACCCGGACCTCGTCTGGCTCGCCCCCACCGGTGCCCAGCACATGGTCGAGGAGGTGCGCGAGCGGGTGATCCGCGCCGCCGCCTACAAGCCCTTCGAAGGCGGCAAGCGGGTCTTCGTCGTCGAGGCGGCGGAGGCGATGCGCGACGAGAGCCAGAACGCGCTGCTGAAGACGCTCGAGGAGCCGCCCGCCTTCGTCCACCTGATCCTTCTCAGCTCCGAAGGGGAGGGCCTGCTGGAAACGGTCGCCTCCCGGTGTCAGACGATCGAGTTCACGCCATTGCCCGCGGAGGTGCTTGAGACAGAGCTCGCCGCCGCCGGGCTCGACGCGGGGCCGGAGGAGATCGCGGCAGCGGCGCGGCTGGCTGCCGGGGATCTCGAGCGGGCGCGCCTGCTGTTGAGCGAGCGGGGGCGTGAGCTCCGCGCCGAGGCCGAGCGCTGCGTTGCCGCCACCCTCGCGGGGAAGTGCGCCACCGCCCCGTGGAAGGCGCTGCTCGATCGCGCCCAAGCCGCCGGCGCCGACGTCGAAGCCGCAGCCCGGGAAGCGCTCGAGGAGGAAGCGAAGGCCGGGATCAAGCGCAGCGCCAAAGAGATAGCCGACGGGGCCAAACGCGCGGGGCGCCGCCGCCGCACCGAGATTCTCCAGCTCGGTTTCGAGCTCTGCGCCGCCTGGCTCCGCGACCTAGCTGCGGTCGCCGCCGGCGCCGAGGAGGTCGTCTTCAACCGCGACCGGTTGGAGCTGCTGCGCACCCAGGCCGCCGGCCTGGATCCAGCCCAGGCCCGCCGCGGCGCCGAGCTCGTCCAGGAGACCCGCCGCGGCCTGGAATTGAACGTCTCGGAGGAGTTGGCCCTAGAGGCGCTTTTCTTCCGGCTCGAGCGTCTGCTGGCCTGAGGAGCCGCTATGCGGCGTCCTCGGTCGTCGAAATAGCGCTGCTATTCCGACTCCCTGCGTCCTTGCCTAGCGGCTCCTCAGTCTCAGCAGAGCGAGCCTGGTCGATCGCCCGCTCCTGCGCCAGGCGGGTGATCTGCGCCGCCTGCCGGGACATGATCACGCTGAAGTTGAGCGCCAGCCCGAGCAGCAGCAGGAGGACGATGGAGAACAGGGCGACGTTGGTGTTGCGCACGCCCATCGCTTCGGCGACGAGCTCGAGCAGGCCTGGGAAGGCGGCGCCGGCGAGCATCCCCAGCCCGGCGACGAACCAGATCACGCTGTAGCGCTCCTGCAGCCGGTCGCGGCGGATCAGGTCGAGGATCAGGAGCATGAAGAAGATCGCGATCACCGCGGCGACGATCCGCGTCTGCGAGGTGAGGTGGACCTGGGCTTCGCCGGCCGCCAGCGGCAGGGCGTTCATCGCTCGGCCTCCGCCTGGCGTGGCCGGAACTGGCCGACGAGGAGGACGACCAGGCCCTTGAAGATGAAGAAGGCCGAGCGCACAGGGGTCAGGAACGAGGTGCCGCCGGCACGCTCCAGCATTCGCACCGGCAGCTCCTCGACGCGCAGGCCCTGGCGTACCGCCAGCTGCAGCGACTCGATCTCGGCGAAGTCGGGCGAGTAGTGCTGGCTGAAGAGAGACATAACGCGACGGTTGGCGGCCCGCATGCCGCTGGTCGTGTCGGTGAAGCGCTGCCGCGTCGCCAGGGTGAGGAAGAAGCGGAAGACGCTGGTCCCGATCCGGCGCGAGAAGGTCGGCCGGTAGTCGCCGCTGACCGCCTCGGCGCCGGCGTGATAGCGCGACCCGATCACCAGGTCGGCGCGGTCGGCGGTCACCTCGGCGAGCAGGCGGGCGACCTCCTCGGCCGGGTGCTGGCCGTCGGCATCGAGGTGGGCGCAGGCGTCGTAGCCGTTGCGCAGCGCGTAGAGGTAGCCGGTCTGCAGCGCCGCTCCGAGGCCCTGGTTGAAGGGCAGGGAGGCGACCAGGACACCAGCCTCGCGCGCCCGCTCGGCGGTGGCGTCGGCGGAGCCGTCGTCGACGACGAGGAGGTCGGCCTCGGGCAGCGCCTTGCGCACGTCGGAGATCACCTCGGCGATCGAGGCTTCCTCGTTCCAGGCGGGGATGAAGACCAGGGTCCGCACGCTCTCAATTCTCCCACGCGGGCACGGATGTGCCCGGGCCGCCGCCCCGAGGCGAGGATTGTGTTAGTAAATCTTCATGCGCCGCTCCGATACCAACCCGGCCGGGCTGGCCCATGCGGCGCCGCGGATCGGGATGCGCCTCTGGCTGACCGGCGCCTTCGCCGCGGTCAGTCTGATCACCGCTGCGGCGGTCTATCTCTTCGGCGACAAGCCGCAGGCGTTGATCGCCGCGGTGACCGTCGGCGTCCTCGCTGGCTTCTTGATCGCGGTCGCGATCTCCCACCGCGTCGTCGGCCTCGCACGCGCCGCCGGCGAAATGGCGGGCGGCTCCTTCGACGCGCCGCTTAACACCTCCGGCCCCGATGAGATCGGCGACCTCGCCCGCGCGCTCGACTCGATGCGCGCCTCGCTGAAGGAGAGCTTTGGCGTCCTCTCCTCCGACCGCAACAAGCTGGCGGCGATCTTCGACGGGCTCACCGACGTGGTCATGGTCGTCGACTACGAAGGCCCGGTGCGCTTCTCCAACAGCGCCGCCGCGCGACTGCTCGACGAGTCGGGGCAGCCGCCGGAGGTCGTCCTGCCGCAGCTCCACCGCGCCGCCGAGGTCGGCTTCTCGGCCCACCCGGCGCTGCGGATCGGCGACCGCGCCTACGCGATGACCGCGCGCTCGCTGCCCGACGAGCGCGCTGTACTCGCCGTGCTGCGCGATCGCACCGACGAGCTGCGCCAGGAGCTGGCCGAAGCCGACTTTGTCTCCAACGCCGCGCACGAGCTGCGCAACCCGTTGGCCGGGATCTCCGGCGCGATCGAGGTCCTGCAGAGCGGCGCCAAGAACGACCCCCACGACCGCGACCACTTCCTCAAACGACTGGGCGAAGACGCCGAGCGGATGAACCGCCTGACCCAGTCGCTGCTGACCCTCGCCCGGGTCGAGTCCCGGGGTGCGCCGGAGAGCGAGATCGTCGACGTGCCCCTGGCGATTAAGGACGTCGCCGCCGCTTGCGACGCCCCGCCGCACGTCGAGCTCGTCGTCGACGTCGAGTCCGATCTCGCCGCCACCGGCGACCCGACGCTGCTGCGACAGGTGATGATCGGCCTGCTCACCAACGCCTTCAAGAACACGCCACCCCCCGGCACCGTTACCGTTCGCGGCCGCCACGACAGCGAGGGCGAAGTCATCTTGGAGGTCATCGACACTGGAACCGGCATTCCCGCGGCGGAGCTGGAGCGCGTATTCGAGCGCTTCTACCGTCGCTCCGAGTCGCGCAAGCAGGAGGGCTTCGGCCTCGGCCTGGCGATCGCGCGGCGGATGGTCGACGTGATGGGCGGCCGCATCGGCGCCGAGTCGGTGGAGGGGGAGGGGAGCACCTTCTGGGTGCGCCTCCCGATCGCGCAACCGAGCCCGACCCCGGTGGCATGAGCAGCGGTCGCATCCTCATCGCCGACGACGAGCCGTCGGTCCGCGACTCGGTCGGTTACGCGCTGGCCCAGGAGGGCTTCGAGGTCACCCCGGCGGCCGACGGCGACGAGGCGGCCCAGCTTCTCGGCAACGGCGTCCCCTTCGACCTCCTGATCCTCGACATCATGATGCCCGGCCCGAGCGGGCTCGACATCTGCCGCGACGTGCGCTCGCGCAGCGCCGTCCCGATCATCGTCCTGACCGCCAAAGACGCCGAGGTAGACAAGGTCGTCGGGCTCGAGGTCGGCGCCGACGACTACGTCACCAAGCCCTTCTCGGTGCGCGAGCTGCTGGGCCGTGTCCGTGCCCAGCTCCGCCGGCGCGAACTCGACCGGGCGCCGCTCTCCCAAGCGGTGAAGATCGAGTCCGGCCCGGTCTCGATCGACCTCGTCCGCCACGTCGCCACCGTCCGCGGCGTTCCCGTCAACCTGACCCGCTCGGAGTTCCAGCTTTTGCGGCTGATGGTCGCCCGCCCGGGGGAGGTTTTCTCCCGCGCCCAGATCATGGAGGAGCTCTGGCAAACCGAGTTCGACGGCGACGAGCGCGCCTGCGACGTGCACATCTCCAACCTGCGCCAGAAGGTCGAGCGGGACCCGCAAAAGCCGGAACTGGTGCTGACCGTGCGCGGCGTTGGCTATAAGTACAGCCCAGACGCCAACTAGGGAAAGAGGTTCTATGCCACTGGTTCCGATGGTCGTCGAGCAAACCGCTCGCGGCGAGCGCTCCTTCGACATCTACAGCCGTCTGCTCGCGCAGCGGATCATCTTCCTCGGTGAGCCCGTCACCGAGGACCTCGCCAACCTGATCATCGCCCAGCTGTTGCACCTCGAGTCCGACGACCCCGAGAAGGACGTCAGCCTCTACATCAACTCGCCCGGCGGCTCGGCCTACGCCGGCCTGGCGATCTACGACACGATGCAGTTCATCAAGCCCGACGTGCAGACGATCTGTTACGGGATCGCGATGTCGGCCGGGTCGCTGATCCTCACCGGCGGCGCCGCCGGCAAACGGATGGCGCTGCCCAACAGCCGCATCCTCATCCACCAGCCGAGCGGCGGCTTCGAAGGCCAGTCGAGCGACATCGAGATCCACGCCAGGGAGATCCTCGCCCTGCGCGAGCGGCTCGACCAGATCTACGTCAAGCACACCGGCCAGTCGGCGGAGCAGATCCACACCGACATGGAACGCGACAAATTCTTCCAGCCGAAGGACGCCGTCTCCTACGGCCTGATCGACCGGGTGATCGAGTCGCACGAGTTCCAGAGCGAGGCGGCTGCCGGGAGCAACGGCTCGGCGCCCTAGCTAGTAGCTAGGCGCTGAGCCGGCGCCGGGCCCAGAGGCAGGCGGCGGCCGCGGCCCCGCCTGCGACGACGCCGCCGATCCCGGCCCCGCGGGTCTCGGGTCGGCGGGCGGAGACGCCCATCGCGAGCGCGTCGGCGAGGTCGCAGGCGCCGGAGAGCAGCAGCGCCGCCCGCAGCGCCTCGCGGTCGTCGCGGGCCGCCAGCGTCAGCGCCCCGAAGACGACGTCCCTGCCGCCGCCGAGCTTGGCGACGGCTTCGCCGGAGGCGTTGGTGGGGCCGAAGCCCATCGCCCGCAGCGCCGGCTGGGTCGCGAAGAAGATCCCGACCCCCATCGCCACCCGGCTAGCGCCGATCCCCAGCGCCACCTGCCGCGCCTGCGGATCCATCTTCGCCCGGCCGAACATGGCCACATTCTTACCCGCTCGCGCCGGTCTTCATCATGGAGGTGTGGCAGAGGGCGACACGATTTTGCGGGCGGCGCGGCGCTTCGAGGCGACGCTCGTCGGGGAGGAGGTGACGGCCGTGGCCCCGAACCCGCGCGGGAAGGCGGCCGGGGTCGAACGGCTCGACGGCCGCACGCTGGAGGCCGTCCAGGCCCACGGCAAGCACCTGCTGCTCGGCTTCGGCGAGGTCTCCCTGCACAGCCACCTAGGGATGAGCGGCGGCTGGCACTTCTATCGCCCGCGTGCCCGCTGGCGGCGGCCGCGCTCCTCGGCCTGGGCGGTGCTTTCCGGCGGCGGCTGGGACGCGGTCCAGTTCGGCGGTCCCACCCTGCAGATAGCCCCCACCGCGCGGATGCGGCGCAACCCCCAGCTGACGCGTCTGGGTCCCGACATCCTCGCCCCGGAGTTCGAGCTCGATGCCGTGATCGGGGCGATGCGGGCCGATCCCACCCGCGGGCTCGGGGACGCTTTGCTCGACCAGCACCTGGTTGCCGGCATCGGCAACATCTTCAAGAGCGAGGCCTGTTTCGCCGCCCGCGTCGATCCCTGGCGGGCGATCGGCGGCGTCTCCGACGAGGAGCTGAACAACGTTCTCTGCGCCGCCCGGGAGCAGATGCTGAGCGCGGTTGAGACCGGCGATCGCCACAGCTTCCAGATCTACAAACGTCGGCCGAGCGTCTGCCCCTCCTGTCGCGGCCCGGTCTCCTCGCGCGGCCAGGGCGACGCCAACCGCACTACCTACTGGTGCCCGCGGTGCCAAAGCTGAGGCGGCGCCGGGTCGCGCCCCCGGCTCCCTCGCGTCTCCGACCCCGTTCCTACTACCTCGTCGCCGGGGTCGCGCTGGACGCGGAGATGGAGCGCCTGCGTGCGCTGCCCGTCTTCGCCGACGGGTCGCTCGCCGAGCGCCGGCCGGAGCTGAAGGTGCGGCGCGCCCGCCAGCGACCCAACCGGCTCGGCTTTGCGGTCCCGAGCGAGTTCCGTCTTTCGGTCACCGCTTATCCCGGGATCCGGCCCGGCGACGTCCTCGAGACCCTGCTCCACGAGCTGGTCCACCTCCACGTCGGCCGCGCCGCCGAAGCCCACGGCTGGCACGGCCCAACCTTCAAGCGCACCCTGAACCGGGCAATGCGCGAGGCCTACGGAGTAACGATCCCGACCCCTCGCGCCACCCTCCACGGCCCCTACGCCGAGGCAATCGAGGCCTCAATCCGCCGAGACCGCAAAAACGGTTCTTGAGGGACCGTTTTTGCGGTTTGGCGCGCTAGCCGTCGGCTTCCTCCTCGTCCCAGTGCCGGCCCTCGCGGAGACGGTGGACGAGGAGGACGAGGATCACGACCAGTGCCGGGGCGAAGACCGGCAGCGCCACCAGGGCGCTGTGATGTGCGAGCGGCAGGGTCACCTGCCGCCGCCGTGCTGGAACCCGGGGAGGCTGCGCAGTCGCAGCCTGCGCCGGCGCGGCGAGGGCCGCAGTCCGACCGCCAGCCGGTGCAGCGCCCAGGCGAGGAGCGCCAGCAGCGAGAGGGCGATCGCGACGACAGTCGAGTAGGCGACCGCGACCAGCAGTGGGCTACCGCCTTTCTGCTCCCGCTGCAGCAACTGGTGCTCGTCGCCGAAGCTGCGGGTGAAATGAGCCGGGGCGGGGGTTTCGCCGACCGGGATTGCCTCGTCGCGCGGCAGGAAGATCGGCAGCGCCGTCAGCGAGTTGTTGTCGTGGAGCCGGATCATCGCCTTCCAGTTACCGTGCACCGGGATCGGCTCGGTCGTCCGGTAGACACCGGGCCCGGTCCGCTCCAGCGGCGCCACGACCAGGCCGCCGCCCTGCCAGGCGGTGACGTCGAACCACTCGGCATCGGCCGCCGCGTCGGGCGGGTCGAGGCGGACGGTGGCCTGGACTTCGCGACCGGCGCTGCCGCCGACGTCATGCAGGGCGACGCGGGCGCTGACCCCTTCCTGGGTCGGGGTGTAGAGGCCGTAGGCGACCAGGGCGGCAAGTACCGCGGCGCTGCAAAGCGCGGCACGGCGCAGCTGCGGCGAGCGCTCGATCGGGTCGACGGAGAGGTGGGCGCCGATCCAGGCGCCGATCGTGGCGCCGGCGACCGCCGCGGCGAGGCCGACCACCGCGGCTTCGGGGAAGAGGGCGTCCGGCCAGGGAAGCGGCATCCAGAGGTGGGACCAGGCCCACTCGGCGGCAAGGCCGATGGTGCCGATTCCGATTCCCGAGATGAGCCCGAAGCGCAGCGGCTTCTGGGTCGAGACGAAGAGAGCGACCGCCTCGACGACCGCCGCCTCGGCGAGGTAGAGCGGGAAGTGGGGGGTGGTCTGGCCGAGGACAGGGCCGACCAGCAGCGCCAGCCCGCCGCGCAGGAGGATGAAGAAGCCGGCGGCGCCGAGGGCGGCGCCCGGCCCGGCGTAGACCCGGGCGAGGGTCAGCCCGACGCCGGCCGCGACCATCAGCATCAGCGGTTGGAAGATCAGTTGGAACTGGGGGACGCCGAAGTCGAACTCGGCCTGGAAGGTGGAGAGGCCCAGCATCAGGCCGCCGGTGAGGGCGATGGCGCGCGCCATCCGCGTGTGGAGGAGCTCGCGGAGCGGCGCCTCCGCTGAGGCGTTCGCCCGCAGCCCCTCGACGGAGAGGACCGCGATCCCGACCAGGGTCATCGCGGCGCCGCCGATCAGCATCAGGTGGGTCGGGCCCCAGAGGGTCACGTCCTGGCCGAAGAGGCGGTGCCAGATGTCGTCGAGCGGGAATCCGATCAGCGAGAAGGCGCCGCAGGCGCAGATCAGGACGCCGCCGAGCGGCGCCCACCAGTCGCGGCCGATCCGGATTGCGACCCCGCTGGGGCGCTCCTTGGGCAGGACCATGGCGAAGAAGCCGGCGCTGAAGATGCCGAAGAGGCCGGCGAGGATGAAGTAATGGGCGGGGTTGGCGAGCGGCCCGGCGTCGCGCCCGTTGTCGATGTGGACCGAGATGTCCCAGTACATCCCAAACACCGCGGTGAGCAGCGAGACGGTGGCGACCGCGGAGGGGAAGGCGACCCAGCCGGGCATGCCGGAGGTTCGTTCGCTGTGGTCGGCGAGGCGCTGCAGGATCTGGACGCGGCCGCTGCGGTGGCCGAGGCCGAGGAAGAGGAGAGCGGTGGTGACGATCGTCGCCGCCGTCGTCGCGATCACGATCTGGCCGATCTCGGCGCCACCCGCGGGCGGGGCGGCTGCGGCGAGAAGGCCTGCGAATTCGAAGTTCATTGGAAGTCCCTTGGTGGATTGCCAGAAGCTTGTTCCCTCATAAACGTTACCTCAAACGAGGTTACATTCAGAATGTAGAATCGTCACATGGCGAAAAAGCCGGCTGCCACCGCCGAATCCGCCGCCGCCGAGGCGAACCTCACCGTCGAGCAGCTCGCCTACGAAACCGGGATGTCGGTGCGGAACATCCGCAACCACCAGTCCCGCGGTCTGCTGCCGCCGCCCGAGGTCCGCGCCCGCGTCGGCTATTACGGCCCCGAGCACGTCGCCCGCCTGCGCCTGATCCAGGAGATGCAGTCGGAGGGCTTCAAGCTGAGCGCGATCTCGCGCCTGATCGGCGAGCACGGCGCCGACGCCGACCGCTTCGTCGGCCTGCGCCAGGCCGTCACCGCCCCCTTCGCGACCGAGGCGCCGGAGGTCTACAGCCGCGAGGAGCTGGTCGAGAAGTTCGGCGCCGACGACGACAAGCTGCTCGATAAAGCCCAGAAGCTCGGCCTCCTCGTCGACCTGGGGGAAGAACGCTTCGAGGCCCCGAGCCCGGCCCTGTTGCGGGCCGCGGAGGAAGTCCTCGCAATGGGCATCGAGCTGCCCGCCGCTCTGGCCACGATCGAGAAACTGAACCGCAACTCCCAGTCCTCGGCCCGCGCCTTCGTCGATCTCTTCGTCGAGAACGTCTGGAAGCCATTCGACGACGCCGGCCGCCCGGAGGAGGGCTGGGACGAGATCATCGCGGCGATCGGCCGCCTCCGCCCACTCGCCTTCGACGCCCTCAACGCAACCTTCCGGCTCACCCTCACGACCGAAATCGAAAAAGCCTTCGGCGAAGTCCTGGAACGGCGCCAGAAGAAGAAGTAACCCCGCGCGCATCGCCTGGAGAGCCGACGCCCGGACTTGAACCGGGGACCCCATCATTACGAATGATGTGCTGCTACACGTTCAGGGTCCACGAAATTGGCTTAGGAGAGCGGAGAAGCGAGCGTCTTAGACGCGTCGCCGACTGCTCTGTCCCTCAATCTGTCTCCCAGATTCATGAGGGTCGATCTCGATACTCTTTTCTGCGCGCCCGGATAGCTCAGTTGGTAGAGCACCTGCTTCGTAAGCAGGGGGTCACGGGTTCAAGTCCCGTTCCGGGCTCTAGACGATCCTCGCGACAGCAGTCGTGAAGGTGGCTGAGCTTGGTCTACGCCAATTGTTTGGGCCCATTCCGGTCCCGGCGCTCAGTCCGTGCAGGCGAGGGTCACTCCCCTCCCGCGAGGCCGTCACGCCACCCCAAGGGGCTAGTCAGTCGGTCGCTTCATGGACCCACGACGCGCCGTTGGGAAGCTTCCCGCTCAGGATGCCCTCGACGGTGAGCGTGCATCTCGAGTCGGGGTGGAGCGGGACTCGTAGCGTCGAGGCCATTCCGTCCTGACTGACGGCGAACTCGGCGAACCGCTCGCCTTCCTGTTCGATCCCCTCGGGACCGATCAGCACTCCGGCCACGGACGCGATCACCTCCCCCTTGGCATTCATCAGGGCCACTCGCCGAAAGCAGCCTTCGCAGTCGATGGCCGCATCCATCGCCTCCTCGGCGTCGAGCGGTAACGGGTCCAGATTCAGATCGTCTTCCATCCTGCTCCCTTATTCAGGTGGACCCGCTGTGGAGGCTATATCCATCAGAGCCTTGGCAGGGGTCTCCGCGGGGTTCACCTACCCCTCTCCGCGATGGGTTCGGGGTGAGCCTTCTTCCGCGGGCCTGGTGCATGCAGGACCGCTCCTCCTAGATCGGGTCCGATCCCTCCCGGCCTTGACCGGGAGAGGCCGGACCCCGCAAGTCCGCTAAGCGGCCTTGTAGATCATGTGGTTGACCTGAACCGGCGCAACTTTCATCGCCTTCATCCGACCTCACCCCCTCCCTGTGCTTAAGCCCGGCGACGGCTTCGCCAGGAGGAGGGCCGGATGCTAAAGATGATTTAAAGCATCTTCAGATTTGTGAGCCGAATCTGTTTTGTGAGTATGCGGCCGTACCGCTCGCTGCCGTCGGGACTATGCTCCGAAACCTGCTGAGTAGCCGGGGTTTGTCCAGTGGAAGGAGGAGCAAATGGCAGCGAAGGAGGCCAAGCGCGATAGAGGTAAGGACAAGAAGGCCAACGAGGAGAGGGCCAAAGAGGAATCGCCCAGGAAGCGCATCGAGGACGCCGCGCAGTACGCCGTCTCCCACGCTATTCGCGTAGAGGCGTTGATCCTGCTCAACGAAGCGCAATACACGGCCGCAGAACTCGCCGAGTTGATCGACGTTCCGGTCAGCACGCTTGCCAACCACATCCGGCGCATGTACGAGGACGGGATGATCGAAATCGCCAAAGAGGAGAAACGGCGCGCGACGATGGTCTACTGGTATCGCGCCGTGCAGCTGCCCGAATACACGCAGAAGCAGGCCGAACGGTTGACCCACATGGAGCGGCAGGTGACCGCCGGGCTGGTCGTCACCACCGGGACCGCCGAGACGGTGGCGGCGCTGCGGAAGGGCAACCTGGCGGACCCCTCCACCATCCTGTCGTGGGATTGGTACAACGTCGATTCCCAGGGGAAGCAGGACTTGGAGGTCGCCAACGCCAGCCACCTTGAACGGGTCCGCGAGATCGAGTGCGAATCGGTGAACCGCTGCGCCGAGACCGGCGAGGAAACCACTTCGATCCTCGTCAAGCTGTTCGCTTACAAGCGCGCCCGGAAGGCTCGCCGCCCACGGTCACAAATCTGTGAGCCGAATCTGAAACCCGTTTGATCGGGCGCCAAGCGGCAACTAGCTTCCACCACTCAACGTATGCCAACCGTCACCACCACGACGGGCGGCATCCTCCGATCCGGGGGGCGGGCGCATCGTGGACCCAAAACCAAAGGTCCGCCTCCCGGATTGCCACCACATGACCTTCCTCCCACAGGCCACCCCAACGCTCGCGCCGCTCAGGCCAGCGGCACGCCTCACCCCGAGCAGGTCAGGGCCGCGCGAGGCAGGACGCCCAGGGCGGGGGCGACGGATCGCAGGGAATTGGATGGCCGTCGTCCCCGCTCGACCACAGGAGGCGTAGACGGGTGGCGGGCTCCGAACGCGGCAGCGGTGACGCCGACCTCAAGAAGACACAGGCACTCAGCCATCCGGTGCGGATCGCAATCATGGCACTGTTCACACGAGACGAAGGCCGGCCACTACAGGCCGAGCCGCTGACGGCGGACCTCGCCGCCGAGTTCCCGGGCGTGAAACCGGATCAGGTCTGGTATCACGTCGCCGTCCTGCGGCGCGCCGAGTTAATACCTGCGGGCTGACGTGCCGCCGAGAAGACCTAGGACCGCGAGGGACGTTGCGGCGCAGGAGGGGTTGGGATTGGCGGTAGGGCGGCTGCGACGAGACAGGGGATGGTCGCAGGCCACCCTCGGAATCCACTCCGAACTGTCGGCGGAGAGCATCGGCAATGTGGAGAGGGGTGTACAGGAGCTGACCTGGGGCAACCTCCGCCACCTCGCCGAAGGACTCGGTGTTTCGCTCGGCGATCTCAACCGGCTGGCCGTCGAGCTCGCCCCCGGACCGGCGGGCGACCGGTTGCGGGAGAGCGAGCAGGAAGCGGTTCACTTCCATGTAGAGGCAGAGATCGGACGGGCAATGGAAGGGAAGGGGCAGCAGGCATGACGGGCGTCGTGGTCGCTGACTGGTCGTCTGCGACGCCCGTCAAGCCTGCACCTTTCCGCCGGCACCGCGACCGGGCAGACGCCGACCATCTGCGGATCTTCCGGGCGAGCGTTGCTCGGACTTTGGCCCTCGCCCTCCTCCTCGCGGCCATCGCGGGGTGCGGAGCTGAGGACGGGAGCGCCGCCGGGCGGTCTTCGGCGGGCCCGGTGGCCTTTCCCGACGAGTCCTGGGCCGAACTCGCGAGCGACGAGGACGACCTCTGGCTGGCCGTCGCCGGCTACACGCGCGGCGGCGAGTTCCGTCTCCGGGTCTTCGAGAAAGCCGGGCTCCGGGCCCGGGTGAGCGGGGACCTTCCGCTCAGCATCGCCGCGTCGCCGGCAAGCCCGGAGGGTCGCCCTGCCTCGGATGCTCGGTCGGTTCGCGGCCATCGCCCGTCGTCACCTGTTTCGAGGAAGAGGGATGGCGGCGATTGGACCTGCCGCCGCTGCGGGGAGGACACCTGAACCAGCTCGAGACCCGCGGCGGCGACCTGGTGGCGCTGTTCGACAAGCAGGGACCGTGTGGGTCTTCGTACCGGCTCATGCGGAACACCGGCGCCGAATGGGTCTCGGCGCCTCCGATCGCGGCGCCCCGGCGATCGCCCAGATCGCGATGGAAGGACCGCAGGAGTCGGCGGCCAGCTTCCCCCAGGTCAGCTTCGCGACTCAGGGCAGACAGTCGCAGCACTTCGTTTCGGAGCTGCGCAGTGGGGGCTGGCGGAAACTGCAACCGGCCCTGCACCGCCTGGGAGCCGGCCCGCTGGTCGGCGGCCCCGTCCTGCTCGGCGACCGGATTGATGCCTCTACCCGGTCAACCAGGCGGACACCGAACCCTGGAGCTTCTCCGTCCTGACCGCCCGGATCGGGTCGGCGCGCCTCAGCACCGGCGCAGGGAACGCCCAGGGGCGGCTGGACCTGGCTGGAAGTCGGGTATGGGCAACCTGGCAGGAACACGACCAATTGAAGACCGGCGGGTTCCAGACGGGCATCTTCGCCGCCGAATTGACTCCCAAGGGCAAGCTGCGCCGCAAGGTGAGGCTCTGGCGCGGGGTCTCGATTGGGCCGGGAAGCACCCAGGTGATCGAATTCGAAGGAAGGACGCTGGCGCTGTACATGCGCAGGTCGGCGAGCGGTAGGGAGTTGCAGGCCACGGTTAGGAGGATCTTTGGCCCGATCACCTCCTCCGGATCGGACCGCCTCGTGACCACTAACTGGAGTACCTATCTCAGAAGGGGGAAGTGATTGTGCTTGACCGAGTTGATTTCCCGTTAGGGGCCTAGCCCGACCTATGACGCAAGAAAGTCTTCGTGTTGCTTTCCCCTGGTGAGCGCCC
Organism: Solirubrobacterales bacterium; assembly: GCA_033856415.1. Classification (GTDB taxonomy): domain Bacteria; phylum Actinomycetota; class Thermoleophilia; order Solirubrobacterales; family 70-9; genus VAYN01. The sequence continues at coordinate 59,231 of JAWVFA010000011.1, read as the reverse complement.
AATAACCCGCTCGCGACCTTCACCAGCTCCCGACTGGTCGGCGCTGACCGAGAAGTACATTCACCCTGCAAAAATTTTCATCTTCGAGGCAATTGAGTGGATTGGTGAGCCGCTGTCACCACGAGAGCTTGACAGGCTGAGCGATGGAGCCTTTGGACTCATTGGGCTCGCCTATCATCTCCGCGAGCTTGCCAAAGCAGGACTTGTGGCGTTGACCGATGAAACCGAAACGGGGGGCGCTCGCGAACACTTCTATTTTCTAGTGGCCGATTAGGTGTGAGACCGCCGTACCAAATGCGATCTGGTCGCGCCCCAACCTACGCGAACTGAATTTAGTTTGATTTGACGTTAGGCAGCGCCTCTGGAGGCGGCAAGTATCGAATACCACCTGCGTCTGTTAATTGACGACATGTAGTCCAAATTGTGTCAGGCTGCGGCGGTAAGCAATTATTTGTACTTCATCCGATTTGGACTGCGTGTATGACCTGAAGACCGCATACCGCTTTAGTCTGCGCCACCGAAGTTATAAGTATCGACATTGTGGGCGAAATCCTGTTGGGTACCGCGGGTGTTCCCGACAGGGCGATCGAGCTCTTGGGCTTACGGATCAAGTTAGACAGGGGGAGATGTGGAAGCGAAACGGAACGTCCAGCGGTTCAAGGTTGCCGTCGTCTTCGTCGCCTTCGCGATCTTGGTCGTGCTGGTCGGGGTGGCCTCGTCGGCCGGCGCTTCGGACGATCCGGGTACCAATCTCGAAGTCCCGGGCCAGGAAGCCTCTGGCGATGACCCCGAACGCTTCTTTGATGGGGACCACGTCGTTCCAGTCGATCTCGAAGCGGTCGAAGCTGAGGAAGCCGAACGCGACGACTGGCTTGAAGGCCCCGCCGCTAAACACGAACGCGAGGTCTCCCAGGACGCCTACGCCGACCTCTCCCCGTCGGCTTCAGAAGACCTTCTGCGCGGAGCCTTCCCAGAACAACTCGAAACCCTGAATGCAGATCCCGCGCGGTTCCTCAGCGACGCACAGCTGATCCGGCCGCTGGAAGAAACCGCCGCCGCGGTGAAGAAGGACAGCGAATATTCGCTCATGGACGCTGGCATCCCGGTTCGGGCCGAAGACGAGAGTGGCGATCCCGACAAGGTCGAGCTGAGCCTTGAAGCAACGCCAGAGGGCTTCGAGCCCGTCAACGGCCTCGTCGACCTCAGCCTCCCCGGCGCTGCCGATCAAGCCGCCGAGGTCGGCGAAGAAGGCGTCGCGATCTCACAGGCGGGCGCAGACCCTAGCCCTGCCCGCCGCTTCGGTGACAAGAGCCTCTTTTACAGCGACGTCCTGCCCGACACCGATCTCCTAGTTGCTCCGACGGCCAAAGGTGTCGAGCTCTTCAACCTCCTTCGCTCCGAAGACAGCCCGGAGGACCTGCGCTTTGCGATCAATGTTCCCGACGGCGCGGTCCTGCGAGCTGACGAAGGCGGTGGAGCTGAAGTCGTCCGCGACGGCGAGATCCTGACCCGCATCGCCAAACCAGTTGCCACCGATGCTCAGGGAACCGACGTTCCGGTCGAGCTGGCAGTCGAAGGCGACGCGGTGATCCTGCAGGTCGACCAGCGCGGTGGCGATTACGCCTTCCCGGTTCTCGTCGACCCGATCGTCGAGGACTGGGCCAACGCTCAGAACAGCTGGTACGTCGGCAACAAATGGGACGCGCTCAGCAACGGGGCCTGGAAATACGCATCCAACAACTCCCAGATCAAGAGCTGGATTTGCTGCTGGGAAGGCTCCCATGCTGGCTTGATGATCAGCAGCGAAAAAAACGTCTTCTACGGCGCAAAACAGTTCGGCCAGTGGTCCTACAGCACTGCCAACTCCAAAACCTTCATTACGCACGCTTGGCTGACGCCGTTCTGGCGAAACGACGAATCCTGCGGCTCCTCCGCCGAGCCCCACGACTACGTCGGCATGCTCTGGGAACCGGGGGAAATCTGGAATCCGGTCGTCACTGGCAAAGCTAAAGAAGGGACTTACAGTCTCGACGGCAACGGCCACGCCTTCATCATCGGGATGGGGACCGGCAACGGCGTCTGGATCGGCTGCAACCGCTACACCTACGCGGGCGGGGTCGCGCTCTGGCTCGACGATCAGTGGCCACCCGTCGTCAGCGCGCCCACCGTTACCCCATCCAGCGGATGGGTGAGCGACACCGGCTCAATCAACATCGGCGTCAACGCCGCCGATGAGGGCCTCGGCATCTACCGGGCCACCGTCACCCCCGAAGGCAAAGCGGCGATCTCGAAAACCACCGGCTGCACCGGCCTGTACGGCAACCGCTGTCCGAACAACACCAGCGTCAATTTCAGCCTCACCGGTCTCAGCTTCGGAGAAGGCGTCAGGATGAATGGCGTCAGCGCTGAAGATCCGTCGGGCAAGGCGGCTTCAGGACCAAAATTTCAGACCAAGGTGGACCGCACGCCGCCGGAAGTCACTTTGAGCGGCCAGCTCGCCAAAGCGACGAATGAGGGCGGGAGCACCGAGCAGCCGCCCGGAGTAGGCGACGACCTGGTCCTCCCCGTCTACAACCTCAACATCGAAGCCACCGACGGCAGCAACGCGACCGACCTCACCAAGCGCTCGGGCGTCAAGAACATCGAAGTCTTCCTCGACAAAGTCAAACAGACCGTCCCTTGGATGGCGCAGACGGCAACCGAAGACAGCCGGCCGATGAACAAGACCTACGAACTCAAGCTGAGCTCGCTGACGACCGCCGGGACCCACACTCTGGAAGTTAAAGTTCGCGATCAGGTCGAAAACATCCGGGAACGGAACATCGAGTTCGAATACTTCCCCGCCACCGGGATGAAGGACGAGTACGTCATGCAGTATTTCCCCCTGCCAGACGGATCGGGGAACGAAGACGAAGAAGAGCATCCCAAGCGCCCCGAACTCGCCGTCAACGTTATGAACGGCAATCTCGTCTACCGCGAAAAGGACATCGATGTCAACGGCGCCGGTGTCGACCTCGAGGTTGAGCGCTTCTACAACTCGATGCTGACGACGGCTGAGAACACCGAATGGGGCGACGGCTGGACCCTGGCGGAGACGCCCGAGCTCGATTCGATCGGCTCCGGTCAGGCCGATGTCCTCGACTCCAGCGGCGCGATCGAAGACAAGGTGGGGCTGCCGACGGAAGTCGGGGCCACCAAATTCGACCCCGTCCTGCAGGCGACGATCGAGAAGAAGGCCGGCGGGGGCTATGAGATGACCGACGACACGGGCGAATCGGCAACTTCGGTCTCTTTCGATGCGACCGGCCAAGCTGAGGCCCTGCTCACCGAAGGCTACGCCAAGGTCGACTACTCCTATGAAGGCGGCGAGCTGTCTGAAATCGAGGTCGAAGACCCCGCCACCTTCTCGGCCAAACCGGAAATCCCCACCTCGCAGCTGATTACGGCGCCGACCTCCTCAAGCTCCTTCGGGACCAACGGCTCTGGCGACGGGCAGCTGAAAGCGCCCGCCGACGTGGCTGTCGATGCCCAGGGCAACGTCTGGGTCGTCGATAAGACCAACAATCGCATCCAGAAGTTCGACTCGAGCGGCAAATACCTGGCGAAATTCGGCTCGCTCGGTTCCGGCAACGGCCAGTTCAACCGCCCCACGGCCATCGCCATCGCGAGTAACGGCGATTTGCTTGTGACGGATTCCGGCAACGCCAGGGTTGAGCGCTTCAACTCGGCGGGCACCTACCTATCTAAATTCGGCTCCGCTGGCACCGGCAACGGCCAGTTTTCAGGCGCTGGCCCAGAAGGCATCGCAGTTGACGCCAGTGGAAACATCTGGGTCTCAGACACCGCCGCCGGGCGCCTGCAGAAATTCAGCTCGGTGGGGGCCTTCATCAAAGTGGCCGGCTCCAAAGGCTCCGGAAGCGGCCAGCTCGGCGAACCGACCGGGATCGACGTCGACTCCTCCGGCAACGTCTGGGTCGCCGACTGGCAGAACAACCGGATCTCCCGGTTCAACAGCAACGGCGAATTCCTTAGCCAGTTCGGCTCGCTTGGAAGCAGCGACGGCCAATTCAGCCATCCGGACGAGATCGAGATCGACAAGCTCGGCAACGTCTGGATTGGCGATCAGGGCAACAATCGGATCCAGCAGTTCGACCTCGCGGGCCAGTTCAAAGCGAAGTTCGGCTCCAGCGGAGCGGGACAGGGGCAGTTCAACTTCGCCTATCCGATGGGGATCGCTTCGGACTCCAAAGGTCATCTCTGGATTGCCGACGTCAACAACCACCGCATCCAGCAGTGGCTGGTGCCGGTCGAAAAACCCGCCTACGTCTCATCCTTCGGCTCGAGCGGTGCGGGGGATGGACAGCTGAAAGCCCCAGCGGACATAGCCCTCGCCGGCAATTCGCTCTGGGTAGCCGACAGGAACAACAACCGCATCCAAAAGTTCGACACGAGCGGCAATTACCTCGCGAAGTTCGGCTCGCTCGGAACTGGTAACGGGCAGTTCAACCAGCCGAGCGCCGTTGCGGTCGACCGTGACGGAAATCTCCTCGTCCTCGACTCCAACAACAATCGAGTCCAGAAGTTCGACCCATCGGGCCAGTTCATCTCCAAGTTCGGCTCAGCCGGGACCGGCAACGGACAGTTCGCAACGCCCGGAGGTGTGACTGGCGACTTCCAAGGCAACATCTGGGTCTCTGACAGCGGCAACGGACGGCTGCAGAAGTTCGACGAGGAAGGGAACTTCCTCAAAATCGTCAGTTCGAAAGGAACGGGACTTGGGCAGCTGGGCAAACCCGCAGGCCTCGACGTCGATCCCGACGGCAACGTCTGGGTCGCCGACTGGTCGAACAACCGCATCTCGGCCTTTGATTCCAATGGCGCCTACCTAGGCAGCTTCGGCTCCGTCGGCAGCGGGCCGGGCCAGTTCAATCATCCCAACGAGATCGAGATCGACAGCCACGGCAACGTCTGGATCTGCGATCAGGAAAACTACCGGGTGCAGCGCTTCAATCTCAAAGGCGAATACGTCGGCCAAACTGGGGTGGGCACCTTCTTCTTCGCGGGGGCAGCTGGGATCGCGAGCGACAATCTCGGACACCTATGGATCAGCGACAGCGGGGAAAGTCGCATTCAGAAGTGGATGCTCGGCAATTATGCCCCGGTGACCGCTGCTCCGCTCGATCTCTCCGACGGCGACCCCAAGGTTACCGTCGAAACGCCGGGAGCTCTGGTCAGCAAAGTGAGCGGCAACGCAGCCGGCACCCACACCTATACCCATGTCGGAGACGACCTCACCGCCCACAAAGGCCCAGCGGGCGAAACGAAATACGAATACGACGCCAGCGGCCGCATGACCAAAGTCACGCTCCCCAACGGAACCTGGGGGTCGATCGCCTACGAGGCCGACGGCCGGACCAAATCGGTCACCGTCGACCCGGCCGGCTCCGAACCCGTCAAGACGACGACCTTCGAATACACCGATTCGCCGACCCGTCGCACGGTCGTCGTCTTTCCAGACGCCCCCCACGTCACCTACGACATCGGCGACGAGGGCTCGGTGCTGAAATCTTGGAACTCTCTACAGCCGCCGGTGTTCGACGATCTGTCCGGGGGCCTGTATGAAAACCGCAATAAAGAGGATGGCCTCCTCCCGGGCGATCAGTATCTGGATATTCAGGCTCACTCCGAGGAGGGGATCGCCTCGATCGAAGTGATCGTCAACGGAAACCAGCTCGCCCACGAGACGACCTGTGAACAGACCGAAGCTCAGGGAATAGAGTGCAAAACCGTAGTTAGCGAGTGGGTGTCGAATACCGAATCGCTCCCGCCTGGCCATCTGAATATCGAAGTGGTGATCACCGACCGACTCGGCCAACGCGCGAGCGAACGATTCTGGGTCGATATCCCTGAGCCCCCGCCGCCTCCGGCTCCAGGCACCCCCATCCCCCCGAAATTCGCCGATGTTCTGAAGTTCCGAGAAGACTTTGGTCTCGAGAAAGTGTTCCCGGTCGCCAATGAAATTGAGCGGAACGAACGGATCTTCAATCTCATCAATGCCTGGTATGAAGGCGAGCCCGTAGCCAGGGCCTCATGGGAACGTTGGGGGGTGCCATTGCGTCCGGCTGATGTGGCCGAGATGGAATATCGCGAGCGCTACGTCGCTCAGGCCGGAACGGCCATTCCCAACTGGGCAGAGGCCCATGCTCCAGGCACGTACGCTGGCTACTACGTTGAACACCGAGAGGGAGGGGTGATTCACGTTGGGTTCACTGAAAATCAAGCAGCCCGAGTGGCGGCCCTTGCTCAAGAAGGCGGCCTCTTTGCCCCTGCCCGCCTCGCAGCGTTTACCGTTGCGCCCCAGCATTCATATGCCGACCTGGCTGGAGCACAGGGACATATTGGAACGAGCTTGAATTCGTTGCCGTCCTTCTCGCAAGCTCTGATCGATGTTCAGGGAAATCAAGTCAAGGTTGGAACCACGGGATCAGTCGCGGGAATGGAAAACGCGCTTGACTCCGTCTTAGGGACGGCGGCCCCCGTCAGTGCGTTCCTTGACGCCTCGCCTCCTGGTGGCAATGCTCGAACCGACCGAGATCGTCTGGGCGGTCGTGTTCGGGCGGGAGACCGGATCAAAACGCTCGAAATTGGTTGGTGCACGGCGGGCTTTGGTGCATGGCAGGAATATACGAATCTCGAAGGTCGCAAGGTCTATAAGCACTTCCTGATCACGGCAGGCCACTGCGGAAAACTCAGCGAAGTCTTCTACCGTGAAGCCAAAAATCCAAAAAACGGTACCTATGAATACAGAGACCTCGGGAAGGTACGACGTACCGGACTGGTCGGACCGGGTGAAGTGGATGGGTTGGCCATTCTCCTCGAAGGTGATGCCAATGCGTGGGCACCGCGCGAAATCTATCTCGGCCCGAAAGCCACCCTGCCGGTGACCGGATCGAGTACTCCGACGCCAGGAATGATCGTGTGCACCTCAGGGGTGACGACTGACATCGCACCTTTTTGCGGGTTTGTCCAAGGGCCTCCCGTCCTCTTGAACTACACGAACGAGCCGATCGCGTCCTGGGAGGTTCCGATCGGTCTCCCTGAGAGGCCAGGAGACAGCGGATCGCCAGTCTGGGAGGCGGGAACGGGAAATGCAGTGGGCCTGTGGAATGCCGGCTCGAGTCCTTCGTTCGTTAGTCCCATGCTTCCAATGACGACGAGCTCGGAATACGAAGCCGGGCTGGCCCCCCTCGCCCCTGGGATCTTTGCAAAGCTGGGCTTCACTCCTGGCAATTTGTCGATTGCACCGTGATGCCCTTGAAATACAGTCAACTGCGAGGCAATATTTAGAAATGACTTCAAGCAAACCCAATAGGCTCGTGCGACTCGGCCTAGGCGCGGTCATCGCGTCGGTGTTGATCTCGTCAAGCGCCGGCAGGGCCAGCGCTCTTGCGTCGCCGGGGTTCTGTAGCGCTGACAGAATTGTCCGTGACTACCTGTCCCCGCTCTCCAAGTTTCCGGGCAAGAACGGATTTCCCCCTTCGGGGAAGTTGGCCTTTGGACCCTCCGCCCTCAGAGTTATGCCGCCGCGTGAAAGACTTGTGACGATCGGCCAAAAAGGGGGATTTGAGTCATTTGGGACGCTGGCCTCTCGACCTTCCCACTCTTCGTTGCGTTGGTGGGTCGAAAGTCGCCTGATCCGCATCGCGCTGGACGGTCGTGGCGTCCAAATCGTAAAATCCAAGGCGCAATTCATTCCGACGGTGAATAGCTTCAAGGGTCGTGACTTTGGTTTCGGCTCGAAGGTGCAGCCGGGGATCTACCGCCTCGAGGTTCTTTTTAGAAGCCAGGGCGAAGTCCTTCGGCAATACGCGGAGATGTTTCGGGCCGTTCCCGCGCGGTCTGATCTCGGCCTTGCCGCAGATCCACAGCCTGTACCGCCTGGGACGAGGGGGCAATTGAGGGTAGAGAATTTTGGGACCATCAGCGCCACCTACGCCTACGAGGTTCGGGTGTGGCGGCCGGATGGTTCAGAATTGCCACTAGGCCTGCAACTTGTCTCGAACGACCGCCCATTGATTAGCCCCGGGCACGCAGGAAAGTGTTTCCAGTTCCCGGTGCCCGCGGATGCTCCTGCAGGTGAGTACATCGTCGGAGTTCTAGCCAACGATCCATTGCTATCCGCACCGCAGCTTCTTACGACGACCTTTTCCGTCGGGCCTTCAAGCTAGACTGCATCCCAGCGGAACTGCACCGATCCACGAACTTGATATAGGGCTTGGCGTGGGTCCTAGCGGCCGTATTCTGTATGGGCACTTCTCGGTCTCCTGGCCTGCCCGAGGGCTTGGCGCCTTTGGGGTGCCATTAGTCGGTTGGTCGCTTACTTGGCAGGAAGCACGCGGCGCTCGCTACGAGTCCTGGTAGCCGTTCAACCTAACGCTGCTGGCGGAAGTTCGGGGTTCGTCATTTCTTCTATGGCGATCACCCCAGAACGCGGTGAGCTGAATGCAGCGGGAACATCCCTAGGATCTGATCCGAGAAGGACGCGGCTCGCTGGTCAGCTTCGAGTGGAACCTATGGCGATCCGTCCCTAATCAGGGCAGGCGTGAGGCGTCGCTCCTAGGTCGGTGTCCAGCCGTAGGCCTTCGAGCTCATATTGAGGCGCAGCTGAGCGATTGAAGTCGAAAGCGGCATTGGTGACCAGCAAATCGCTGCCGGCTTAACCGCCCCCTGCGGCGAATAGCTAACAGCCCATCATTTAAGGCAGATCGCCACGACTTGTCCTTCGGAGGTCCCACCCGAGTTGCTGGCGTACCTGGCGTTCACAGCATCACCGGTGCTGGCAAGTACCGGCAGTACCTGAAGCCAGCTGAGTTCGCGGTTTCCGGGCTGCGGCATCCCGAGGCCGGTACCGAGCAGGGCTTCGCCGGGTCCGCAGCTCGCGATTCCGGTGTCGCCGGCCGTCCAAGTTCCATTTTCGGCGACTGCATCCAGGTCTCCGATGGAGGTCACGTGCAGGGTCCGTTGCCCGAGGGCGCCGGTTTTCGCTGATCAGGAGACCGGGGACCCGTTAGACCCCGGCAAAGTCTCGAAGCGCTTCAAGCAGGCTTGTCTCAGGGCGGGCGTCGGGCCGACGAGATTCGCCGCTACAAGAAAAAGCACAAAGGCCGGGGCAAGACCTACATCGTGGAACGGGAGTTCGCGGTGCTCAAACTGCACGATCTCAGAGACACGTTCGGGACCTACCAGATGATGAATCCCGAAAACGCGCCCTGAGAGGTGCAGGAGTGGCTAAGCCACGCGAACCTAGTCACGACCTCGGAACGCTATTCGCAGTATCGCCAACTCAAGGACGCTCCGAGCGGGCCGCCGCGAGCTTCCAGTCTCGGCTTCGCGTAGTCGATACGGCCGAGCCTGAGGAGGAAATGCCGGCGGCGGCATGACGAGGTGGCGATCTGCGGGAGGGCGCCCAGGGCGGCAACGGTTGACCGGGGCGCGATGCGCGCCTCGCGATGCCGACCCGGGCTAGCTTCTAGTCGGGAGGATGGAGAGGGGCGAGACTGAATCGATGTTCACGCCTCCGGGCATCGGTTCTCCCTCGGTGTAGCCACCTGCCTTGCGGGCTCGTTCCTCGACGAGTTTCTCGCTTGAGATTCCTATCTCGACGGCGGTCCCATTCTCGCCCACCACCATGTAGTCGAACTGCTCGGGTATACCGTTCTCGTCCAAGGCCGTCAGATAGGGTGGCCAACCACGGGCGAGGTGGGATTTCGCGAGCCGGTCGTCTTTAGGGTCACGCGGTAGGAGGGTCGCGAACCGTGCCGGCGTATACGGCAGGGCGTACTTTCGTTTGGAGGTCTTCAGTGCACCTCGAACGGCACAGACATCCTTCTGTGAACCGCCGTATATGTAGCGGTCGGCCCATCCGTAGATGCGAAGGTTGATCTCCATGACCTTCGAAGGGGTCGGTTCGACCGTCTTCAGCTCGGGGTCGCCCGGGCTTATTCGGAGACAGTGGGTTGCGCTGATCGGGAAAAACGTTTCTGCATCGGGGGAACTGAGCACGGCGGCTCCCGACCAGGGATGGGCCGGAGAAGGGTCAAAGGAGACGGTCCCGCGGTCGGAAGTGACGAACATACCGGTGTGCGATCGCAGCAGTGTCCATTCGGTGCCCGCGAACATCTCCATCGCCAGCTCGTGAGCCGACTGGAGAAGCAGGCGGGTGGTCGGGCCGCCGTCGGGGTCCTGTGACCGAATTTCCCCTTCACGAAGCTGACCCAACATCCGCTGCCGAAGCTCTTCGAGTTCTTTGGGGGTCTTCTTCAACTCCGACATCCTTCGCTTGAAGTCCTCAGGATCACTTAGCTGGGTGGCGGCGAATCCGAGCCGAATCTCCTCGCCAACCGCTTCCGCGCTCTTCCGCGCTGCTGGAGTCCTCGCCCATAGGTAGGAGAGGAAGAGGGCGATCGCCGCGCGTTCGTGGTCGGAGACCTCGCCACCTTCTTCGAGGCGAAGCAGTGCGGGCGCCGCCTCCTCCTCGGCCATTGCGAAAATCCCCTCCACAGCGCTCGATTTGTTCCCATCGTCGTCTTCGAACCGGTAGAGGTGGCGTCGGGAGGCCGCCTCGGCGACGAGTATCGACTGCGGCTTCCCGGTCGCTTTCTCGAGCTGACAGACCCGCTTCTTGCCGAACCGGTTCAACATGAACTGCGGGATGAAGTGGTGGCGTTTCGCGTCAGGCTCAGGCCACTCGGCTAGGCCGAGTTCTATTTGGATCATTCGTTGGCCGAATGAGGTTTCGTTAAATGCTTCGGGATCCGGCACTTGAACGAGGATAGGACGCCAGGCCGCGGAAATCCGACAGTCGAAGGGACCATCCTCACGTCGTGCCGCTGAGGACTTGACAGGGACTGGCCGGCCGGGGGATCAAGCCCGCGTGGAAGCAGAGGAATTTGTCCCTCAGTTGTCCCTCAAAACGGTCAGAGCCGGTTGGAAATGCCGGAATGAACCGAAACAGGTGGCGCCTAGTGGGAAGCCAATTCCAATGAGCCGTGCCTGGCAGTCTCTCATTACGAATGATGTGCTCTACCAACTGAGCTACGCCGGCGCGCTCGGCCATTCTAGGAGGGATCGGCGCTCGGTTCCGTCGCGGCTGGGGGAGATGATCCGCGGATGGCCAGGGAGCACGCTGCCAAGCGGCGAACCGAGAACGAGATCGAGTTCGGGCGGATCGTCGCCTTCAGCGACGGCGTCTTCTCGATCGCGATCACTTTGCTGGTCCTCAACCTGGGAATCGACAAGGGCTTGACGGAAGGACAGATCGACAACGCCCTCTGGGATCAGCGCGAAGACTTCCTCGCCTACGCGATCAGCTTCGCGGTGATCGGCCGCTTTTGGCTCGTCCACCACCGCTTCTTCGCCGAGGTCGAGGCCTTCGACGGCCGCTTGATCGGGCTCAACCTCGTCTACCTCGGCTTCATCGTCCTCATCCCCTTCAGCAGCGAGCTGCTGGGCGAGTACGGCGGGAAGACGACCGCGGTCGTCTTCTACTCGGTCAACCTCGCGGTCGTCGTCTTGCTCGGCCTGTTTATGAGCGCCGATGCCCGGCGTCGTGGCCTGACCAGCACCGACGACCGCACCCATCGCGAAAACCGCGTCCGCAGCGCCTATATCGCCGGCATCTTCCTGCTCTCGATCCCGCTTGCCTATTTGGCGCCGGCGCTCGCGCCCTACCTCTGGCTGGTGCTGTTCATCGACCCCTCGCGGCGCCTGGCTGGGCGATCCTCAGCGCCGGAGGATGAAGGCGACCGACCGTCCCGGCTGTGAGCAGGAGACCGACCAACCTCGGTCGGTGACTACCGCCTGGCAGCGGTAGGAGGGGATTGAGCAGCCCCAGCGCGACGCCCCGGGTGGCCGCCGGCAACTCGGCTCCTCGAGGAAGGCGGCGCGCACTTCCTTGGCCGGCGCCTCGCCACGATCGGTAGTGGCCGAGCCGGTCGTCTCGTCATCCGAGCCGCCGCAGCCCACCAACAGGGCGAGCGCGACGACAATCGCGATTTGGGTGACGATCCGCATGCGGGGGAACCTACCCGCCCGCTCCTTCCTCATGCGGCATCCGTCCGCAAATCGGGCACTCGGGCTCCGGCACGACCGGCTCGCGTTTGACCTCCATCGTCCGCAGGTCGTAGATGTGGGCGACACCCTGGGTCGAGGGCCTGCTGAGGCCGGTCAGCAGGTGCAGCACCTCCATCGCGACTTGGCCGCCGATCAGGCCGCAGGCGGGGCCGAGGGTCGCCGCCGGGCTCGGCTTCGCCCGCCGCTGTTCGACGGCGATGTCGAACAGCGGGTATTCGCGCCGGTAGCCGATCTCCTGACAGACGAAGCAGCCGGTCTTCCCGGGCACGTAAAGCGGCCCGACCCGGGCGATTGGCGGGAAGTGGCTCATCGTGATGTACGGAATGTCGGCGGCGAAACAGGCCGCGTTGCACCAGCGCTCGATGTCGTGCGCGGGCCAATCGGCGGCGTCGATGACGACGTCGGAGCCGGCGATGAACTCGGCGATGTCCTCCTCGCTCTCGAGTCGCCGTGCCTCGGTGGTGATCTTGGCGCCGGAATTGAAGGCGTTGAGGCGTGCCGCCGCGCACTCGACCTTGAGCTCGCCGATCTCGGCCTCGGTGTAGAGGATCTGCCGGTTGAGGTTGCTGATCTCAACCCGGTCGCCGTCGATCAGCCACATCTCGCCCACGCCGGTACAGGCGAGCGCCCAGGCCGACCAGCCACCCAGGCCGCCGACCCCGAGCACCGCCACCTTCGCGTCGCGCAGTCGTTCCTGGCACTCCGACGGCTTGATCCCGCCGACTCCTACATCGCTGAAGTAACGCAGCTGGCGGTCGAACCGTTCCAGCTCTCCGGCCGGAACCAGCTCGTCGTCGGCGGCGTCCTCGACCACCTCGAGCTCCCGCAACTGCGCGATCAGGTCGTCGACCTCCTCGGCGCCGAACTCGGCTCGTAATTCCTCCACGGTGCTTTGGCCGTCGACCGCGGCGAGCAGCCGGCGTTCCTCGGCGTCGGGCTGCTCGATGCGGATGTCGTTGTCCGCGCTCGGTCGCAGCAGGTAGACGTCTCCCTCCGGCGTCTCGATCTCCTCCGTCGTTCTCTTTATGCGTGGCCTGCGCAACTAACCCTCCCCCAGTAGCTCCCTCAGCCCAGTAGAGACCGCTTAAGCGGTCGAAGCGTTTCTAAGCCAGGAGCGAGCGAGCGCGCGCAAAAACCGCATCGGTCATCGGCACGGTCAGCTTGCCGGTGAAAGTGTTCTGCTGGCTGGGGTGGTAGCAACCGATCAGCCGCCAGTGGCCGACCTCCGCCTCGGCGCCGTGGCCGAACTTCGGCCGCGGCCGCGGCACCTCCTCGCCCAGCGCCCTGGCAGCGCGCAGGATCCCATCCCAGCCGAAGGATCCGAGCGCGACGAGAACCTGGAGGCGGTCGAGCAGCTCCAGCTCGCGCTGCAGGTAGGGGAGGCAGGTGTCGCGCTCCTCGGGCGTCGGCTTGTTGGCCGGCGGCGCGCAGCGGACCGTGGCGGTGATGAAGGCGTCGCGCAGTTCGAGCCCGTCGTCGCGCCACTCCGAGGTCGGCTGGTTGGCGAAGCCGGCGCGGTGCAGCGCCGCATAGAGCCAATCGCCGGAGCGATCGCCGGTGAACATGCGGCCGGTGCGGTTGGCGCCGTGGGCCGCCGGCGCCAGACCGACGATCCCGACCCGCGCCTCCGGGTCTCCGAAGCCCGAGACCGGCCGCGCCCAATACTCCTGGCCGCGATAGCGGCGGGGTGGACTCGCCGCTTGCTCCTCGCGCCACTCGACTAGGCGCGGGCAGAGGCGGCAACCGTGGATCTCCTCGGCGAGGGCAGCGAGCGCGCCTGCGCGGCCTGAGCTCATAGGCTTGGTCCCGACTTCATGGCACCGAACCGAATCATGCGCGGCCGGTCCGTGCGCCGCGCCCTGGTCCTCGGCGCGGTCGCCGTCGCTCTCCTCACCGGCCTCGCCGCTTGCGGCGGCGGGGGCGGGGGGGACTCCACGACCGACCGGGAGGGCGACATCGCAGTCCTGAACGAGATCCTCGGCCGCCAGATCGCCGTGGTCGACGCCTATGGACGGGTGCTGTCGGCCCTGCGCGCCGCAGACCTCGCCACCGTTCGCAGCTTCCGAGCCCAGGAACAGGAACACGTCGATGCGATGACGAAGACGCTGCGCGGGCTGGACGGCGAAGCCGATCCGCCCTCCGAAGAGATCCCCTCGGACCCCCTGCGGACGCGGCGTCAGGCATTCGAATTCCTCTACGAGCTCGAAAGCGCGACGATCGACGCCGAGCTTCACGCCGTCGGCAAGCTGACGATCGGCTGGCCGCGGCCGCTGATTGCGTCGACGGCCGCGAATCAGGCGCAGCGGTTGGTGCTGATCCGCCGCGCGCTCGGCGCCCGGCCGCTGGAGCTGGTTCCCGAGGCCTTCGAGACCGGCGAAACGGCCGCCCCAGAGGAGATGATGCAGCCGTGACCGCTCCCCTCTACGCCATCGGGCGCTTCTCCTCGCGCCACCACTACCCCGTGATCGCCGTCTGGATCGTGCTCGCGATCGCCCTGCTCGCGATCGGCCATTCCGCCGGCAGCAAGACCAGCGAAAACCTGACCCTTCCCGGCACCGATTCGACCAAGGCGACCGAACTGCTCGAAGACGACTTGCCCGAACAGGCCTACGGCAGCAACCCGCTGGTGATCGAAGCGCCGCAGGGGAAGCTGACCGCGGCGAAGTACTCGGCCGCGGTGGCGGAAACGGAGAAGAAGCTGAACTCGCTGGAGGACGTCAACTCCGCCGTCAGCCCGCTCAGCCCGCAGGGCGCGAACTTCCTCAGCAAGGACCAATCGATCGGCTACTTCCCGGTCGTCCTCTCGATCGGCCCCGGCGAAATCGACGAAGAACAGGCCGAACAGATCCTCAACGCCGCCGGGCCGGCGCGCATGGCCGGGCTGGAGACGGCGATCGGCGCCTACGTCGGCCAGCAGCTCTCCAAGCCGGCGACCGAGACGAGCGAGGCGATCGGCCTCGCCGCGGCGGTGATCATCCTCCTCTTCGCCTTCGGCACCGCGACGGCGATGATGCTGCCGATCGTCTCGGCGGTCATCGGCCTCGCCTGCGCGCTCTCGATCATCCGCCTGCTCGAGCACGTGCTCGAGGTGCCCGGGGTCGCCTCGACGCTGGCGACGATGATCGGCCTCGGCGTCGGCATCGACTACGCCCTCTTCATAGTCACCCGCCACAAACTGCAGCTTGCGGACGGGATGGAGTTGCGCGAGTCGATCGCGCGGGCGACCGCGACCGCCGGCGGCGCCGTCGTCTTCGCCGGCTTCACGGTCGTGATCGCGCTCTGCTCGCTCGCCTTCGCCGGCATCCCCCTCGTCTCCACCCTCGGCTTCACCGCTGCGGTTGCGGTGGTCGTCGCGGTCTGCGCGGCGACGACGCTGCTGCCGGCGATGCTCGGCGCGCTCGGCCCGCACATCAACTCGCTGCGGATCAAGCTCGGCAAGACCCACACCGACGACAAGGAGCCGCACGGCTGGCGGCGTTGGGCCGAATGGGTCAGCGAGCGGCCCTGGACCGCGACCGTGGTCGCGCTGGCGATCCTCATCGTCCTCGCGCTGCCGATCTTCCAGCTTCAGCTGGGACAGAACGACATCAGCGCGCTGCCCAAGGAAACGACCTCGCGCCAGGCCTACGATTCGCTCAACAAGGGCTTCGGGCCAGGCGTCAACGGGCCGCTGCTGATCGCCTCTGAATTCTCCTCGCAGCAGGAAGCCAAACAGGTGCTGCCGGGGCTGGAGAAATCCGTCGGGGCCGCCCCCGACGTCGCCGCCGTCACCGAACCGACCCTCGACAAAGCTGGCACCGCCGCGGTCTTCACGGTGATCTCGAAATCCGAGCCGTGGGCGGACGAGACCGTCGACCTGGTCGAAGACCTGCGCGAGGAAGCGATCCCGCAGGCGCTGGAAGGGACCAAGGCCAGCTCCTACGTCGGCGGGCAGACCGCCGGCTACATCGACCTCGCCAGCCAGATCAGCGACAAGCTGCCGCTGATGATCGCGATCGTCGTCGCGCTCAGCTTCATCGTCCTGCTCGTCGCCTTCCGCTCGCTGCTGGTGCCGGTCAAGGCAGCGGCGATGAACCTGCTCTCGGTCGCCGCGGCCTACGGCGTCGTCACCGCCGTCTTCCAGCTCGGCTGGGGCTCGTCGCTGATCGGCCTCGACCACGCGATCCCGATCGTCAGCTTCGTGCCGCTGCTGATGTTCGCGATCCTCTTCGGCCTCTCGATGGACTACGAGGTCTTCCTGCTGACCCAGATGCGCGAGCACTACGAGGAGTTCGGCGACGAGCGCCGTGCGGTGGTCGAAGGGCTGGCCAACACCGGCCGGGTGATCACCTCCGCGGCGGCGATCATGGTCTGCGTCTTCACCAGCTTCGTCCTCAGCGGCAACCCGGTGGTGAAGGAGTTCGGCGTCGGCCTCGCAGTGGCGATCGCGATCGACTCGACCCTGGTGCGCTGCCTGCTGGTTCCCGCGGTGATGGTCCTGCTCGGCAAGCGCGCCTGGTGGCTGCCGCGCTGGATGGACCGCTGGCTGCCGAAGATCAGCATCGAGGGCGAGGAGTACTTCGCTAAGAAGGACGCCGCTCCGGCAGTCGCAGCGGGTAAGTGAGCGGAGGCGATGTTCCCGCTCAACCTGCCTAATGCCCTAACTCTCCTCCGCATCCTCGCGGTGCCGGTGGTGGTCGTCGCCCTGCTCGGCGAGACCCCCAACGGCGACACCCTCGCGGCTGCCGTCTTCGCCCTGGCGGCAGCGACCGACGGACTCGACGGCTACTTCGCCCGCTCGCGCGACTCGGTCACCACCTTCGGCAAGCTGATGGACCCGCTCGCCGACAAGCTGCTGATCACCGCTGCCCTTGTTTCCCTGGTCTCTCTCGACCGCCTCGAAGCCTGGGTGGCGATGGTGATCATCGCCCGCGAGGTGGCGGTCACGATCCTGCGCACGATCGCCGCCGAGCGCGGCATCGTCATCGCCGCCAGCTGGCTCGGCAAGTTGAAGACGGTCCTCCAGATCGCCGCCGTGATCGCCCTGATCGCCACCAACCCGGCCCCCGTGGGCGTCAACATCCTCGTCTACGTAGCTCTAGCCGTAACCGTGATCAGCGGTGTCGACTACTTCTTCGGATTGCGCAAGCGAATCGAGGAGCTGGAGCGCGAACGAGCCGCGGCGAAGTTGAAGAGGGCTGGTTGAGGGGGAGGGTGCCGGAGGTGCTCCCAGCAGGGGCACCCCGCCCCCTCCTGCCTAAGCCGCAGGAGCCTCGAGCCACTCGCGCATCGTCACGTGATGCGCCTGGTGGGTGCCGCTTGCCAGCTCGGCCCGCAAGTCGCCAAGGGTGCCGTAGCGCTCGGCGACGACGTTGTGGCGGTGGATCGTCTCGAGGTTCTCCTGGCGGGCCATGACGAAGGTTTGCTCGGGCAGATCGGGGTAGTCCTCGACCACCTGGCGGACCATCTCGCGGACGCAGTCCTCGACGAAGCGGGGATGCTCGTGGGCTTTGACGACGACCGACATCTCGTCAGAGCGCTTCATCAGCTCGTAGATCTCCGAGCTCATCGAGCTCTCGACGATCCGCAGCAGCTTGGGCGCCTCGATCCAGGCCGGGCCGCCCTCGGGGCAGCCGACGTGGAGGGTGCCGACGCCGCGCTGGTTGTGGGTGGCGATCGGGACCAGGTCGACGATCCGCTCGATCTGCTCGGCATCGAAGCCGTCGCCCGCCAACCGTTCGCGGGCGAGGCCGGCGACCATCTCCTGGGCGCAGGGGCAGGCGGTCATTCCTTGTGCCTCGACCCCGGTCAGGGTGCGGGTGCCGCGCTCCGAGGCGACGGCGGTGCCGTAGAGGACGTAGATCTCCTGGGTGCTCTTGCCGGTCTCCGGCGTCTCCACCGTCTCCGGGTAGCGCGCCGTGATCGAGACCTCGGCCCGCTCGCCCCCCTGCCGTTCACGCACCTTCTCGGCGACGTGGGCGGCCAGCACCTCAGCTTTGAAGGCCTCGCCGAGGACCACCTCGTCGATCGCCTCACCGACGATCTCCTCGAAGCGAGACATATGGACGCCGGCCTGCTGCGGGTTGAGGTCGACGAAACACTCGAAGCCGGCGTAGAAAAGGTTCTCGACCCCGTCGGTCTTGACCCGGATCACCTTCTCGACCCCGGTGACGCCGACTCGCGAGAGGCTCACCTGGGTGGCGGGAAGGCTGGCCTGGACGTCAGGCGCAGCTTGGGTGGCGGTCGACTGACTGGCCATCGGCTAACGAATAGTAAGCGACCGGGCTCTTTGGGCGTTGCGGAGTTTTTTCCGCCTATAATCCGGCGCGGTCGGAGCGTTAGGGCCGACCAGCGGGAGATTTGGGGAGAGGAAGCGGCCAAGCAGTGAGCATCGAACCGTTGGAGACCACGGCTGAGGTGATCGATCGCGACCGGGAGGAGAGCCCGATCGGCGAGATCGAGGAGCTCCAGGGCCTGATCGCCCAAGGACGCGAGCGCGGCTACCTGACCTTCGAGCAGATCTCCTCGACACTCGAGGAGGTGGAGATCACCAAGGAGCAGGTGACCCAGCTCCACGCCCACCTGGTCGAGCATGGGATCGACGTCATCGCCGAGGACGGCGTCAGCGCTTACAAAGCACAGCGCAGCGGCGAGACCGCCGGCGCGGCGAAAAAAGAAGAGCTCGACCTGACGGTCGAGCCGAGCCTCGACTCGCTGCGGCTCTACCTGCGGGCGATCGGCCAGGTCGACCTGCTGACCGCGCAGCAGGAGGTCGAACTGGCGAAACGGATCGAGCGCGGCGACATGCTCGCGAAGCGGCAGATGGTCGAGGCCAACCTGCGGCTCGTGGTCTCGATCGCAAAAGGCTATTTGGGCCGCGGGCTGAGCTTCCTCGACCTGATCCAGGAGGGCTCGCTGGGATTGATCCGGGCGGTGGAGAAGTTCGACTACCGCCGGGGCTACAAGTTCTCCACCTACGCAACCTGGTGGATCCGCCAGGCGGTGACGCGGGCGATCGCCGACAAGGCGCGGACGATCCGCATCCCCGTCCACATGGTCGAGAAGCTGAACCGGGTCGCCCACGTCGAACGCCAGCTGGTGCAGAAACTGGGGCGCGAGCCGGAGCCGGCCGAGATCGCCGAGGAGCTGCGCTGGCCGGTCTCCGACGTCCGCGACATCTTGCGCGTCGCCCAACTGCCGGTCTCGCTGGAGAAACCGGTGGGCGACGAGGACGAATCGGAGCTCGGCGACTTCGTCGCCGACGACGCCGTGCTCGAGCCCTTCGAGGAAGCCAGCGAGCACCTGCAGAAGGAGGGCGTTCAGAAAGCGCTGGCGGCGCTGCCCGATCGCGAGCGGCGGGTGATCGAACTTCGCTACGGCCTCTCCGGCGCCGAGCCGCTCACCCTGGAGGAAGTCGGTCGCACCTTCGGCGTTACCCGCGAGCGGATCCGCCAGATCGAGAACAACACGCTGAAGAAACTGAAGCGCCTGCCAGAGGCACAAATGCTCCGCGAAGCCTCCTGACGGACGGAGACGCCGTCATGCTGCGTCCTCGGTCGCTCGCGTGCAGAGCACGCCACGCTCCCTGCGTCCTTGCCTTACGACGTCTCCGCCGCGTCAGGAAGGTTCCAAAATAAAAACGCCGACCTCCCGGTCTAACTTCGACTCGTAGAAGTCCCAGCCTTCGTACTGCTGCATATGGCGGCGCCAGAGGTCGGCCCGCTCCTCGCCCTCGGCAAGGCGGGCACGGACCGGGATCCGCTTGCGCCCGATCTCGACCGCGGCTTCCGGGTTCGCCCGCAGGTTGAGCGACCAGGCCGGCGTCTTGTCGTTGCCGGCGTTGGTGTTGATGACGACGAATCGGTCTCCGTCGAGGAGGTAGAGGACCGGCGCCGTACGCGGCTGCCCCGATTTGCGGCCGGTCGTGGTGAGCAGCAGGATCGGCGCCTTGCCGAGCTTGCCGCCGACCCGCCCACCGGTGAGCCGGTAGATCGGCGCGTTCAGCTTGCCGACAACCCGTAGCCCCGTGGCGCCGAGTGAGTTCGAGAGTCTGGACCAGAAATGATCGCTTGGCATGGGCGCGAGTATCTCACCGGGGTACAGTGGAGGCGATGCCCGAGCCGCATCCCTTCCGCCGCGCCGCCGAGAGCAAGGACCTCGACCTGCTCGCGGAGACCCTGCGCGAGGACGTCGTCCTCCACAGCCCGGTCCTCTTCCGCGGCTTCGAAGGCCGCGACACCGTCTCCGCTGTCCTCACC
This sequence comes from Solirubrobacterales bacterium, assembly GCA_033856415.1. Taxonomy (GTDB): domain Bacteria; phylum Actinomycetota; class Thermoleophilia; order Solirubrobacterales; family 70-9; genus VAYN01. The sequence continues at coordinate 38,862 of JAWVFA010000011.1, read as the reverse complement.
CATGTCGCGGCCACGCTGGAGAACTTCTCCTACACCGACGAGCTGGCCGGTGACGGGACCGTCGTCCTGCGCTTCAAAGCGACCGTCGGCGACCGCGAGCTGGAGGGCATCGACTTCCTCGAGCTCGACGACGAGGGCCGCGTCCGGGAGCTGACCGTCTTCATGCGCCCCTTCTCGGCGCTGACCGCCTTCAACGAGCGGATGAAGGCAAGACTCGAAGTCTCTGAGGGCTAGCAGCATGTTTCCGCGACTCCGCCTCCCTTAGAATCTCGCTCCTACTCGGGGGAGTGTCCGAGTGGTTAAAGGAGACGCGCTGTAAACGCGTTGGCTATGCCTACACAGGTTCGAATCCTGTCTCCCCCATCGTCTTCAAGCCCAGTGTCGACTTTGTACGGCCATGCCTTACAAAAGCGCCACTCACTGAGAGGATGGCTCCATGCTTGACGATCGGGTGATCGCGATGGCCGGGGTCGGGGGTGGTCTCGGACCGCTCGTCGCCGAGCGCCTCGCTGCAGCCGGCGCGACGGTCGCAGGGGCCGGCCGCGATCAGGGGGCGCTCGACGCACTGGCCGCCGACCTCGAGCTCCCGTCCGAGCGCTGGGACGGCCGCGCCGTCGACCTCCTCGACGAGGACGCCGCCCGCGCCTGGTGCGCGGCCCTCGTCGAGCGCTTCGGCCGTGTCGACGGCCTCGTCCACCTGGTCGGCGGCTGGCGCGGCGGGCAGCCGCTGCAGGAGGCGCCGCTCGGCGACTGGGAACTGCTGCATGACCTCCTCGTCCGCACCGTCCAGCACACCACCCGCGCCTTTCACGACCAGCTCGCCGCCAGCCCGTATGGCCGCTTCGTCCTCGTCTCCTCCAAGCAGGCACAGGCGCCGACCAACACCAACGCCGCCTACGCGGCGGCGAAGGCGGCCGCCGAGGCCTGGACCCTCGCCCTCGCCGACGGCTTCGAAGGCAGTTCCGCGACCGCCAACATCCTCGTCGTCGACGCGATTCTCACCCCGCGGATGCGCGAAGACGAGCCCGACAAGGAGTTCCCGACCTTCACCCCGGCCGAGGACATCGCCGACGGCATCGCATTTCTCTGTTCGGACGCGGCGAAGAAGATGAACGGGCAGCGCTTCCCGCTTACTATGGGCCGATGAGTAGCCGGAAAGGGCAGAACGCAAAGCCCGACGGCAAGATGACCATCGGGGAGCTGGCGCGGCGTACGGGGATGACGATCCGCAACATCCGCGCCCACCAGACGCGCGGCCTATTGCCGCCGCCCGAGGTCCACGGCCGCACCGGCTACTACAACGAGAACCATGTCGCGCGGATCGAGCTGACCCGCGAAATGCAGGCCGAGGGCCTCAACCTCGAGGCGATCCGCCGCGTCCTGGAGTCGAGCGAGGGCTCCTCCCGCGAGATGGTCGACTTCGCCCGCGCCGTGCGTGCTCCCTTTGAGGACGAGACGCCGGAAATCTTCGAGGCCGACGAGCTCGCCGCGGCCTGGGGCGTCGAGCGCTTCGACCCCAAGCTCCTCGCCCGCACCGAACAGCTCGGCATCCTCCGCCAGCTTCCAGACGGCAAGGTCGAGGTCATCAGTCCTCGCCTGCAGCGCGCCGGCACCGCCCTGGTCGAGCTCGGCGTCTCGCCCCAAGCGGCGGTCGAAACGGCAGCGGGGTTGCGGCGCGCATCGGAGAAGGTCTCGCGCACCTTCGTCGAGCTCTTCGTACGCGAGATCTGGGAGCCGTTCGACAAGGCTGGCCGGCCCGAGGAGGACTGGCCGAAGGTGCGCGAGGCGCTCGACCGGATGCGCCCGCTCGCCTCCGACGCGCTGCTGGCGATGTTCCAGATCACGATGGGCGAGTCGACCGAGAAAGCCGGCGAACGCACCCTCCGCGACGCGGCCAAGCCAGCCGGCAAACGGCGCCGCAAACGCAGCTCCTCTAGCCGCCGAGCGTGAAGCGCCGGCGCAGCGGCTTCGATTCGTTGGCCGCTTCGTCGGTCGCCCGCAACACCGCCAGGTAGCGACCCGGGCGCGCCCGGAAGTGCTTTCCCCGCGCGCCAAGCTGCAGGCGGTTGATGCCGATGAAGGCCTTCCAGGTGTCGAAGCCGTTGTAAACGCGCTTGCCCTTGGAGTTGAGCCGGTAGTACTCGGCCTCGAGGGAGCCGCGCTCTGAGATCTGGACGCTGAACTCGAGTCCGTTGGGGCCGTTGGTCTGCTGTTTGGGCATCGACAGCGACCCCAGCGTCGGCGGCTTCAGGTCGAGGTTGAGCGGCGGCTGCGGGCCGGGATTCCCATTCGGATCGCCAGGAACGCCGGAGACGATCACCTCGCCCCGGACCGCGGCGTGCAGCTTGCACTGGAAGAAGTACTCGCCCGGCTGGCTGAACTGCAGCGTGAAGCTGTCGCCAGCGCGGTGGGCGGGGGCGTCGGTGCCGGGGTCCGAGTCCCACTGCAGGTCGTTGGCGGAGATCCCCGTCACCGAGTGCGCCAGGTCCGGCCCGAGCCAGTCCCAGGTCACCTTCTCGCCGAGGTCGACGTGGACCTGCGGCTGCGACCAGGCGTAGTTGGCGATCGAGACGCGCGTGTTGACCGCGCTCGCGCTCGCTGGGAGGAAGAGCACGATCGCGGTCGTGACCGCTAGGAGACGAGGTACCAACCGTTCATCCCCTGGTGCAGGTGCTGGAAGACGTGGCAGTGGTAGAACCAGCGCCCTGGGTTGTCCTCGACCAGCTCAAACGAGAAAGAGTCGGCGGGGCCGAAAGTTTTGTTGTCGACGATCCGCCCGTCCGGTTCGCTCCAGCGGTGGCCGTGCAGGTGGAAGGTGTGGAAGAAGTTGTCGATCCCATAGACGTGGAAGCCGACCCGCTGCCCGACTCGCGCTTCCAGGGTCGGGGTGTTGCCTGCATATGCCTTGCCGTTGACGCAGTAGTAGGTGCCCTGCAGGCCGGTGATCGAGGGGTCGAAAGTGTGGAAAGCGAGGAAGAACTCGGCGTCGGGCCGCGCTTCCCCCGGCTTGCGGATCACCAGCGGCCCGAACAGGCCCTTGAACACCGGCAGCGGGTCCATCGGCCCGTGGTCGTGGTAGAGCCAGGTGCCCTCGGTCCCTTCGTGGGCCTCCCAGACGTAGGTGAAGGTCCGGTTCCGCTGCACGAAGCCGCCGGGGTCGGTCCATTTGCCCTTGTAGGCGCCATCCATCTCGTTGGCGTAGAAGATCCCGTGCGGGTGGATCGTCACCGGCGCCTGCAGCTTGTTGCGGAAGTGGACGACGACGGTGTCGCCGACTTCGGCTTCGATCAGCGGCCCCGGCACCGTCGCCTTGCCCAGCGGGCTTTTGAACCCGGCGCTGTACATCCGGTAGCCATAGGCGCCGAACTTCGATTTGCCCTTCACCTTCTGGGCCATCATCTGATCGCGATGGGTGGGGACGATGTCCCACTGCACGACCTCGGCCGCGATCCAGTACTCGCGGGTCTGTCCGCCGGCCGGCAGCGCGGCCAGGCGCCGCGCGCCCGGGTCCTCGCCGCGCCACTCCGCCGCCGTCACCTTCGGCGGCACCTTTACCTGCCGGGAGAGGCCCTCGACGTCGATCTTGCCTTCGTCGGTCGCCACCTCCTGGCCGGCGATCGTGCAGAGCAGCGCCCCGCCGGAGAGGGCTAGGAACCCCCGCCGGTCGATCGGGTCCGGTGCCATGGCGCTACTGCTGGACGGTCACGGTCATCCTCATTTCAGAGGGATGCACCGTGCAGATGAACTTGTACGTGCCGGGGACTTCGAAGGTCCGCTGGAAGCTGGCTTCGGTCACCGCCGTGGTCGTCGTCGAGAAGCGCGACTTGTTCTTCAGGCTCGCCGGCCCCTTTTTCAGGTGGACGTCGTGGGGATAGGTGTTGTAGCTCGACCAGATCCACTTCACCGCCCTCCCTTTCTTGATCGTCACCGCGGTGGGGGCGAAGTAGAAGTCGTTGACGGTCACCTTGACCGGCGGCTTCTTCGGCGCCTGCGCCGCGGCCGCGGTCACCCCGAGAAGGGCGACCGCGGCGACGCAGAGGACGGCATTCAGGGCGCGAAGCCTCCTCGCGCCCCTCATCCGCAGTTCACCTCACCCGGCTGCGGCGCAATCTCGACCGGCTGGAATTTTTCGAACGCCGGATGCGCGGCGACGCGCCGGACCCAGCTGCATTCCTGGTTCTGCGGCGGGTTTGAGGTCGCGTAGCCGAGGATCGTCCGCGGGTCGCTGGTTTCGCCCAGGTTGACCTGCAGGCCCGCTTCGATGTCGAGGCTGTGGACCTGGTCGGCGAGGACTTCGGTCTGCGGGCAGGCCGGGTAGATCTCACTCAGCGGCACTTTGCCGTTGCCGGGAGCAAAGCTCCCGGGGCTGTTGGCGCCCCAGCAGTTGCCGCCGCCGGTGTTGTCGTTCCAGAAGTCGAATTCCCCGTTCGGGTCGGCGCCTTCGCGGCCCATGACGTTTTCGATCACCTGGTTGTTGATGCTTTTCGCGTCGTCTCCCTCGTTGGCGACGAAGATTTCGCCCGGTCCCGAGAAGGAGGCGATGCCCCACTTGTAGTTGCCGAACACGTTGTTGCCTTTGACGACGTTGTTGGCGCCGCCGTAGAGGACGATCCCGACCCCGGTCGGGTAGTTGACCGTCGCTCCCCCCACCTGGCCGAGACCACCGGAGACGGTGTGGAATTTCGAGCCGGCGAGGAAGTAGTTGTAGTTGTTCCAGAACACGTCGTTGCCTTCAAACACGTTCCAACCGTTCGGCTCGAACCCCTCGCTGTCGAGCGTGTTGGGGACGATGCCGGCGCCGTTGTTGTAGAAGGCCGAGTCGACGATCTTCACGTACTTGGAGTTCGTCCCCGAGTAGCCGAGGACGTTTTCATAGCTGCGGTCGTTTTTCAGCAGCGTCCATTTCGGCTTGCGCTGGCAGGGCTTTGGCGGCGGAGCGGTGCCGTGGTTGGTCCAGGTCTTCGAGTCACACGGCGTTTCGCCGACGTAGAAGGCCGAGTCGCCGTGATGGTACCCGGCCGAGTTGGTCATCTTGCCGCCGAAGCAGTTCTTCGCGAAGAGGCCGTAGGAGCGGTTCGCCGAGGCCAGCAGGTTGTTCATCTTGTAGCCGTCGCAGTGCTGGCCGCCTTCGTTCGAGGCGTGGATGAAGAACCCGTTCGACTGGTAGTTGCGGGCCCACATGTTTTCCAGCACGAGGCCGTCGACGCTGATCGCCTCGATCCCGTTCTGAGCCGCGCCCAGCTCGCCCTTCGCGTTCTTGCCCTCGAGGACGACCTTCTTGCGGTCCTTCTTCGCCCCCTTGACGATCAGGTCGTCGAAGCTCTTCTTCTTCAGGGTGCCGTCGAGGACGACCCCTTCGACGTACTTGCCGGGCCGCACCGCGACGATTGCCTTCGCCTTCGCGTTGCCCTTCTTGGCCTTGAACGAGCCGGCGGCGTCGACCGCCTTCTGGATCGTCCGGTACCGGCAGCCGTGCTTGCAGACTTCGAAGGTCTTCGCCTTCGCCTGCTTCTTCTTCCCACCGCCCTTGCCTGCCATTGCCGGGGCGGCCACGGCGCCGAGCAGCGCGCATAGCCCGAGGACGAGAAGGGGGACTGCCAGCCTGTGCTTCATATCGCTCCTTGCAGCGTCGTTTTACCTTCGACCCTGCCTCCCAGCGGGTACTGCTGCGCCGGGCCCCTATCCCGGCGAACGAAGCCTAGCGGAGCCTGGCCACTCAGCCAGGAACGATCGTCCGCATCGCTTCTTCGAGTTCAGACACGCCAAAGGCGCCCTCGATGCGGTCGCGGACGATTCCGTTCTTGGCGATCAAGAACGTCCAGGGCTCGGTTTCCAAGTTGTAGGCCTGCACCTGGGGCCGCGGACCCTTTTCGATTTCGTTGTCGTTCCAGATCTCCATGTGGATGAAGTCCGCCTTGCCTTTGTAAGCGTCCGCCACCTGTTGGGCGACGTCGACGACGGGGCCGCAGACGCGGCTTTGGCAGAGGGCGGGAGTGGCGAAGACGAGCACGATCGGCTTCTTGCCGACCGCATCGGCGAAGTCGACTTCGTGCATCTGGTCGGGCGGGATCCGAGTGTCGATTTTCGCCATGTCGCCGCCCACGTCAGCGGCGGTCGGGGTGTGGATCACCGGCGCCTTATCGCCGACCTTCGGGATCTTGGGAAACTCGCCGACGACGACGGGCGCCGTCACCCGCGACGCTTCCAGCCCGTTCTCGCCCTTCAGCATCGCGATCGCCAGCCAGGGGCCCTTGCGGTCGAAGTCGACCTTGGGCACGACGTAGACCGTCGTCGCCTCCCCGGGGGCGCCGGCGCCGCTCGCCCGGTAGGCGGGCTTGGTCTCCAGCGAGGTGACCTGTGCCGGCAGCGGCCCGGTCACCGGCCCCTTGCCGTCCTTGGCGAAGTAGAGGGCGACGTCCGCGTCGCTTACCTGTTCTTTGCCGAGGGTGAAGACGCCGAACGGGTAGCGGTTCTCGCCGAGGTCGAAGGTTTGCGCCGCCGGGGCGATCACCAGCTTCGACGCCTTTGCCCCAGATCCATGCAGCAGATCCCCGATCGTTTTTCCCTTGGCGGAGGGGAACTCGGTCGCGGAGGGCGCCGGCCGCGAGGTCTCCTCGGAGCTCCCGCAGCCGGCGAGGAGGACCGCGAACGCGCAGAGCAGGGCGAGGAACGGCCGGTACTTCGGTGGGCGCACGCGGGAGAAGCTACAGATCGCCGGCTCTCGGCCGCCGAAACGCAGTCGTCTACATTTGGGTACAACGCAATATCCCAATAAACCGTCGCCCTCTTTCGGCGAGATCGATCCCTATAGTTACCGCCGCGGCTCGGTGGGGGACCGAACCGCGGGGACCAATCAAGTGTTGGGTGGAAGTGGACCCGCAACGAATTCGAGGGAGGCGCCGATGTCCGGAAAGAGGATGATTTTGTCGTTGGTAGCTGTTGCTGCATTGCTGGCGGCGGTGCCGTCGAGCGCTGCGGAAGCGACCCGTGAGAGCTACAAGGAAGCGGTCGAACCGATCTGCAAGGCGAACACGGAAGCCAACGAAAAGATCCTCAAGGGCGTTCGGCAGAAAGTGAAGTCCGGGAAGTACGACGCCGCCGCCAAGCAGTTCCAGGGCGCGGCCAAAGCCCTGAAGAAGACGCGCGGCCAGCTTCTCGCCGTCCCGAAGCCGACCGAAGACACGGCCAAGCTGACGAAGTGGCTCGGTTACGTGAAGACCGAGGTGACGCTGTTCGAATCGATCGCCACCAAGCTGAAGAAGGACGAAGTCACGGCGGCCCAGAAGATGGTCGTTCGCCTGGTCAGCAACGCTCGGCAGGCCAACAACCAGGTACTCGACTACGAATTCCGTTACTGCCGCTTCCAGCCTTCGAAGTTCATCTAGCCGACGATGGCGGTACTCGAGGGCGCCCGCACGCCTCGTGAGAGCACGCGGGCGCTCGCCGCTTCGATCAGCCGCGGCGACCTGGACGCCGCGGCTGAATGCTTCACCAAGGACGCCTGCCTGATCACCCCCGACTCCACCGCGGTGCGAGGTAGGGAGGAGATCAAGCGGATCCTCTACCAGCTGATCGTCGCCGGCTCGCAGATCGAGGTCCAAGAGAGCTCGATCGTCCTCGCCGGCGAGGTCGCCCTTGGCACCGAGCGCTGGCAGATCACCTCCGCCGGCTCGGAGGGAACCCCCTTCACCAGGACGCTGACACCGACGATGGTCATGCGCCAGCTCGAGGACGTCTGGAAACTTGCGGTGGCGATGCCCTGGGGGCGCCGCTGATTAGTCGGGTTCGTTCTGGGCCCCTTCGGGTCTCGGCAGCCGCGCTTCTGCCACCTCCCGGCCGAAGTAGGTGGACGCCGCGATATAGAGGAGGTCCGGGATGGAGTCGGCAAAACGCTCTGGTTCCCCGAAAGTCAAAAACCTGCTGACGGCCGCCTCGATCATGTTTAGGATGAACTGGGCAGTCATTGGAGGTGGAGAGTGGCGAGACGCGTTCTCGCGGCGGGCGCGATCAATCGCGCGGGAGAGGCGCTCAAACACTTCATTGCGCTTGGTGATCGCGCGGCCGCCGGCCACGTGGACCTCGAGCAGAATTCCTTTCGCCAGCAGCGTCTCCGCTTCGATGAACCTTGCCAGGCCGTCAAGGGCGCTTCCGAGGGCCGGAAGCCATTCCTTCTGACGCCCGGCCACGTTGAGCAGGTCGGCCACGAGCTCGTCGATCGTGTCCGCGTACGCGGTCGCATAGCACGCCCATTGATCCTCGAAGCAACGGTAGAAATGCTGCCGGTCCAACTCCGCACGGTCGATGATCTTTTGCACCGTCAGTTGGAGGTATCCCTGCTCCCCGCTCGTTTCGAGTGCCGCGAGCCCCAGTGTTTTCCGAGCGCGGGCGTCGTCGTTCCGCCGATCCCTGTCCCCGTCCATTTTTCTCCCAGCTCTCCCCTGCACCCGTCCCCGCGATTACTGCACTAACAGATAGTTTTCGAAGACGCTATCAATTTGTTCAGGAACGATGCCATCATTTTCCCGATGATCCGACTCGCGCCACAACCTTTGGGACGTGCACGACTTCATTACAGAAATTCTTTCCAGCAATCTGTATCCTGCGTGCTCGATGACGCTCCCGGGACCCCTTGCCAAGCAGCCGGTTGGGCGAGAGCCCCTCTCTCGCGCCACCATCGAAGAGCACCAGCGCGAGCGAATTCTCGGCGCTGCGACTGGGGTCTTCGCCAAGCGGGGATACCAGCAGACGACGGTCGACGACATCGTCGCCGCGGCCAAGACCAGCGTCGGCAGCTTCTACGGCCAGTTCAAGGGGAAACAGGACTGTTTCCTGCAGTGCTACGACCGTGTCGTCTCCGAGGCCGGGAGGGAGATCGAGGCTTCGCTTCCCGACGATGCCGGCTGGGCGGAACGAACCTGCGCGGCCCTCGACATGATTCTCCGCATGCTGGAAGACGAGCCGATGGCCGCCCGGGTCGTCTTGGTCGAGGCTCAGACCGCCGGCCCGGAGGCGTTGGTGCGGTACGAGCAGTCCATCGATTCGTTGCTCCCGGCCCTGCGCAAGGGGAGGTCGCTGGCGTCGGCGGGCGAGGAACTGCCGGTGAGCCTCGAGGAGGCTGCGGTGGCCGGCACCGCGTGGGTTCTGCACGAGCGACTTGTCAGCGGTCGCGCAAAGGGAAGCAGGGCGCTGCTGCCCGAGCTGGCGGCGATTGTGATCGGTCCGTACCTTGGCGAAGTCGAGGCGCGGCGACTGGCCCGCTCGCACACCGCTGCCTAGCCCCAGGACCCGACGATGACTAGGGCCGGATCACCGGCCCCGGCGGAGCGCGACGCGGAGGTCAAGGCTCGCCTGCGTGGAGCGATGCTCGATCTGGTTTGCGAGCGGGGCTATAGGAACACAGCGATTGACGCGATCTGCGCCCGGGCCGGATGCGAGCCCGGCGATTTCAAGCGCTTCTACGGCAACAAGGAAGAGGCGTTCCTGGAGATCTACGCCGAGGAGTCGGAGCGGTTCATCGCGGTCACCCAACGGGCTTACGACGCTGCGAACTGTTGGAGGGGCGGGCTGCGCGCCACCGCCTACGCCGGAGCGCGGTGGATCCAGAGCCATCCTCAGGAGAGTCGCTTCTGCATCCTCGAGGTGCTTAGCGCGGGGGAGACCGCCCGGCTGCACCGGGAGCGGACGCTGCGCCACTTCATCGACCTCGTCGACCGGGGACGCTTCGAGCTCGAGGAGCCGGCCTCAGTCTCCCCGACGTTCGCGGCCGCGATCGTCGGCGCTATCGCGGAGATACTGATCCGGCGAATCGTCGATGGTGTGGATTTGTCAAGAGCCGAAGACATCGTCCCGCAGCTGATGTACATGGCCGTGCGGCCTTACACCGATACTGCGGAGGCGGAGAAGGAGCTGTCGATTCCTCCGCCCCCGGCTGTCTGATCCCGGTATCGTCGGCTGGTGCCAGAGCAGCGAATCGAGCCGGAGAACGCACAGCCCGGGCTAGCGCGGCTACCGCCTGGCCGGCACGGCCTGCCGCGCGATTTCGTCGCCCGCAACCAGCGAGACCGCCTCACCGCCGGGATGATCTTGGCGGTCGCCGAGAAGGGGTATCACGGTGCCACGATCACCGGTATCTCGGCTGCGGCGGGAGTCTCCCGTCGCACCTTCTACACCTACTTCGGCTCGAAGGAAGACTGCTTCTTCGCCACCTTCGAGACGATCGCCGACCACCTCTTCACGGTCGCCGCGGAGGCGGCCGCCACAGAGCGCAGCTGGCCGAGGCGGGTGCGAGCGGCGATGGCGGCCCTCCTCAATTCCCTGGCCGCGAACCCCGACCTCGCCCGGTACATCCTGATCGAGCCCCAGCGGGCGGGGGGCAAAGTCGCCGAGCGCTTCCGCTCCGCCACGGAGCCTGCCCTGATCGAGCTCGAACGTGGACTTCCCAAGCGGGTGAAGGTGCCGAGCCCCGAGGTGCAGGACGCCCTCCTGGCGGGCATGGCGGCGCTGGTCGCGCGCAGGGTCGAGGCGGGAGAAGGTGAGCGGCTCGAAGAGCTGCTGCCGGAACTCGTCGAGATTTTCCTCACGCCTTACATCGGGCGCGAGGAAGCCGTGGCTGTGGCCCACGGCGCCTAGCCGACCCCCGGCCTCTCCCGCTTTCCTCCTCGGCTCGCGCTCTGCGGGTCAGGCGACCCTGCCAAGAAACATTGATGACTTCAAAACAAAAGTCGCCAATGTTTCTTTGTAGACGCTGTCCTCAAATCCTGCTACGGTGCCCGCACCACCAGGGAGGTGGACAGGGACTGAACCGTCCAAGGGAGACGGACAGGAAAAAGCGCCGGATCAGGAAGCCGGCTTCAAGGAGGAATCGATGAAGCGTCTACGCCACCCCATTCGCGCCATCCGCGAACCATTCGGCACCGCCGGCCTTATTCTCGCCTGCGTCGCCTTGATCGCCGCCCTGGCGGGCGGCGCCTATGCAGCTTCCAAAGGCTTGACTCCGCAGCAGAAGAAGGAAGTCAAGAAGATCGCCAAAAGCTTCCAGGGGACCGGTCCCCAGGGTTCTGCCGGAGCGGCCGGGCTCGCTGGAGCGAACGGCAAAGACGGCACCAACGGAGCGGATGGTGTCAGCCCAGAGGGTGCGGCCTTCACCGGCAACGCCAACGGCTGTCAGGAAGGCGGCGTCAAATTCACCGGCACCAACACCACCGTTGCCTGTAACGGTGTCAAAGGCACCAACGGCACCAACGGGAAAAGCGTACAGGTGGGTGCCCCGACCGAAGCGGAATGTTCCGACGGCGGAGCGACTGTCCAAGTGGAAGGGCAGCCGGCCAGCAAAAAAGCGATCTGCAACGGCCAAACCGGCTTTACCGAAACGCTTCCGGCGAATGCTACCGAGACGGGCGCCTTCCAACTTCGGGCGGTGTCGCTGAAAAATTTCGAGGGGGCGGTAACGGTCATCTCCTTCCCCATCCCGCTCGCCAATGCGCTGGACGCAAGCAATGTCCATGTCGTCATGAACGGCGAAGAATTCAGCTTCGCGGAAGAAAAATTCGTGCCGGCTGTGACCTGCCTCGGCACCGTCGAAGGTCCGATTGCCCCTTCCGGACATCTCTGCGTCTACATCCACGAAAGTGAGACGACTGGCTGGCTATTCCCTGCTCCCTTCATCAAAAAGCTCCAGACCGGTGATGGTGCAAGTTCTGTTGGCGCCAAATTGCAATTTCTCAAATTCGGGGAAGGCACCGGCAACGCTCTTGGTTCGTTTGCGGTAACCGGCTAGGTCATCCATCGCTCCGAGGCAACATCCGGTGTTGCCTCGGAGCCACCGATGTCGAGGTAGAGGAATGAGCTCACAGACGCGGCGCAGTGAAGTACCGCGCACTAAACGAGGGGAAGGGGATCGATGATGAGGATTTGCAGGACGCTGCTGGGCATTTCGCTCTGCCTCGGGCTGCTCGCCCCCGCCGCGGCGCAGGGGGCTCCTCCCGAGCTCTACCGCTTTCCGCAACTCGAGCAGGGCGTTCTCGGCGGCCAGCTCTTCCATCCCGGAGCGATGGGCGCGAACCGAGAAAACGGCAACGTCTACGTCGCCGACAACGGCAACGCCCGCATCAGCCAATACAAATCCGAAGGCGAGTTCATCCGCACCTGGGGCTGGGGAGTGGTGCGCTCGGGTCCGGACGACAAACCGGGCAACGAGCGCCAGGAAGTGACCGTCAGCGCCGCCAAAGGCAGCTTCCGGCTGGTCTTCCGGAACTTCTTCAGCCAGCTCGAAAATAGTGGGTCCTTTCGCCAACCCACCGCACCGCTGCCCTTCAACGCGACCGCGGCCGAAGTGCAGGCCGCGCTGGAGGCGCTGGAAACGCCCCAGCCCGGAGATGTCGCCGTCACCGGTGCCGCCGGCGGCCCCTGGACGATCGAATTTATCGGCGCCCTCGCCGACGCCGATGCCGGGCAGATGGATATTGGAGAATCGACGCTGAAAAACGCCGACGACTCGCCGGGCACCGCGACGGTGAAAACCCTGCAGGAGGGAGCCGCCTTCGAGATCTGCGAGGCCGCGAACGGCGACGTCTGCCGGGCGGGGCAAGAAGATGGCGACTCTCCTGGGCAGTTCTTCGGGTTTCACAGCGGCATCGCCGTAGATGGCGACGGCGATGTCTACGTTATCGAGAGGAATCCTGGTGAATCCGGCGAAATCGACAGCGTCCGGATCGAGAAGTTCAGCCCAGCAGGCGAGTTTCTGCTGATGCTGGGCGGCGAAGTCGACAAGACGACCGGCGCCGACGTCTGCACCCAGGCCGACCTCGAAGCCGGCGACGAATGCGGCTACGGGGTGGAGGGCGAAGGGGCAGGCGAGCTTTCCCTGCCGCCGCCATTCGGCGGACATGGCGACCAGATCGCAGTTGGCCCCGACGGCAAGCTCTACGTCGGCGACAAGGAACGGATTGTCGTCTACGGCACCGACGGCGTCTACCAGGGCGAGATACCGGTCGCCGGCTACGTGCGGGCGCTGACGATCGACGAAGCGGGCAACTTCTACCTCTCCTATGCCGAACAGGACGACGTCCGCAAACTGACCCCGGCAGGGCTGCCGGCGAGCCCGGCGAGCTTTCCGGTCAGCGGAGCGGCGATCGGGGTGGCGGTCGATGGACTCGGCGACGTCTTCGCGCTGGAGAACTCGGACTGCGGCGGTTGTGCGAAGTACGTGGTGGAGTTCGACTCGCTGGGGAACAGGCTGCTCCCGAGCGCCGCGGAAGTGAAAAGCCAAAATTTCTTCGCGCGGCGCAAAAACGGCTTTACTTTCGATTTCAGCCTAAACGGCCTGGAGAACCTGCTCTGCGAGGGCAGCACCGGCACCGGCGTCCTCTACGTCTCCGACGGGACCGGCAACGTCAGCGGCTACGGCGAAGACCCGCAGTGCGTCGAAGGCGCGCGGCCGCCGGCGATCGCCGCCCAGCTGGTGCGCTCGGTCGGCGCCGAAGGGGCGGTGATCCAGGCAAGGATCAACCCCCGCCGCGCCCCCACCACCTACTACCTCGAATACGGCAGCGCCGACTGCGCGGCCAACCCCTGCACCCAGCAGCCGCTGCCGCCCGGGCTGCTCCTCTCAACCGAAGGCAATGTCGCGGTGCCTACCGAGGAGATCGAGCTGAGCGGGCTCGAGCCCGGCACCACCTACCACTTTCGCTTCCTCGCCGAAAACGGCGAAGCCACCGTGGGTCCCGACCGGACCTTCACCACTCCCCGCGCCGGCGCGGGGGGCCTGCTCGACGGCCGCGCCTGGGAGAAGGTCTCCCCCGCCGAGAAGGGAAGCGGCCAGGTCGCGCAGGAGGGCGGCACCCGCAACGAGCTGCTGCAGGCCTCCCCTGACGGCAACGCGATCTCCTACCCGGGTACCGCCGCCTTCGGCGATGCGCCCGGCGCTCCCGGCGGCAACTTCTACCTCTCCCGCCGCGGCGCCGACGCCTGGGCAACCCGCAACGTCACCCCGCCGCGGCAGGGCGGCGGCATCCAGTCACCGATGCACGGCTTCTCGCACGACCTCTCCCACTACCTGATGATGGTCGAAGAACCTCCGCTCTGCTGCGGGGCGACCCCCGGCGTTGCCAACTACTACCTGGCCGACAGCGCTGGCGGGCCGCTGCAGTTGCTGACGGCAACCGCGCCGCTGATCCCGCCGGGAGATCCCTATTGCCTCTCCCTGGGAGGGGCCTCCTCTGACTTCAGCCGCATCTTCTTCCGTGCCGAGGGGGCACTTACCCCCGAATCGCCGGTGGGCAGCGCGAACCTCTATGAATGGACTGCGGCGGACGGAGTGCAACTGGTCAGCGTCCTACCGGACGGAAATCCAGCGCCGCCGAACCCGATCACCAACTTCGGGCAAAGCGACGGCTGCCCCGCTCCACCCGCCGGAGAATGGCGCTACCGCGCGATCTCCGAGGACGGCAGCCGCGCCGTTTGGACCTACGGCGGCAGCTACGAAGGAGCCCAGCAGCCGCTGCTTGCCCGCGTGAACGGTGCCGAAACGGTTCAGCTGGACGCGACCCAGGGCGTCGCCGGCGTCGGCGGCAAGAGCAACTACCTGGGGGCGAGCGCCGACGGCGCCCAAGTCTTTTTCACCTCACCCGAACGGCTCACCCCCGACGGCGCCAAAGGAAACCTAGGCGACCTCTACCGCTACGACTTCAACGCCCCGCTCGGCGAAAGGCTCGCCGACCTCACTCCCGGCGGCGCCCCCGCCGAAGTGCCGGGGGCGTTGGGGGTGGCGGCCGGCGGCGAGGCGATCTACTTCGTCTCCCCGGCCGTCCTCAGCCTCGAAGAGGGAGCGGCGCTCGACCCGAAAACCGGCCAGCCCCAGGTGGCCGCTGCGGGCAAGGCGAACCTCTATCTGTGGCAAGCGGGCGAAGGGGTCCGCTTCATCACCCGTCTCGACAACGACGATGACTTTCGCAATTGGGAGTTGAGGCCTGAGAGCCACCTCGGCGAGGTCAGCCCCGACGGGGAGCACGCCCTGCTCCTCACCGCCGAGCCGCTGACGGGCTATGAAAACCTCGCTGCGGACGGCGAGACCAGGCTGAAGGAGGCCTTCCTCTACGACGCCGCCGAGGACCGGCTCACCTGCGTCTCCTGCAATCCCAGCGGCGCCCAGCCCCGTGGCCAGGCGGCGCTGACGCCCTGGAAGACCCCTTTCGAGCCGCCGCGGGTGCTCTCCGACGACGGCCAGCGGGTCTTCTTCGAGAGCTTCGACGCCCTGGTCGAAGGCGATCGGAACGAGGTCCGCGACGTCTATGAGTTCGAGCGGGCCGGCACGGGTGGCTGCACCACCGGTGCCCCCAGCTACCAGGTCACCTCCGAAGGCTGCCTGGCGCTTGTCTCCAATGGCGCGGAGGACGCCGTCGACTCCTACTTCCTCGACGCCTCCTCCAGCGGCGACGACGTCTTTCTCTCGACCCTCGAGCAACTGGTGGGCGCCGATGAGGACGAACTCTATGACGTCTACGACGCCCGGGTGGGCGGCGGCCTCCCCGAACCCCCCCCGCCGCCCCCCGGGTGCGAAGGAGAGGCCTGTCGGGGAGCGGGCACCCCACCCAGCCCAGGTCCCGGCCCGGCTACCGGAACCTTCAGCGGGCCCGGCAACCAACCGCGCCTGCACTGCCCCAAAGGCAAGGTCGCGCGCAAAGGCCGCTGCGTGAACAGGAAAACCAAAAAGCACCACCACCGCAGGAAACATCACCTGGCGGCCGATCGAGTGGGAGGGAATCGATGAAGAGGGTCTGCAAGGCGCTGTTGGGAATCTCGCTCTGCCTCGGGCTGCTCTGGCCCGGTGCGGCGCAGGGGGCTGACGCACCAGGCTGGAGCATCGGCTCATTGGCGGTGCCGACCAACTTCGCCCCCGGCGGGGAAGGAACCTACGAAATCCGCGCCACCAACATCGGCGCCGCTTCCACCGACGGCACCGCGATCACGATCACCGATTCTCTACCTGCGGGACTGACGGTCGAACACGTCCAGCTGCGCCTGCCGACCATCGGCGGCGGTGGGACCGAAGTCGGTCCCACCGCCTGCCAGGTGCAGGGGCCGCCGGAATCCCAGAGCGTCACCTGCGTCCTCAGCCCCACTGTCGTGCCCAGCGAATCGCTGATCGTCTCGATTCTCGTCGCCGTGGCGCCCACCGCCTCCGGTGACCTCGTCAACTCGGCCTCGGCCGAAGGCGGGGGCGCCGCCGCCGCCGCCGGGGGCAGTCTCAATCAGGCCACCCCCGCGCCCGCGGCGGCCGGCCTTTCGAGCTTCACGGCTGAGGCCACCGGTCCCGAAGGCGAGCCGGCGGGCGAAGCGGCCTCCCACCCGTTCCAATACACCACCGCGTTTGCGATCAACACCGAGCCCGGCCCGACTGCAAACCCCCCGATCGTGCCCGCGGACGGCGACGTCAAGGACATCGAGGTGAAGTTGCCGCCGGGGTTGATCGGCAACCCCCTGGCGACTCCACGCTGCACTCCCCAGGATTTCTTCGCTCTCGACCAGAGCGAAGGCAATCACCCGGCGAATGCCTGCCCCGACGCCTCTGCGGTGGGCTTCATCGCCCTGCAGCAGCTCGAAGGCGCAGCGAACCGCGGCACCGGCCAGCCCCTTTACAACATGGTGCCCCCGAAAGGCATGCCGGCTGAGTTCGGCTTCCAGGTCGGGTCGGTGCCCTTCTTCATCGACACCGGGGTGCGGACGGGCAGCGACAACGGGATCTCCGCCTACGTGCGCAACACCTCCCAGTTCCGGCGGATCACCGCCTCCAGCGTGACCATCTGGGGCGTACCCGCCGACCCGCGCCACGATCAACTGCGTGGGCACTGCATCAACAACGGCAGCATCGACGCGCCCCTGTCCCGCGGCGCCTGCTCGGCCGGGGAAGCCCCCCGACCCCTGCTGCGGATGCCGACTTCCTGCAGCAACCCGCTGGTCGCGGAAATGACCTTCAACCTCTGGAACGCGAAATCCACCTTCTTCTCCAGCCGCTGGGAATCCGACGCCCCCAGCGGTTGCAACGGGGTGGAGTTCGAACCGACCCTGGAAGCACGGCCGACGACTGACGTCGCCGACGCGCCCACCGGCCTACACGCCCAGCTCCACATCCCTCAAAACGAAGGCTTCGATGAGCGTTCCACCGCCGACCTCCGGAGCACGGTGGTGACCCTTCCCGAGGGCCTCATTATCAACCCCGCCGGAGCCAACGGTCTCGGCGCCTGCTCGGCTTCCGACGTCGGCCTCACGAGCGCCCCCGGCGCCAGTCCCATCACCTTCACCACCGAGCCGGCTCATTGCCCCGAGCAGGCCAAGATCGGCATCGCCCAGGTCGACACGCCGTTGCTCGACCACCCGCTCAAAGGTGGCGTCTATGTCGCCCGGCCCTATGAGAACCCCTTCGGGGGCCTGCTCGGCATCTACCTCGTCCTCGAGGACCCCGAGACCGGCATCGTCTTGAAGCTCCCCGGTGAGGTCAACGCCGACCCGCAGACGGGCCGGCTGACGACCACCTTCGACGAGACTCCGCAGTTGCCCTTCGAGGACTTCACCCTCGATTTCTTCGGCGGCGCCGCGGCCGTGCTGCGGACGCCGGCGACCTGCGGGCCGTATGCGACCGCCTCGACGATGACGCCCTACTCGGCGCCTGAATCGGGCCCACCGGTAGCGGACCTGGACAACTACGCGATCGCCCGCTCTCCGGGTGCGGGCGGCTGTCCGACCTCCGCGGGGAGCGCAGAGCATGCCCCCACCCTCGAAGCCGGCACGCAGGCCCCGATCGCCGGTGCCTTCAGCCCCTTCGTCCTGCGGCTGCATCGCGAAGACGCCACCCAGGAGCTCTCCCGGGTGACCCTCAACCCGCCGCCGGGCCTTTTGGCGCGCTTGGCAGGGGTGCCCTACTGCTCGGAGGCGGCGCTTGCCGCGGCCGCCACGCGCCCCGGCAAGCAGGAGAGCGCGGCGCCCTCCTGCCCGGCTGCCTCTCAGGTCGGCACGGTCAGCGTCGGCGCCGGCGCCGGCCCTGCTCCCTACTTCGTGCAGGGCAGCGTCTACCTTGCCGGCCCCTACAACGGGGCGCCGCTTTCGCTGGCGATCGTCACCCCGGCCACCGCCGGGCCCTACGACCTCGGCACGGTCGTGGTCCGCACCGCGCTTCGGGTCGACCCGGAGACCGCCCGCATCACCGCTGTCTCGGACCCGATCCCGCACATCCTGCAGGGCATCTCGCTGGACGTCCGCACCATCACCCTGCGGCTCGACCGGCCGAATTTCAGCCTCAACCCGACCAACTGCAATCCCCTCGTCCTCAGTGGCGAGGTGATATCGACTCTGGGGCAGGGCGCCGCCCTGCAGAATCCCTTCCAGGTCGGGGAGTGCGGGGCCCTTGCCTTCAAGCCCAAGCTCTCGCTGCGGCTCAAGGGCAAGACCAGGCGCTCGGGCAACCCCGCCCTGCAGGCGACGCTGCGGATGCCCCCGGGCGCCAACGTCGCCCATGCCTCCGTCGCGCTCCCGCGCTCTGAGTTCCTCGACCAGGCCCACATCCGCACCATCTGCACCCGCGTCCAATACGCGGCCGGGGACGGCGGCGGCAAGGCCTGCCCGCCGGGATCGATCTACGGCTACGCCCGCGCCGTCTCGCCACTGCTTGACCAACCCCTGCAGGGGCCGGTCTACCTACGCTCCTCCGACAACGAACTCCCCGACCTCGTCGCCGCGCTCGACGGCCAGATCCACATCGACCTGGTCGGCCGCATCGATTCCTTCAAAGGCGGCATCCGCACCACCTTCGAGTCGGTTCCCGACGCCCCAGTCAGCACCTTCACCCTCTCGATGCAGGGCGGGCGCAAGGGCCTGATCGAAAACTCGCGGGACATTTGCCGCTCGGTCAACCGCGCCACCACCGACTTCACCGCGCAAACCGGTGTCCGGCGCGTCTGGAACCCGGTGCTGAAGGTTTCCTGCAACGGCAAGAAGGTTGGCAAGAAGGCTCGTGGCGGTAAGGGCCGCGGGCGATAGCGGCGAGCGGCAAGGTGGGGGCCTCAAGTGAAACGTCGAATCCGGAGGTCAGCAGGAGCAGTCTTGCTGCTCCTGCTCCTGGTGGCTGCACCGGCCCAGTCTGTCCACGCTGCCTCGGCGCCGTCGATTGCCTCCGTCTGGGCGACGGATGTCCTGGCATCCTCCGCGCGCCTTCACGCGGAAGTGAATCCGAACGGCGCCGTCACTTCCTACCATTTCGACTACATCGCGGAGACCGTCTATGAGGCGAACCTTGCCCTCGGGAAAGACGGGTTCGTGGGTGCGGCAAAGGCGCCGCCCGGGATCGACCCGATAATCGGTACCGGTACGTCAGTCGTCCCGCTGCCGCCACAGCAGATCACGGGCCTTGCCCCGGAGACCGGATATCGCTATCGCCTGATTGTCAAGAACAGCTTCGGCACCACTGTTGGCTCTAGCCTCCGGATTGAGACCCAGGCTTTCGCCAGCGGGGCACCGCTTCCCGACGGCCGGGGCTGGGAGATGGTTTCGCCGACCGACAAGAACGGCGGCCAGGTCGACCCCCCCGAGACGATCGCAGGCGGCGGCGTCTACCAGGCGGCGGCTGCGGGCGGAGCTCTTACCTACTCCTCGGCAGCGTCGTTCGGGCAGGACCCCGCTGGCGCCTCGCAGGGATCGCAGTACGTCGCGATAAGGACCCCTGAGGGCTGGCAGAGCACGAACATCACGCAGCCGATGCTCTCGGGCTCCTACGGCTCCGGGCCGGTCGGGGTCCCCTACCAGATCTTTTCGCCGGACCTAGCGCGGGGTCTCCTGCTCAACGGTCGCCACTGCCGCGACGGCGGCAGCGGCTGTCCGGTGGCCAATCCGCCGTTGCCGGGGACCGATGCCCCGGCCGGCTTTCAGAACTACTACCTGCGGGAGGCGGGCGGCTTCACCGCCCTCGTTAGGAGTGGCGATCTCGCCCACAGCACCCTCCCGGCCTCGCAGTTCTTTCTCACGCTCGTCGGCGCCAGCGAGGATCTGCGCCATGTGGTCCTCGCCTCCTGTGCTGCCCTCGCCTCCAGCGCTGTCGAAGTGCCCGATGCCGGGGGCTGCGACCCGACCGCCGCCAATCTCTATGCCTGGGACGGCTCCGACCTGCGGCAGCTGAACCTGCTTCCGGGCGAGGCGGTGGGAACGGCCGGGGCCGGCCTCGCGGCGGCCCAGGAGGCGATCTCGACGGACGGCAACCGTGTTTACTTCTACCTCGGCGGCGACCTCTACTTGCGGGAAGGCGAATCCACGGTCCAGGTGGATGAAGCGGCGGCTGGCGGGGGAACCTTTCAGACCGCTGCCGCCGATGGCTCAGTCGCTTACTTCACCCGGGGCGACCACCTTTGGCGGTTCCTCGCCGCCACCGGGGAAGCAACGGACATCACTCCGGCGGGCGAAGTCGTGGGGGTCGTTGGGGCATCCGCCGATGGGGCGACCGTCTACTACATCAGGCTCGGCGGCCTCCAGCGGTGGAAAGGAGGATCCACCACCCCGGTGGCTGGACTGGTGGATCCGTCGAACGTTCCTCCCGCAACTGGTTCCGCCCGGGTGAGCGCCGACGGCGAACGCCTGGTCTTCTCCTCCGCGGTACCGCTGACCGGCTACGACAACACCGACCAGGGGACCGGGAAACCCGTACCCGAGCTTTACCTCTACGAGGCGCCGACGGAAACCCTTCGCTGCATCTCGTGCAACCCGACCGGTGCTCGACCGATCGGTGCGTCGGGAATCCCCGGCGCAGTCGCCAACGGGGACCTCCCGGAATCGTTCCCCGCCTATCGCCCGCGGGCGATGGTCCTGGGTGGCAGGCGGATCTTCTTCGAGTCCAGCGACGCCCTCACTCTGGGAGACACAAACGAGCAGCAGGACGTCTTCCAGTGGGAGGTCGAGGGGACCGGGGACTGCCAGAAGGAAAGGGGCTGCCTGGCGCTGATCTCGAGCGGTAAGGACCCCCGGCCCTCCTATTTCCTCGACGCTTCCACCGACGGATCGGATGTCTACTTCCTCACCGCTCGATCGCTGGTGGTTGGAGACCTCGGCGCCTACGATGCCTACGACGCCCGCGTCGGGGGCGGTTTTCCGGTGCCAAGCAAGCCGATCCCCTGCGAAGGGGACGCTTGTCAGCCTCTTCCCACCGCCGCCGAAGACCCCGCAGTGGGGACGCTTGTCGCCGGACCCGGAAACCCGCCGGTTCACTACAAGCGACTCAACGGGCGGAAGAAGAAGCATCACCGGCGCCCTCACAAGAAGCACCGGGGATCGAAGCACGGGAAAGCCAAGGCGCAGCAGCGAGATCGCTGGACGGCGGCGCGATGATCCGCCCGGCACTGACGCTGCTTGCAGTGGTTTCGGCCGGGCTCTCCCTTGGACTGCCCTCGGACGCGGCAGGGTCTTTCGGGTTCAAGTCGGGGACGGACGGATTCGAAGCCGTCGCCCAGGAAGACGGTGCTCCGTACCTGACCGCCGGGGGGCATCCGTATGCGCTGCGCGTGCATCTCGGATTGGAGACGGTCGAAGCCGAACCTGGGGTCGTCACGCCAGACGGAGACCTGCGGAACCTGCGCCTGCAGCTGCCGCCGGGGCTGTTGGTCAACCCCGAGGCGCTGCTCCACTGCAACAGCCTTGACTTCAACAGGCCGCGTGTCTCGCCGTTCGAAGAAAGCGCGTCTGGTGAGAGCTGCCCCGAGGAGACGCAGGTCGGGACGGTGACCGTGCATCAACCTGGAGGGATTCGTCACTTCGGCCTTTTCAACTTGGAGGGAGCCCCCGGTGCCGCCGGTCAACTCGGATTCGCTCCCTATGGGGTGCCGGTCCTGATTTCCGTCAAGGGCCGGACGCAGCCCGATGGTCAGGCAATCCTCTCTCTGGAGATGCGGAATTTCCCGCAGTCGATCCCGGTCAACGCCCTTGACCTCGATCTCTGGGGAGATCCTTGGGCGGCCTCTCACAATGGCGAAAGGGGTAACTGCCTCAATGCCGCCGAGCCTGGCCTACCCTGGGCGAAATGCTCGGTTGACGTCCCAGAGTTGCAAAAGGCATACGTGACGATGCCGACCGATTGCAGCAGCGAGCTCACCGTGACGGCAACCGCAAGCTCCTGGCAGCAGTCGGAATCGACCACGATGTCGTTCACCCCCAGCGACGGCGGCCAGCGGCTGGCGCCGCAGGGATGCTCGGAGGTGAATTTCGAACCCACCGTCGCCGCTCAGCTCAGCGACGAACGGGCATCCTCCCCGAGCGGATTCCGCTTCCAGCTTTCAGCGCCGGCGGCGGGGCTCGTCGAACCGGGCGGACGAGTCGGCTCCCAGGTCCGCCGCGCTGTGGTCACGTTACCGCCTGGAACTACGATCAACCCTTCTTTGGGCTCTGGTCTCGGCGTCTGCTCGCCTGAGCAGTTCCAGGCGGAGCGGCCGCTGGCAAACGAGGGTGAAGGATGTCCCAACGCCTCGAAGATCGGCGCCTTCACCGTTGACACTCCCCTGTCGGCCGAATCGATGCGTGGGGCCATTTACATCGCGACCCCCTACAACAACCCGTTTGGATCTCTTCTGGCGATTTATCTGGTTGCCCGAGACTCCAATGGAGGCTTTCTGATCACTGCCTCAGGGAGTCTCGACCCAGACCCGCATAGCG
Source organism: Solirubrobacterales bacterium (assembly GCA_033856415.1). Taxonomy (GTDB): domain Bacteria; phylum Actinomycetota; class Thermoleophilia; order Solirubrobacterales; family 70-9; genus VAYN01. The sequence continues at coordinate 16,185 of JAWVFA010000011.1, read as the reverse complement.
GCACGATCGCCGCCCACCTGAATGGCTTGCCGCAATTGCCCTATGCCGAGCTCGAGGTGAACTTTCGGGCAGGCCAACGGGCTCCGCTGGTCAGCCCCCCGACCTGCGGGCCGGCGGTGACGGCGGTTGAGCTCGTTCCATATGCCGAAGGGGCACCGGTCAGCCGCACGAGCACCGTCTCCAACATCACTGCGGGTGCAGGCGGCGGCCCATGCCCTTCCGGGACGCCTTCGTTCAACCCTCAGATCGTCGCCGGTTCCCTCAACTCGAACGTCGGCTCCTACAGCACCTTCTACCTACGGATGAGCAGAAGCGACGTCGACCAGGAGATCACCTCCTACTCCGCCGTGCTTCCAAAGGGCATCACCGGCCGCCTTGCGGGAATCCCCTTCTGCCCGGAGGCGGCGATCGCCGCCGCCCGTGACCGCAGCGGCCAGGCGGAGCAGGCGGATCCCTCTTGCCCCACGGTGAGCGAAGTGGGCAGGGTGTTGTCCGGATATGGGGTGGGGAGCGCCCTCACCTGGTCTCCGGGCAGGCTCTACCTGGCCGGGCCCTACCACGGATCGCCGGTGTCTTTGGTGGCGATCAACGCCGCCAACATCGGACCCTTCGACCTTGGCACGGTCGTCGTCAGGTCCGCGTTCGATGTCGACCCCTTGACCGCGCAGCTATCGATTGATTCGACGGGCTCGGACCCGATTCCACACATCCTCGACGGAATCCCACTGCACCTCCGGGACATTCGCGTCTTCCTCGACCGTTCGTCATTCACCCGAAATCCCTCGAGTTGCCAACCCTCGGCAATTACCTCGACTTTGACCGGGGCCGGGGCCCGATTCGACGATTCCAGTGACGATTCGAGCGCGACGGCAAGCAACCATTTCCAGCTCCTCAACTGCCGCACCCTCGGATTCGAGCCGAAACTCGGGATCAGGCTTCGCGGCCTGCCTCGCCGGGGCGCCTACCCGTCCCTGCGGGCCACTTTCGCCTCCCGCGGCAGCCAGGACTCGAACCTGAAGACGATCGAAGTGACGATGCCGCGATCGGAGTTCCTCGCCCAGGAGCACATAAAGGAGGTGTGCACCATGCCTCAGTTCGCTGCCAGCCGCTGTCCGGCCAACTCCGCATATGGCCGCGCGGTTGCTCACACCCCGCTGTTCGACGAGCCGCTCAGGGGCAGCGTGTACCTGCGATCCTCACGCCGCCGACTGCCGGACCTGGTCGCGGACCTCCGCAGCGGTGCCATGCAGATCGTCGTCGAGGGCAAGATCGGCCCTTCCAAAAGCGGGATGCGGCTTGTGTTCGAAAACCTTCCTGATGCTCCGCTGACCCGATTCGTGCTGACCATGTACGGCGGCTCGCGCGGATTGCTGGTCAACTCCACCGACATCTGCGTCTCGAAACCACGGGCAACCGTGAGCGCGTTGGGTCAGAACGACGTCGGGGCGAAATTCACCTCACGCCTGCGCAATCGCTGCGCTGGAGAGGAACGACGCCGATGAAAAGTGCACGAGCCCTCCGACTTTGGCTTTCCCTCCTGTCCATCGGCCTCCTGCATCTCCTCACGGCCTCCGTGTCGGCGGCCGCCAACCACCCGTTTCTCTTCCAGATTTCGAGCTTTGCGGCGCCGGCGGGTGTGGAACCGACCATGAACGGTCCCTGCGGCTTGGCGATCGACTCAGCGGCGAGTGTTTACATCTCCGACTACTACAACGACCGGATCGCGGTAGTTGGCCCCAACGCGTTCTTCAAGGTGGAGATACCCGACACCGACCCACTAAATGGCCCATGCGGCCTGGCGGTTGATCCGGCGGGGAACCTCTATGTGAACAGCTTTCACGGCAAAGTGACGAAATTCAGTCCGTCCGCATATCCGCCCACCACCAGTACGCTCTACTCGTCGCAGACCTTCGATTCCGGCCCAGCGACGGGGGTGGCTGTGGATCCCGTCAGCGGCAGGATCCTTGTCAACCGCCGGACCTATGTCGCGGTCTACGAACCATCCGGCCTCCCTGTGATGGTCGACGGCGAACCCATGAAGTTGGGGCTCGGATCCCTGATCGACGGCTATGGCGTAGCTGTTTCGGGGTACGCCCCGACCGAAGGAGACGTGTACGTGGCCGATGCGGCGACGGACACGATCAAGGTGTTTGCACCGGACGATCCGCTCGCCGTCGCTTCTGTGATCGACGGGAAGGGGGTGCCCGGTGGTGGGTTCACCTCCCTCCACGACGCAGTCGTCGACATCGACAAGACCACCGGCCACATCTTCGTCACCGACAACCTGCAGAGCAATGGGGTCGAGCATCAAAGGGTGGCGGTGCATGAGTTCAACGCCGCTGGGGAGTACCGCGGCGGCCTGCCTGCGTCTCCTGTTCTGACCGAGTCCGAACCGACCGGGATGGTGGTCGACGAGACCCCGAGCTCGTTGCAGGGACGCGTCTACGTCACGTCTGGCAACGATTCGCAGTCGGCGGTCGACGTCTTCGGCAAAACCGCACCTGCACGTCGCCTTCAAGTCACCCTCACCGGGTTGGGCTCGGGGTCGGTGTCCAGTACCCCGGCTGGAATCGCCTGTCCAGGAGCCTGTGCTGCCGAATACACCGAAGGCGAAGCGGTCAGGCTGAAAGCTACGCCTGAGGCCGGTTCGTCCTTCGTCGGCTGGGCGGGAGATTGCCAGGGCACGGGCGAATGCGAGTTCAATCTCGCAGATGACAAGTTCGTCGAAGCCGAGTTTGCAAGTGTCTCCAGCTTGGCAGTCCAGGTCCAGGGCTCCGCGGCCGCCGCGGCCGCGAGCGCTGCCTTGGATCCTCCCGCCAGTCCCCCTCGCGATGCCGGCAACGGCGCTCACGCCTCCGAGGTCGTCGGACAGCACGGGATCCGGGTGCGGATGAAGGCGAAGATGTCTCCCCGCGCCCTTCCGCGTAAGGGCCTGGCGCCGGTCGCCGTCACGGTGGGCGGACAGGTTTCGAGTACGGATGGCGACCTCCCCCCGCAACTGAAAGCGCTGCGAATCGACATCAATCGCCACGGGGAGGTCGACTATCGCGGCCTACCCCTTTGCGACGTCAACCGGATCCAGCCCGCCTCCTCTTCCCGAGCGCTTTCCGCCTGCAGGTCCTCTCTCGTCGGAGAAGGGCGCTTCTCGGCGAGCATCATTCTTTCCGCCCAGGAGCCATATCCGACCAAAGGTCGCCTGCTCGTCTTCAATGGGCGGCATCGTGGCCACCCCGCTCTCCTCGCGCAGATCTATTCCCCGTACCCCTTTGCGACGTCCTTCGTCATACCCTTCACCGTCACTCGCTCCTCCAAGGGTCAGTTCGGCACCTCGCTGGTGGCGCTGCTTCCCAAGGCACTAGGCGACTGGGGGTACCTGACGGGCATCGAAATGCGCCTTCGGAGGAAGTTCCGGTACCGCGGCAGTTCCCGAAGCTACCTCAGCGCAGGGTGCCCCGCTCCGAAGGGGCTCTCGAGCGTCCTCTTTCCCCTCGTGCGTGCGGAGTTCTCCTTCGCGGGTGGGAAGCGGGTCTCATCCACCGTCGTTCGCAGTTGCCGAGCTCGGTGAGCGGAGGACTCGCAGAGCTACTGCAGCGGCTGCATCGCCGCCGGTTCGAGCTGGAGGAGGCCGTGCGCACCCGGGTTTACGCGATCGCCGATCCGAATGAAGCTGAGGATCCCGTCTACCTCCACGGCTTCCAGATCGCCCTCCACGCGGCCACCGACTTCGCCTTCGCGGCCGCGCGGGATGAGGAGCGGGTGCCACCGGTCCCCCCGGCTCTGCTCATCCAGGCGCGCCTTGCGGCGTTCAGCGGCGTCAGCCTTGACATCGTTCTGCGGCGTTATCTCGCCGGCTACACCGTGTTGCACGATTACTTCGTCGACGAGGCCGACGAGACTCTGGACAGCGCGGTCTTGAAGCGCCTGTTGAGAAGTCACGCGACGACGTTCGAGCGTCTCCTTGCGGCGGTGAGCGAGGAGTACAGGCGCGAGGCCCCCCGACAGCCGCTGACCCTGGCCAGGCGCCGCGCCGAACAGGTGCGGCGCCTGCTCGACGGTGAGATCGTCGAGGGGGAGATGCTCGACTACGAACTCGGGGTTCACCACCTGGGCATCTTCCTATTCGGCTCTGAGTCGCTGCATGCGATCAAGCGCTTGTCTCGTTCCACTGACTCCCGCCTGCTCTGGGTCGAGGCTGATTCCGGGTCCACCTGGGCTTGGCTGGGGTCGAGGTATCCGCTCGATGTTTCCGAGGTTCAGGAGCAAGCTCGGCGGGAATGGAGGGGTGGGTTTCCCATCGGGATGGGGGAGGTAGCCGAGGGGCTCGCCGGGTGGCGCTTGACTCACCAGCAGGCCAAGGCGGCGTTCAAGGTCTCGCTGCGGCGACGGGAGTCGATCGTTCGCTACCGCGAGGTGGCCCTGCTCGCTTCCGCGCTTGGGGACGAGGTCCTGGGGACCTCGCTCCGGGATCTGTACCTCGACCCCGTCTCGCACGGTGGGGCCGACGGAGGGGCCGGGGCGGAGACGCTGCGTGCGTACTTCGCGGCGGGCGGAAAGATTTCCTCAGCGGCGGCCGCTCTCGGCGTAAATCGGAACACGGTGGCGGAAAGGCTGAGGGCGATCGAGACGCGCCTAGGTTGCACCATCGCCTCCTGCTCGGCCGAGCTGGAGGTGGCTCTTGGGCTGGATCTTTTGGAAGATCCAAAACCTCTGAACGGACCCAGCGGCCTGCCCGATATGAGTGTCATCCGTCTCGCAAAGTGATGGGTGCGGACGTTCGCAACTGGGCGAGACTCCTATTGGGCAAATTCGCCCGCACCATTTTTCTACCCCGGTTGGGATTTCCCGATCGGGAAGGGAGGCGATGTGAGCAAGCTAAGAAAACTATGCCTTGCCTTGACGGCCACTGTCTTGGTGAGTGCCGGCCTGGGAGCGGCTTCGGCGTCCGCCGCGTTCGAGGCTGAAGGCTACCCCACGCAACTGCTGGGCGAAGGAACTTCGTCTCAGACGTTCGTCTTGGGTTCGAAGACGCTGAACTGTACGGGGACCTATTCAGGTACCGCTTCGTCGGCCAGCGAAACGCTGTCCCTCGTACCCAACTACTGGAACTGTCAGTTCGTCGGCGAAGAAAGCGAAGCGAAAATCACGACGAATGGCTGCAACTACACGTACGATTCCTCGGGCAGCGTCAGCATCGCCGGTGCGAGTTGCGGCGGGATATCAATTGCTTTCGCATTCTGTACCGTAACGCTCCCCGCGCAGTCGGGGCTCCAGTCCGCTACCTACACGAATCAAGGCAGTGGAACCGGACGCACGATAAAAATCGAAAACTGGCTCTCCGGCGTCACCTACAACGCGAGCGGAACCTGCGGAGGCGTTGGTGGGCCCGGCTCGCATACCAACGGGTCGATCGTCGCGCCGATCTCCGTAAGAGGAGAAAAAGCTGGATCGCCGAACGGCGTCTTCACGACCGCTCGCCATGTTCCGCGGTTCGAAGCGGAAAAATACCCCGCTTCGATCTCCGGGCCGATCGCCAACAGCTCGGAAACGCTGTTCGCCACCCCGGCGTGGAGCCTCAGCTGCACTAGCTCAACGCTTTCCGGCAACCTGGCCGCGGCCACCAAGGATCTCTCGCTTGGCCAGAGTACCTCGGGATGCCATTCGTCGGGCTCGATCGAATTGCAAGGTACCGTCTCCATGAACACCTGCAACTACGTGGTTCATGCGGCGAATGCAGGGCCCCCGTACTCGGGGACCTTGGAGGTCGATTGCTCGACCCCGGGGGACAGCATCAAAATCGCGCTCACGTTCTGCACCGTGACGATTCCCGAGCAGAGTGGCCTGTCCGGGGTCAGCTTGACCAATTCGGGTTCGGGCAGTAGTCGTCAGGTAACGGCGCAGCTGAGCGTCTCGAACGTTACCTACACCGAAAAAGGGTTCGCCTGCACCGCGGGTTCCACCGGCGGGACCTTCACCAACGGGGTTCTCGGTGGCAAATACGCCCTGAAAGCCACCAATTCCGGCTCCCAGGTGGGCCTCTTCGTCTCAGGGGAAAAACTCTGAGTCGGTAGAAGCACCGTGGTTCGAGACCCCCGGCGCAGCTGGCGCCGGGGGTCTTTCTTTGCGTCGTCACGCCTGGCAGCCAATGGCCCGATTGGCCAGCAGGCTCTAAGATCAAGGAAGCCTGCCCGGATAGCTCAGTTGGTAGAGCACTTCCATGGTAAGGAAGGGGTCACGAGTTCGAGTCTCGTTCCGGGCTTCTCGGGCCACTCGGCCAAGGCTCTGCAGCCCGCTGTAGGCTGCCGCCGTGGACTTCGCCCTCTCCGACGAGCAGAAGGACTTCGTCGACGCGATTCGCGACTTCTGCGACCGCGAGTGCGGGACGCCCGACCAGCGCGAGCGCCTGACCGACGGGTATCGCGAGCACCACAACTTCGACGTCTATAAGCAGATGGCGGAGCTGGGCTGGCTCGGGGTCACGATCGACGAGAAGTACGGCGGCTCCGGCGGCTCGATGCTGGACGCCTGCCTGTTCATGGAGGAGACCTCGCGCGGTTTGGCGCCGATCGGCGGCTACGCGACGACCCTGATCGTCGCCGGCGCCACCGAGCGCTTCGGCACCGAGGCGCAGAAGGAAGAGATCCTCGGCGGAATCGCCTCCGGCTCGGTCGAGGCGATCGCGATGACCGAGCCCGAGGCCGGCTCCGACGTCGGCGCTCTGTCCTGCAAGGCCGAGGCAGTTGACGGCGGCTTCGTGATCAACGGCCAGAAGGTCTTCTGCTCCAACGCCCATATCTCCGACCACGTCCTCGTCGTCTGCCGCACCGACAACAGCGGCAGCAAGCACGAGGGGATGACGATGATCTGGGTGCCCCGCGACGCCGAGGGGATGGAGGTCGTCCCGATCGAGACGATGGGCGGGCGCGAGACCAACCACCTCTACTTCACCGACTGCGCCGCTCCCGCCGACGCGGTCCTCGGCGAGGTCGACCAGGCCTGGATGCAACTGATGGCCGGCCTCAACGTCGAGCGCCTGATCCTCGCGGCGACGATGCTCGGGATCGCCCAGCGCGCCTTCGACGACCTGCTCCTCTACGTCAAGGAGCGGCGCCAGTTCGACCGCCCGATCGGCTCCTTCCAGGCCCTGCAGCACCGCATCGCCGACCTCGTCACCGACCTCAAGGCGGCCCGCCTGATGACCCACTGGGTCGCTTCGATGGTCGACGAGGACCCCGACCGGATGCTGCCCCAGGAGGCCTCGATGGTGAAGCTCTTCGTCACCGAGGTGGCCAAGCGCACCACCCTCGAGGGGATGCAGATGATGGGTGGCTACGGCTACTCCTCCGAGTACGACATGGAGCGCCTAGTCCGCACCTCGCTGGTCTCGACGATCTACGGCGGCACTTCCGAGATCCAGCGCGGCATCATCGCCAAAACGCTGGGTTTGTAGCGCCTACTCCTCTGGGAGGTTTGCCAGGTCCGCGCGATCCTGCTCCCGGTCCTGGGCAGCCTTCATCTCGCGCAGTCGGGCGAGTGAGCAGATCAAGACCGGAATTCCGAGCAAATCGCTCTCCACGGCGTCGTTGATTAGCTGGGAATAGCTCGGGACGCCGCGGGCGCTCTGGACGATGTCGAGTCCGCCGAAACGCGTCATTGCAGTCACGTTGCCTCCGCGGCGGATCACGCCTGCATCGGTTGCCGCATCAAAAGGCCGTTCCGCGACGGTCGGCAGGGTCGACTCGAGCTTCGTGAGCGCCTCGGTTAGACGATTCAGATTTTCGGGGTCCGGGTTTGGCACAAGGTCGAGATCCTCAGTACCGCGGACATATCCATGGGCTCCGACCGCGACTCCCCCGATCACGACGAAGCTGACACTCTGCGGTATTCAGGGTCTCGAGGAGGGAGCGAAGATCGAACTCTCTCAATGCGTTCTTGCTGCGCCTTTGAGCGCGCTCATCTGCTTGCAGAGCAGATGCATACGAGCTAGCCGTTCACTCATCGTGGCACGGAGGTCGGCCTCGCGCCGGAGGGCGCGAACCTGGTCCAACTCCTTGGGGCTACCGCTTAGGCCTTGTGCCATGGGAAAAGTCTAAAGCCGAATGCAGGCCTCTAAGCCGTCGTGGCCATCTGGCCGCCGTCGACCAGCGCCGGTTCCCCGATGTGGAAGCCCTGGGCGTAGTCGATGTCGAAGGCGCGGACCAGGGCAAGGGTCTCGGAGTTCTCGATCCCCTCGGCGACCGTCTCCTGCCCGAAGGCCTTGGCGAACTGGACCAGGGCCTGCACGAGCCGCTGGTCGGTGGGGGAGGAAGGAAGCTCGCGGATGAACTCGACGTCGATCTTCAAGTGCTGGACCGGCAGTTCCTTCAGGTAGCTGAACGAGCTGAAACCGGTGCCGAAGTCGTCGAGCCCGAGGCCGCAGCCCATCGCGGTGACGGCGTGGGCGAAGGCGCGCGCGTGCCCCATGTTGGAGATCGCCGCCGTCTCGGTGATCTCGAAGTCGAGCCAGGCCGGGTTCAGCCCGTCGGCGATAGCCGCCCGCACGTCGGCGATCAGACGCGGGTCGGAGAGGGAGGCGCCGCTGACGTTGACGGCGATCGGCTGGGAGCGGCCAGCCAGCTCGATCGCCTTCGAAAGCACCAGCCGGTCTATCTCGGTGATCAACCCGAGCTGCTCGGCGGTGGGCAGGAAGGAAGACGGGGGGATGACGTCATCGTTGTGGTCGAGCATCCGCACCAGCAGCTCCTCGCGCGCCACGCACTCTTTGCGCAAGTCGAAGATCGGCTGCGCGTAGACGACGATCCGCTGCTGGTCGATCGCTTCGCGGATCCGATCGCCCCAGGTCAGTTTCAGGTTCGGGCCGCTGGCCGCGTCGACGGCGCGCCCGCCGCCCGTCTCCTTCGCTTCGCAGAGGGCGATGTCCGCGGTGATCATCAACCCTTCGGCGCTGACCTTCTCGCCCGTACCCCCAAAGGTGGCGATCCCGACGCTGGCGCCGACCGCCGGTTTCCCCCGCTCGCGCACCAGGGCGATCAGCCGCTCGGCGGTGGCCATCGCCTGGGGCGGGGTCGCGCGCGGCAGCAGCAGCCCGAATTCGTCGGCGCAGATCCTGGCGGGAAGGTCGTCGGCTCGGGACTCGGCCCGCAACGTCGCCGCAACCGTGTCCAGCAGCCGGTCGCCGGCCTCGTGACCTAGCGAGTCGTTGACGATGTGGAAGGAGTCGATGTCGAGCAGCAGCAGCGCCCCAGGGCGTTCGCGGTACAGCGGGTCGGCGATCCGTTCTTCGATCGCTTCCACGAAGCTGTCTCTGTCGTAGAGCCCGCCGCTCTCGATTGCCTCTGGCACCGTGACCCCCGACTGCCCAGTTCGATTACGTGCAAAACGACTTTACAAAGAATTAGGTAGACCGTGTGTACTACTAGCTGACTGGTCGGCGTCAACCAGTCCCCAGCTCTCACATGCCGCTATCCTTCGCTCAGCCTCGCGCCTTGGCCCGGGGTTTTTCTTCTGTAACGACTACCTCAGGCACGGAACGAGGGAGAAGATGGCTCGCGGAGATGTCCGCATTGCGGTGACGATGGCTTGCGAAGATTGCAAGCGACGGAATTACCAGACGAACAAGTCCCGGCGGAACTCTCCGGACCGAATCGAGATGCGCAAGTTCTGCCGCTGGTGTGGTCACCACACCGCTCACAAGGAGACCCGGTAGCTCCAAATGGCAAAGACCCGCGCACAGCGCAAGGCCGAGCGCCGGGCTCGGGAAGCTGAGGAGCAGAAACGCTCCGGCGGGCACGAGAGCCCGACTCAAGCTCAGCACGACACGCAGGTCCCGATCTCCGGCGACGAGGCGCTGATCGAGGCGCGCGAGCGCGGCATGGCCGCCGGTGCCTCGGAGGAGGCGCTGCGGCTTCCCGAGGATCCACAACCGTCCCGTGGCGACAAGCGGGGGGAGAAACGAGCAGCCAAGGAAGCGGAAAAGCGGAAGCGCGAGGAGCAGAAGCGGCGCGAGCGCGAGCAACTCACCAAGAAACAGAAACAGGCGAAAGCCGAACGCCAACGCTCCGGCTTCATCGGCTTCCTCATATCCTGTTGGCAGGAGCTGAAGAAAGTCCAGTGGCCGGATCGCGAGACGCTGATCCAGGCAACCGCTGTGACCATCCTCTTCGTCGCTGTCGCGGCCGCCTACCTCGGCGCCCTCGACGCGGCATTCAGCTGGCTCATCAAGCAGATCCTCTAGCGAGGGTCCCGAAACAAAGGCTTCCTAGATGTATCGCTGGTACGTGATCAACACCTATTCCGGACACGAGAACAAGGTCAAGCACAACCTCGAGCACCGGGTGCAGACGATGAGCCAGAACCGCAACGTGCGGCAGGTAGTCGTCCCCACCGAGCAGGTCTCCGAGATGAAGGACGGGCAGAAAATCCAGACCGAGAAACGGACGATGCCCGGCTATGTCCTCGTCAACATGGAGATGACCGACGACGCTTGGGGTCTGGTCAAGAACACCCCCGGTGTGACCGGCTTCGTCGGCTCCCGCAACAAACCGGTGCCGCTCTCCAAACCGGAGGTCGATCGCCTGCTCCACCGCGAGACCGCCGAGCGGCCCCGAACCCAGGCGCAGTTCGCGATCGGCGAATCGGTCAAAGTCATCTCCGGCCCGCTTTCGGACTTCTCCGGCGAGATCGCCGAGATCAACGAGGACGCGGCGAAACTCAAGGTGCTGGTCTCGATCTTCGGCCGGGAGACCCCGGTCGAGGTCGGCTACGACCAGGTCAAGAAGATCTAGGTCGCAAAGACCGCTACCCTCCCGAACCCGCTCATGGCCAAGAAAGTCCTCACCCTCATCAAGTTGCAGATCCAGGCAGGCAACGCCAACCCGGCGCCGCCGGTCGGCCCCGCCCTGGGTCAGCACGGCGTCAACATCATGGACTTCTGCAAAGCGTTCAACGCGCAGACGCAGAACGAAGGCGGGACGATCATCCCGGTCGAGATCACGGTCTACGAGGACCGCTCCTTCACCTTCATCACCAAGACGCCGCCGGCCGCCGTCCTGATCAAGGAGGCGATCCGGATCTCGAAGGGCTCGGGCGAGCCTCACGTCAACAAAGTCGGGACGATCTCCGACGCGCAGATCCAGGAGATCGCCGAACGGAAGATGCCCGACCTCAACGCCAACGACATCGATGCCGCGAAGAAAATTATCGCCGGCACCGCCCGCTCGATGGGCGTCGACGTCGCCTAGGAGATTTCATGGCCCACGGCAAGCGATACCGCCAGCAGTACGACAAAGTCGACCGTGACCACGCCTACGCGCCGGCCGAGGCGATCTCGATGATCAAAGAGACCGCCAGCGCCAAATTCGACGAGACGGTCGAGCTGCACATCTTGCTCGGCGTCAACGTCCGCCACGCCGACGAGCAGCTGCGCGGGACCCTGGCGCTGCCGCACGGGCTCGGCAAGGACGTCACCGTCGCCGTCTTCGCCCAGGGTCAGCAGGCCCGCGACGCCGAGGCCGCCGGAGCGGACTTCGTCGGCGGCCAGGACCTGGTCGAGAAAGTCCAGGAGGGCTGGACCGGCTTCGACGTGGCGATCTCCACCCCCGAGATGATGAAAGGCGTCGGCCAGCTCGGCCGCGTCCTCGGCCCTCAGGGGAAGATGCCGAACCCCAAGGTCGGCACCGTCACCGACGACGTCGAGAAGGCCGTCAACGACTCCAAGTCGGGCAAAGTCGAATACCGCACCGACCGCCAGGCGATCGTCCACATGACGATCGGCAAGGCCAGCTTCGACGAAAACAAACTGCTTGAGAACTTCCAGGCCGTGATCGAGGAGATCAATCGCGCCAAGCCTTCCTCGGCCAAGGGCAAATACATCATCTCCGCCACGCTGGCGACGACGATGGGCCCCGGCGTCCGCGTCGACGCCGCCAAAACCGCCGACCGCGAGGGCGGCGGCGCGGGGGAGACTGCAGAGGAGCTGGCGACCGCTTAAACTGCGTCGCCGCTAACCGCAGACCACCGGCGGGGAATTGCCCAGAAGCCCGGTGCAGGTAAGACGATGAACCGCGAAGAAAAGTCAGCAGCCATAAAAGAGATCGTCGCCGAGATCGAGGGATCTGAGGCGATATTCGCTGTCGACTACCGCGGCATCAGCGTTCCCCAGGCCGCCGAGCTGCGCTCGAAACTGCGCGAAGCCGACGCCAGCTTCCGCATCGTCAAGAACCGCCTGACGAAAATTGCCGCTGACCAGGCCGGCGAGGAACGGTTGGCCGAGCTGCTGCAGGGCCCGACCGCGCTCACTTTCGTCCGCGGTGATACCGCCCAGGCGGCGAAGGCGATTACGACCTTCAATAAAGAGCACGACGTGCTCACCTACAAGGGCGGCTTCATGGAGGCGACTTCGCTCGACGAAGTGGCCTTCAAATCGATCGCCAAATTGCCCGGCCGCGAAGTGCTGAACGGCCAGCTGGCCGGCGTTGTCGCCAGCCCGCTGACCGGTCTCGTTCGCGGTCTCGGCTCGATGATCCAGGGCCTTGCTCTCCAGCTCGGCCAGATCGCCGAGAAAGGGTTGGTCAGCGGAGAGGCTCCGGCCGCCGCCGAAGAGGCGCCCGCCGAGGAGGCACCCGACGAGGAGCCGGAGGCCAAAGCAGAGACTTCAGATGAAGATTCAAACGAGGAAGAGGGGTAGCGACTGATGGCAACCAAAACTTCAACCGAGGACTGGATCGAGGAGCTGAAAAGCATCTCGGTGCTCGAGCTCTCCGAGCGGATCAAAGCGCTCGAGGAGGAGTTCGGCGTTTCCGCGACGGCCGTCGCGGCTGCTGCGCCGGCCGCAGGTGGCGGCGGTGGCGGCGCCGAGGATGGCGGCGCCGAAGAGTCCTCGACCGTCGATGTCATCCTCAAGGAGGTCGGTGGGCAGAAAGTCCCCGTCATCAAGGTGGTCCGCTCGGCGACCGGTCTCGGCCTGAAAGAGGCCAAGGCGCTCGTCGACGAGGCTCCGAAAGCGATCAAAGAGGGTGTCGAGCGCGATGAGGCCGACAAACTCAAAGCCGAGCTGGAGGAGGCGGGCGCGACGGTCGAGCTCTCCTAGAGCCCGATCTCGCCCCGCGCAATCCCGCTCAGGGAGCCAAGCTTGAGACAACGTGCGGCCGTGTGTTATTTTCCCCGGTCGCGCGTCTTTTGAGTGCCCCTGCCCATATTTGCGCTGTATCCACGTCCCTCTGACCGTCCGAGGAGTCGCCGACTTTGGCACGTTCCAACGCTGCCCCCGTAACCCGTAGGAGCTTTTCCCGCCTAGACAACCCTCTCGAGGTCCCACACCTGATCGACATCCAGCGACGTTCCTTTGAGGAACTGACGGATCCGAAAAGCGGTGGGCTGCGGGAGACGATTAACGACATATCCCCGATCGAGGACTACACGGGGAATCTGCAGATCGTCTTCGGCGACTTCAAATTCGAGGAGCCGCCGCACACGATCGAGGAGTGTCGTGAGAAGGACATGACGTACTCGCGGCCGCTGACCGCGACCGTCGCCTTTCAAAATAAGGAGACCGGAGAGATCCGCGAGCAGGCCGTCTTCATGGGTGATTTTCCGTGGATGACCGAGCGCGGGACCTTCATCATCAACGGCACCGAGCGCGTCGTCGTCACGCAGTTGGTCCGTTCCCCCGGCGCCTACGTAATGGCGCCGAAGGACCCGGAAAAGCAGGTCTTCATCGCCAACCTGATGCCGGCCCGCGGCTCCTGGTTGGAGCTCGAAGTCGACAAAAAAGGCAAAGTCTTCGTCCGCATCGACCGTAAGCGGAAACTTCCGGTCACGGTTTTGCTGCGCGCGATGGGCTATGTCGAGGACCAGCAGCTTCTCGACATGTTCGACAACTCGGTCTACCTCCGCCACACGATCGAGGCGGACACCGAAGCGACCCGAACCGAAGAGGGCGCCCTGATCGAGCTGTTCAAAAAGCAGCGCCCGGGCGAGCCGCCGTCGGTGGACGCCGCCAAGGCCCTGCTCGAGCAGCTCTTCTTCGACCCGAAGCGCTACGACCTCACCCGGGTCGGCCGCTACAAGCTCAATGCCCGTCTCGATCTCGACATCGACCTCGAGACGCGGGTCCTGACCCACGACGACATCATCGCCCTGGTCAAGGAGCTGGTCACCCTCCCGAAGCTGCTCGGCATCCCCGAGGAGATCGACGAGGAGAACCCGATCAAAGACTATGCCGCGGAGGCGATCACCTACCCGCGCGAGCAGGTCTACGACCACCTCGACGAGTACGAGCACTTCGGCAACCGCCGTCTGCGCACGGTCGGCGAGCTGATCCAGGAGGCCTTCCGGATCGGCCTCTACCGGATGGAGCGCGTCGTCCGCGAGCGCCTCACGACCGAGGACTCGGACGCGATCACCCCGCAGACGATCATCAACATCCGCCCGGTGGTGGCGGCGATGAAGGAGTTCTTCGGCTCCTCGCAGCTCTCGCAGTTCATGGACCAGACCAACAGCCTCTCCGGCCTCACCCACAGGCGGCGGCTCTCGGCGCTCGGCGCCGGCGGTCTGACCCGTGAGCGGGCGCCGATCGAGGTGCGCGACGTGCACCCGACCCATTACGGCCGGATGTGCCCGATCGAGACCCCGGAGGGGCCGAACATCGGCCTGATCGGTTCGCTGGCCAGCTACGCCCAGATCTCTGAGCACGGCTTCGTCACCACTCCGTACCGGGTGGTCAAAGACGGCGTCGTCACCGAGGAGATCGTCCACTTCGACGCGACCCAGGACGAGGACAAGATCATCGCCCAGGCGAACTCGGAGTACGACGCGAAAACCGGCAAGCTCAAGGGTCCCCAGGTGCTGGTCCGGGCCGGCGAGCAGGAGTACGCGACCGCCGCCCCCAAGGAAGTCGACCTGATGGACGTCTCGCCGTCGCAGATCTGGTCGGTGGCCACTTCGCTGATCCCGTTCCTCGAGCACGACGACGCCAACCGGGCGCTGATGGGTTCGAACATGCAGCGCCAGGCAGTACCGCTGCTGAAGCCCGACCCGCCGCTGATCGGGACCGGGATGGAGCGCCGCGCCGCGGTCGACACCGGCGACGTGGTCCTCGCTGAGAGCGCCGGCGAAGTCACCTTCGTCGACGCCGAGCGGATCGCCGTCTCGAGCGGCTCGAAGAAGGACGAGTACCCGCTCCACAAGTTCATGCGCTCGAACCAGGGGACGATCATCCACCAGCGTCCGATCGTCAAGACCGGACAGCAGGTGAAGGAGGGCGACGTGCTCGCCGACGGCTCCTCCACCGGCAGCGGTGAGATCGCCCTCGGCAAGAACTGTCTGGTCGCTTTCATGTCCTGGGAGGGCTACAACTTCGAGGACGCGATCATCCTCTCCGAGCGTCTGGTCAAGGACGACGAACTCACCTCGATCCATATCGAGGAGTACGAGATCGACGCCCGTACGACCAAGCTCGGCGACGAGGAGATCACCCGCGACATCCCGAACCGCTCCGAGGAGAGCCTGCGCAACCTCGACGAGCGCGGCATCGTCCGCGTCGGTGCCGAGGTCGTCTCCGGCGACCTCCTGGTCGGCAAGGTGACGCCGAAGGGCGAGACCGAGCTGACCGCCGAGGAGAAGCTGATCCGCGCGATCTTCAAGGAGAAGGCTCGCGAGGTTCGCGACACCTCGCTCAAGGTCCCGCACGGGTCCGGCGGCGTCGTCCTGGAGGTCCTGACCTTCAACCGCGACGACGGCGACGACCTGAGCCCGGGCGTCAACGACCTGGTTCGCGTCTTCGTCGCCAAGAAGCGCAAGATCCAGGAGGGCGACAAGCTCGCCGGACGCCACGGCAACAAGGGCGTCATCTCCAAGATCGTGCCCGAGGAGGACATGCCGCATCTCGCCGACGGAACCCCCGTCGACGTGATCCTCAACCCGCTCGGCGTGCCGAGCCGGATGAACATCGGCCAGATCCTCGAGACCCACCTCGGGTGGGTCGCCGCCAACGGCTGGTACGACGACGGGACCGAGTCCTGGGACCAGGTGCAGAAGATCAAGAACGGGCGCGTCAACGTCGCGACCCCGGTCTTCGACGGCGCCTCGGTCGAGGACGTCGACAACGCCCTCGTGAAGTGGCAGGACGAGCACAAGGGCCGCATCCGGATGGACATCGACAAGTCCAAGACCCCGGGCATCCGCGCGTCG
>JAWVFA010000010.1:0-94578 GCA_033856415.1 Solirubrobacterales bacterium | reverse complement strand
GAACCTGTGGATCGACACAGAGCGCGAATCCCTGGTGGCGGCGATCGGCGAGGTCGATTGCGTGCTGCTGAACGACGCGGAGATCAGGATGCTCACCGGCGAGGCGAACCTGGCGCGGGCCGCGCGGGCCCTGATGGAGATGGGCCCGAGCGTCGTAGTCGCCAAGCGAGGCGAGTACGGCGCCGCGCTGTTCACCGCCGCAGAGTTCTTCGCAATTCCCGGCTATCTGCTCGAGGACGTGCGCGACCCGACCGGCGCCGGCGACAGCTTCGCCGGCGGGTTCTTCGGCTATCTCGACAGCGTCGAGGGCGACCACTTCGACGACGCCGAGCTGCGACGGGCGATGGGCTACGGCACGGTGCTCGCCTCCTTCAACGTCGAGGAGTTCGGGACCGAGCGCGTCTCGCGGCTGACCCGCGAGGAGATCGACGAGCGCTTCGAGCAGCTGCGCGCGATGACGCAGTTCGAGGGGCCCACGACCTCTTAACAGCCGATGCGGGCGAAGTGACAGAATGGGCGCCGCCCATGGCTTCTGACTCGCTGACGATCACCGACAACCGCACCGGGAAAAGCTATGAGGTGCCGATCTCCGACGGCACGGTGCGGGCGATGGACCTGCGGCAGATCAAAGTCCAAGAGGACGAATTCGGGATGATGGCCTACGACCCGGCCTTCACCAATACGGCCTCCTGCCGCTCGTCGGTCACCTACATCGACGGCGCCGCCGGGATCCTCGAACACCGCGGCTACTCGATCGAGCAGCTCTGCGAGAAATCGACCTTCCTGGAGGTCGCCTACCTGCTGGTCTTCGGCGAGCTGCCGACCGCGCCCCAGCTCGACCGCTGGACCTTCGACATCACCCACCACACCTTCGTCCACGAGGACCTCAAGCACTTCTTCGAGGGCTTCCGCTACGACGCCCACCCGATGGGGATGCTGCTCGCCGGCGTCGGCGCGCTCTCGACCTTCTACCCGGACGCGAAGCAGATCGACGACCCCGAAGAGCGCTACATGGCCGCGGTGCGGCTGATCGCCAAGGTGCCGACCCTCGCCGCCTTCTCCTACCGGCACAACATGGGCCTCCCGTACGTCTATCCCGACAACGAGCTCAACTACGCCGAGAACTTTCTCTCGATGATGTTCAAGAAGACCGAAGACCGGCACATCCCCAAGGAGGCGCTGACCAAGGTCCTCGACGTCCTCTTCATCCTCCACGCCGACCACGAACAGAACTGCTCGACCAACGCGGTACGCGGGGTCGGGTCCTCCGACGTGGACCCCTACTCGGCGGTCGCGGCCGGGGTCGCAGCGCTGTACGGACCGCTGCACGGCGGCGCCAACGAGGCGGTGCTGCGGATGCTGCGGCGGATCGAGTCGCCGGAGAACATCCCGGACTTCCTCGAGCGGGTGAAGCAGCGCGAGGAGAAACTGATGGGCTTCGGCCACCGGGTCTACAAAAACTACGACCCGCGGGCGCGCATCATCCAGCAGTACCTCGACGAGGTCTTCGAGGCGACCGAGTACAACCCGCTGGTCGAGATCGCACAGGAGCTGGAGAAACGCGCCCTCGACGACGAGTACTTCACCTCGCGCAAGCTCTACCCGAACGTCGACTTCTACTCGGGGATCATCTACGAGGCGATGGGGATCCCAACCGACATGTTCACCGTCATCTTCGCCATTCCCCGCACCGCCGGCTGGGTCGCGCAGTGGATGGAGATGCAGGAAGACCCGGAGAAGAAAATCGCCCGCCCGCGGCAGATCTACACCGGGGCGCGGGAGCTGGACTATGTGCCGCTGGAGCAGCGTGAGGGGCCGGAGAAAATCGTCGGGCCGCCGGCGCGCAGGCCGAAACGGCCTCGCCGCGGCGCGTAAAAGCGCCTCCGGCAATGTCGGGCTGGAAGCTGACGGTTCGACACGGGTCGGACGTCGATCACGCGTCGTTTGACGAGCTTGATGAAGCCGTTGCCGCGATGCGGGAGCGGGCTTTGGCTATCCGGGCGGAGGGGCCAGCTCGGCCGGTGCAGTCCTTGCGGGACTTCGAGCCGGGGGATCAGGTTCACGCGCGGCTGCAGCTGAGCAGCGGCGGGCTGCTGCGGAAATCGGTTGCCGGGGTGGACGTGCGTGGGGATGGCACGTTCGTACCGTTCAAGGGTGGGGTAGTGCGGGAGGAGCTCGACCCGACCCACCACGAGACGCCGTTCGATCTCGTGCGCGAGACTCTGGAAGCGGAGCAATGAGCAGGACCGAGACCGAGATCCCCAAGGGCAGCTACGCCGCCGGCGAGCGGGTGAAGCTGCCCGCGGGCGCCGAACCGCCGTTCACCGTCTTCATCAACGGGATCGAGCAGAGCCCCAATGGCTACCGGATCGAAGCCCGCGAGATCGTCTTCGACCGCCCGATCGTCAAGGAGAAGGTCGGCACCGGCCGCTGGCTGGCGATGTACCTGGGCCTGTTCGGCACCTACCGCAAGAACGAGACGATCGACCTCCAGTTCAACAAGGGCGACAAGGTTGAATTGCGCTCCGACCTGCCGGTGATCCCCTACGCCGAGGACGAGGCGCCGTGAACATCGGCTTCCTCCTCCTCTGCGACCACAGCGAGGCCGTCAACGGCAAGCTCTACCTGACCGGCGGCGGCTGGAACGTCCTCCGCCTGCCCGAGCTGCCCCACGATTGGTCCTTTTCGATCGGCCTCGGCATCGACGTCGCCTGGCACGAGACCAACACCCCCCACGAGCTGCTCGTCACCGTCCAGGACCCCGACGGCAACGAGCTCGGCGAGGGCCTGACCGCCAACTTCGAGACCGGCCGCCCCCCGGGCCTCCCCGAAGGCCAAGAGCAGCGCCTGGTCATGTCGATCGCCGCCACCGCCGCCTTCGCCACCGCCGGCCCCCACGCCGCGGTCGTCCAGGTCAACGGCGAGGAGCTGGGCCGCGCCCGCTTCTACCTGATGGAAGCCTCGCCCGAGGAATTGGGCATGGCCTAGGGACTCCGAGATTTGGTCCCCCAATGGGGCCCAAAGTTCGGAGTCGTTACTTGAACACGTAGAGCAGCAGGAAGGCGATGATCGCGAAGGCGGCGCCAGCAGCCTGTATGCCACGGTCGCCGGCGATGATCCCGGACATCGAGCGATCGTCGTTGCGGTCGTAGATCAGGTACAGGTAGCGGAAGATCCCGTAGACGGCGGGGGGGATCGTCAGCATCATCTGGCTGCCGACCTGCGGCGAGTTGACGGTGTAGATCGCGTAGCTGATCACGGTGCCGGTGGTGACAAGGGAGACCATCTGGTCGAGGAAGGGGAGCGAGTAGTGCTCGAGGACGGGCCTGGTCGAGGTGCCCTCGTGCAGCTCGGAGACGGCCTCTTGCCGGCGCTTGGTGAAGCCGAGGAAGGCGGCGAGCATGCCGGTGCAGAGGATCAGCCATTCGGAGGCGTGGGCGTCGACGGCGCTGGCGCCGGCGGCGACGCGGAGGATGAAGAGCCCCGCCAGGGTCATCACGTCGATGATCACGATCTGCTTGAGGCCGAGGCTGTAGGCCATCTGGGCGACGCCGTAGCCAACCGCCATCAGCCCGACTTCCCAGTTGACGGCCCCGAAGGCGATCGCGATCGCGATCGCGGCGAGGATCGGGGCGATGACCATCGCCGTGCGCTCGGAGAGCTCGCCCGCCGCCAGTGGGCGAAAGCGCTTCTTCGGGTGCTTGCGGTCGAGCTCGACGTCGATCAGGTCGTTGACGAAGTAGCCGGCGCTGGAGATCAGGCAGAAGGCGACGAAGGTGATCGTCGCCTCGGCCACCGCGTGGGACTGGTCGAACTTGCCGGAGAAGAGCAGGCCGGCGAAGACGAAGACGTTTTTGATCCACTCCTTCGGCCGTCCCGTCTTGATCGCGGCGCGCAGCGGCGAGCGCCGCGGCACCACGGGGTCCTGGGCGGTCTCGGTCGGCTCAGCCGGCACGGTTGGCTGTTCGGAGGTGATCGTTTCCATCAAGCGAAGGCGGTCCAGACGCCAGGATCGGGCGCCCGACCGGGAATGCGAGTCGCGAAAGGGTAGCGCCGCGCGGCGGCGTCCACCTCATCGCGGGTCGATGAGCACGCCCGGGTTCAGCATCCCCGCCGGATCGAGCTCGGCCTTGGCGGCGCGCAGGGCGGCGGCGAAGGGTGCGGGGCGCTGGCGGTCGTACCAGGGGCGGTGGTCGCGGCCGACGGCGTGGTGGTGGGTGATCGTGCCGCCGGCGTCGATCAGCGCCTCGGAGACCGCGGCCTTGATCTCGTCCCACTGCTCGACCTCGCCGCCGCGGATCGCCGGCGCAAGGACGGTGAAGTAGGGGGCGGCGCCGTCGGGATAGACGTGCGTAAGACGGCAACTGACCCGCGGCGCGCCGGGACCGTCGACAGGGACGCCGCTGACCTCGGAGACGGCGCGGCGCGTGGCCTCCATCACCGTCGCGTGGAATTCCTCGAAGCGCTCCCAGGTGATCGCGGTCTCGAAGGTCTCCGAGAGGACCCCGCAGGCGACGAACGTATCCCGCAGGTACGGCGCCAGCAGAAACGCCCCGCGCCAGGTGTCGACCGCACCGTCGACGGGCCGATTTTCGGTTTCACCAACCGGTTTTCGGCCCGTCGGCGAGGTGGTGCGGACCTCGCCGGGGGTGCCGTTGTGGTTTCGGGCGATATCCAGCGCTCGGTCCATCCAGGGGTCCATGGGGTGGTCGGCGGACTCGAAGCCGAGGATGAGGAGATGGGAACTGCCGTCGCCAGCGCCGGTCAGCTCGGCCTCAGCGGCGTCGAGGAGGCGACAGTTGGCGGGGTGGAGACCAGACTGGGCGATCTCGCGCACCGCCTCCGCGGCTTGCCCGAAATCGTCGAACCCGACCCCCGCCGAGACCTTGAACTCGGGCCGCGGCCGGACCCGCACCCAAGCCTCGGCGATCACCCCGAGGATCCCCTCGGAGCCAACCAGCAGCCTGTCGGGAGAGGGGCCCGCCCCCGAGCCCGGCAGCCGCCGGCTTTCCCACGTTCCCCGCGGAGTGATCGCCCGCACCGACTCGACCAGGTCGTCGATGTGGGTCTCCAAGGTCGCGAAGTGCCCGCCGGCGCGGGTCGCGACCCAGCCACCGAGGGTCGAGTACTCGAAGGACTGGGGAAAGTGGCGCAGGGTCAGCCCGTGCTCGCGCAGCTGGTCCTCGAGGCCGGGCCCCGTCGCGCCGGCCTGGATCCGCGCCGCCAGCGATTGCGTGTCGACCTCCAGGACCCGGTCCAGCCGCCGCAGATCGAGCGAGACCACCATCCGCTCTCCCAGCCGCGGCTCGACCCCGCCGCAGACGCTGGTACCGCCGCCGAAGGGGATCACCGCCGCGCCCTCGGCCTCGGCCCAGCTCAGCACCGCCTCGATCTCGGACTCGTCCTTTGGAAACGCGACCAGGTCCGGTGGGTTCTCGAACTTGCCGTAGAACCCCCGCACCACGTCCCGGTACGCCTTCCCGAGCGCGTGCGAGACCCGCTCATACCGACCGTCGGAGAACAGGTCGCCGAATCCACTCGGGACCTTCAGCCGCGGCTCGCGCAGCTCCACCGCCTCCAGCGGCACCGGCTTCTCGACCTCGCCGCCGAACCCGAACCGAGCCCGGATGCCTTCCGCAGCCTCCCGCAGCTGAGTCGCCGAGGGCGCCTGGTCCTCGTACCCCCACCCCCAATGCTTGAGCCGCCGCTCAGCCATGGGACCAACCTACAGCCGACCTACCAGTGCACGCCTTTCATCAGATGCGCAAACGCAACCGCCTCGGTCGACGGCGGTTTGTCCCGCGCCTCCTCTTTCTTCCCCTTCGCGGCCTGCGAGTCCGGGAAGAGCTTGTAGGCGGTGTTGAGGATCGAGTCGCTCGCCTTCGGCGCCACCGCGTACATCAGCTCGCCGAAGTTGCCGAGGCGGGTCGCGACCTTCTTCGGCCGGCCGATCATCGCCTTGGCGATCATCTCGGCGGCCTCCTCGGGCGTGATCGCCGGGAACATGTCGTACATCCGCGTCGGGGCGATCATCGGCGTCCGCACCAGCGGCATGTTGATCGTGGTCAGGTGGACGTTGTCGTCGACCACCTCGGAGGCGATCACCCGGCTGAAGGCGTCGAGCGCCGCCTTGGAGGCGACATAGGCCGAAAAGCGCGGCGGGTTGGTCTGGGTCCCGATCGAGCTGATGTTGATGATGTGGCCCTGCTTGCGGCCGCGCATCGCCGGCAGCAGCGCCAGGATCAGCCGCACCGCGCCGAGGTAGTTGAGCTGGATCGTGCGCTCGAAGTCGTGGTAGCGGTCGTAGGAAAGGGCGATCGAGCGGCGGATCGAGCGGCCGGCGTTGTTGACGAGGATGTCGACGTGGCCGTGGTAGGTCAACACCTCCTCGGCCATCCGCTCGATGTCCTCGATGTCGGAGAGATCGCACTGGTGGATGTGGGCGGTGCCGCCACCGGCGACGATCTCCTCCTTGGTCTCCTCGAGCTTGTCGAGCGAGCGAGCGACCAGCAGCACGGTGGCGCCGGCATCGGCGACCTTGAGCGCGGTTGCCTTGCCGATCCCCGACGAGGCGCCGGTGATCAGCACGACTTTGCCCCGCACCGCCGCCGAGAGCGAGCGGTCCTTGAAGAGGTCGGGATCGAGGTTGCGCTCCCAGTAGTCCCAGACCCGGGTCGCGTAGCTCTCCAGCGGCGGCACCTCGATGCCTGAGCCTTTCAGCGCTTTCTGCGTCTTGGTCGAGTCGAAGGTGGTCGGGTAGTCGACGTAGGTGAGGAGCTCGGCGGGCAGCCCAGCCTGATCGAGCGCCAGCTTGGCGGCGCGCTTGGCGGGCGGGAACAGCTTCAGCGCGCTCCGCACCGCGCCGGTCGCCGGCTCGGTCACGTCGGTCCCCAGCCGCACCGCCATCTGCGGCGCGTCGGCCGCCCGCGCGAAGAGGTTGATCACCTCACCCGCGGTGTGCGGGTTGGGGTCGGTGAGGTGGAAGGCGCGGCCGTTGAGACGCGGTTTGTGGGCGATGTGGTCGATCGCCGCGGCGACGTAGTCGACCGGGACGATGTTGATCTCGCCGCCTTCGATCCCGACCGTCGGCAGCCAGGCCGGCGCCACCCGCCGCAGGCGCTGCAGCGCCTTGAAGAAGAAGTAGGGCCCGTCGATCTTGTCGGTCTCACCCGTGCGCGAGTCGCCGACGACGATCCCCGGCCGGTAAACCCGCCACGGCCGCTGGCACTCGTCGCGGACCAGCCGCTCGGACTCGTGCTTGGTGCGGAAGTAGGGATTGTTGTCGAGCCGTTCGGCCTCGTCGAACATGTCCTCGGTCCAGACGCCCTTGTAGAGGCCGGCGGCGGCGATCGAGCTGACGTGGTGGAAGCAGCCCGCCTCGAGGGCGCCAGCGAGCTCGATTGCGTGGCGCGTCCCCTCGACGTTGGCGACCTCCTGCGTCGCCGCGTCGGCGGTCAGGTCGTAGATCGCCGCCAGGTGAAAGAAGTGCTCGATCTCCCCCC
Source organism: Solirubrobacterales bacterium (assembly GCA_033856415.1). Lineage (GTDB taxonomy): Bacteria > Actinomycetota > Thermoleophilia > Solirubrobacterales > 70-9 > VAYN01. Next base: position 87,076 of record JAWVFA010000010.1, on the reverse strand, counting down.
GCATCGCCACCAGGTCCTCCTCGGAGACTCCGAGCCCGGGCTGGGTGAGGTCGCCGGTGATCGGCACGATGCGGGCGCCGTCGGCGCCGAAGCTGGTGCGCAGCTCCTCCAGGCGGCCGCGCGATCCGGCCCGCACCAGGGCGTAGATCGTGCCCTCGCGCTGGAGCAGTTTCTGGACGAGGTTGCGACCGATGAATCCGGTCGCGCCGGTGACGAAGTAGCTCATTGGGGTACCAGGGTATCTCGATAGCCGTGCCGGTAAACCACTTTCCTTAGACTGAGCCCGGAGATGCCCGAGACGGCGACCGTCCAGATCACCATGCCCGAGATGGGCGAGTCGGTGACCGAGGGCATCGTGCTCGAGTGGCACGTGGCCGAGGGGGACTCGGTCAGCGAGGGCGACACGGTCGTCGAGGTCTCCACCGACAAGGTCGACGCTGAGGTGCCGGCGCCTATGGACGGGGTGATCACCAAGCTGATCGCGGCTGTCGATGACGAGGTCCCCGTTGGGGCGCTGCTGGCCGAGATGGAGCCTGGTGAGGGACAAAGCGCTGAGCCGGCGGGTCCTGTCGCCGCAGGGGACCCACCCCCACCTGCGCAGCAGGCGGGGGTCCCCCCTACGACGCCACCCACCGGAGGAGCGGATTCCTCTCAGGGTTCGAACGGGTCAGGCAATGGTTCCGGCGCTGATGTGAAAGCTACGCCCGTTGCTCGCAGGGTTGCTGAAGCTACGGGCGTGGATTTGGGCTCGGTGAAGGGTTCGGGGCCGGGATCGAAGGTCACCAAAGAGGACGTGATGGCTGCCGCCGACGGTGGTGGCAACGGTGCCGCTCCGGCCAAGGGCGAGGCGAAGCAGCTTCGTGGGGCCGCGGCGATGCTCGCCAACGCGATGGACGAGAGCCGGCAGGTTCCTACTGCTACGTCGTTCCGGACGATCGCGGTCGACACCTTGGACGCCAAACGCAAGGCGATCAACTCGGTGCTGAAGGACCGGGGGCTGAAGGTTTCCTTCACCCACCTCGTCGCCTGGGCGATCGTGCAGGCGACCAGAGACTTCCCGGTGATGGTGCGGGTCTTTGCGGCAGAAGACGGCAAGCCGTTCGCGATCGAAGGCAGCCCGGTCAACCTCGGGATCGCCGTCGACGTCGAGAAAAAAGACGGTTCCCACAGCCTGATGGTCCCGGCGATCAAGAACGCCGGCGAGCTCGACTTCACCGGCTTCCACTCCCACTACGAAGAGCTGATCGCCAAGACCCGCGAAAACAAGCTCTCCGCCGATGACTTCCAGGGGACCAACATCTCCCTCACCAACCCGGGCGGGATCGGCACGATGGCCTCGGTGCCGCGCCTCTTGAGCGGCCAGAGCGCGATCGTCGCCACTGGCTCGATCGCCTACCCGCCGGAGTGGAAGCACGCCTCGCCGGAACGGCTGAAGCAGCTCGGCGTCTCGAAGGTGATGACGCTGACCTCGACCTACGACCACCGGGTCATCCAGGGGGCCGAGTCGGGCGCCTTCCTGCGGCGGATCGAGGAACTGCTGCAGGGCGAGGACGGGTTCTACGAGGCGGTCGCCGCCGACCTCGGTTTCGAGGCCTCGGTCGTCAGCACCGCCCACCCCGCCTCCGCTTCGGCGCCGCCGCTGAGTGCCGCCCCGCCGAGCGCCGAACCGACCACCGCTCCCGGAGAGATCGACGAAGAGCTGCTGCAGGCGGTCCAGGCCGCGACCTCGCTGCTCAAGGCCTACCGCACCCACGGCCACCTCGCCGCCCAGCTCGACCCGCTTGGCTCCGAGCCGAAGGGCGACCCGGCGCTGCAGCCGGAGAACGTCAACCTCACGCCGGAGCTGATGGAGCGGATCCCGGCCTCGATCCTGCGCATCGGCGTCCCCGGGGAAACGCTGCTGGAGGCGCTGCCGCGGATGCGGACCGCCTACTGCGGCACGATCGGCTACCAGGTCGAGCACCTCTCATCCCACCAGCAGCGGATCTGGCTGCGGGAGATGATCGAGACCGGCGCCCACCGCCAGCCGCTCACCGACGAGGAGAAAAAGCGGCTGCTGAACCGGCTGATCGACGTCTTCCAGTTCGAGCGCTTCCTCGAGAAAGCGTATTTGGGCCAGAAGATGTTCTCGATCGAGGGCCTCGACGTCGTCGTCCCGATGCTCGACGAAATCGTCACCCTCTCCCAGCGCGACGGGGCCGAGGAGGTCGTCTTCGGGATGGCCCACCGCGGCCGCCTCAGCGTCCTCGCCCACAACCTCGGACGCTCAGTCGAATCGGTCCTCGCCGAGTTCGAGGGCTCGAAGCAGATCGACGCGGTCAAGGCCGTCGCCGCGATCCCCCATGGCGGCACCGGGGACGTCAAGTACCACTACGGCCACCGCGGGGTCTACGAGACCGCCGAGGGTCAGAAGATCTCGGTCCGCCTCTACCCGAACCCGAGCCACCTCGAGTTCGTCGACCCGGTGGTTACCGGCGGTACCCGCTTCCTGCAGCAGGACTTCGAGGGACCGAGCCTGAGCCTCGACCACAAGCGGGCGGTGCCGGTGCTGCTGCACGGCGACGCCGCCTTCCCCGCGCAGGGCGTGGTCGCCGAGACCCTCAACCTGCAGTCCCTCCCCGGCTACACCACCGGCGGCACGATCCACGTCATCCAGAACAACCAGGTCGGCTTCACCACCGACCCCGACGAGGCCCGCTCCACGCCCTACGCCGCCGACATGGCGAAGGGTTTCAATGTGCCGATCATCCACGTCAACGCCGACGACGTCGAGGGCTGCGTCGCCGCCGTGCGGCTGGCGATGGCCTACCGCGAGCGCTGGTGCCGCGACGTCGTCATCGACGTGATCGGGTACCGCCGCTTCGGCCACAACGAGACCGACGAGCCGGCCTACACGCAGCCGACGATGGCGGCGGCGATCAAGTCCCACCCGCCGGTCTCCGAGATCTACGCCGAGAAACTGATCGAGGACGGCACCGTCTCCGCCGAGGAGGTCGGCAAAGCCTCCGACGAGCGCCACTCCGAGATGTCGGGTGCGCTCAAAGGCCTGCGGCAGAAGATGGAGGCCGGCGAGTACGAGGATCCGACCGTCACCGGCGTCACCACTCAGACCGGCGAACTCCTCGACCGCACCGCCAGCCCACCCGTCCACACCGCGGTCGATGCGGAGAAGCTGCGGGCGATCAACGAGGCGTTGCTGAAGACGCCCGAGGGCTTCAACGTCCACCGCAAGCTGCGCCGCCCGCTGGCCCGGCGGGTCGAGGCTCTCGAGCACGGCGGGATCGACTTCGGCCAGGCCGAGGCGCTCGCCTTCGGCACGCTGCTGACCGACGGTGTCCACATCCGACTCACCGGTCAGGACACCGAGCGCGGCACCTTCTCGCACCGCCACCTCGTCCTCCACGACGAGAACACCGGCCTCGAGTACACGCCGATGCAGAATCTCGAGGACGCCTCCGCCCCCTTCGAGCTCTACAACAGCCCCCTCTCGGAGATCGCCTGCCTCGGCTTCGAGTACGGCTACTCGGCTGCCAGCCCCAGCGCCCTGGTCCTCTGGGAGGCGCAGTTCGGCGACTTCGCCAACGCGGCCCAGGTGATCATCGACAGCTTCATCGTCTCCGGCGAGTCGAAGTGGGGACAGACGAGCCGCCTCACCCTGCTGCTCCCGCACGGCTACGAGGGATCCGGGCCCGAGCACTCGAGCGCCCGCATCGAGCGCTTCCTCGCCCTCGGTGCCGAGGGCAACATCCGCATCGCCAACCCGACCACGGCGGGCCAGTACTTCCACCTGCTGCGCCGCCAGGCGCTGATCAAGAAGCCGCGGCCGCTGATCGTCTTCACCCCGAAGGGGCTGCTGCGGCTGGAGCGGGCCGCCACCACGCTCGAGGAACTGAGCGAGGGAGAACTGCGATTCATCCTCGACGACCCGACCGCCGGCGAACGGCGCGAGAAGGTCGAGCGCCTCGTCCTCTGCACCGGCAAGGTCTACTTCGACATGGACGACAACGAGCGGCGCCAGAGCGCCGAGAACGTCGCCATCGCCCGCGTCGAGGTTCTCTACCCGTTCGCGAAGGAACAGCTAGAACGGCTGATCGCCTCTTACCCGAACCTGAAAGAGATCGCCTGGGTCCAGGAGGAGCCGCGCAACATGGGCGCCTGGAAGGTGATGTCACGACGGATGCCCGACGTCCTACCCGAGGGCGTCACCCTCACCTACATCGGTCGCCAGGGCCGGGCCAGCCCGGGCGAGGGTTACTCGGGCGCCCACGCGCGTGAGCAGGAGCGGATCGTACTCACCGCGCTGACCCCCGGAACCTGAGCCCGTGGCACGGCGTAAACCGTTCGAAAAGCCCGTCCCGGGTGAGCTGTTCGTCTGGGTGAAGCGCTTCTCCTGGGTTGAGCTGGGTGTGTTCGCCGGCCTGCTCTTCTTCTGGCTCGTGCCCGGGTTCGAAACCGAGACGATGCTTTTCGGCTGGGCGCACGGACTCGGCTTCATCGCTCTCTGCGTGGTGATCTGGGTCGCCTGCGTACGTAAGGAGGCCCCTTACACCCTGCTCGCCGCGACCCTTACTCCGGTGGGGCCCGTCGGCAGCGTGATCGGAATCGAGTTGATCGAGCGCAAGGGCTGGGGTATACGTGTACCACCGAGTTCCCAGGTAACTGAGACGGAAAACCGCCAGAACCGGGCTAAAGCGCTCGATTCCGCTTGACCGAGGCCTGACAAGCCTGTATAGCTAAACGCTGACTGTTCCTCAGGGCAGTCCCGCCAGGGGGAACGGCCGCGTCGGCATCCCTCCCTGGCTACCGACGCGCAGGTGCAGTGTGGGTCGCGCGGACCCCCCTGCCTCCCGCGGCCCCGCTGCGCCTACTTTTTGAGTTTCCGCAGTACGGTCTGCAAGATACCGCCGTTTACGAAGTAAGTGACCTCGTTCGGGGTGTCCAACCTGACCGTCGCCTCGAAGGACTTCTCGCTGCCGTCGTCGGCGCGGGCGGTGACAGTCACCTTCTTCGCCTGGCCGTCTTCGAGGTCGCTGACGTCAAAGCTCTCGGCCCCGGTGAGACCAAGGGAGGCGATGCTCTCGCCAGCCGCAAACTGCAGCGGCAGCACCCCCATCCCGATCAGGTTGGAGCGGTGAATGCGCTCGAAGCTCTCGGCGATAACCGCCCGCACCCCGAGCAGTTTGGTCCCCTTAGCGGCCCAGTCGCGCGAGGAGCCAGAGCCGTACTCCTTGCCGGCTAGTACGACGAGTGGCACATTTTCGCTTGCGTACTGCGTTGCGGCGTCATAGATCGTCGTCTCCTCGGCATCGGGGAAGTGCCGGGTGTAGCCACCGGCGCGGTCGACGAGCTGGTTGCGAAGGCGGATGTTGGCGAAGGTGCCGCGGATCATCACCTCGTGGTTGCCGCGGCGCGAGCCGTAGGAGTTGAAGTCCTTGACGTCGACGCCCTGCTCGGTCAGCCAGCGACCGGCGGGGCTGTCGCGTTTGATCGCCCCGGCGGGCGAGATGTGGTCGGTGGTGATCGAGTCGCCGAGGAGGGCGAGCGCGCGGGCGCCGGCGATCGGGGAAACGCCGGGGGCCTGCGCCGGCATCTGCTCGAAGAAGCTGGGGCGGCGCACGTAGGTCGAGTCGGGCCAGTCATAGCGGTCGCCGGAGGGGACCTCGACCGCGTTCCACATCTCGTCGCCGGTGAAAACCTCGGCGTAGTTGCGCTCGAACATCTCGGACTGCACCGCGGTGCCGACCACCTGCTTGATCTCCTCCGCGGTCGGCCAGACGTCGCGCAGAAATACGGGCGCGCCATCCTGTCCCTCGCCGAGCGGCTCGGTGTCGAGGTCGATGTCCATGCGCCCGGCGAGCGCGTAGGCGACCACCAAGGGTGGGCTCGCGAGGTAGTTCGCTTTCACGTCCTGGTTGATTCGACCCTCGAAGTTGCGGTTGCCGGAGAGCACCGCGCAGACGGCAAGGTCCTGCTCGGCGATCGCGGCGGAGATCTCCGGCGCCAGCGGACCGGAGTTGCCGATGCAGGTGGTGCAGCCGTAGCCGACAAGGTTGAACTGCAGCGCGTCGAGGTACTGGGTCAGCCCGGCCCGCTCGAGGTAGTCGGTGACCACGGTCGATCCCGGCGCCAGCGAGGTCTTCACCCACGGCTTGCGCTCCAGTCCCCGTTCAACCGCGTTGCGGGCCAGCAGGGCGGCGCCGACCATCACGCTCGGGTTGGAGGTGTTGGTGCAGCTGGTGATCGCGGCGATGACGACGTGGCCGTGGTCGAGCTCGACCTCGGTCCCGTCAGACAGGGTGACGGCGATCGCGTCGTCGCTGCGCGTCACGTCGACCGCGGTGCCGCTCAGCGCCGGACGCGGCTTGCTGGTGCCGTTGTCGTGGTCCTCGGCCGGCGGGTCGGAGGCGGGGAACGACTCTTCGATCGCCTCGTCGAGGCCGGAGACCATCTGCTCGGCGGCCTCGGCGTCGAACTCGTGCATCGCCTCGAGGAAGGACTGTTTGGCCTGCGAGAGCGGCACCCGGTCCTGCGGCCGTTTCGGCCCGGCCAGGCTCGGCACCACCTCGCCCAGGTCGAGTTGCAGCAGTTCGGAGAAGACGGGGTCCCCCCCGCTCGCCTCGGCGAACATTCCCTGCTCGCGGGCGTAGGCGTCGACCAGCTCGATCGTCTCGGTCGGGCGGCCGGTGAGGTCGAGGTAGCGCAGGGTCTCGGCGTCGACCGGGAAGATCGCGCAGGTCGAGCCGAACTCCGGCGACATGTTGCCGAGCGTGGCGCGGTCGGCGAGGCCGAGGGTCGGCAGGCCCGGCCCGAAGAACTCGACGAACTTGGAGACGACGCCGCGCTCGCGCAGCATCTCGGTCACGGTGAGGACGAGGTCGGTCGCCGTCGCCCCCTCCGGCAGCTCGCCGGAGAGCTTGAAGCCGACCACCTGCGGCAGCAGCATCGAGATCGGCTGGCCCAGCATCGCCGCCTCGGCCTCGATCCCGCCGACGCCCCAACCGAGGACGCCGAGGCCGTTGACCATCGTCGTGTGCGAGTCGGTGCCGACGAGCGTGTCGGGGTAGGCCTGCAGCGTGCCGCCGTTCTCGCGGCTGTAGACGACCTGGGAGAGGTACTCGAGGTTGACCTGGTGACAGATGCCGGTCGCCGGCGGGACGACGCGGAAGTTGTCGAAGGACTGCTGTCCCCACTTGAGGAACGAGTAGCGCTCGCGGTTGCGGTCGAAGTCGTGCTCGGCGTTGACGGCGAAGGCGCGGTCGTTGCCGAAGGCGTCGACCTGGACCGAGTGGTCGATCACCAGGTCGACGTCGACCAGCGGGTTGATCGCCGCCGGGTCGCCGCCGATCTCCTCCATCGCGTCGCGCATCGCCGCCAGGTCGACCACGGCGGGGACGCCGGTGAAGTCCTGCATCAGGACGCGGGCCGGCTGGAATGGGATCTCGGCGCTGGGCTCGGCGGCGGCGTCCCAGGAGGCGATTGCCTCGACGTCGGCGGCGCTGACCGAGACCCCGTCCTCGAGCCGCAGCACGTTCTCCAGCAGGACCTTGATCGAGTACGGCAGACGGGCGACGTCGAACCGCTCCTGCAGCACGTCGAGGCGGAAGATCTCGAACTCGCGCCCACCGACCTCGAGGGTCGATCGGGCGCCGAAGGAATCGCTGCTGCTCACGTAGTGAGTCTAAGAAAACCGGAGCTTCGGCCGGCGGGCGCCTCAGCGCTTGTCGGCAGAGTGGCCTCGGGCGATGTCTTTGGCGGCCTTCTGGCCGGCGCTGCCGCTCTGCACCTTGACGCTGAGCGAAGGGCTCACCAGCGCCAGGTGAGCGCCGGCGCGCTGGGGCAGCGGCGCGATGGTCACCTCGACCTTATTTCGCTCGATTGCCTTGGCGGTGGCCTCGCCGACCTTCCGGGGGGTGGAGGTTCCCATCCCGGGCGGGGGTTTGGACCCGGCGTCGGCGAACATGCCGGCTTCGCGGATGAAGCCCGGCGAGACGATCGAGACGCCGACGCCGCGGGGGTTGAGGTCGCTGCGCAGGCCGAGGGCGAAGCCGCGGAGGCCGAACTTGGTCGCGTTGTAGATCGAGGTGCGGGGGCTGGCGGCCTTGCCGGAGAGCGAGGCGACGAAGACGAGGTGGCCCGAGCCGGCCTCGAGCATCGCCGGGTAGAGGGCGCGGGCGAGCAGCATCGGCGCCTCGAGGTTGACGCGCAGGGCGCGCTTCACCTCATCGGCGCTGAACTCGTCGAGCTTGCCGGCTCCGGGCAGGCCGGCGTTGGCGATGAGGATCTCGGTGCCAGCCGCTTCTGCGGCGAGGCGCTCGGCAGCGTTGGGTTCGGCGAGGTCGGCGGGAAGCACCGAGTGGCCGCTGCCGGGCAGGCTGGCGGCCATCTCCTCCAGCGCCTCGCGCTTGCGGGCGCTCAGCGTCAGGACCGCGCCGCGCTCGGCGAGGGAGTGGGCGATCGCCCTTCCCAGCCCTCCCGTTGCCCCGGTGAGGAGCGCTTTGCGGCCCGAAAGGTTCATCCCAGCGCGCAAGCTACCAGCCCAGGCGTCGAACACATTCTCGATGGGCGCAGGAATTTCCAGCAAATATTTACGTTTTGTGAGCAGAGCGCCGCGCGATGGTCTACACTGCCGCCGGTCAGTAACCGAAACGCCGAATCCCTGGCGCAAAGAGCGTTTGGGGAGCGGGGGAACCACGTTTTCGGGGCTAACCCACCAAGTCCAAGGTGGGAGCGCAGGCTCCTTTCGCGCTAGCCCGACAGCTAACCCCGTAGGCCGACGAAGGAGAATCGGTTTGCGTCACAACTTCAGGTTGGCTGGGCTTGCGTTCGTCGTCGCCCTCGCTGCAACCGCCTTTTTCGCCCCCGGCAGCGCCTCGGCCGCTTGCGCGACGGGCGGCATGTCGCCGGCTGAAGTCGACATCTGCACGCCGACCGCGAAGGCGAAGCTGCTCGACAACGGGATGCTGATCCCGCCGGCAAGCGCTCCCGCCCGGGTCAAAAAGGTGATCGCCGCGGCGAACAAGATCCGCAGCAAGCCCTACATCTACGGCGGCGGCCACGCCCGCTGGTGGGACCGTGGTTACGACTGCTCCGGCGCCGTCTCCTTCGCCCTCCACGGGGGCAAATTCCTCGAAAGCCCACTTCCCTCGGGCCCGATGGCCAAGTGGGGAGAAGAAGGCAAGGGTCGCTGGATCACCGTCTGGACCAACGCCGGCCACGCCTACGCCGAAGTCGCCGGCTTCCGCTGGGATACGTCGGGCGACGCGGGCGGCGAAACGGGCCCCCGCTGGCACGAAGACCTGCGCGACAACGTCGGCTTCGTCTCGCGTCATCCGGCCGGCTACTAGAAGCGGCTTATAAGGAGCGGGTGGGGACACCCCTGCTCGGAGCACCTCCGCCGAGAGATGCGGGAATAGCTGTCGCCACAATCGTGGTCGGCTCGGCTCCATGCTGAGTACCGATCAGGGGTATCCCCACCCGCTCTCCAACAGCTCTTAAAGAGACGGGGTGACCGCGGCCGTAATCAAGGATCGCGCAGGGTTCGTGCTGGGGGCCTAGCTCTCGAGAGACGAGAGCTTTTCCCAAAAGGCCATTTGCCAGTGAAGCTAAGAGCGGATTGATGGAGGGAGCTGGTGGGGGTCCCTGGGTACTCAGCATGGAGCCGAGCCAGCGACGTTTGAGGCGCCAGCTATCTCCAACTCGCTCGGCGGAGGTGCTCCCAGGGACCCCCACCGGCTCCCTCCCTACCCACCACCTCTACTCCAGTTCGGCTAAGCCTCCCGGGCCAGTTTGTCCTTGCAATCCGCACCTGCGCGGATAACGTCACAGGCATAGACGCTGCAGCACCTGACATACGTCTTTCGGGCCTCACCAAGCACTACGGGGAGGTGGTGGCGGTCGCCGGGATCGATTTGGAGATCGCCCAGGGGGAGTTCTTCACGATGCTCGGACCGTCGGGCTCAGGCAAGACCACGACGCTGCGGATGATCGCCGGCTTCGAGGACCCGACTGAGGGGACGATCGAGCTGGCCGGCGAGGACGTCAGCGGGGTGCCGCCCTACGATCGCGCCGTCAACACGGTCTTCCAGGACTACGCCCTCTTCCCGCACATGACCGTCGGTGACAACGTTGCCTACGGGATGAAGGTCGCCCGGGTGGCCAAACCCGAGCGCCTGAAGCGCAGCGACGAAGCGCTCGAGATGGTCCGCCTGCCCGGCTACGCCGACCGCAAGCCAAACGAGCTCTCCGGCGGGCAACGCCAGCGGGTCGCGCTGGCCCGGGCGATCGTCAACCGGCCCAAGGTGCTGCTCCTCGACGAGCCGCTCGGCGCCCTCGACCTGAAGCTGCGCGAGGAGATGCAGAGCGAGCTGAAGACGATCCAGGGCGAGGTCGGGATCACCTTCGTCTACGTCACCCATGACCAGGACGAGGCGCTGACGATGAGCGACCGGATCGCCGTCTTCAACAACGGCCGGATCGAGCAGGTGAGCACGCCGCTCGAGCTCTATGAGCGCCCGGCCAACGAGTTCGTCGCCGGCTTCGTCGGCGTCTCCAACCTGATCGAGCGGGGCGGCGAGCGGATGACGATCCGCCCCGAGAAGATCGAGCTGCTGCAGCCGGGCGCTGCGACCGACGGCCTCCACACGGAGAGCGGTCGCGTCGTCGACGTCGCCTACGCCGGCAGTGTCACCCGCTTCACGGTTCAGCTGGATAAAGGGGAGAAGCTCCAGCTGGTGAGACAGAACGTGGAGAGCGCGTCCTCGGGCGCGTTGCCAGGGCAGGGAAACGAAGTCCTAGTCGGGTGGCGTCCCGAGCACGAGGCCGCCGTCGGCGGGAAGTCAACCAAACAGGAGGTAGCACCATCATGAGGAGAAGGGATGGCAACCCCGCCCGCACGGCGTGGCTCGTCGTCGCCGGCCTGGTCGTTTTCATGCTCGCCCTCGCCGGTTGCGGCGGCGGCAGCGACGACACCACCGGTGGCAGCAGCAGCGATGAACTGCAGAAGGTCGGCAAAGGAGAGGGCGAAGTTTCGCTGATCTCCTGGGCCGGCTACGTCGAACCCGGCTGGAGCAAACCGTTCGAACAGAAAACCGGCTGCAAGGTCAACAACAAGGAAGCCGGCACCTCCGACGAAATGGTCGAGCTGATGAAAACCGGGCAGTACGACGGCGTCTCGGCTTCGGGTAACGCCACCGCCCGCCTCGTCGCCGCGGGCCTCGTCGCTCCGGTCAACGTCGACCTCGTCCCCAACTACAAAACGGTCTTCAGCGACCTCAAAGACCAGCCGTACAACACCTTCGAAGACGTCCACTACGGCATTCCACACGGCCGTGGCGCCAACCTGCTGATGTGGAACGGCAACGACGTCAGCCCCGCTCCGGACTCCTGGAACGTGACCCTCGACCCCAAAGTTGCCGCCCAGTACAAGGGCAAAATCAGCCAGTACGACGATCCGATGTCGATCGCCGAAGCCGCGGTCTACCTGAAGACCCACGAACCGGACCTGGGAATCGAAAACCCCTACGAGCTGAACGAAGATCAGTTCAACGCGGCCGTCGACCTGCTGAAAGAACAGCACGCGCTGGTCGGCGAATACTGGTCTGAAGCGGCCAAGCAGATCTCCGCCTACGCGGGCGGCGACGTCCAGGTCGGTACCACCTGGCAGTACCAGTACTTCGCGCTGAAGGAAGAAGGCGTGCCGGTCAAAGCCAGCCCGGCGAGCCAGGGCTTCCTGCCGAAGGAGGGTGCAACCGGCTGGTCGGACACCTGGATGCTGGCCAAGGACGCCAAACATCCCAACTGCATGTACGAGTGGATGAACTGGATCATCGAACCGAAAGTCAACGCCGAAGTCGCCGAATGGTTCGGCGAGGCTCCGGCGCAGGAACTCGCCTGCAAAGAGACGGCGAACAAAAACTTCTGCGCCGAATACCACGCCGAAGAACCGCAGTTCTGGGAGCGGGTCTACTACTGGGAAACCCCGCTCGCCGATTGCGGCAACGGCGAAGAAGATTGCATGGACTACAACGACTGGGTCAAAGCCTGGACCACGATCAAAGGCTGAGAGGGCCTCTGATCGATGGCATCTGAAGCGGTCGCGGAGAGGAGGTCGGTCAGCCATCGGCTGTCCGACCTCCTCCACGGCCGTGAACGCCTGCAGGTAGGGGCGCTGCTGGCCGGCCCTCTCGGCTGGCTGGTGATCGGCTACCTGGGCTCTCTGGCCCTGCTGCTGGTCGCCGCCTTTTGGTCGGTCGACCCGCTCAGCGGGCTGACCGAAAAGAGCTTCACCCTCGAAAACTTCGAAGCGCTGTTCGACGAACCGGTCTACCGCGACATCGTCTGGCGGACGATTCGGACCGCGCTGCTGGTAACGATCACCGACGCGGTGATCGCCTTCCCGATCGCCTTCTACATGGCCAAGCTCGCGAGCCGCCGCGGCAAAGCGCTGCTGGTGATCGGGATCCTGCTGCCGCTCTGGTCGAGTTACCTGGTCAAGGTCTATGCCTGGCGGACGCTGCTCTCAGCCAACGGTGCGATCAACTGGGTACTCGAACCGATCGGCCTGCATGGCCCCGGCTACGGGACGACGGCGGTCTGGCTGGTGATGAGCTACCTCTGGCTGCCGTACATGATCCTGCCGATCTACGCCGGGCTGGAGCGGATCCCGAACTCGCTGATCAGCGCCTCCGAGGACCTCGGTGCCTCCCCCTTCACCACCTTCCGGCGGGTGATCCTGCCGCTCAGCTTCCCGGCCGTCGTCGCCGGCTCGATCTTCACCTTCTCGCTGACGCTGGGCGACTACATCACGCCCCGCCTGGTCTCCAACGACCAGTTCATCGGCAACGTCATCTTCAGCAACATCGCCAACAACCAACCCTTCGCCGCGGCCCTGGCGCTGGTGCCGATCGTGGTGATGATCGCCTACCTCCTGGTCGCCCGCCGGCTGGGGGCATTCGAGCACGTCTAGGCGATGGCGCGATGAGACTCTCGAAACGCTCCCGGGTGCTGCTGCGAATCGCCGTCGCGGTGGGGCTCGCCTTCATCTACATCCCGCTGATCGTGATCGGGATCTACGCCTTCAACTCGAGCAAGATCCTCGAGTGGCCGCCGCCGGGCTTCACCACCCACTGGTTCTCGCAGGCGTTCAAGGACGACGCCGCGCGCGAAGCCTTCGTCACCTCGATCAAGGCGGGCGTCGTCGCGGCGGCGATCGCCCTGCTGCTGGGCACGCTCGCCGCACTTGCCGTCGCCCGTCACCGCTTCTTCGGCCGCGAGACGATCTCCTTCCTGGTGATCCTGCCGATCGCCCTGCCGGGGATCGTCACCGGCGTCGCGATCAGCAACACCTTCACCCAGGTCCTCGACGTCCCGCTCAGCCTCTTCACCGTGATCGTCGGCCACGCCACCTTCTGCATCGTCGTCGTCTACAACAACGCCGTCGCCCGCCTGCGTCGCCTCTCCGCCAGCTTCGAGGAGGCCTCGGCCGACCTCGGCGCCCACTCTTGGCAGACCTTCCGCTACGTCACCTTCCCGGGGATGAAAAGCGCCCTGATCGCCGGCGGCCTGCTCGCCTTCGCCCTCTCCTTCGACGAGATCATCGTCACCAACTTCACGATCGGGGCCGGCGAACAGACCCTGCCGATCTGGATCTACTCCAACCTCTTCCGCCCCCACGAACTCCCGATCGTCAACGCCGTCGCGGTGATCGTGATCCTGATCTCGATCGTCCCCGTCTACCTCGCCCACCGCCTCGGCGGCGACGAGGGCGGCCCCACCGCCGGCCGCGCCGCCGCCGGCAACATCGACCCCGAGGCGACGGCCGTCCCGTAAGGCGTTCTAAAGCGGGATGTTGCCGTGCTTGCGCTTCGGCTGGTCGACGCGCTTGGTCTGCAGCATCCGCAGGGCCCGGATCAGCTTCGGGCGGGTCTGGTGGGGCTCGATGACGTCGTCGATGTAGCCGCGCTCCGCCGCCGAGTAGGGGTTGGCGAAGTGGGCTTTGTAGTCGTCGATCAGTTTCTGGCGACGCTCGTCGGGGGTCGGCGAGTTGGCGATGTCTTTGCGGTAGATGATGTTGACGGCACCCTCGGGACCCATCACCGCGACCTCGGCCGTCGGCCAGGCGACGTTGTAGTCGGCCAGCATGTGCTTGGAGTTCATCACGTCGTAGGCGCCGCCGTAGGCCTTGCGGGTGACGACCGTCAGCTTCGGCACCGTCGCCTCGGTGAAGGCGTAGAGCAGCTTGGCGCCGTGGCGGATGATCCCGTTCCACTCCTGATCGGTGCCAGGCAGGAAGCCGGGGACATCGGTGAAGGTGATGATCGGGACGTTGTAGCAATCGCAGGTCCGCACGAACCGGGCTGCCTTCTCGGAAGCCTCGATGTCGAGGACGCCGGCGAGAAAGGCAGGCTGGTTGCCGACGATGCCGATCGGATAGCCGTCGAGGCGGGAAAAGCCGCAAACGATGTTTTTCGCGAAGTGCTCGTGGACCTCGAAGAACTCTTCGTCGTCGACGACGCGGGCGATCACGTCGCGCATGTCGTAGGGCTTCGACGAGTCGTCGGGGACGATCGTGTCGAGCTCGTCGTCTTCGCGCTCGGGGTCGTCGCTCGGGGAAAAGCGCGGCGGGGCCTCGAGGTTGTTCGAGGGCAGGAAGCTCATCAGGTAGCGAACGTCCTCGAGGCAGCTCTCCTCGTCCTCGGAGGCGAAGTGGGCGACGCCTGACTTCGAGTTGTGGCTCATCGCACCGCCGAGCTCCTCGAACTCGACTTCCTCTCCGGTCACGGTTTTGATCACTTCCGGGCCGGTGATGAACATGTGTGAGGTCTCTTTGACCATGAAGATGAAGTCGGTCATCGCCGGCGAGTAGACGGCGCCGCCGGCGCAGGGGCCCATGATCACGCTAATCTGCGGGATCACGCCGGAGCACTGGACGTTGCGGACGAAGACGTCGCCGTAGGCGCCAAGGGAGACGACGCCCTCCTGGATCCGGGCGCCGCCGGAGTCGTTGATGCCGATCACCGGCGCCCCGACCTGGGCGGCGAGGTCCATGACCTTGCACATCTTCTCCGCCATCACCTCGCCGAGGCTGCCGCCGAAGACGGTGAAGTCCTGCGAGAAGACGAACACGGTGCGGCCGTCGATCGTCCCGTGCCCGGTGACGACGGCGTCGCCCCAGGGCCGGTTCTTCTGCATCTCGAAGTCGTAGGTGCGGTGCCGCACGAAGGTGTCGAGCTCCTCGAAGGAGCCGGGGTCGAGCAGCTTCTCGATCCGCTCGCGGGCGGTCATCTTGCCCTTCGCGTGCTGCTTCTCAACCGCCGCCTCGGAGGCAGAGTGGATCGCCGCCTCGCGCAGCTCGCGCAGGTAGGCGAGCTTCTCGTCGTGGCTTTCGGGGTTTCTCTCGCGCATCGGGCGCGGAAGTCTATTTAGGCCGGGTTTTCGGTGTCCTCAGACAGACGAAGGGCCCGCCGGAGCGGGCCCTTCGATTCCACGATGCCGAGTGATCTTAGAGTTCTGCGCACACGACAAACGCCACAATCGACCAGTTGCCCGCCTGGCCGGCGCCCGTCTCGTGGGCTATGGCCGTCCAGCCGGTGCGGGAACTGCCGCTGGAGAAGGGGTAGGAACCGGTCAGCGAGACCTCGGCGAGTTCGCCTTCGAGACGGGCGCCGCCGCCGATCGCTTCCTTGCCGCTTGGACAGTTGGCGGTTGCGGTCTTGTTCGGTTCGCTGTCCGAGGCGCTCTGGGCGCTCTCGTAGGTGGTGTTGCGAACCAGCTGCTCATAAAGAGATTTCGAGAGCTTCGAAGCGACGATCGATTCGTTGCCGAGCTTGCCGGTGGTGACCGCTTCGTCGGCGATCGTCCGCGGGCTAACCGCTTTCTTGCCGATCTTTTTGGCAGTGACCGCACCAGTGGCGAGCTTCTCGCTCGTCACCTGACCGGCGCCGATGTCGAGGGAATTGACGGTGCCGTTTTTGATTTTCCCGGAGGTCACGGCCTGGGTCTTGATTTTGGCGTTGGTCACCGCCTGGCGGGCGATGTTGACCGCCTTAACCTGGCCGGCGCCGAGCTTGGTGGCCGCGACCGCGGTGGCACTCAGGGCGATGAACACGGCGGTGATGGACAAGACGTTGGCAACCGTGAGGTGCCGCTTCAACTTGGTCACTAGTTGGACTCGCTTTCCGGGCCGACCCCAGCCGGCCTCGTTTGGATGGACTTCAAAAGCTCGTGTCGATCAGATGAAGGGCCGTCGCTGCGGCTCCGCAAGCTGGTCGAGGACAGCCTCGAGATCGGCCTCGACCAGCCCGCTTTCCTCGGAGGCGCGGATCTCGACCCGGGTGCCGAAGCCCTTCTCGGCCATCCGCACCTCGAGCCCCTCCACTTCCTGGATCAGCTCGGCCAGCTCCGGCTCGGACTTCATCAGCGTCCTCGAGACCTCGATCATTGCCCCCGCTTCAACCAGGCGCGCGGGGTTCCTCCCCTGAGGGAGGAATGAGAAAGACCGTTCAGGCCCGCGACTGGTGAGTTTATGGCGCCTACAGGGGCCAAATTCACCAATCGTGCCTAGAAAAAGGCGCCGCCCTTGTATTCGCCGAAGACCTCGCGCATCGCGCCGCAGACCTCGCCGATCGAGGCGTTGGCTTTGAGCGCGGCGCGGATCGGGTGCAGGAGGTTGCCCTCGCCGCGGGCGACGTCGCGCAGGGAGTCGAGCTTGGCGTCTACCTCAGCCTGGTCGCGATTCTCCTTGAACGCCTTCAGCCGTGCCAGCTGGCGCTGCTCGGCCTCGGGGTCGACCTTGAGGATGTCGACGTCGTCGACCTGGTCGGTGACGAACTTGTTGACGCCGACGATGATGTCCTGGCCGCTCTTGTAGCGCTCGTGGTAGGAGAGCGCCGACTCCTCGATCTCGCGCTGCATGAACTCCAGCGCCTCGACCGAGCCGCCCAGCTCTTCGACCTTCTCCATCAGCTCCTTCGCCCGCATTTCGACCTCGTCGGTCAGCGACTCGACGAAGTAAGAGCCGGCGAAGGGGTCGACGGTGTCGGCGGCCCCGGACTCGTAGGCGAGCACCTGCTGGGTGCGCAGGGCGATCCGGGCCGAGCGCTCGGTCGGCAGCGCCAACGCCTCGTCGAAGCCGTTGGTGTGCAGCGACTGGGTACCACCACAAACCGCCGCAAAGCCCTGCAAAGCGACGCGGATGATGTTGACCTCGGGCTGCTGGGCTTGCAGGGTGACGCCGCCGGTCTGGGTGTGGAAGCGGATCTTCATCGAGTTCGGGTTCTCGGCCCCGAACCGCTCCTTGACGATCTCCGCCCACATCCGGCGCACCGCGCGGAACTTGGCGATCTCCTGGAAGACGTTGTTGTGCCCGTTGAAGAAGAAGGCCAGCCGCGGCGCGAACTCGTCGATCTTGAGGCCGCGGGCGAGGGCCGCTTCGACGTAGGCGATCGCGTTGGAGAGCGTGAAGGCGACCTCCTGCACAGCCGAGCAGCCCTTCTCGCGAATGTGGTACCCGGAGATCGAGATCGTGTTCCATTTCGGCACGTTCTCGTGGCAGTACTCGAAGATGTCGGTGGTCAGCCGCATCGTCGGCTCGGCCGGGTAGATGTAGTTGCCGCGCGCCATGTACTCCTTCAGCACGTCGTTCTGGACCGTGCCGCGCAGCTTCTCGGAAGGAACGCCCTGTTCCTCACCGACCAGCTCGTAGAGCAGGAGGAGGATCGCGGCTGGGGCGTTGATCGTCATCGAGGTGGAGACACCGTCGAGCGGGATCTGGTCGAAGCAGATCCGCATGTCCTCGATCGTGTCGATCGGCACCCCGGTTCGGCCGACCTCGCCATGGCAGAGCGGGTCGTCGGAGTCGCGGCCGAGCTGGGTCGGCAGGTCAAAGGCCATCGAGAGGCCGGTCGATCCGTGCTCGATCAGGTACCGGTAGCGCTCGTTGGTGTCCTCCGGCGAGGCGAAACCGGCGTACTGGCGCATCGTCCAGAGCCGGTCGCGATACATCCCCTCGTGGATGCCGCGGGTAAACGGTGGCTGTCCGGGCTCGCCGAGGCGCTCCTCGAGGCCCGGGGCGACATCGCCCTCGTCGTAGAGCCCATCGATCTCGATCCCCGAGTCGGTAAAGATGCGCTCGTCGTCGGGGCCGACAACGGGCGCAATCGTGAGGTGGGCTTCCTGGGCGCCGGATCCGTCGCTGATCGCCATCGCAGAGCAGGATATTGGGGCGGGCACTCGGGGCGCTTTGCCGCGCCGGGACCGGAACATCGGGCCGCATCGCGGGTTGTAAATACAAGCGATGCGGGAATAACGTGTTCAGACAAGTCAACTCGCCGTAAGTCGCCTATAGGGACAGCAGGGGGCGGCAGCAACGGAGGAATACATGACTCAAGCAACCCAGCCACGGATGGCTCGGGGGACGAAGCTGCCGCTGGCGGTTTTGGCGGCTGCGCTATTCGCGCTGCTGGCGTTCGCTCCCTTCGCCTCTGCCGCAGCCGACCCGGTCGAAGGCGGATCGGCCACTGTCACCCTCAACAGCGGCTTCGTCAAGTCGTTGAAGAAGCGCGGCGTGAAGATCATCAAGATCAAGCCCGCCAAGCTGAAGGGCAAGAAGGCCACCTTCCCCGTCGTCGGTGGCGAAATGGACCCGACCAACGGCGCCGGAACGGTCAAGCTCGGCGGCGGCCTCAAGTTCAAGGCCGGGAAGAAGTCGGCCCCCGTCAAGGGCCTGGTGATCGATACCACGAAGAAAGTTCTCTTCGCCAAGGTCGCCGGCAAGAAAGTGAAGCTGGCCCCGGTGAAGGGATATACCTTTGTTCGCACGGGCTTCGGCGTGAGCATGGCGATCAAGAAGCTGAAGCTGACCAAGGCCGCGGCAAAGAAGCTGAACGGGAAGCTCGGCTTCGCCAAAGCCAAGCCGAAGCCGTTCGTCGCGAACAAGCTGCTGGGCTCGGCCAAAGCCGAAGAGCAACCGGCCACGGTCACCGTCCTGCCGGGCGGCAACGTCCTCTTCAACGCCAACCAGGAACTGCTGCTGAAGCTGAAAGACGTTGAAACCAGCGCCTCGGTGATCGCTCCGACCACCGAAAAAGGCCTGGGCAACTACGAGCTCCCGATCACCGGGGGGACGATCGCTCCGAGCGGCGCCGCCGGGGTCGTCCAGACCGCCGGGGGACTCCTGCTGACGCAGAAACTCCCAACCAGCCCCACCACGGCGCTGGAAACGGAAATCACGCTCGGCAACATGTGGCTCGACCTCTCGGCCAAAACCGTCACGGTCGAAGTCGTCGCCAAATCGAACGCCAGCAGCAGCCTCAACCTCGGCAATCTCGGTCGCAGCTCGATTGCGGACATGACCATCACGGGTGTTACCGCCGATCCGGTAGCCCGCACGGTCAGCGTCAGCTCCTCCGCGGTGCTGCAGCCGATCGCGGCCGAAGTGCTCGAGGGCTTCGTGAAGGTCTACCAGGCCTACTACGAAGCGGGCTTTTACCTCGAATTCTGCGCGCTGGCCACGCCGAACAATTGCGAATCCGCAGATCCGACCGAAAAAGCAGCCGAACAGGAAGCCGCCAAAGCGGCAGCCAAAAAAGCAGCCGAAGAACGGGTGGCAAAAGACCACATCACCGCCGGCAACCCCCTGGGCACCTTCTCCTTCACCGCCCAGACCCAGTAGTCACGAAGCTCGCTGCATCGCGAGAGGGGGCGGCCTTCGGGCCGCCCCTTTTTCGTCGAGACCGCAGAAATGGCTCTCCAGGAGCCGTTTTTGCGGTCTCGCCGGTGAAGCCGCTTTAGTCGGTGGCGCCGACGAGGCGCTCGACGCCGCTCTGGTCGATCGTGCGGCGCAGGCCGTCGGCCAGCTCGATCGTCGGTTCCCAGCCGAGCAGGTCGCGGGCGCGGCCGATGTCGGGGCGGCGCTGTTTCGGGTCGTCGGTGGGCAACGCCTCGTAGACGATCTCCGAGCGCGAGTCGGTCAGCTCGACCACCGTCTTCGCCAGCTCCAGCAGCGTGAACTCGTTGGGGTTGCCGATGTTGACCGGCGTGTGAACGTCGGATTCGGCGAGCCGCACGATGCCGTCGATCAGGTCGTCGACGTAACAGAAGCTGCGGGTCTGGCTGCCGTCGCCGAAGACGGTCAGTGGCCGGTCCTGGAGCGCCTGGCGCAGGAAGGTCGGGATCGCCCGCCCGTCGTGCGCGCGCATCCGCGGGCCGTAGGTGTTGAAGATTCGGACGATCGCCGTGTCGACGCCCTGCTGGCGGTGGTAGGCCATCGTCAGCGCCTCGGCGTAGCGCTTCGCCTCGTCGTAGACCCCGCGCGGGCCGATCGGGTTGACGTGCCCCCAGTAGTCCTCTTTCTGGGGATGGACCTCCGGGTCGCCGTAGACCTCGCTGGTCGAGGCGATCAGGAAGCGGGCGCGCTTGAACTTGGCGACGCCGAGCATGTGGTGGGTGCCGTGGGAGCCGACCTTGAGCGTGTGCAGCGGCAGCCGCAGGTAATCGATCGGGCTCGCCGGCGAGGCGAGGTGGTAGACGAAATCGACGTCCTCGGGAATCTCGACCTTCTCGGTGATGTCGAGGTTGCGGAACTCGAACGCATCGTCACGAATATGTTCGATGTTCTCCAACGATCCCGTCTCGAGGTTGTCGAGGCAGATAACGCGGTGCCCGTCGCCAAGCAGCCGCTCGCAGAGATGGGACCCGAGGAAGCCGGCGCCGCCGGTAACTACG
This sequence comes from Solirubrobacterales bacterium, assembly GCA_033856415.1. Taxonomy (GTDB): domain Bacteria; phylum Actinomycetota; class Thermoleophilia; order Solirubrobacterales; family 70-9; genus VAYN01. Next base: position 66,355 of record JAWVFA010000010.1, on the reverse strand, counting down.
CAAGTGCTCATCGGGCGATCCTAGCGACACGGAGACGACCTGGACGTTCCTCTCAGCCAGTCTGCAATTTCCGTCCTTTTGCGCTGGGGCATCCGTCCAAGTGGGGGGAGAGACGGACCGCGTTCGTACCTATCGCTGCCAGTGTCCGACACAGAGATCTGGAGCAGCAGGGGAAATCGAGCAGTGGAGACTGTCAACGCGGAAGGGGCGAGGCCACGCCTGGGGCCGGCCGACGATGCAGCCCGCAAGCGGGCGGCGGTGGAGATCTACGCCCGCAACGAGACGACTTTGAAACGGACCGCGCGCCGCTTCTCCCTCTGCGCCGACGATGCCGAAGACGCCCTGCAGCGCGGGCTTGAGATCCTCCTCCGCCAGGCGCCGACGGACGACCCGCGGGAGCTGATCAAGTGGATGCAGACGGTCGTCAAGCACGAGGCCCTGGCGATCCGGCGCGAGCGCGAGCGGACCCTGGCCGGCCCGGCGGCCGTCAAGCCCGAACCGCAGATGGAGGATTGGGTCGCGCTCCTCCCCACCACGGCCGACGGGCCGCCGGAACGGGCCGAGCGGCGCGAGGCAGTCGCCCGCAGCCGCGAGGCGCTGCAAGCGCTGAAGCCACAGGAGCTGCGCGCGTTGACGCTGCTGGCCGAGGGCTACTCCTACGCCGAGATCGGCGAGATCACCGGCTACAGCCAGACCAAAGTCAACCGCTGCCTGGCCGAGGGGCGCGAGCGCTTCCGCAACCTGGTCGCGCACAGCGAGGACGGCGGGCGCTGCCGTGAAATCAGACCTTTGCTCTCCGCCTTCTGCGACGGCGAGGCGAAGGCCGAGGAAGTCGCCGAGCTGCGGGAGCACCTCCGCGCCTGCGTCCAGTGCCGGGCGACGCTGCGGACCTACCGGGCGGCGCCCGCGGCGGCGGGTGCCCTGGCGCCCGCCCTGCCGATCCACGGCTCGCTGTGGGAGCGGGCGCAGGACGCCTTCGGCGATCTCCTTGGGCGCTTCAGCGGCAGTGGTGGAGGGTCGGTTGCGCAGGCCGGTGCCGGAAGCGGTGCCGGCGGCATCGTCGTCGCGGCGAAGATCGCGGTCGTCTGCGCCGGGGCGGCAGGGGGCGCGGCGGCATGCGTGGCCGGTGGTCTCGTCCCCAACCCGCTCGACACGGGCGGCGAGCTCGAGCGTCCGCTGATCGAGCGCCAGGTTTCGGAAGTCTCGGCTGAGGAGACCCCTAGCCCACGGGTCAAATACGCACCCGCGCCGAAACGGAGACCGAAGCCCGCTCCACATCCCGCCCCCTCTGCCGAGCCCGCAGCCGCAGAAGAACCCGTCGCCGAACCGGCGCCGGTCGAAAGCGAAGCGGTGGAATACGCACCGCCGCCACCCGAACCGGCGGCCGAACCCACCCCCGCAACCAGTGCCGGCGGGGGCGACCCGGCGGGGGAGTTCGGCCCGTGATTTCGCTCTTTTCGCGACTCGCACTAGCCGTCGCCGCCGCGGTTACCCTGGCGCTCCCAGCGCCCGCAGCGGCGTCGGAGCTGTGGCAGGCCAGCCCCGAGTTCGAAATCGATTCCGACCAAGTGCCGGGGTACTCAGCCCAGGCGGCGGCTGCCAGATACCTCCTCTTCGATTCGCAGGGGAGATCGGTCGGGCTGGTGCCGGAACGGCCAGCGAGTGACCCCTACGACTCCGTCACGGTGCCGTCGGTGCCAGGTATCTACAAGCTGGAAGGGTGGACCGTGAACGCCGAGGGAGTGGAGCTAACCCGCGCCAGCACCAGCTTGCGCTTCGACAACGTCCCGCCCCCGCCCCCACTCGCCAGCGCCCCCGGCCGCTGGCTACGGGGGGACGAGGTGGCGAAGCTCGACCTCGACGCCCCCTCGGAGCCGCTGCCGCTCTCGGGCCTCAGCGGCTACGCGGTATCCCTAGATCGCGGCACCGACAACCACCCCTGCGCCAATCCGTCACTTTGCACAGGGGCGGAGACCGACCTCGACCCCGGCGCAACCGCGGACCCCGTCGCGCTCGGAACCCTCCCGCAGGGCATCACCTATGCCCGCGTCGTCGCGGTCTCGGGCGCCGGCGTTCCCTCGCCGATGCGCACCGCGACGTTCCGCGTCGACGCGACGGATCCGCGGCTCTCGCTGTCTGGGGTTACCGACGGTTGGAGCAACGGGCCGGTGATGCTCGCCGCACACGCTGCGGACTCGCCGTCGGGAATGGCACCGGCCGGCCCGACGGGACCCATCACCGCGATCTCGGTCGACGGCGGCGCCCCGGCGACGGCTCCCGGCGACACGGCGGCGACCTGGGTGAGCGGCAGCGGCATCCACCGGGTTGACACCCTCGCCCGCGACGCTGCCGGCAACATCGGCGGGGGCTTTGAAGGAACGGGGCCTCCGGCCGCCCTCGTGCGCATCGACGAAGACCCGCCGCGGGTCGCCTTCGCTCCCGCCCAGGACCCGGCCGAGCCCGAGCGGATCGAAGCGACGGTCGCCGACGCCCTTTCCGGCCCTAGCAGCCGGGGTTCGATCTCCCTCCGGCTCGCCGGTACCCGCGCCCGCTTCGAGAAGCTGCCGACTCGGGATGCGGCAGGGCGGCTGGTCGCCCACTGGGACTCCGACTCCTACCCGCCCGGCAAGTACGAGTTCCTCGCCACCTCCTATGACGTCGCCGGCAACGCCGCATCCGGAACCGATCGCGCCCGGGGCGGGCAGATGGTCCTGGTCAACCCGCTGAAGAGTCCGGTCTCGCTGAGGACCGAGCTGTCGGGCGGAAAGGTCGACGGCCGCCTGCGCCACGTCGGAGGAGGAGGCGTGGCGCGACAGCGGATCGCCATCGTCGAGACGTTTGCGGCCGGCGCCGAGTCGCCTCGCCGCACGACCTTCCGTGCGACCGACGCCAGCGGAGCCTTCTCGCTGCGGCTGCAACCGGGCCCGAGCCGTGACGTAACCGCCTTCTTTGCCGGCACCCCGACGCTGACCCGGACCAGCGGCTCGAGCACCCACTTCGAAGCCCCCACGGGGTTGCGCCTTCACGCCTCCACCGCGACAGCGAAGGTCGGCGGCAGGCCGGTCGTCTTTAGCGGTGCGGTTCGCACCCGCGACGCCAAGGACGCCGTGCGCGGCCTGCCAGTCGAGCTGCAGTTCCGCTATCCAGGCGCCGGCTGGCGCGGTTTCCGCACGGTCGAGGCGGATCGGCGCGGCCGCTTCCGCTACGCCTACCGCTTCAGCGACGACGACAGCCGCGGTGTGCGCTTCCAGTTCCGCGCCCACGTAAAAGGCCGCGAGGGCTGGCCCTATGAGCCAGGCACCTCGCGGCCTGTAACCGTCACCGGTAGGTGACGGGGAGCTGCGGGGGTCTCTACCGCAGGGCGGTGATCTGACTGCTGACCGTGCCGACAACGCCCGTGGCGCTCTCGACGACGCCCTGGGCGCGGGAGGTCTGCTCGTCGATCGCCTTGCGGACGCGCTGCTCGACCTCGTTGCGGTTTCGCTTGATCGCCGTCTCGACCTCGCGGCGGCGGTTGCGGGCCTCGCGCTCGACCTGGTTGCGGGTCTTGCGGGCCTCGGTGATCGCTTTGCGGCGGGCGGTGCTGCCGCGGCGCTCGGTCCGTTTCAGCGATTTGCGCAGATTGCTGCGGTAGCTCTTGATCTGGCGCTCGGCCTTGCTGCGGTCGGTCCAGGGCTCGACCAGATCGGTGACGCGGTCGCTGACGGCGAGGACGGCACCGACGGGGAAGTCGACAGCGGTCTCGACGACCGTCTGAACCTGGTTTTTCTCGGCGACGACGGTCTTTGCCGCGGCGCGTTTCGAAGCTTTGGCGGTTTTAGCCGCGGACTTTTTCGCTTCGGTAGTGGCGCGTTTCGCCTGAGCTTTGGATTTGCTGCTGTTGCTTTTGCTCTCAGCCATACGAAGAAAACACCTCTTCAGTCTCGATTAGGGGCGGGGGAGTGCCCGAGTGTAGCGAACGTAAGTTCGTAGGAACACACGTTTGTAAACCGCCTGCTGAAGAGGGTTACGCGGCTCTTGCGAGCTGCGCGGCGCGGACGACTGCCAGGCCCGCCTCGCCGTTGGCGGCGGCCATCGGGTAGCGCGACTCGAGGTCGAGCATCGCCTCGGAGAGCTCGCCGGAGCCGAAAGCGACGGCCCCGCCAGCCTCCCGGACGACCAGCTGCGCCGCGGCGGCGTCGACCGAGCGGCAGGAGCGGAGGCTGAGCATCGCGTCGAAACGCCCGGCGCCGACGTAGGCGGCGGAGATCGCGATCGCGCCGACGACCCGCAGGCGGAAGACCTTTCCGGAGAGCGCTTCGAAGGCGGGCAGCGCCCAATCCGGCTCGGCCGACTCGACCCCGACGACCTCGAGCCGCTCCGCCTCGGGCGAGACCCGCACCGGCCTCCCGTTCAGCTCCGCCCCCTCCCCGCGCCGGGCGAGGAACTCCTCGTCGGCGCCGAAGTCATGGACGAAGCCGAGCTCGACGTCGGCCATCGAGGGACCCGAGGCGACAGCGATAGAGACCGCGAAGGAGGGCAGGGTGCGGCGGGCGTTGAGCGAGCCGTCGATCGGGTCGATCACCACCCGCTGCTCGCCGCCGGAGCCGAAGGTGACTTCACCGCGCTCCTCGGAAACGGCGACAAATGAGGCGCCGTCGGCAGCCAGCCGCTCGAGCTCGGCGAAGACGACGTCCTCGCATTCGCGGTCGATCACCAGGGTGCGGTCGCCGCCCTCGCCGACGCCCTCGTAGACGGTGCGCTCCTCGCTCGTCCGCGCCCGCTCGAAGATCGGGCGTTGGGCGGCGACGATGCGGCGGCAGATCGCGGGCCAGTCGGCGGAGAGGAGGTCCATCGGCGGCATGCTAGAGGTCGCATACCTGCACCGGCCAGGCGCTAGCGTTGGGCGATGCCCGAGGGCCACCCAACCACCGATACCGCCGACACGCCGCGCGAGCGCGCGGTCGCGCACGAGGACGGCCCGCTGCTGATCGCCGGCGCCCCGGGCACCGGCAAGACCGAGCTCCTCGCACGCCGCCTGGGACGCCTCGTCGCCTCCGGCTCCCGTCCCGAGAGCGTGCTGACGATCGCCTCCCGGCAGGCGACCGCCGGCCGGCTGCGAGAGCGCTGCGAGGCGCTGCTCGAGGGGTCTTTCGAGGAGCTTTGGATCGGAAGCTGGGACGCGATCGGCGAGCGACTCCTGCGCGAGCACTCCGAGGAGGCCGGCCTCGACCCCTTCTTCGACGTGCTCGGCCGGGGCGAGCGGCTGGCGATGCTGCTCGACCGCCTCGACCGCCTGCCCCTGCGCCGACACGAGATCCGCGGCAACCCGGCTGGGCTGCTGGCGCGGCTGCTGGCGCGGATCGACCGACTGAAGGCCGAGCGGGTTGGCCCCACCACCCTCTCCGAGCGGGCCAAAGCCGACGAGGCGGCGGCGAGCGACGAGGCCGGCCGTGAGGCGGTGCGGCGCGAACTCGAGTTCGCCGAGCTCTATGCGACCCACGACCGCATCCTCTCGGAGTCCGGCAGCCTCGACCGCGGCGACGTCTTCCTCGCCCTCGACTGCCTCCTGGTCGAGCGGCCCGACGTGCGGCGGCGGATTGCCGAGCGCTTCGGCCAGGTGATGGTCGACGAGCTCGAGGAGACGACGCCGGCGCAGCGGGCTGTGCTGGAGACGCTTGCCGCCGAGGATCCCAACCAGGTCGTGGCGCTGGAGATCGAGGCTGGCGACGGGGGCACCGCCGCCGAGGCCTGGTTCGACGCGGTCCACCCTGACGGCGAGCGGATCCTGCTCGAGGACCGCTTCCGCGATCCCCAGCTCGGCTTCTGGCGTTGCACCAACGAGCGCGCCCAGGCGCAGGCGGTCGCGCGGGCGGTGGAGCACCTGGTCGCGGCGGGAGCCGCCGCCGAAGAGATCTGCGTCCTGGTCGACGACCCGGCCAAGCAGGGCGGCGTCGTCGCCGCAGCGATGGAAGAACGCGGCATCCCCTTCCACCTCACCGGGCCGACGGCGCTCTTCCAGCGGCCGGAGGTGCGGGACGCGATCGCCTGGCTGCGGGTGCTTGCCGCTCCCGACGACTCGGCCGCGGCGGCGCGGGCGCTGACTCGGCCGCCGGTGGAACTGCGCTCGGGCGACCTGGCACGGTTGACGACGATCGCCAGGCGGCGCAAGCAGGACATGGTCGCCGCCTGCGAGGCCGCTCTCGATAGCCCCCAGTTCCAGCCCGAGGCGCGCGAGCGGATCGGCACCTTTCTCAAGCTCTACGGGGCCGCGGCGGCGGTGATGGAGGAACGGCGGGCCGATGTCTTCGTGCGGCGGCTGATCGAGCAGGTGGGGCTGCGGCGCCAACGCCTCTTCGCCGCCCAGCCCGAGGTTGCCGAGCGGCTGCTCGGGCTCTCCCGCCTGGCGGAGCTGGCGACGGCCTGGACCCGCCGCGAACCGCACGGCTCGACCCGTGCCTTCGTCGCCTATCTCAGCGCGGTGGCCGAGGCGGGTGTGGAAGCCGAGGACGCCGAGCAACCCCGCTCCCCCGGCGCCGTTAACGGAATGGCGGCGGGGGCAGTCAAGGGACTCGGCTTCGACCACGTCTTCGTCCTCGGCCTCGAGGAGGAGGGCGAGTGGGAGCGGATCGGATGGCCGGCCCGCAGCGGCCTCGTCCTCTCCCGGCTGGAGCGCGGCGCCGAAGGCGAGGCGGCGCGGCCGTCCCGCTTCTACGAGCGGGCGCTCGAGGCGGCGGCCGCCGAAGGTGTGGCGGAGGAGATGCACGAGGAGGAGCTGTTCGGCCCGGCGGAGGGGCTGCACGCGACCTATCGGGCGCTGCGCGAGCAGGTGCTCGAGGCTTCCTGGCGGGCCGGGCGGGAGCTCTCCGAGCCGCGCCTCGACACCGCGATCGACGTCAACCGGGCGATCGCCCGCTACCTCGAGCTGCTGAAGCTGGCGGCGCTGGCGCAGCGGCCGGGGGACGAGCCGACGGCAGAGGCGATTGAGGCCGTCAACGGCCTGCTGCGGCAGGTGGCGACGCCCGAGCAGCAGGCCGAGCTCGACGCCTCGGCGCTGGACGCCTACCTGCTCGACTCCGAGCGCGAGCGCGGTCGCCGGCTGGATCTGGTCGCCGCCCGCGAGGAGCCATCGCTGGCCGCCTTCCTGCCGCGCCGCGGCGACGGCATGCTCAGCCTCTCCGCCTCGGACCTCTCGCTCTACCTGACCTGCCCGCTGAAGTACAAGTTCGCCCGCGTCTTCGGGATCCCGCAGGAGCCGACGATCAACCAGCGCTTCGGGATCCTCTTCCACAACGTCCTCGAGCGCTTTCACAAAGAACCGCCGGAGAACCCCGAGGAAGGGCTGCGGGTGCTGAACCGGCTCTTCGAGTCGGGCTGGCGGCGGACCGGCTTCGGCTCAACCGACGACGAGCTGCAGTTCCGCGACCGCGCCCGCGAGGCGCTCCGCCTCTACTGGGAACGCGAGCGCGAATCGGAGGGCGAACCGGTCTGGCTGGAGAAAAAGTTCGACTTCAAGGTCGGCGACCACCACGTCCGCGGTCGCGTCGATCGCGTCGATCGCCTGCCCGACGGCGACTACGAGCTGATCGACTACAAGACCGGCGAGCGCAAGAGCGAAGCGGACCTCGACGACGATCTGCAGCTGGCGCTCTACCGGATGGCGGCGCGGGAGGCCTGGGGTATCGAGGCCAGCACCGGCAGCTACTACTACGTGCTCGACGCCGAGAAGGTGCCGGCGCCGACCCGTCCCGACGACGCCGAGCGGGTAGAGCGCACCGTCCTGCAGGTCGGCGAGGGGATCCTCGGCCAGGACTTCGAGCCCCGCCCCTCCCCCAGCGTCTGCAGCTGGTGCGACTACCGGCTGATCTGCCCAGCGGCCGAAGCTTGATCGCCGAGCTTTAGCTCTTGTCGTCGCCGCGTTGGCGGAGGAAGCGTTGGAACTCTCGGGCGAGGGTGTCGGCTGAGGGGAGTTCGCCCTCCTCGCTGAGCAGGTCGGCCTGTTCGGCCTCGATCCGGGAGACCAGTTCCTCGATCTCCGGGTTGGCGGCGACGGCGCGGCCGATCTGCTCTTCGTAGTCGGTCGTTTCCTCTTCCAGCTCGGAGGCCTCGACGGCGATCCCGGTCAGGCCCTCGAGGCGGCGCAGCAGGGCGAGCGCGGCCTTCGGGTTGGGGACCGCGGCAACGTAGTGGGGGACCGCGGCCCAGAGCGAGGCGGAGTCGATCCCGTTCTGGCGGCAGAGGTCGTGGACGACGCCAACGATCCCCGTCGGGCCCTCGTAATTGGAGCGCTCGAGTTCCAGCTCCTCGACCAGCTCGGCGCTGGAGGCGAGCCCGGTGATCGGCACCGGCAGCGTGTGCGAGACCTCGGCGATCAGCGCTCCCAAAGTGATGACCATCTCGACCCCGAGGGCGTCGGCGACGGTGGCGATCGTCTCCGAGAAGGTGCGCCAGCGCAGGTTCGGCTCGGTCCCGTCGAGCAGGACCAGGTCGCGGTCGGCGCTGGGGATGCGGACCGCGAAAAAGCTGTTCTCCGGCCAGTCGATCCGGCGCGTCTGGCCTTCGTCCATGCTGATCGTCGGCCGCGTCGACTGGAAGTCGAAGTATTCCTCGGGATCGATGCTGGCGAGCGGCTCGGCCTCGAGTGAGCTGGCGACCGCGGTCAGCGCCGTCGAGGCGGACGCGGCGGCATCGTTCCAGCCGCGGAAGGCGCAGACCATCAGCGGCGAACGCAGGTGAGGCAGGTCCCCTTCCCAGGTCAGCGAGTCCACGCTTTTGAGCGTAGACCATGCAACCTGGCCGTTCGGCCTTAGGCGGAGCGGGCGCGACGCACGAGCTGGGCGGCCATGAACAGGGCCAGGGCGGCGAAGGAGAGCTGCAGGGCGCGTTCGGAGACGTGGTTGGCGAGGGCGACTCCGATCAGGACCCCGAGCGGCGAGAGGGCGCCGACGATCAGCGCCTCGCGGAGGCGGACGTTGCCGTAGCCGTTCTGGCGGTAGGCGCCGACGATCGCGACGAGGACGATCATCAGCAGCGAGGTCGACTCCGCCTCGACCTGGGTGAGGCCGATGAAGATCGTCAGCGCCGGGACGAAGAGGACGCCGCCGCCGACCCCGACGAGGCCGCCGGTGAGGCCGCCGAAGAGGCAGAGCAGGACTGCGGTGAACTCGTTCACCGCTTTTCCTCGTTCACCGCGGGTTCTCGCTCACGAGAGGATCAGCTCCACGGCGATCGCCACCAGGAGCAGGGCAAAGAGGTAGGAGACGGCGCGCTGGGGGATGCGTTGCTGGATCGCGGTGCCGACGATGACGCCGGCGATCGCCGGGATCGCGAGCAGCAGCCCGCTGCCGAGGTGAACGTTGCCGTAGATGCCGCCTTGGGCCACGGCGCCGAGCAGGCCGATGATCACGATCGCGGCGAGGCTGGTCCCGGTGGCGAGCCGCTCGCCGTAGCCGAACCAGAAGATCAGCAGCGGGACGACGATCGTGCCGCCGCCGACTCCGAAGAGGCCGCTGAAGGCGCCAGCGAGGGTGCCGATCGCCGCCAGCTTCCAGATCGCGTGGTCAGGGGTGTCTGAGCTCGAGGGTCCTATTGACCCCGCCAGCTCAGACACGTCGGAAGATCGCGTCGTCGGCGGGCATCTCGCGATACTACGGCCGTGCCCCACGAGCCAGAGACGGGAGGCGGCGACTGGATGGCGCGCCTGGAGCCGCTGCGGCGCGAGCCCGGCCGCTCCGCGATCCTCACCGACGTCGACGGGACCCTGGCGCCGATCGTCGAGCGAGCCGAGGAAGCGACGGTGCCGGCGGCGGCGCGCGAGGCGCTGGCGGCGCTGAGCGAGCGCTACGCGCTGGTCGGCTGCATCTCCGGCCGCCAGGCAGAGGAGGCGCGGCGGCTGGTGGGGCTCGACTCGCTCGCCTACGCGGGGAACCACGGGCTGGAGCTGTTGTTGCCGGGGGACCGGGAGGTGCGTCCCGACCCCTCGATCGCCGGCCGTGAGGCCGAAGCGGGTGAGTTCCTCGCCGCTACAGGGGATGGGCGGCTGGACGCGGCGGGGCTGCGGCTCGAGGACAAGGGGCCGATCCAGGCACTGCACTGGCGCGGCAGCGCGGATGAGGCAGCGGCCGAGAGCCGCGCCCGCGAGATCGCCAACGAGGCGGGACGGGCGGGCCTGGAACCGCGCTGGGGCCGCAAAGTGCTGGAGCTACGGCCCGCGGGGGGCGGGGGCAAGGACGGAGCGGTGGGGTCGCTGCTCGCCGGCGAGCGCCTCGACCGCGCCACCTACGCCGGCGACGACCGCACCGACCTCGACGCCTTCCGGCGGCTGCGCGTGCTGCAGGAGGAGGGGCGGCTGAGCGCCGCCGTCTGCGTCGGTGTGCTCTCGGCCGAGGCACCGGCGGAGCTGGCCGAGGAGTCAGACGTGACGGTCGCCGGTCTCGACGGCTGGCTGGCGATCCTCGAATGGCTGGCGGAGCCAGAGGAATCGACCACCTAAGCCGATGCCGTACACCGACCTACTCCGAGCCAGCGTCTTCATCACCGCCGCCGAGGCCACCGTCCTGGGGGCGATCACGGCCCTGGCGGCCAACCGCGACGGCGACACGACGATCGCCCTCGTCGCCGCCGGCTGGTGGCTCGTCGCGCTCGCGATCGGCATGTACCTGAGCCGGCCGCAGCGGGCTGCCGACGACGTCCGCGACGCCCTCGCCCGCGCCAAAACCGCCACCTCGCTGCCGGACCAGAGCCCGGCGCGGATCGCCCTCACCCGCCTTTGGCCGATCGCCTTCACCGCGATCGCCGCCGGCTTCCTCGGAATCTTCTTCCCCGGCGTCGCCGCCGTCGGCGCCGGCTACGCCCTGATCGTCTCCCTCGCCTGGCACACCCGCGAGGCCGCGGTGCTGGGCATCGAGGCCCGCGACGGCGTCAAGTTCTACGTCGTCCCCTCCCACCCGATGAAACCGATCGAGCTGGTGCGGACGCCCGGCCTGCGCAGCGACCAACTCGGCGCCTACTAAACTGCTAAGTGTTATTCTGCCTTGCATGCGGCAGATTGCCCTATCCGATCAGACTTACCAGCGACTGCTGAGTCGGATCAACTCCTTTGATGACACGCCTGAGACTGTCATCAATCGAGTTCTAGACGAAGCGGAACTCGGGCCGAGCGCCGCAACTAAACTTAAAAGCAGACCAGCAGATGGGGAGCTCCTGGCGGAGAGCGCATATTGGCTTCCGATCCTTTCGATCCTCGTGGAATGGGGAGGCAAAGCGAGGGGCCGAGATGTGATCGATGCCCTTGAGGAGCCGCTTAGGTCCAGCTTTGGTCCGGCTGATGAAGACATTCTCGAGATGGGCGAGGTCAGATGGCGCAACCGTGCCCGCTTCGCACGCCTTCGCATGAAGGAACTCGGACTCATAGACAATGAATCTCCACGTGGAGTCTGGGAGATCACCGAGAAGGGTCGCGAGTTCCTACGGACCGAAGGAGATCGGGCCAATTCGGAGATCCGATGAAGCGCGTGTCGAAGATCAAGGAGCCGGCCGAGTTCGATACCGAGACCCGACGGGAGATGTTGCGCGAACTGCGATCCCAACGACACCGGCGGAATGTCGTCACGATCTCAATGTCGATTGCGATCATGGTCTGCGCCGCAGGGACCACGGGGCTGCGAGTGCCCCTCCTCCCCTTCGTCGTCAGTCTGCTGTCGAGAGTCGCCTAATCAGCGCTTGCGCAGCTTCTTGAACTCGGTCCAGCCGCGGGTGTTGGCGATGTCGTCGGCGGTCAGCCAGGCGCGGCGGGCGGTGGCGACGGCGTAGGCCATGTTGTCGAGGGTGTCGACGCCGTGGGCGTCGGTGTTGAGGACGATCTTCGCCCCGGCCTCCGCCGCGAGGCGGGCGTGGAGGTCGGAGAGGTCGCGGCGGTTGGGGTTGCCGTTGATCTCGATCATCGTGCCGGTACGGGCGGCGGCCTCGGCGACCGCCTCGACGTCGATCCCGTAGGGCTCGCGGCGACCGATCAGGCGGCCGGTGAGGTGGCCGATGCAGTCGACGTTCGGGTTCTCGATCGCGGTGAGCACCCGCTCGGTCATCTGCTTTTCGGAGACGGAGAAGGAGGTGTGGACGCTGGCGACGACCCAGTCGAGCGCAGCGACGAGGTCGTCGGCGTAGTCGAGGGTGCCGTCGAGGCCGATGTTGATCTCCGAGCCGACGAGGAGGTGGAAGCCGCGTTTGCCCTTGTCCCAGGCGCGCACCTCCTCGATCCGCTCCCAGAGCCGCTCGGCGGTTACGTGGTCGCCGAAGCCGTGGCTGGCGGAGTGGTCGGTGATCGCCAGGTAGGCGTAGCCCCGGTCGCGGGCGGCCTCGGCCATCTCCTCGAGGCTGTTGCGGCCGTCGGAGAGGGTGGTGTGGGAGTGGAGGTCGCCCTTGATATCGGCGAGCTCGACGAGGTCGGGAAGCTCGCCTTCGCGGGCGGCCTTCAGCTCGCCGCGGCCCTCGCGCAGCTCCGGCTCGATGTAGGAGTAGCCGAGCCGCTTGTACACCTGCGCCTCGGTCTCGCAGGTCTCGCAGGTCTCGACGTCGCCGCTCTCGGTGTCGGCGATGCCGTGCTCGGAGACCGAGAGGCCGCGGGCGACCGCCTCTTCGCGCAACTGAACGTTGTGAGCCTGGGAGCCGGTGAAGTGCTGCAGCAGGTTGCCGAAGGCGGCCGGCGGGACGATCCGTAGATCGACCGAGACACCGTTGTGGGTCTGGGCGCGGACCCCGTTGGGGCCGGGTTTGCCGGCGGCGGCGATCAACGGGTGGCCGACAAGGTGCTCGGCGAGGGCGGCGGGCTCGTCGGCGGTGGCGATCAGGTCGATGTCCTTGCAGGTCTCGCCCCACCGGCGGACCGAGCCGGCGATCTCGACCCGGTTGGCCGCCGGGTGCTCGCCCAACGCCGCCGCCAGCTCCTCGGCGATCGGCTTCACCTTCGAGAGCAGCAGGCGGCCGGGGCCCTCGCCAGGCTCGCCGAGGCGCTCGAGCGCGGCGAGGATGTTCTCCTCGGCCTTCGCGCCCAGGCCTTTGACGTCGCGGACTTTTTCCCCCTCGGCGGCAGCCTTGAGGTCGTCCATCGAGGAGATTTCCAGCTCCTCGAAGAGGCGGCGGGCGGTTTTCGGGCCGACGCCGGGGACGCGCGTCACCTCGATCAGCGTCGGCGGGAACTTCGCCTTCAGCTTCACCGCGGCAGGGATCTCGCCGGTAACGATCAGGGCGTCGATCTTTTCCGCCAGCGTCTTGCCGACCCCTGGGACCTTGGTCGCCTCCCCCCGCCCGGCGAGCTCGGCGACCGAGACAGGGCTCTCGCGGATCGCCTTGGCGGCCGTGCTGTAGGCGAGGACGCGGTATTTGACCGCCCCGTCGAGCTCGTAGAGGATCCCCAGCTCTTCCAGGGCGGCGGCGATCTCGGCGTTCGTCACCCGCCAAGGAATACCATCGCGGGGCTGGCGGGTAGGGAGAGCGAACGCGATTTCCGACCTTGCACGGTGTCGCTATACTTTCTGAAGTATTGAGCTGAAGCCGAAACCGCAACCGGGAGACCGAATCGTGACTGGCAAATTGACGGACGTGACCGACGCCAACTTCAAAGCTGACGTGCTCGACGCCGAGGGCCCTGTCCTCGTCGACTTCTGGGCACCCTGGTGCGGTCCGTGCCGCGTCGTCCACCCGGTCCTGGAGGAGATCGACGCCGAGCGGGAGGACCTCAAGATCGTCTCGATCAACGTCGACGAGAACCAGCAGACGGCGGCCAACTACGAAGTCCTTTCGATCCCGACGATGATCCTCTTCAAGGACGGCGCGATCGCAAAGAAAGTCGTCGGGGCGATGCCGAAGCGGCGCCTCGAGGCCGAGCTGGAGCCGGCGCTCGCCTAACGGCGCTGCGCCCGGCCCCTCCCCATGCCTTTCGTTCACGTCCACTGGTACGAGGGCCGCTCCGACGAGCAGAAGGCGGAGATCGCCAAACGGATCGAAGAGGCCCTCGTCGAGGTAGCCGGCGTCTCCCCCGATCACTGCTGGGTGAAGTTCGACGACTCGTCCAAAGCCGACTTCGTCATCGGCGATAAGCCGACTGAGTAAGCCTCCGAGGTTCGCCTCGTTATAGCGAGGCGTATTGCGTAATCGCTATGCGCGGCTGACGCCGATTTTGAGTTCGCGGCCGTCGATCTTGGCGGCGGCGCCGTTGATGCCGTCGTAGGAGACGGTGGTGGCGAGGACCTCGCTTGCGAGGTAGTCCTGGTGGGCCTGGGCGGCTTCGATCAGGTCGGGGTCGCCGGCGAGGGTGAGGTCGATGCGGTCGGTGATCTCGAGGCCTGCCGCTTTGCGGGCGTTCTGGACGGCGTGGACGATCTCGCGAGCGAGGCCCTCGCGGCGGAGCTCGTCGTCGAGCTCGAGCTGGAGGGCGACGGCGTGGCCGGCCTCGGCCTCGACCTCGTAGCCCTCGAGCGGCTGCAGGGCGAGGGTGACGTCGTCGGGGCCGAGGCTGTGGTCGGTGCCGTCGATGGCGACCCCGATCTCGCCGCCCTCGGCGAGGACCGCGGCGACGTGGGCGGCGTCGAGCGCCTCGACCGCGGCTGCGACCTGCGGCATGTTCTTGCCGAAGCGGGGGCCGAGGGAGCGGTAGTTGGGCTTGGCGCTGTAGCTGACCAGCTCCGAGGTGTCGGTGACGAAGTCGAGCTCCTTGACGTTGAGCTCGGAGGTGACGAGGCCGGCGCGGGCTTCGATCGCCGCCCGCTCGGCGTCGTTGGCGACGATCACCGCGCGGCGCAGCGGCTGGCGCACTTTGGCCTTGGCCTGGGCGCGGGCGGCGCGGCCGAGCTCGACCGTGAGGCGGACCGCCTCCATCCCCTGCTCCAGCTCGGTGTCGGCGAGCGCCCCGTCTACTTCGGGGTAGTCGCGCAGGTGGACCGAGGGCTCGGCATCGGGGCCGGCGAGGTTGCGGTGGATCTCGTCGGCGAGGAAGGGGACGAAGGGCGCCAGCATCGCCACCGTCTCCAGCAGGCAGTGGCGCAGGGTCGCGAAGGCGGCGCGGTCGCCCTCCCAGAAGCGGCGGCGGCTGAGCCGCACGTACCAGTTGGAAAGCTCCTCGACGTACTCGGCGATCGCCCGGCCGGCGGCGGTGCAGTCGTAGGCGTCCATCCGCTCGCGCACGGTCGCGGTCGTCGCCTGCAGCCGCGAGAGCGCCCAGTGATCCAGGTCGTTGTCTGGCGCTTTAGTGGCCCCCTTGTCCACAAAGGCGCCATCGAAGTCCTCCGGACTCAGGTTCTCGGCGTTCGCGTAGAGGACCCAGAAGGAGTAGGTGTTCCAGAGGGTGAGGAGGAACTGGCGCACCGACTCACCGACGGTGTCGACCGAGAAGCGGTAGCCGGCCCAGGGCTGCTGGGCGGTCAGGTAGTACCAGCGGAAGGCGTCGGCGCCGTGGCTGTTGAGCACGTCCCAGGGGTCGACGACGTTGCCGCGGCTCTTCGACATCTTCTGGCCCTCGGGGTCGAGGATCAACCCGAGGCAGACGCAGTTGCGGTAGCTGGAGGTTTCGAACAGCAGCGTCGACTCGGCAAGCAGCGTGTAGAACCAGCCGCGGGTCTGATCCTGGGCCTCGCAGATGTAGTCGGCCGGGAATCGCTCCTCGAACTCCTCCTTGCCCTCGAACGGGTAGTGGAACTGGGCGAAGGGCATCGCGCCGCTGTCGTACCAGGTGTCGATCACCGAGAGGACGCGGCGCATGATGCTGCCGCAGCGCTCGCAGTCGAGGGTGACACCGTCGATGTAGGGACGGTGCAGGTCATCCGGGACCGCCTCGCGGGCGCGCTCGCGCAGCTCGGCGACCGAGCCGGCGCAGAAGCGCCCGTCGCAGTCCTCGCCCGTGCACTCCCAGATTGGCAGCGGCGTCCCCCAGTAGCGGTCGCGCGAGAGTGCCCAGTCGACGTTGTTCTCCAGCCATTTGCCGAAGCGGCCGTGCTTGATGTGCTCGGGGTGCCAGCCGATCTCCTCGTTGTTGGCGAGAAGCTGGTCCCGTGCCTGCGAGGTGGCGATGTACCAGCTCGACTTCGCGTAGTAGAGGAGCGGCGTGCCGCAGCGCCAGCAGTGCGGGTAGGCGTGCTCGTAGACCTGCTCGCGGAACAGCAGGCCGCGCGACTCGAGGTCGGCGATCAGGGCGGCGGTGACCTCGGGGTCCTTGACGAACTTGCCCTCGAAGCCGGCGACCTGCGCCGTGAACTTGCCGTCGAGGCCGACCGGGTTGTAGAGCGAGCCGTGGTCGGTCGGGTCGAACTGCCCCGCGGCGGCGGCGACCGCGTAGTCGTCTTCGCCGAAGGCGGGGGCGATGTGGACGAGGCCGGTCCCGTCCTCGGTGGTGACGAACTCGCCGGACAGGACCTTGAAGGCGTTGGCGGGACCGCCGTCCTCCAGTGAGAAGACCGGGCCGCGGTAGCTGCGGCCGACGAGGTCGGAGCCGGGGAAGCGGTCGAGCACTTCGGCTCCCTCTCCCAGCACCCGCTCGACCAGGGGCTCGGCGAGGATCAGCGTCTCCGAACTGCCCGCGCCGGAGGCGGGCACCCGCGCCCGCACGTAGGTCACCTTGGGCGCGACCGCGACCGCGACGTTGCCGGGGAGGGTCCACGGCGTCGTCGTCCAGACCAGCAGCGAGGCGTCATCGTCGAGCAGCGGGAAGCGCACGTATATGGACGGGTCCTTGACGTCCTCGTATCCCAGCGCCACCTCGTGCGAAGAGAGCGCGGTCCCGCAGCGCGGGCAGTAGGGGACGACCTTGTGGCCCTCGTAGAGGCGGTCGTCGTCCCAAAGCTTGCGCAGCGACCACCAGACCGACTCGATGTAGTCGTCCTCGAGGGTGACGTAGGGATCGTCGAGGTCGATCCAGAAGCCGATCCGCTCGGTCAGCTTGTTCCAGTCCTCGACGTACTCGAAGACCGATTCGCGGCAGCGCTGGTTGAACTCGGCGATCCCGAACTCCTCGATCTCCTGCTTGGAGGAGATGCCGAGCTGCTTTTCGACCTCGAGCTCGACCGGCAGGCCGTGGCAGTCCCAGCCGGCCTTGCGCGGCACCCGGAACCCGCACATCGTCTTGTAGCGCGGGTAGACGTCCTTGAAGACGCGGGCGAGGACGTGGTGGGAGCCGGGGCGGCCGTTGGCGGTCGGCGGTCCCTCGTAGAAGCTCCAGACCGGCGCCCCCTCGCGGGCGGCGAGCGAGCGCTCGAAGACGCCTTCCTCGCGCCAGCGCGCGAGGACGCGCTCCTCCAGCGCGGGGAACGACTGCTTCGGGTCTACGGGCTCGAATCCGGTCATGAGGGCTCACGATTCTATGAGCGGTCACGAAACGGTGACCCGCCTTCGTTTTCTGACCGCCCTATCTGCTCACCAGACGAGGACGAACTCGTCGGGGTCCTGCGGGTTGACGTAGACCGGGAGGACCAGTCCGGGCTCCATCCGCAAGGCGGCGAAGACGGGCATGATCTCCCGCCGCTTCACCTCGCGAGTCCCCTGGCCCGGCACGTCGAGGTCGAGACGCAGGCTCATCAGCGGCATCTCGTTGACGGTCGCGTGGCTGCCGGCGGAGAGGACGGTCGCGGTGCCGCGCAGGCCCTGACGGAAGATCCAGTCGTTGTGGGCGGCCTTATGTTTCTGGCGGCGCGCATACCAGAGGAGCCCGAGGGCGACGAGGACCCAGATCACGCCGATCGAAGCGAGGATCCCCGCGACTTCCCCAGGGGCGCCGAGCAGGATCGGGACGATCGCGAACGCCGCCCCGGCGAGGCCGAAGAAGGCGATCAGGGAGATGCCGACCTTGTTGAGCTGCATCTACTCCTTGCACTCCCGTCGGATCCGGGTGGCGACGTGGGCGGTCGCCTCGCAGAGCGAGGCGAGGCCGTCGGCGCCGGGATCGTCGGCCTCGATGCTGCCGAGCAGGGCGCCGTAGGCGAGCTCGAAGGAGAACTCGGCGGGCGGTCTCGTCCCCAGCCAGTCGATAAAGCTCGGCGAGAACAGCTGCCGCAGCCAGTTCGGGTCCTGGTAGGGGCTGGTGGCGACCTCGTAGCGCTCGTTCAGCGCCGTGCTCTCGGTCCAGAGCTTCGAGTGGCGCGCCTCGAACCCGTAGAACTCGTCGTCGCGGGTGCTGCGGCCGCGGCGGATGCAGAAGACGCGCGGCGCGAAGGTGGTCGCGGCCGGGACCTGGGTGAGCGCGACCTGGAAGCGAAAGGTCTTGTTGCGCGTGTAGGCGAGCTGGCCGACGACCCCGTCCACCCCGTCGCCGAGCGCCCCGCGAAGGGCCGGCTCCAGGGGCTGTCCCTTGCCCTCGACCAGCAGCGGCGTCAGCGGGCCGGGGCTGAAGCTGGGCAGCCGCTCGAGCGCGCGGGCGCCGGCGAGCTCCCCATAAGCGGACTGGACGTCGGACACCGGGCAGCCTAAGGCGAACCACGGCGCTCGGCCGCTAGGGTGAGCGACCGATGGAGCGCTACGACCTCAGCGGCAAAGTCGCGCTGGTGACCGGCGCCGCCCGCGGGATCGGTTTCGAGACCGCGCGGCAGATGCACCTGCGCGGCGCCTCGGTCGCGGTTCTCGACCTCGACGCCGACGAGGCGCGCGAGGCGGCGGAGCGGATCGGGCCTCGGGCGATCGGGCTCGGCGGCGACGTCACCGACCAGAGCGCGCTGATGAACGCCGTCGCCGAGGTCGTCGAAAAGCTCGGCGGGATCGACGTCGCCGTCGCCAACGCCGGCATCGCCCAGAAGCAGTTCGCGACCGTGCGCGGGATCTCCGGCGAGGAGTGGGAGCGGGTCTTCGAGGTCGACATGCTCGGCGTCTGGCGGACCGTGCGGGCGACGCTGCCGCAGATCGTCGAGCGACGCGGCCAGATGGTCGTCGTCTCCTCCGTCTACGCCTTCGCCAACGGCTTCGGCAACAGCCCCTACGCGGTCGCCAAGGCCGGGGTCGAGTCGCTCGGGCGGGCGCTGCGGGTGGAGCTGAAACCGCACGGCGCCAGCGCCAGCGTCGCCTACTTCGGCTGGGTCGACACCAAACTGGTGCAGGACGCCTTCGCCCAGGAGACCGCGCCGCGGGTGCGCGAGCTGAGCCCCGAGTGGCTGCTGAAACGGATCACGCCCGAAGAGGCCGGCGCCGGGCTGGTGCGCGGGATCGAGGAACGGGCGCCGCGGATCTTCGTCCCGAAATGGTGGCGCTACGTCTCCGCCCTGCGCGGGATCGTCAACCCGCTGCTCGACAAGCGGATGGAGAGCGACGAGAAAACGCGGGCGCTGGTCCGCGACATCGACGCAGCGAGCGTCGACGCGGTCAAGTCCCGGACCGACGGCTGAGTCCGGCCTCCCTCAACTTCTAATTCGGCTGGGTAGAAGTTGAGGGAGGCCGGGTGAGGCGCTCTAAGAGGGACACCGCCGACTCGTAGGGTTGGCCGGTGGCGCGAGTCATAGCGATCTCGCACGTCCTGTTACTCGACAGGTAGGCGTCGAAACTGCGGCCGGAAAGCTCTTCGGCTTGGGGACGCGTCGCGGAGGCGGTCAGCTCCGGATGGGAGATGCCGCGGTCCCCGGCGAAGGCGCAGCAGGTGGCGGAGGGGGCGACGAAGACGTCGTCGGCAAGGGCGTTGGCAAGAGTGCGGAGCGGATGCGCAAGAGCGAGCCGACGAGTCGCGCAGGTCGGATGCACGGTGGCGGAGCCGACCTTCTCGTCGATCTCGAGGCACGGCAGCAGGCGCAGCGCCCAGGCAACCGAATCGACGATCTCGAGCTTCCCAAGCCGCTCGGCGTTCTCCTCCGAGAGCACGCCATCTCCGACCTCGGCGATGGCACCGGTGCATGAAGCGGCATCGATCACAACCGGCAGCGCCCCCTCCCCACTCCACTCCCAAAGCTGCTCGACCATCTCATTCGCCTTGTGGGCGTGCGCCGCAGCAAACCCTTTCGAGCTCCAAGGCAACCCGCAGCATCTACCGGTCACGTCCTCAGGGATCGCAACCGGCATCCCAGCCCGCGCCGAAACCGTCACAAGCGCGTCAACCACGGATCGAGACCGCAAACGACCCTCATTATCGGCGTCGTTTGCGGTCTCGGCGGAAGAGGGGCCGAAGATGCGGTTGGTGCAACTCGGGACGTACACCGCCGCGGCCTCGGATGGAGGAGGGGGTGACCCTTTCCGGACCCTCCCCGCTTTTGTCTGGAAAAGGTCACCCCCTCCTCCCATTGCGGCCGGAAGCTTGCCGCTCGCCGGTCCTGGGAGTCCCTTCCCGCGCTTAGTCCGCCGCGCCAACGGCCCCCCGACCTTCAATGCCAGGCGGGAGACCTTCTCGACCGCACTCCAACGCTTGGCGGCCGCCAGCGCCGCCTTTTCGGCCCGCTCCCCATGCTGAGCCTGCCGCAGTTCCTTGACCATCTTCCCGGTGTCGATTCCGAGCGGGCAGGCGATCTGGCAGGAGCCGTCGGTGGCACAGGTCTCCAGGGCGTCGTAGTCGTACTCGGCGAGGAGCGCCCGCTGCACCGGCGAGCCCTCGGGCTGCCGCGCCATCTCGCGGCGGAGGACGATCCGCTGGCGCGGCGTCGTCGTCAGGTTGCGGCTCGGACAGACCGGCTCGCAGAAGCCGCACTCGACGCAGGCGCTCGCCCCGCCCCAGTCCTCGATCGCCGGCGTCGTTTTCAGGTCGCGCAGGTGGACGCCGGGGTCGCGGCTGAGCAGCACGTCCGGCGAGAGCACGCCGTCGGGGTCGGCGAGCCGCTTCAGCCGCCACATCAGCTCGGTCGCCTTCTCTCCCCACTCGCGCTCTACATAAGGCGCCATGTTCACTCCAGTCCCGTGCTCGGCCTTCAGCGAGCCGTCGTACTTGCCGACGATCAGCTCGACCAGGCCGCCCATGAACGCCTCGTAGCGCTCGAGGTCCTCCTGTTTGGCGAAGTCCGGGGTCAGCATGAAGTGCAGGTTCCCGGCCGAGGCGTGGCCGGCGACCCCGGGCAGGAAGCCGTGCTCGCCGAGCAGCGCCTGCAGGTCCTTGGCGCCTTCGGCGATCCGCTCGGGCGGCACGCAGACGTCCTCGACGATCAGCGCCGTGCCCTCGGGGCGCACCCGGCCGATCAGCCCGTGCAGCCCCTCGCGCACCCGCCAGGCGAGCTCGACCGCCTCGGGCTCGCGGGTGAAGTCGATCGGCCGGATGGTCTGGTGGGAGCCGAGGATCGCTTCGGCCCGGAGGACCTGCGCCGCGAGGTCGCCCTCGTCGGTGCCGCCGAACTCGACCAGCAGCACCGCCGACTCGGGCGGCAGCTCTTTCCACTCCTGCGGCGCGCCGACCATGTTCCAGGCGGCGGTGATCAGCGCCGGCGCGACCATCAGCTCGACCGCGGTGGCGCCGGAGGCGACCAGGTCCTGGACCGGCGCGATCGCCTCGTCGATGCCGGGGAAGTGGATCCAGGCGGTGGTCGTCGTCGTCGGCACCGGCACCGTCTCGAAGACGACCTCGGCGATGAAGGCGAGCGTGCCCTCAGAGCCGACCAGCAGGCGGCGGAAGATCTCCAGCGGCTCGTCGGCGTCGAGGAAGGCGCAGAGCCGATAACCGGTCGTGTTCTTGATCGCGAACTTGCGGCGGATCCGATCGGCGAGCTCGGCGTCGGCGCGGATCTCGTCGCGAATCGCCTCCAACCCGGCGACCAGCTCCGGCTCGGCGGCGGCGAAGCGCTCGGCGGCGCCGGGCGCGCCGGTGTCGATCACGGTCCCCGAGGGCAGGACGAAGGTCAACTCCCGCACCGTCGAGTAGGAGTCCTTGGTGACGCCGCAGCGCATCCCGCCCGAGTTGTTGGCGACGACGCCGCCGACGGTGCAGACGTCGGTGCTGGCCGGGTCGGGGCCGAGTTTGCGGCCGTGCGGAGCGAGGACGCGGTTGGCGTGGCCGAGGATCGTCCCCGGCTTCACCCGCGCGCGAGCGCCGCCCTCCTCGACCCGCACCCCGCCCCAGTGCTTGCGGACGTCGACGAGGATGCCGTCGGTCTGCCCCTGGCCGTTGAGGCTGGTGCCGCCGGCGCGGAAGGTGACCGGGATCTCGCGCTCGCGGCCGAAGCGCAGGACCTTGGCGATGTCGTCGGCGTCCCGCGCCTCGACCACCGCCCGCGGAAAGCGCCGGTAGGGGCTGGCGTCGGAGGCGTAGGCGACGAGGTCGGAGAGCCGGTGCAGGACGCGGTCGGCGCCGAGCAGCCCCTCCAGCTCGCGCCGCAGCGGCGCGGCTACACCGGAGGCGAGCTCGTCCGGGGCGCGGTCGGCGACCGGTTGGCTTGGCGGCGGCGGGACCTCGGGGTGGGTGCGCTGCAGCAGAGCCATAGCTTCGAGGCTAGAAGAGGGACATGCCGGGCGATACCGGCACTTCGACCAGCTCCGGCTGCGAGGAGGCGAGTGCCGCGGCAAGTGCTCCGGCGACCTCGTCGCGACCTTTCGCCCGGTGGGCCTTGACGCCGTAGCCCTCGGCGACCGAGGCGACGTCGAGCTTCGGCAGGTCGAGCCCGGGCGCGTCGTTCACCTGCTCGACGTCCGCGAACCACTTGAGGATCGCGTACTCCTGGTTCTGGAGGACCAGGAAGGTGACCGGTGCCTGGTAGGCGACGGCGCTCCAGAAGGCGGTGATCGCGTACTGGGCCGAGCCCTCGCCGAGGACGCAGACGACCGGGCGGTCGGGCTGGGCGAGCTGGACGCCGACCGAGGCGGCGAGGCCGAAGCCGAGGCCGCCACCGGCGCTGAAGTAGTAGCTGCCCGGGCGCGAGATGCGCAGCTGGTTGCGCAGCGCCAGGGTGCTGGAAGGGGACTCGAGGACGACGATCGCGTCCTCGGGCAGGACCTCGGCGAGGGCGGTGTGGACGGTCGAGGGGTTGAGCGGATCCTCGGCCGGGATTTCCTGCGGGCCGGCGTTCGGCTCCGGCGCCGGGCGCGAGGACTCCGGCACCGCCTCCAGCAGCGCCGCCAAGGTGAGGCCGACGTCGGCGACGATCGCGTCGCCCATCGGCGCCCGCACCGCCTCGTCGTGGTCGCTGGTGATCGCCACCAGCTGCGCCCCCTCGGGCAGCAGCGGCCCGGGGATATGCGGGTAGTAGGGAAAGACCGAGCTGCCGACGACGACGATCAGGTCGTGGCCCTCGAGCGTCATCCCGACTGGGCCGATCGCCGGTGGCAGGACGCCGCGGAAGTTGGGGTGGTTCTCTGGGAAGCCGAGACGGACGCCGCCGGTCGCGGGCGAGGCCCAGACCGGCAGACGCTGGCGCTCGGCGAGCGCAACCGCCGTTTCCCAGGCGCCGGCGGTGTCGATGTCGGGACCGGCGACGAGGACGGGGTTCGAGGCGGCGTCGAGGCGCTCGGCGAGGGCGCGCACCGCATCGGGGTTGGCGGTGGCGCGGCCGTCGACCTTGCGCTCGATCGCCGCCTTCGCGTCGGCCTCGTCAACCTCGGCGTACCAGTCGTCCATCGGCAGCGAGAGGAAGACCGGCCCGCGCGGGGCGAGCCCGGCGAGGTGGGCGCCGTGGCCGAGCGCCAATGGCACGTCCTCGGCCCGCGGCGGCTCGAAGGACCACTTGACCAGCGGGTGCGGCATCCGCGTCGCGTCGCGGTTGGTCAGGTTCGCCTGCAGGGTGATCTGAGCGCGCGCCTGCTGACCGGCGGTGATCAGGAGCGGCGAGTGGTTTGCCTGGGCGTTGAAGATCGCCCCCATCGCGTTGCCCACTCCCGGCGCGGTGTGGAGGTTGACGACGGTCGTCTTCCCCGACGCCTGCGCATAGCCGTCGGCCATCCCCACAACGACCGCCTCCTGCAGACCGAGGACGTACCTGAAGTCCGAGGGGAAGTCGGCGAGCATCGGCAGCTCGGTCGAGCCCGGGTTGCCGAACATCGTCGTCATCCCATGGGCGCGGAAAAGGTCAAAGGCGGCTTCGCGAACGGTTGGCACGAATCGAACCCTATCCGGCCGTGTTCCAAGGCCCAATGCTCCTGAGTGTTCTTAAGCAGGATTCAAGGAGCGGGCGTCGTACGGCCGATAAGGCGGGGGTGAGCCACCGCCTCCTCGCCACCGCCTGGGCCCGCACTCTCGCCGTCTTCGCCCTCTCCCTCGCGCCGCTGCTGGCGATCTGCGCCTACGCCGAGGCGGCGCCGGTCACCCGGGTCGTCTACACGCCCGGCAAGATCGTCCCGATCCCGGCCGCGATCCCCCACGCCGAAAGCGACATGGTCGACCAGCGGATCATCCCCAACCTGCGCTGGATCGCAAAGCGCTACCCGATCTACGTCACCGACGGCTACTCCGGACCGCTGCCGAACGGCGAACACGTCGGCTGCAACGGCTGCCACGTCAAGAACTCCGATCACTACAACGGCCTCGCGGTCGACATCGTGCCGCTCACCCCGAGCTCGAAATGCGACGCCAACTGGACCGGGATCACCCGCCTCGCTCTCTTCGCCGAGCCCGAACAGAACAAACCGCGGTTGCCTTTCCGCTGGGTCGGCTACGACGGCGACGCCGGCCACGGCTGCGGCAACCACCTGCACCTCTCCTGGAACCACGCGGTCGCGCCGATGTTCCAGCTCGCCGAATGGGTCGAAGTCATGGCCGTCAACTTCACCGGCCTCAAAGCCGGGGAACGGAAGAAACGAGGCTCGCAGCCGAAGGCGCCGGCCGGACCTCCCGGCGGCGTCTCCCAGAGCAGCACCGGCGGCATCTCGGCCCGCCCAGCCGGCGACTGATCCTCCATAGGATGCGGCGATGCGAATCGCCGCCGCCCTGCTGATCGCCACCCTCGCGCTCGTCGCCGGCTGCGGCAGCGCCGACGAATCGACGCCCGTCGCCTGCCTCGAAGGCGCCGAGGCTTACCAGCGCGCGCTGCGGGCGGCGCCCGACGAAGTGCTGCTCGGCGACGAAACGCTGATCAGCGAATGCGTCCCCCGCAACCAGAGCGGCGGCGACCTGAGCCGGGTCGGCGAAGCGTTGATCGAGACCGCGACCGCCCTCAACGCCGAAGCGCGGGCGGAACCGGGCGGCGCCGCCAACCTCCAGCTCGGCTACCTGCTCGGCGCGGTGGAACGCGGCGCCGAGGAGAGCGAAGGGATCCATTCCGACTTGATCCGCCGGCTCGTCGTCGCGGCGCGCTTCGCGCCGGGGAAGCAACCCATCCCGCGCGAGTTCGTCGTCGCCTATCGCGACGGATACGCTGCCGGTCAAAGCAACGGTTGAACTGAGGAGACGCATGGCAGAGCAGTTGTGGGGCGGCGAGACGACTAAGGCGGTTGACAACTTCCCGGTCTCGGGCGAGCGGGTGCCGGTTCCGGTAGTGCGCTGGCTGGGCCGGATCAAGGGCGCCGCGGCGGAGGCCAACGGCGCCCTCGGTGAGCTCGACGGAGACCTCGCGGAGCGGATCGCCGCCGCCGGCAGGTCGATCGCCGAGGGGGAGCACGACGACCAGTTCCCCATCGACGTCTTCCAGACCGGCTCCGGCACCTCCTCGAACATGAACGCCAACGAGGTGATCGCCAACCTCGCCGGCGAGGGGGCTCACCCCAACGACCACGTCAACATGGGCCAGTCCTCCAACGACGTCTTTCCCTCCGCCGTGCACCTGGCGGCGCTCGACGAGGTGACCCACGACCTGCTGCCGGCGATGGGTGGACTCGAGGGGGCACTGGAAGGCAAGGCGCAGCAGTTCGCCGATGTCGTCAAGGCCGGCCGCACGCACCTGATGGACGCGGTCCCGGTCACGCTCGGCCAGGAGTTCGGCGGTTACACCGCCCAGGTCCGGCTTGGCGTCCAGCGGATCGAGGGAACGCTGCGGCGGGTCGGCCAAATCCCGCTCGGGGGCACCGCCACGGGCACCGGCCTCAACACCCACCCCGAGTTCGCCGCCAAGGTGCGCGAGACGCTCGCCGCCGACACCGGCCTCGAGATCTCCGGGCCGCTCGACGCCTTCGAGGCGCAGGGCAACCGCGACGCGCTGGTCGAGCTCTCGGGCGCGCTCAAGGTTTACGCGGTCTCGCTCAACAAGATCGCCAACGACCTGGCGCTGATGGGCTCCGGGCCGCGCGCCGGCCTCGCCGAGCTGCGCCTGCCCGAGCTGCAGAAGGGCTCCTCGATCATGCCCGGCAAGGTCAACCCGGTGATCCCGGAGGTCGTGATCCAGGTCGCCGCCCAGGTGATCGGCAACGACGCCGCGATCACCGTCGCCGGCAGCCAGGGCCAGTTCGAGCTCAACGTCCGCGTGCCGCTGATCGCCCGCAACCTGCTCGACTCGATCAAGCTGCTCGCCTCCGCTTCGCGCCTGCTGAACGAGAAATGCGTCTCGGGCCTGGAGGCAAACGAGGAGATGACCGAGCGCCACGCCGAGGCGACCCTCGCCACGGCCACCGCGCTCAACCCGCACATCGGCTACGACCGCGCCGCCGACATCGTCAAGACCGCGGCGGAGTCAGGGCGCTCGTTGCGTGAGGTCGCGCTGGAGCAGGGCGTCGAGCCCGCGGTCCTCGAGGAGGCACTCGACCACCGCCGCATGGCGCGGCCGCACGAGTAGCGGTTCCGAATTTCGGGGGGCTATAGCCCCCCGAATCGCGGAGTCAGCGCGGGTCGTCGATCAGCAGCTCTACGTTGCGGTCCTGCGGAGTGCCTTCGCCGAGCGGGGCACCCGACTGGAAGTCGTTGAAGCTCATCGTCCGCGCCGCTGAGGCGAGGTCGTTGAAGTCCATCGACGAGGCCGGGGTGCCCGGAGCCGGGGCTGCTGCCTGGCCGGTGTGGTCGAGGATCGTGCCGAAGATCGAGAGGGTGCCGTCGTGGTTGTCGAAGACCTCGAGCAGGCGGCTCTGCTGGGGCCAGTCGGCCTCGGCGGCGACGCGGATGCTCCAGAACCCACCCGATCCGCCCGGGTCCGGGAAGGCGTTGACGACGTTGTCGTGCGAGTGGCCGGCGACCCAGGCGATCGCGTTCGGGTATTCGTGCAGCAGGTTGACCGCGTCGGCCTCCAGGTGGATCGGGAAGGAGAGGCGCGGGTCGAGGTCGCAACCGGGGTTGATGTCGTGTCCGTGCGAGTCGTTGACCGTGCACGGGGGGGCCACCTCGTCGGGGATGTCGGCGACGAGGCTCTCCGGCGCGTGGTGACTGAAGATCACGACCAACTGGTCGGCCGCGGTCGCCGCCTGCAGCTGCGAGCGCAGCCATTTGAACTGCGGGTCGTCGATGTTGCCGTCGGAGGTCGAGGCGCCGGTCGGGGTGAGGATCGTGCCGGCCTCGGCGACGGTGTCGAGGGCGATGAACCGCATCCCCGGCGCCGGGCTCCACGAGTAATAGCCAGCGGCGCCTTTGGAGGCGGTCTCCTGCGCGGGGTCGATCAGACCGAAGCCGTGACCGTCTTTCTGCGTGCCGGCCTTGAAGATGTCCTTGTATTGCTTCTTGGAAACGAAGCGGCGGTTCGGGTCGCCGGGGACGACAATCGTGTTCTGCGGGCTGGTCAGGAACGAGGAGAGGAGCCTGACCGGGTCGAACAGCGAGGCCAATAGCGCGCTGATGTTTTCCGGATTCGAAACCGGCCCGATCGGCTTCAGGCAGCCGGTCGCGACCGCCTCGAAGGCGGCGTTGGCGGCGGCGTTGCCCTGCACCAGGGCGTCGTGGTTGCCGAAGGCGACGTAGGAGGGGACTTTGACCCCGCTGGCGGTAAATGCCTGCTGGGCGCGGTCCATCAGGCCCGGGTATTTGGGCCAGGCCGAGTGCGGTCCGGCGGGCGAGTCGGGGTCGTAGAACTCGGGGTAGGGACCCTCGAGGTAGTCGTCGTAGTCCTGGACGCCGGTGTAGCGCGCGGCCTCGGCGGCGCCGGGGACGAAGAGGTTGGGGCAAAGCGGGTTCGAATAGGTTGCCTTGCTGACGCCGCTGTTGGGGTTGAGGTTGCCGCCCTCGAGCAGGGTCCGGACCCAGAGCGTCTCGTTCAGCTGCTGGCTGTCGGCCGAGTCGCCGGTGTCGATCGTCAAGTCCATCGCCCGGTGGGCGCCGCTGCCGTCGGCGACCGGGCTGGCCGCGGAGAACTGGTTGACCTGGCGGATCATCGCCTCGTCGATCTGCGGCTCGAGCGCCTCCCAGGGCCGCCAGGCGGCGCCGAAGGGCAGGTTCAGCGGCGTCGAGAGCGGGTCGATCACCTCGACCCGCGCCGGCGACTCCTCGTCGGCGAGCTGGAAGTCGGAGAGCTGGCCGAAGTAGATCAGCGAGGTGCGTTTGGCGGTCCGTTCGGGGCCGGCCGTCGCCAGGTCCTGCCGAACCGTGTACGGCTCGCCCGCGCCGAGCTGGAGGAAGCGGAAGGCGCCCGCGCCGGTCGGAACGACCCGCTGTTCGAGCGTCGATTTGCCGACCGTGTCGGAAACGGCTGCGAACGCGTTGGGTGCAACGGCGAGCGCGGCCAACGCCGCGATCGCCACCACGAACCTCACGACCTCCCGAATTCCCATAGCGGGCAGCATACCCACTTTTAAGCGAGAAACATTTTGCGGTGGTAGGTCCCCCCTAGCCCTGCAAAGTCACAAACCGCTCCTCGGTCAGCTCGTAGACCGCGTAGGCCGGGCCCTCGCGGGTGTTGCCGGAGTCCTTGACGCCGCCGTAGGGCTGCTGGTCGGTGCGGAAGGTCGGCACCTCGTTGATCAGAACGCCGCCGAACTCGAGCGTGCGGCCGGCCTGCAAGCCGCGGCCGATGTCGCGGGTGAAGACGCCGGCCTGGAGGCCGAACTTGGAGTCGTTGGCGAGGCGAAGCGCCTCGTCGAACTCGGTGAAGGTGTCGATCGTCGCCACCGGACCGAAGATCTCCTCGCACCAGACCTTGGCCTCTTTCGGCGGCGCCTTCAGCAGCGTCGGCGCCAGGCAACGACCCTCGTCGACCAGCTCGCCGCCGGTCAGCAGCTCTGCCCCGCCGGAGACCGCCTCCTCGACCCATTGCTTCACCCGGTCGCGGTCGTCGGGGGTGATCAGCGGCCCGACGTCGGTGCCCTCGTCGAGCGGGTCGCCGACGGTCAGCTTCTCGACGTTGGCGACGAGTCGCTGAGTGAACTCGTCGGCGACGGCCTCGTGGACGAGGATCCGCTGGATCGAGATGCAGCTCTGGCCGGCGTGGGAGAAGGCGTGGATCTGGGCTTTGTCGGCGGCCGCCTCCCAGTCGCCGTCGTCGTTGACGATCAACGGCGCGTTGGAGCCGAGCTCGAGGTTGACCTTCTTGTGCGGGACCTTGGAGCGGATGTCCCAGCCGACCGGGGCCGAGCCGGTGAAGGTGATCGCCTTGGTCAGCGGGTGCTCGACGATCTTATTGCCGACCTTGGAGCCCGGTCCCGGCACGACCGAGAGCCAGTTCTCGGGCAGGCCCGCCTCGACCAGGATCTCGGCGAGTTTCAGCGCCGAGATCGGCGTCTGTCCGGCGGGCTTGAGGACGACGGCGTTGCCGGCGGCGATCGCCGGCCCGAGCTTGTGGGCGACGAGGTTGAGCGGGAAGTTGAAGGGGCTGATCGCGCCGACGACCCCGTAGGGGACGCGCAGCATCACGCCGAGCTTGCCAACCCCAGCCGTGGCGGCGTCCATCGGCACCGTGCCGCCGGTCAGCTTGCGCGCCTCGACGGCGGAGAACTCGAGCGTGGAAACGCAGCGTTCGGCCTCGACCGTCGCCGTCTTGATCGGCTTGCCGGCCTCGGCGGCGATCGTCGCCGCCAGCGCGTCGCGGCGCTCGGCGACCAGCTCGGCCGCCCGCTCCAGCACGGCCGCGCGCCGGTGCTGGGGGAAGTCAGCCTCCTCGAAGGCCTCGTGCGCAGCCTCGATAGCCCGCTCGGCGAGTGCTTCGTCGGCCTGCGCGACGCGCCCTACGACAGTCCCGTCGTAGGGGCTCTTCACCTCACCCCACTCGCCGGTCTCGATCCACTCCCCGGCGGCGAGGAGCTTGTGGTCGGTTGCCTCTACGGTCTGCGTCGCCATCGCGTCCTCCTCGGAATTGCGTGTACATGCAGGGTACGACTCCGCCCGTGCAGGCCGCTACTCCGCAACGTTGAATCTGTTGGCCTAGAGATGTCCAAGATCATCAACAGGGCCAGCGTGAGCAAGAAAATCCGTGCCTGCATCGCCGCCCTTGCGGCGGCGGCTTTTCTCCTCACCCTCTACCCGCTCGGCGCCCAGGCCAGCGTCAGCTGGGTCGTCCACGGGCGCGGCTTCGGCCACGGTGTCGGGATGAGCGCCTACGGCGCCTACGGCTACGCCAAGG
Organism: Solirubrobacterales bacterium; assembly: GCA_033856415.1. GTDB lineage: Bacteria > Actinomycetota > Thermoleophilia > Solirubrobacterales > 70-9 > VAYN01. The sequence continues at coordinate 36,113 of JAWVFA010000010.1, read as the reverse complement.
CCGGCAAGGGCTATCGCTTCATCCTTGGCCACTACTACACGGGTACTAGCATCGGGACGCTGGAAAAGACGCGGGTCGTCCGCGTCCTGCTCGACATCTCCCCTGGCGACGTCGGCTTCAGCGGCGCGACCAGCGCCTGCGGCGCGCGGCTCGACCCGCACCGCAGCTACGAGGCGCACCGCAACGGCGCCTCGGTGGTGCTGCGCAGCTCGGGTGGCAAACGGCTCGCGAGCTGCGGGCGGAAACTGCGGGCCGCGGGCCGCGGCACGATCGCGATCGCCGGCCAGGGGACCTTCCGCGGCGCCCTGGAGACGGTGCCGACCGAAAGCGACGCCGGCTCGCTCAACATCGTCAACGCGCTGGCGATCGAGCAGTACGCCAAAGGGGTGATGCCGAACGAGGTGCCGCCCTCCTGGCCGACGGAGGAGCTGAAAGCCCACGCGGTGGCGGTGCGCTCGATCGCGATCACCGGCGACGTCGGCGGCAACGGCTTCGACCTCTACTCCGACACCCGCAGCCAGGTCTACGAGGGGCTGGAAAGCGAGTACGCCCGCACCAACGACGCGGTCGCCGCGACCCGCGGGCAGGTCGTCATGTACGGGGGCGACGTCGCCCAGACGCTCTACTCGGCCTGCTCGGGCGGCCACACCGAGAGCGCCGTCAACGTCTTCGGCTCGCCCGTCCCCTACCTGGTCGGCGTCCCCGACCCTTACGACTACTACTGCCCGCTGCACAAATGGACGCTGAACTTCACCGGCCCGGAAATCAGCTCCCGGCTCGGCGCCTACCTGCAGGGGAAACTGAAACAGGTGGTGATCGTCAAGACCGGCGTCTCGCCGCGGATCGTCAGCGCGAAGCTCGTCGGAACCGCCGGCACTTCGACGGTCACCGGCTCGCAGCTCTCACTCGCACTCGGCGGCTACGACACCTGGATGACCTTCGAGAAGGTCGTCGGCGGCGGCTAGCCGCTCGTCTCGGGCAGGGCCAGCTCGGCGTGGATCGAGCGGTGGTCGGAACCCGGCAGGTCCTCGACCCCGTAGTCGACGATCCCCAGGCGCTCGTCGGCGAGAACGTGGTCGATGGTGATCACCAGCGGCAGGTCGTGGTCCCGGTTCGGCCAGGTCGGGACGAGGCCCTCGCCGGCGACGGCGCCCGCGTCGCGATAGCCGCGGTCGAGGACCTCGCGCAGCCGCGAGTGGTCTAGCGTCGCGTTGAAGTCGCCGACGAGGATCCACGGGACCCCCTCCCCCGTTGCCGGCAGGTCGCCGAGCGAGTCTTCCCAGACATCGATCCCGGTGCGCCCGGGGGTCAGCGGGTGAATGTCGACCAGCCGGGCCTCGCGGCCATCGGGGAGTTGCAGCGCGACCCGCGGTTGGCGGAAGAAGGTCGGTGCTCCCCGGGCGATCGGGCGAAGCGGCAGCCGCGAGTAGATGCCGCCGCCAGCCGCGCCCTGGCGGACCTCGACGACGGCATGCGGCAGGCGCCTGCCGATTCCGGCTTCGCGCAGCCCGCGGGCGAAGCGCGGCGTCAGCTCCTGCACGGCGAGCACGTCGGCTTCGTTGCGCTCGACCAGCTCGACCAGCGCCGCCGGATCGGCTTTGCCGCGGTAGACGTTGGCCGAGAGCACGGTGAGCGTCTCACGGCCTTCGGGATCGATGGTGCCGTCGCCGATCGCCCGCGGCAGCACCGCAGCGGCGAGGAGGAGCGTCACCAGCCCGGCCACCATGGCCGCCGCCCAGTTGCGCAGCGCCAGCGCCACACCGGCGACGAGGAAGGCCGCGACGGCGATGTAGGGCGTGAAGGCCATCACCGGCACCAGCGGCACGCCGCGGTCGAGGCCGAAGACGCGCACGACCGTCCACGCCACGAGCGGCGCAACGACGAGCCAAATCCACCAATACCGCCGCGCCCCAGCCAAGCCGAGGCGCTTTTCCGTCCCCCTGGTTCGCAAAAGCGCCTAGCCGTCGGGGTACGGCTGGATCGGGATGCCGTGGTCTTGTTGGCGGCCTGGGGTCTCGCGCATCCCCAGCTCGTAGGCGCCGCCGCCGGGCAGGGTCAGCTCGCGCGGCGGCATTCCGGGGCGTTCGACAGTCAGCTCGAGGTCGGCGACCGAGCAGTTGACGGTGTGGTGCTCGGGACCCTGTGGGTCGGCGTAGACCCAGCCGACGAAGTCCTTCTCCGGCGCGGCGACACGACCGTGGACGACGATGTTCTTGCCGGGCAGGGAGAAGCTGCAGACCGTCGGCTGCTCCTCGATCCGGGCCGAACGGATCGCGCCGAGGCCGCCGAGCCGGTGCGCCTCGCCGTCGAGTACGAGCATCCCGGAGGGGATCCAGGGGCTGGTCCGGGAGCCGAGCCGGACGCGGGCGGCGCCGGCGTCGAAGTAGGTGCCGGGCGCGTCGGGAAAGCCGGTGCCCTCGAGCCAAACCCAGCGCTCGGCGTGCTCGGTACCCCAGTTGTGGCCGATCATCCCCGGCCAGCCGCTCAGCTCGAACGGTTCGTCGTCGATCTCCAGCCGCCCCTGGAAACGGGCGTCGGGGAACGGCGCCAGGAACTTGGTTTTCGGCAGTGGCGCCTTGTAGAGCCAGTCGGCCGGCAGGTACTTGCAGGGTTCGGCGTCGCCGGCGAAGGTGAAGGACCAGGCGGCGCTTAGCGCGTCGGTGTCGATCGAGCCCTCGGCGCGACCCGGACCGATGGTCGCGTCGGCGACGCGGATCCAGTCGCCGGCGGGCGTGTCGAGCTGGGAGGCCGGCACCGTCACCTTGGTCGCCCGCGGCGCCGGCGCGGAGCGGTCGAAGAGGCAGAACCAGATCGATCCGTTCGGCTCTGCGTTCGGGCGCTTGTGGACGGTGTGGCGGATCCACACCCCCTGCCCCCCGTCGGGCCGGCAGGCCTTGATGTAGAAGCTCTCGTAGTGGCCGGCCTTGGCGGCGACCTCGGGATACCGAGCTCGTTCCTCCATGCGGAGGACTCTAGTCAGTCGCCTCGCAACGGCGGCGGTGGCGGCGACTCGAATCCGAGCATCGCCACCGTCGCCGGGATCACCTCGGTGCCCGAGGCGGCGATCCGGTCGCTGGCGTCGCTGCGGATCCGGGTCATCTCGGCGAAGGTCGCCGCCAAGGTGGCGATCACTTCTCCCCAGGCACGCTCGTCGAGCTGCATCGGCATCCAGGTCAGGTGGCGGTCGGTGCGCGCGTCGAAGGTGTCTTCGGCGATCGCCCGGTCGGCCCTGGCGATCATCCCCTGCAGGGAGATGCGCGAGAGCTGGCGGCGGCTCGGCGGGTCCATCTCCTCGAATTCCTCGTCGTTGACGAAGACGCGCGCCAGCCCCCGGTAGACGTGCTCGACCGCGCCGCGCCGCGGGATCGATTCGACGATCTCCAGGCAGCCTTCTTTCTCCAGCTCGCGGAAGTGGTAGGAGGCGAGCGAGAGAGCCTGCTGGTAGCTGTTGTAACTCCGCCTCGGGATCAGCCCTTCCTCGACGAACTGGCTGGGGCTGCGCGGGCCTTCGTTGAGAACTTCGAGGATCCGCACCCGGACCGGGTGCTTGAGGGCGTTGCAGATGGTCTCGCTGGGTTTCCTCCCCTCGACCCGCTTCTCCTCCTCCATCCCCTGACCCTTTCGATTGTTCGACATCACAGGAGCGATCACATTAGGGCATAAATGCTCGGACGATGCGGGAAAATGGCTAGCTAGAGCCCTTTACTAGGGCCGGTCGAAGTAATAGGAACCCATATGTCGCCGTGAAGGACGCTTCCGGCGAGGGAAGGAGGTGATGCGTATGCAGTTCAGCGGATGCGGGCACACCTACCCCGCCACCTCTATCCACAAGGGTGGCTGAGGCCTGACGGGTTCCGCCCCGATGCAGCACCGATCGGCGGGGCGGTCAGGTCTCAGCCCTAACGTCGCCGGGCGCTCAGACCTTGATCGTGATCACGTCGCCGTCGGCGACGAGGTAGTCGCGGCCCTCGATCCGCAGCTGCCCCTTGTCACGGGCCGGGGCGTAGCCGCCGCACTCGACCAGCTGCTGCCAGCCGATCACTTCGGCTTTGATGAACGCTTCCATGATCTCGGTGTGAATGGTTCCTGCCGCCTCCAGGGCGGTCGCGCCGCGGCGCAGCGGCCGGGCGACGGCCTCCTTGCCCTCGCCGGCGGTGAAGAAGGTGATCAGCTCGAGCAGGTCATAGGCGGCGCGCACGAGGCGGGCTAGGCCGGAGCCCTCGACGCCGTAGGACTCGCGCATCTCGTCGGCTTCGGCGGGGTCGAGCTCGGCCAGCTCGCCCTCGATCCGGGCGCTGACCGCGACCACCCCGGCACCGACCGAGTTGGCGTGGGAGACGACGGCTTCGGGAGCCTCCGCGTCCCCCTCGTCGACGTTGGCGACGTAGAGGATCGGCTTGGTAGTCAGCGCCTGTAGGTTCTGGGCGGCGTCCGGGGCGGCGTCGGGGATGGGGATGCTGCGCGCCGGGCGGCCGGCGGCGAGCGCCTCGTGCACCGCGGTCAACCAGCCGTGCTCGGCGATCGCCTCGGCGTCGCCGGACTTCGCCTGCTTGCCGACGCGGCCGAGCCGGCGCTCGACCTGGTCGAAATCGGCGAGCACGAGCTCGGTCTCGATCGTCTCGATGTCGGCGAGCGGGTCGACGCGGCCGTCGGGATGCGGCACCTCGGATTCGGTGTGGCAGCGGACGACGTGGCAGATCGCATCGGTCTCGCGAATCGAGGCGAGGAACTGGTTGCCGAGCCCCTCCCCTTCGGAGGCACCTTTGACCAGGCCGGCGATGTCGTGGAAGTCGATTTTCGCCGGCACGAGTTCGGAGCTGCCAACGGTCTCGGCGACCTTCTCCAGCCGCTCGTCGGGCACCTGAGCGACGGCGACGTTGGGCTCGATCGTCGTGAACGGGTAGTCGCCCGTCTGGGCGCCGCCTTTGGTCAGGGCGTTGAAAAGGGTCGACTTGCCGGCGTTTGGCAGCCCGACGATCCCGACCTTCATCGCGCGGTTCCCATCAGAAGGAGAGCGGGACGACCAGGCCCAGGACGACGCCGATGAAGGCACCGGCGAGGACGTCGGATGGGTAGTGCATGCCGAGGTAGGGACGGCCGAGCGACAGCGCGATGGCGACGACGAAGGCGCCGGCCATCGCCGGGTCGACCCGGGTCATCGCCGTCGCCACCGCGAAGGAGGAGGTGGCGTGAGCGGAGGGGAAGCTGAGCGAGGTGGGGGCACCGCCGAGCGGCGGCAGGTCCTCCTCGAGCTTCGGCCGCTCCCGCTTCACCCTGAGCTTGATCACGTAGTTGACGCCGATCGCAAATGGCCCGAGGAGGGCGCAGATCAGCCACGATTCCCAGCGCGAGCTGTCGATGATCGCCAGCGCGCCGCCGAGCAGGATCCAGAGGAGGGCGTTGTTCCCGAATTTGCCGAGGGCGATGGCGGCGCCCTGCAGGCCGGGCGAGTGGCCGTGGGTGCGCATCCAGCGCAAGAGCTTGAGATCCAGTTCCTCCATCGGCGCGAGACAATATTGGGAATGACCTCCGTCCCCGGCTACGTCCACACGCCCGGCAACCACTGCGGCTCGACCGCGCTGCGCAACCTGCTCGCCTTCCACGGGGTCGAGATCAGCGAGGAGATGGCCTTCGGCCTCGGCGCCGGAGCCGGCTTCTACTACCTGGCGCTCGAGGACGGCTCGCCCAGCCGCTGGTTCAACGGCCGCACGGCGAGGCTCGAGGAGACCTTTCGCGAGCTGACCGGGGCGGCGCTGGAGCTGCGGACCTTCGCCGAGTCCGACGGCGAGGCGGCCTGGGAGGCGGCGCGCGCGACGGTCGACGCCGGGCGGCCGGCGCTGCTCTTGACCGACATCTACCACCTCGACCACTACGGCAACTCGGCCCACTTCCCCGGCCACGCGGTGGTGCTCGCCGGCTACGACGGGGAGGTCGCCCGGCTATCCGACACCGGGTTCGGGGAGCTGCAGACGACGCGGCTGGAGAACCTGGCGCGGGCGCGCCACAGCGGCCACCCGGCCTATCCGCTGGAAGGCCACATGTTCACGGTCGCCGGCGAAGTCGACCGTGAGCAGCTGGAGGCGGCGATCCCACGGGCGATCGAGCGCGCGGTTAGCGAGATGCTCGAGCCGCCCTTCGGCGAGTTCGCCGGCGTGCCGGCGCTGGAGCGCCTGGCGGCGGAGGCGGGCTCCTGGCCCGAGGCGGTCGAGGACTGGCAGTGGTGCGCCCGCTTCGCCTACCAGGTGATCGAGCGCCGCGGCACCGGTGGCGGCTGCTTCCGCCTGATGTACTCGCGCTTCCTGGCGGAGGCGGGCCGGGAGGAGGCCCCGCTGGCGGCCGACGCGGCGGCGCGCTGGACCGAGCTGGCGGAGGCGTTCAAAGCGGCGAGCGAAAGCGATGAGCCGCGGCCGGAGCTATGGCGATCCGTCGGCGAGGGCGCCGAGCGGGTCCTCGAAGCCGAGCGCCGTCTCTGGATGTCTCTCCAAGCCTGAACCCTTCCGCACTTCTCCTGCCTATAGCGAGGAAAAGCTCGGGAGCGATAGCCATCCGCTGCGGTTTGTCGATCCAAACCCGGGGTATTCAGCCGCCATGACCATCGGAGCAGGCATCTTCCTCATCGCGGTTGGCGCGATCCTCAAGTTCGCGACCAACATCCACGTCAAGGGCCTCAGCATCGACACGATCGGCGTGATCCTGATGATCGCCGGCGCAGTCGGTCTCCTGATCGGCCTCTTCCAGGAAATCGTCTGGTCCCGCCGCGCCCGACCGCTCGCTCCCGGCGAGGCGCCTCCCGTCGAAGAACGCCGCGAAGTCAGGGACCCGGCCTACCGGGATCAGCCGCCGCGCTACTGAGCAACCCGCCGTCACGGCGGGTCTGACCGCTGTGGATGAAATCGTTGGTGGATGCCCTCGCAGTGTGCTTCGCCAGCTTCACCAGACGTATTGGCTGCCGTCAGGCCGGTCCAATTCTTAGGGGCGAAGACCCGTTCGTTGCCGGTCTTGCTCGAGGTTCTGGAGGACGAGCTGGCGGCGGGAGCCGCGGTCGCTGACGTTTTCTCGGGCAGCTCCGTCGTCTCCCAGGGGCTCGCCCGGCTCGGCCACGTCGTCTCGGCCTACGACGCGCTCGAGCACTGCGCCCACTTTGCCCGCGCCCTGCTGGGCGTCGACCGCGGCGACGACGAGGGCCCGCCGCGGCTGGAAATTCGATCCGCGGACGGAGAGGAAGGCGCCTGGGAGCCGTGGCTGAGCCTCGAGCGGGAAGCGATCGCGGCAGGAGACGGCGAGAAGTTGATGGAGCTGAGCGGGACCCTTCCCCAGGTCTGGCGCCCCGAAGGAGCGACGGCAGAGCTGGCCGGACTGTTCTCCCGGCTGGCTCCGGGGACGCGCCCGAGCGACGGCTTGGTTGCCGCGCACTACGCCGGGACCTACTTCGGACTCGGGCAGGCACTTGAGATCGACCTGCTCCGGGGCGCGATCGACGGGGGCGTGGAGGCCGGGGAGATCGGCGACTGGGAGGAGTCGCTGTTGATCACGGCGCTGTTGTCGGCGGCCTCCGACTGCGCTTTCTCGGCAGGCAAGCACTACGCCCAGCCCCACCGGATCCGCGAGGGCAAGGACCTTGCTTTCATCCGCGGGCGCATCCTCGAAGACCGCGGCAAGGACCTCAGCGCCCTTTTCGAGTCCCGGCTCGCATCGCTCCACGCCAGCGCCTTGCCGGAGGGTGGCCACTCGGCGCGGGCCCGCACGCTGGAGCAACTGGCCGGGGAACCGGGCGAGCTCGACGGCGTCGGGGCGATCTATGCCGACCCGCCTTACACCGCGCAGCAGTACTCCCGCTTCTACCACGTGCCCGAGGTCATCGACGCGTACCGGGTCCCGGCGCTGCAGCGGATCTCCGGCACGGTTACCAGGGGGCTCTATCCCGAGCCGGCGGAGCGCCACCACTCCCGCTTCTGCTCGCGACGGGAAGCGCCCGCGGCTTTTGCAGACCTCTGCCGGCTGGCCGCCGGTGCGGATGCGCTGCTCTGCCTCAGCTACTCCTTCAGCCGCAGCGGCGAGACCGGCAACCGCCGGTCGATCGACCTGCCCCAGCTGCGCCAGATCGTCGGCGAGCACTTCACCGCCGTGACCGAGAAGGAGATTCCCCTCCAGTACCGGCAGTTCAACGCCGGTGGGAACTCGGTCGCGGGCCGCTCCGACGGCGAGATCCTGATCGTCGCCAAGAACCGATGATCAGCCGCTACCTCGGGAACAAGAACGTGATTCTCGACGAGATTCTCGAGGCCGTGGGCGAACGGGCAGAGCCCGGCGACTTGGTCTGCGACGTCTTCTCCGGCTCGCTCAGCGTCTCCTATGGACTGAAGCGATCCGGGTACCGAGTGGCGGCGAACGACGTCAACCTCTTTTCTTCGGTCCTCGGCCGCGCCTTCATCCTCAACGACCAGATCCCACCGGTTCCCGTTGCCGATCTCCTCGGCAGCAAGGGCGACCGCCTGCGCAAGGCGGCGACCTCCGGCCTGTCGAGCTACGAAGGCCGGGAGGGGTACGCCTACCTCGACGACCCCCGGTACCGCGAAGCCGCCGCCGACCTCCTCGCCCTGCTGCTCTACCTGGACGAGTCGCCCGGTAACGAAGGCCTGGACCCAGAGTTCGCTCGCACCGACTTCTTCGACCACTACTGCGAGGAGGGCGGGAAGAGCGCCTTCACCAGTTCCCGCGGGCGAGAAGGACGCAGGCGCTTCTTTTCTTCCGCCAACGCCCGGCACATCGACGGAATCCTCAACCGGGTCCGGCAGTGGCGCAGCGAGGGGCTGCTGGAGCCGCCGCTCGAAGCGATGATCCTCAGCATCGCCCTGCGGGCGATCGAACGGGTCAGCAACACGCAGGGCACCTACCACGACTTCCCGCGCGACCGCTACGACCCGCGTGCGCTGCGGCCGTTGCGGCTCGAACTGCCGCCCCTGGACGGCTTGCTGGAGACCGGGGTCGAGCACCTGATCGGAACCGAGTCCGACTCGCTCGAATTCATCTCCGAAGTGCCGGAGCACCCGGTCCTCTACCTCGACCCTCCCTATAACTTCCGGCAGTACACCGCCTACTACTTCCTGCCCAACGTGATCTGCCGATACCCGACCCTGGACGATCCCGAGGAGTACTTCTCGGGACTTCGCTACGTCCGCGGACAGAACCCCGACGACGACTTCGTCTCCAGCTTCTGCAAGCCGCGGCAGTTCCTCCCCTCCCTCCGCACGCTGATCGAACGGGCCAAGACGCAGACCGTGGTCCTCAGCTACTTCGACGGCCGCAACCACTGGAACGACTTCAAAGCCGAGGCCAACGCCGGCGGCATCGACCGCCTCGAAGAGTTCTTCGAGGACGACCTCTTCGTCCCGGGGTCGTTGCAGATCCGGCCGGTCAGCAGGCAGAACTACCAGAGCTACGGCGGCTTCAAGGCGCGGAACGTGAGCGAGTACCTCTTCATCGCCGCAAAGGCCTGATGGGCTGGGACGCGCTGGAGAACCCGCAGTGGGAGCAGTGGCTGCTCGCGGTCGCGGGAGGGGGCAAGGTCGCGACCGGCCAGAAGCTCGATCCCTTTGGATCGTCGTGGAGGACGCTCTCGACGCAGGCAAAAGATTGGCTTGTAACGATCAAAGCTGGGAAACCGATCCCCGGCAAAAGACGGAACCCGCAGGCATTCACCGACTTGGGCGACGAGGGCCTCGTCGATCGCACGGAAAACGCGCTCACTCCTTTCGGCGAGGCGGTACTCGAGCGCTGGCGGGACCTGCCCGCGGAGTGGGAGTACGAGCTCCCGCTTGCCCTGGCGCTCCTCCAGGAGGGGGCGGCGCAGGACGCAGGCGGCTTCCGCGGCATGCTGGGCTTCTGGTGGGACGTCCGCCGAGTCTTCGACGAGGAGGAACTCTTCAGCGACGAGGGCCGGGAGACGCTGATGTTGCTCTCCTACGTAAACCAGGGAGTCGGCGGCTTCAACCCTTGGGTCCCGATCCGCGAAGAGGGGGAAGCGGCCCTGTCGTTTCCCTGGGACAGGATGCACCGCCGGGATTACGACTCGCCGGCCGCAGAGGGAGCGCTGTCGAAGCTAAAAGGGGTGCTGGATCCCAGCCGTCGAGCCAAGTCGAGGATCGTCTTCTGCCGGGCGATGAGCTTGATGTTCGAGGACCAAGACGGCAAGACGGAGAAGTACCTGAAGGACCTCGAGCTGCCGCAGCGCTACGCCCGCTGAGGCTCGCAGCGTCTAGCCTTCCCGGCCACAAGTTTTTCGAGCAGGGACGGGGAGATGGCGAAACCGAAACCGATCAGCGACGAGGCGGAGAAGGCAGTACTCGATCTACTCGGCGACCCGCCGCCCTCCGACGACGGGCCCGCGGACTACAAGCTCTCCGACGAGGTGGCCAATGCCCCGCTCCTGAACCCAGGGGTGCAGGAGCTCGTCGAGAAGACCTTGGAGCTGGTCGAGCAGAAGATGCTCGTCCTCCCCGACGCCAACGACCTGGTCGAGCAAGCGGTGGTGGCGCTGCTGAACGGGAACCTCGTCCTCCACGGCCCGCCCGGCACCGGCAAGACGTGCCTCGCCGGCCTGCTGGCGCAGGCTTTCGAGTGCGAGATCACCGTCGAGACCGGCACTCCCGACTGGAGCACGTACGAGGTGATCGGCGGCTTGCGCCCCGGCCGCGACGGCGAGGGCAAGGAGGTGCTCGAGCCCTGGCTGGGGAACATCCCGCGGGCCGCGCTACGTTGCGGTGCGGCGATCGAGGCGCACCTCGCTGGCGGCAAATCGCCGCAGGCGCACTGGCTCGCGATCGACGAGCTCTCGCGGGCCGACATCGACAAAGCGATGGGTCCCGCCTACACCGCCCTCGGCGCCGACCAGGTCGAGAAGCGCAGGATCGAGCTCTGGTTCGAGGATTCCCCCGGTCGCACGGCGATCACCCTGCCCGAGAGGTTCCGGATCCTCGGCACGATGAACGACGTCGACACCGCCTTCGTCACCCAGCTCTCGCAGGGGCTGCAGCGTCGGTTCGAGTTCGTCCACGTCGACGTCCCGGCCGAGAACCAGATCGAGGCGGAGGTGGCGCAGGTGACCCGGCAGGCGGCCTATCGCTTCATCCGCCTCTACGGAGACGTCGCCGCAGCGGACCTCGAAGACGCGGTCGAGGAGCTGCTCGTCGAAGAGCGAGTCAAAAACGCGATGAGCCTGCTCGGCGGGCTGGTCGCATTCCTGCGCTGGAGCACCGACGGACCGCGCTGGCCGATCGGCTCCGCCCAGTTGAGCGAGGCGATGCGGAGCACCGTGATCCGGGCGATGAGCGAGCCCAAACCCGACGACCTGACCGAGGCCGTCGACCACGCGGTTGTCACCTCCGTGATCAAGCAGACGACGGCTCTGACCGAAGAGCAGCTGGAGGCGATCGAAACCCACCTCGTCGGTTCGCCGCTCGAGCGTTCGCTCCGCGCGATCAAGGTCGTTCGCAAGCCGCAACTGACGCACAAGTAGATGAAGGGGCTGTTCGAGGCCGAGGCGCGGCAGCAGGCGATCGCCGACTCGCTGCCGCTGCTGGCGACCTACTTCGCCGCCGCCGATACCTGGCAGTTGCGGACGCAGTCCGCGGTCAGCGCCGAAGCGGAGGCCGACCGGGAGCTGGCCCAGGCCGTACGGCTGCGCGTCCTCCTCGCCCTCGGTCGCGAGCTGATCGAGATCCTCGAGCGGCTGGTCGAGCAGCCGAGCTTTCGCTACGGGCGGCGGTCGGAGTATTCGGTCGGTGTTCTCTCCGGGCGGCTCGACGTGGCCCGCTACGCGCGCGGGCGCGGCCAGGTCGAGAGCCCCCGCCGCTACCCGATCCACCAGGTCGGGCGCCAGCTGGCGACGCCCGAGAACCTGCTGGGCGCGGCCGCGCTCGAGGCGCTCCTCCAGGGCCTGGCGAAAGCGCCGCGGCACGTGATCGCGAAAGCCGGTCCGGAGCGGCGCGAGATCGGCGAGATCCAAGCGGCCCTGGCCCGGCTCCAACAGCTGCCGCTGCTAGCTGAGCTGCGATCGGAGGGGCGAAGGAATGCCGACCGGCGGCATCTCGAGCGCCTGGGTGAGCAGGTGGAGCGGCGGCTCGAACGGCGAGAGATCGCCCACCCGGACCCCTACCGGATCCTGCTTCGCTGGCTGGCGGATTTCGTCTCGGGCAGCACCGCCAAGCCCGACTCGCAGCGCTGGTCCTTCTACGACGAGGACTTCGACGCCCGCCTGTTCGAGATTTGGCTGCTGAGCTTGGTCGCCCAAGGTTTTGAAGAGAAGTACGGCCCTCCGAAGGACGGGCAGGTGAGGCCGCTGTGGGAACGGGACGCCAAACCGCAGGCGGTCTGGAAGACCTCCCGCGGCCGGGTCGAGCTCTTCGTCCAGCGCGACGCGAAAACGATCGGGATCCAGGGACGGTGGAAGTTGCAGGGAGCGGCAAATCCCCTTGGGGCGAAACCGGACCTCGTCCTGCGGCTGGTCACCCCGGATCTGACCCGCTACCTGATCGTCGACGCGAAGCTGCGGCGGTCCGAGCCGTTGCCCGAGGCTGCCGGCGACCCCCAGAACCTCCCGAGCGAAGCCGTCTACAAGATGCTGGGGTACTTCGAGCAGCTACGGCCCAAGCCCGGGCCGGCCGGCTTCCTCGCCTACTACACCCCCGGCTCCGCGAGGACGGGACGGCTCGAGTCGGGCAGCGGCGAGGAGGAGGGCGACGGCACCCTGGTCCTGGCGGGGGTCGATCCGGCCCTGGTCGAAGCGAGCCGTCAGGCGGTGGGCGCCCTCACCGACCTGGTCGCCGAGCTGCTTGGCGAACCCAGCCGCAAGGTCGAAGAGGAAGCGACGGCGCTGGAGCTGGAGGCGATCGCCCAGGGCGCCAAACTCGACGAGGCCGCCACCGCCGGACAGGCCTTCCTGCAGCGGAAGATCGCCGCCGGCTACGCCGCGCGTCACCCGAAGCAGCGGCAGACCGTCGAGGAGACCACGCGCTCCTCCTTCACGTCCGAGGTATGGGCAGCGCTCGAGGTGGAGTCCCGCCTGATGCTCGTCTCCTCGGAGATGTATGCCCTGAACCTGGGGCAGGACACGGACTTCTCCGGACCGCTCCTGGTGCTCTGCAGCGCCTGCGAGCGCGAGCTAAATCGCCGCCTCTTCGTCCCCTTGGCGGAGGCGAGCGGCGACGGACAGGGCGCCACGGAGGCGCCTGCAGTCCCCAGCCACCCGCCGCTGGGTACCGGCATCTACGACCTCCGCAAAGCTGTCGAGCTGATGCGGGCGAAAGAGAAAAACCAGGACAAAAAGCTGGCCGAGCTCCTCTCCGAAGCCAACGACGAGAGCCAAGGGGCGCTCTGGCTCCTCCTCGCGGACACCCTCCAGGCAAAAGGCCACAAACCCAAGAAACTCGGCCCCCTATTCGAATCCCTGGCGCACCTGAACGGCAAATACCGCCGACCCTCCGCCCACGACACCGCGATCGAGCGAGAGCTCTGGATCAACGGCCGAGGAAAGATCCTCGGGCCCACCCAGCTTCTCAGCACGGTGGTAACCACCTTCCCGCTCGAGCCCTTGAATAAGGAGATTTATGTCGCCGCTACCTGATGCTCCCGAATGGGATCTCTTCATCGCACACGCCTCGGAGGATAAGGACGACTTCGTCAGACCCCTAGCAGGCCGGCTCGAGGAACTCGGTGCAAGCGTGTGGTACGACGATTTCCAGCTCAAACCCGGTGCCAGCCTCATTGAATCCATAGACCGAGGGCTTGCCAATTCTGCATACGGACTTCTGATCCTCAGCAAAGCGTTCCTGGGCAAGCCCTGGCCGAACTACGAGCGGCGCGGCCTAACGACTCGCGAGCTGACCAGGACCGCCGTCGTGATTCCCGTGTGGCGCGACGTGACGCATAAGGAGGTCGCGGCATTCAGCCCTCCACTAGCGGACAAATACGCCCTTACCGCCACCGGCGTTGACAGGTTGGCGCTGGAAGTCTTGAAAGAGGTACGTCCCGACATCTTCCAAGATCTCGCTCGCCGTGCAGCCTACGAGAGGCGTCTTCGGAGCCTTCCAATTGAGAAAATCCCCTTGGAGCAGATATTGCTCGAGACTCCGCCACGGCACGTAACGCTTCCAAAGCCACTGATGCTTCGCTTACTCCTCATACATGAGGCTGCTTACGATGTGTATCCCTTGCCGTTTGCGGACACGGTGTTGAACTTCCAGCGCGACCTTCGCCCCGGTAACGAGGCTGGGGTATGGGAGTTGCTGCTGGCAACCTATCTCTACATCGTGCGAGAGGACGATGTCCCGCCGGACGGTCGCCAGGAGGTGTTCGGCCTCGCGCTCCGCGCGTCGACCGGCGATTTGAACGAGGACGAGGATGAGGACCTGAGGTATACGACCATTCCCAGGTTTCGGGAAGTCAGGAAGGAAATGGAAGAGCGCGTCGGCATGTTCGACTGAAGTAGCGCTCAGCCAGGTCCTTTCGTCTGAAGAAGCGGGAGCGACGGGACTCGAACCCGCGACCTCCGGCGTGACAGGCCGGCGCTCTAACCAACTGAGCTACGCCCCCGAGGGGTGCTTCGGGATGGGCCGGCTGGAGCGGCCCGGGTGGCAAATCTAGCGGTTGGCGGGGGGCGGCGGGCTTTGGGAGGGGCGGCCGGGTTGGCGCTGCTGGATTTCCAGGGCGGTGCGGGCGACGAGGCCGGCGGAGCCGAGCAGGAGGAAGAGGAAGCCCCAGCCGGGAGAGCCCATCAGCGTCGCCAGCAGGGCCAGGCCCAGGGCGACATAGAAGAGGACGACGAGGCCCTCGAGCAGCTTCTCGGTTGATCGCAGGTCGAGCGGCACGATGCGGGGGGATTCGGCGCGGGTGGGCCGTTTCCCTGCTGGGTCAGACGGCCGCGGGTGCGGCGTGGGCGAGCTCGGGGACGGCGAACGGCGCCTCGACGGCGGCGATCTCCTCCAGCAGCTCGCGCAGGGCGGCGATTTGCTCCGCCCCGTAGCGCTCGGCCCAGCGCTTCTCGACTTTGGCGAAGAGCTTGCGCCCGTGGGCCTGGGCCGCTTCGCCGCGCTCGGTCAGGCAGATCAGCTTCGCCCGCCGGTCGTCGGGGGCGGGGATGCGCTTCGCGTACCCCCGCTCGACCAGGTCGTCGACGATCTCCCCCACCGACTGCTTGGTCAGCTTCGCCCGCTCGGCGATGTCGGTGAGCCGCAGCCCCTCGCCCTGGACGAAGCGGAAGACGCAGCCGTGCGTGGGGCGAATGTCGCCGAACTCCGAGCGCTCGAGCTCGATCCGGAACTCGGCGAAGAGCGCCTCGGAGGCGATGTCGAGCAGCCCCGGGAGGGGGATCCAGTTGGTCGTATCTTTCGAGCCGGGAGTCATTTCGTCAGGGAGCCTGATAAGGTCGCCGTGTTGTAAGGAAGCCTGACCAGGTTACCTTACGAATTGTACTCGATGACCAGGAGACCTCAAATGGATTCGACCCTCGCGACGGCCAACTCCCCCGGCGTCGCCAACCGCAAGTGGTGGACGCTCGGCGCGGTCTGCGTCGCCACCTTCATGCTTCTGCTCGACATCACCGTGGTCAACACGGCACTGCCCGCGATCCAGCAGGACCTCGGCGGCAGCTTCACCGACCTGCAGTGGGTGATCGACGCCTACGCCCTCTCGCTGGCGGCGCTGGTGCTGACCGCCGGCTCGCTCGCCGACCGGCTCGGCCGCCGCCGCGTCTTCGCGATCGGGCTCGGCATCTTCTCCGTCGCCTCGCTGCTCTGCGCGCTGGCGCCGGACCCGACCTTCCTCAACCTGGCCCGCGGCCTGCAGGGCGTCGGCGGGGCAATCATGTTCGCCGTCTCCCTGGCGCTGGTCGCCCAGGAGTTCCCCAGCGGCCCCGAACGCGGGATGGCGATGGGGATCTACGGCGGCACGATCGGGATGGCGGTTGCGGTCGGCCCGCTGGTCGGCGGCGTCCTCACCGACAGCCTCGGCTGGGAGTCGGTCTTCCTCATCAACGTGCCGATCGGGCTGGCCGCGATCGCGGTCACCTACTGGAAGGTCGCCGAGTCCCGCGACCCGAACGCGACGCGGATCGACTGGGGTGGCCTCGTCACCTTCTCGAGCGCGCTCTTCGTCCTGGTGCTGGCGCTGGTCCGCGGCAACGACGAGGGCTGGGGCAGCGCCCCGATCGTCTCCCTCTTCGCCGCCGCAGCGGTGCTGCTGATGGCGTTCTTCGCGATCGAGCGGCGGGTCGCCGAGCCGATGCTGCCGCTCGGCTTCTTCCGCCGCCGCGCCTTCACCGGGGTCCAGCTCGCGGCCTTCGCGGTCTCGGGATCGATGTTCGCGCTGTTCCTCTACCTGACGCTCTACCTGCAGAGCTTCCTCGGCCTCTCGCCGATCGAAGCCGGGCTGCGCTACCTCCCGATCACGGTCGCCTCGTTCATCGTCGCGCCGCTCTCGGGGATGGCGCTGGCGAAAATCCAGGCCCGCTACCTGATGGCGGCGGGGCTGGCGCTGACCGGGCTGGGCCTGCTGCTGATGTCCGGCCTGCAGCTGGACTCGGAGTGGACCGCGCTGCTGCTCGGCTTCCTGATCAGCGGCATCGGCGTCGGGTTGCTGAACCCGGTGATCGCCGACGTCGCGCTCAGCGTGGTGCCGAAAGAGCAGAGCGGCATGGCAGCAGGGATCAACGACACCTTCCGCCAGGTCGGGATCGCGGTCGGGATCGCCGCCTGGGGCGCGATCTTCCTCGGCGCCGGGGCCTCGAAGACGCAGGAGGTGGCGGCTGGCAGCCTGGATGGCGACCAGGCGCGCAACTTGGTCGAGGCAACCTCATCTGGGGCGCTGCCGCAGGCGGTCTCCGGACTGCCGGCTGGCGCTCAGGACGCAGCGCGGAACGCTGCGGAACAGGGGTTCGTCCACGGCCTCAACGAGATCCTTGTACTCGGGGCGCTGCTCTCCTTCGCCGGCGCGGTGCTGGCGCTGTGGCTGGTGCGTGAGAGCGACATCGAACGCGAGACCCTGGTGGACACCGGATTCGAGGTCGAGCCGGAACCGGAGCCCGTGAGCGCCTAGGTGCGATGATCCGCAGGGATGCGCCGCCTCGCCTTCCTGCTCTTCATCGCCGTCGGCCTGATCGCGCCGGCCGCCGCCGGGGCGATCGACCGCACGGTGAGCGTCAATGCGACCGTCGAACGTCAGGTGCCGAACGACGCCGCCGAAGTCCACTTCGCAGTGAGCAAGGAACGGCCCGGCCGCGCCGCCGCGCTTCGCATCGTCGCGGTGCGCGTGCAGGCAGTGATCGCAGCGGCGCAGCGCATTCCGGGTGTCGGGACTGGTGACGTCACCACCGGCTCGATCTCGGTGCGGCGGGTCAAGCGCGGCAAGCGGCCCGTCTACCGGGCGAGCGAGGGAGTCACCGTCGTCACCCACAGCCCGGAGGGCGCGGGTGACCTGGTGGCGGCGGGCGTCGCGGCCGGCGCGACGAGCACTCGGGGACCCAGGTTCTTCGTCGGCGATCGGGAAACCGCCTACAACGCCGCCCTCGTCGAAGCTTTGGAGAAGGCGAGGACGAAGGCCGGGCTGCTGGCTGCGGCCGCCGGCGCCACCCTCGGCCCGGCGATCACGATCTCCGAGAGCGGCGGGGTTACGCCTTTCTCCGCCCCGAACGCCTCTGAGCCGGTGGGCAAGGACGCTCCGGCGCCACCGGTGAAGCCAGGCAAGTCGACCGTCGAAGCGTCGGTCGCTGCGACCTTCGCCCTGGAATAGCCGACCGCATGAAGCTGCTGACCTTCGACGCGGGCGACGGGGCGCGAGCCGGGGTGCTCGAGGACGACCGGGTCGTCGATGCCTGGGCGCTACTCGGGGAACCACACCGCGGGAGCCTCAAGGAGCTCATCGAGCACGGAAAGGTCGACGAGCTGCGGGGCCGGCTTGGCGACTCCGGCGCTCCCTCGCATCCCCACTCCGCGATACAGCTGCTGGCGCCGATTCCGGATCCGGAGAAGATCGTCTGCATTGGTTTGAACTACCGCAAGCACGCGGCCGAGGTTGGGGTCACGGAGCCGCCGCAGATGCCGACGATCTTTGCCAAGTACGCAAACGCGCTGGTGCCGGACGGGGCGACGGTGAAGGCGCCGACCGGGAAGACCGACTTCGAGGCGGAGGTCGCCTTCGTCATCGGCGAGCGGGCGAAGGACGTCGACGAGGCCGAGGCGCTCGACTACGTCGCCGGATACACGCTGCTAAACGACCTCTCGGCCCGAGATCTACAGGGCGCCACCCCCCAGTGGATGCCGGGCAAGGTCTTCGACGGCTCGGCGCCGTGCGGGCCCTACCTGGTCACGCCCGACGAGGCGGGGCCGGCCGACGCGATCGGAATCAGCCTCACCCTCAACGGCGAGGAGATGCAGAACGGGGCCACCGACGACCTGATCTTCAGCGTCCCGGAGCTGGTCTCCCAGCTCTCGAAGCTGATGACGCTCGAGCCCGGGGACATCGTCTCCACCGGCACCCCCGAGGGCGTCGGCATGGGCCGCAACCCCCGCGTCTGGCTCACCGACGGTGACGAGATCGTCATCTCCTCGCCGACCCTCGGCCGGCTGACGACGCGGATCAGCGCCTAACCGACCCATTCGTCTGTTCCTTTTCGGGGGTTAGGACCAAAAAGGAACAGACGAACTAGCGAGACCCTTGGTCCGACGGGATCTCGTAGGCCTTTGCCGGCAGGCTCGCCGATAGCGGGCGGGTCGCCGGCTTGGCACGGCCTGTGGCCGATGAGCTCGCGCCGGCGGCGGTCCAGCGTGGGCGGTAGGGCGTGAAGGCGAGGAGCGCGTTCCAGGTGTCGGTGTCGATGATGCCGTTTGCCGGCAGGCCGCGGGCTTCCTTGAAGGAGCGGACGGCGCGCGCGGTCTGGCGACCGAAGATGCCGGTGATCGGCAGGTCGGCGCCGGTGGCGACCAGGTGCTCCTGCGCCCAGACGACCATGTCGCCGCTGCTTTTGCGCTTCAGCAGCGGGTGGACGACTTCGAGGCGGTAGCCGGTGACCGGCTGCAGGGCACTGTCGGCGCCGACCGCCCCCCACTCCTGGCCATTGGTCTCCTGCCATGACCACCAGCTCGGTGGCAGCCCGCCGTAGCTGGCGGAAAAGCGGCGGAAAAGCTTGATCGCGGCGTTGCCCGGCGCTTCGTAGGTCTGGCCGAGGGGGTAGATCGGGTGGCCGTAGATGCGGTTGTAGAGGTAGGTGTGCTCGAAGACGGTCCGCACCGAGGTGCCGATCGTCTTCCAGTACATCTGCGGCTGGTTGTAGGTGGCGCCCCCCGGCCCGAAGAAGACCGAGTAGGGGAAGGATGGGTGGTAGTCGACGTAGGGGAAGGCAGCGAGGCCGAGCGGGTAGGCGTCGCCGATGCGCGCGCGCAGGGCGCGGACGTAACGGTCCGCCGCCGCGTACTTGCCCTCGTAGTCGGCCTCGGCGTCGATCACGAAGCAGTCGGCGCCCTTTTTCACCGCGGCGGCGGCGACCCTGGCCTCGGCGACGGGGTTGTCGCCGTAGACGAACTGCCAGGCGCAGACGCTGAGGCCGCCGCGGTGCAGGGCCTGGACGAGGCCTTTGCTGAACTGGCTCCAGGCGCCGCCGCCGTCACCCGCCTTTATGTAGACCGTGCCGACGTCGTTGCGCTTGGCGCGGGCGATGATCGCGCCGACGCTGCCGGCCTCCGAGCGGGAGACGTACCAGACCCACATCCCCTGCCGATCGAAGGCCGAGTTGCTGACGTTGCCGCCGCTTTCGATCTGGCCGGCACCGCCGGTCTCGGCCGGCGCCGAGGTCGCGAGCGCGGCCACGGCAAGCGCGGCAAGAATGCCCACCGCGCATGCGGCAAGCGCGCTTCGCAGCGCCAGCGCGCCGCGTCTGCTGCCAGGTGGGTGACTCACGTCTGCTCTGAACACGGTAGTTGCCGGGACGCTGCGGCTCGTTCGAATCCGCCCCGCCCGGCTTAACATCGACAGCCTCGCGCAAGCCGCTGGTCCCCACCCGCCTATGACTCCCTCCCGCAAGATCCTGTGCGCCGCCGCCCTCGCCGCGAGCGTGCTGCTGCTCGCCCCGGCCGGAGCGAGCGCCCGGCGCCAGCGGCTCGAGCACGCCGACCTCTTCCAGGCGGGGAAGGAGCTGGTCTTCACGGTGCGGACGGCGAAGCCGGTGGCGCTGGCGAAGCTTGTGGCGCGGCCGGACGTGCGGCGAGCCCAGGCCCGCTTCCTCTGTCTCAGCCTCAGCGGCTCCAGGCGCCAAGGCCTGCGCCTGCTCTGCCTCGGCGGCCGCAAGCCCCACCGGCGGGTCGGGTTCGTCGTTCTCGGCGAAAACGGGAAGCTGCTGGAGAAAGGCAGCGCGCCGGCCAAGGTCAAGCGCCCGAGCCCCGACAAGCTCGTGGTCGCGCTGGAGCCGGCAGAGGCCGGCCTCTCCCCCGGCAGCTATGAGTGGATCGTCCTGCAGAGCAACGGCTGCAAGGTCGTTCGGCGCTGCATCCACTCCTTCCCGGTCGGCAACACCAAGAGCATCCGCCTCCGCCCCGTCCGCGCCGTCGGCTGCACCGGCGGCAGCGCCGGGCTCGTCACCAACGGGCCGCGCAACCGCAAGGTCGTCGCCCTCACCTTCGACGACGGCCCCAGCGACTACACCGACGACTTCCTCGGCGTCCTGCGCGAGAAGAACGTGCGCGCGACCTTCTTCGAGGTCGGCCAGGCGATGCCGGGACACGCGGAGGCGATGCGGCAGATCCTCGCCCAGGGCAACGAGATCGGCGACCATACGATGGACCACGTCGAATTCCCCGACTACGCGCAGATCGCCGGCGCCGCCGCGCGGATCCGGTCCTACACCCACTTCCAGCCCTGCCTCTTCCGCCCGCCCGGCGGCGGGGTGAACGACGGCATCGTCGCCACCGCCGGCAGCCTCGGGATGCGGACCGTCAACTGGGATGTCGACCCGCGCGACTGGTCCAACCCCGGCAGCGAGGCGATCTACGCCAACGTCGTCGGCCACGTCCAGCCCGGCTCGATCGTCGTCATGCACGACGGCGGCGGCCCGCGGGGCGAGACCCTCGCCGCGCTGCCGCGCATCATCGACACCCTGCGCGGCCGCGGCTACCGCTTCGCCACCGTCACCGAGCTGCTCGGCGGCCGCATCCTCTATCTCCCCTACGGGTAACCGACTACTGGTTTGGAGATCCGATGCAACCGATCGGCCGCTTCCCTCGTAGGGAAAGGCCGATGAGGATCGCGATCGTCGGAACCGGTATCTCGGGGCTGACGGCTGCCCACAAGCTGGTGCCCGAGCACGAGATTGTCGTCTACGAGGCAAGCGACCGGATCGGCGGCCACACCCACACGGTGCCGGTCGAGGCCGAGGACGGGACGCACTGGATCGACACCGGCTTCATCGTCTTCAACGACCGCAACTACCCCAACTTCGAAGCGCTGCTGGGGGAGCTCGGGGTCGCGAGCCAGCAGTCCCACATGGGCTTCTCTGTCTCCGACGGTCGCGGCCGCTTCGAGTACTCCGGCACGCCCTGGGGGCTCTTCGCCCGCCCCGCCCACCTCCTCAGCCCGACCTTCCTCGGGATGCTGCGCGACTGGCGGCGCTTCAACCGCGAGGCGCGGGCGCTGATCGGGATGAACGGGACCGCGCCCTCGCTCGGGCACTGGCTCGAGCAGCAGGGCTTCTCCCGCCATTTCGTCGAGCGGCTGATCGTCCCCCAAGCCTCCGCCGTCTGGTCCGCCGACCCGGAGCAGATGTGGAGCTTCCCGGCCAGCTTCATGGCCGAGTTCTTCGAGAACCACGGCATGTACAGCCTCCGCAACCGTCCCGAGTGGCGGACCGTCAGCGGCGGCTCGCGCAGCTACGTCGAGGCGATCGTCACGCCGTGGCGTGACCGGGTGCGGCTGCGGGCGCCGGTGCGGCGGATCGAGCGCCTCTCCGATGGAGTGCGGATCGAGGCCGATGGCTGTGAGAGCGAGGAGTTCGACCGGGTCGTGATCGCCTCCCACTCCGACCAGGCGCTGGCGATGCTCGCCGATCCGAGCGAGGCCGAGCGTCAGATCCTCGGCGCCATCCCCTACCAGGCAAACGAAGCCGTCCTCCACACCGATGCCTCGTTGATGCCGCGCCGCCGCGCCGCCTGGTCGAGCTGGAACTTCCACCTCGGCGAGAGGCCCGCCCAGGGGACCACCGTCACCTACTGGATGAACAACCTGCAGAAGCTGAGCTCGCGCCGGCACTACTTCGTCACCCTCAACCGGGGCGGGGAAATCGATCCCGCCATGGTGATCCGCCGCATCTCCTACGACCACCCGGTCTACACCAAGGAGGGCGTCGCCGCCCAGGCCCGCCACGCCGAGATCTCGGGCGCGGCCAACCGCACCCACTACTGCGGCGCCTACTGGGGCTGGGGCTTCCACGAGGACGGGGTGGTCAGCGCCCAGCGCGTCTGCGAGGCCATCAACGCCTCCCCCGCCAGCGCCGTTTCCACGGTTGTCCCCTCTATAGCGAGGAAAAGGGTGGAAACGACCGAGGAGGAGGTGGCGGCGTGAGGGGGGCGCCCGCGTCAGCCGTCTACGAGGGCACCATTCGCCATCGGCGCTTCGAGCCGGTCGAGCACTCGTTCCGCTACCGGTTCTTCCTCATGTACCTCGACCTTGGCGAGCTGCCCGAGGTGCTCGATCCCTACCCGCTCTTCTCCGCCCGCCGCACCGCCCCCGCCCGCTTCCGCCGCGCCGACTTCATGGGCGACCCCGCGCGGCCGCTCGACGAGTGCGCGCGAGAGACGGTCGCGGTCGCCACCGGCGAGCGGCCCGCCGGCCCCGTCCGCCTCCTCACCGGCCTGCGCTACTTCGGCCACTCCTTCAACCCGGTCTCCCTCTACTACTGCTTCGACTCCGCCGGGGAGCGGGTCGAGGCGGTCGTCGCCGACGTCCAAAACATTCCCTGGGGCGAGCGCCATCCCTACGTCTTGGCACGGGGAGAGCGCCGGGGTACGGTGCTCAGTGAAGACCTCGAGAAGAGCTTCCACGTCTCCCCGCTGATGGGCATGGACCAGACCTACTCCTTCCGCGCCTCGGAGCCCGGCGAGAGCATCGCCGTCCACATCGAGTCGCGGCCACGCGAGTCCGCGCCCGACCGCGATATAGGCGGTCTTGCGCGGACTCGACGAACCCCCAGCACCTTTGACGCCACCCTCAACCTGCGCCGCCGCGAGCTCGACCGCCGCACCCTCGCCGGCCTGCTCGCCCGCTACCCGGCGATGTCGCTGCAGGTGGTGGCGAAGATCTACGCGCAATCGCTACGGCTGAAGCTGAAGGGGGCGAAGTACCACCCGCACCCGGAGGGCAGCCGCCCGAAGGGGTTCGTCTCGCCGTGAGCGCGCTCGCCACCCGAGACGCGCTCGCCCGCGCCGGCGTCGGCACCGTCCTCGGCCGCCTGCGCAGCGGCCGCATCGACGTCGTCGAAGGCGGGCGGGAACGAAGCTTCGGGCCGCCCGACGCGGAACTGACTGCCATGGTGCGGATCAACGACCCCGCCGCCTGGCGCGACCCGCTGCACGGCAGCGTCGGCCTCGGCGAGGGCTACGTCGAGGGCCGTTGGGAGACCGACGACCTCGTCTCCTTGATCCGGATCGCCGCCCGCGAACTGCGCGAGATGGACGGTGTCCGGCGCGCCGTAGCCCTGCCCCGCGGGCTCTGGCACCGCGTCCGCCACCTCGTCCCCGAGAACACCCCCCTCGGCGCCCGCCGCAACATCTCCGCCCATTACGACCTCGGCAATGACCTCTTCGCCGCCTTCCTCGACGAGCGGATGATGTACTCCTGCGCCTACTTCGCCGACGACACGATCAGCCTCGAGGGGGCGCAGCTGGCGAAGCTCGACCGCATCTGCGATCGGCTCCGGCTCGGCCCTGAGAACCACCTGCTGGAGATCGGCACCGGCTGGGGCGGGATGGCGATCCACGCGGCGCGGCGCAGCGGCTGCCGGGTGACGACGACGACGATCTCCCGCGAGCAGCACGAGCTGGCGGCGCGCCGGGTGCGCGAGGCCGGGCTCGAGGATCAGGTCACGGTCCTACTCGAGGACTACCGCGACCTCGAGGGCCGCTACGACCGGCTGGTCAGCGTCGAGATGATCGAGGCGGTCGGCTGGCAGTACTTCGACGACTACTTCCGCCGCTGCGACGAGCTGCTCACCGACGACGGCCTGATGCTGCTGCAGGCGATCACGATCGACGACCGCATCTACGAGCTGGAGAAGGCGGCGAGGAGCTTCGCCAACACCTACGTTTTCCCCGGCGGCTGCCTGCCCTCCGAGGGGCTGATCGCCAACTGCCTGGAGCGGGTGACCTCGATGAAGCAGGTATGGCGCGACGACATCACCGCCCACTACCCGCCGACGCTGGCGGAGTGGCGCGAGCGCTTCTTCGCCGCCTGGGAGAGGCTGCGCGAGCGCGGTTACGACGAGCGCTTCCGCCGGCTCTGGGACTTCTACCTGAGCTCCTCGGAGGCTGGCTTCCGCGAGCGGCGGATCGGCGACGTGCAGGCGCTCTTCGCCAAGCCGGGCGCGCGGTGAGCGCTGCCGACGGCGCGGGCGGCCGCGAGCCGCTGCTGCTGATCCACGGGCTGGGCGGCACCCGCAGCATCTGGGAGCCGGTGATCCCACTGCTCGAGAACGAGCGCGAGGTGCACGCGATCGACATGCCCGGGTTCGGCGAGACGCCGCCGCTGCCGGCCGAGGTCGAGCCGACCGCCGCGAACCTGGCGCGCGCCGTGCACGAGGAGTGCGCCCGCAACGGGGTCGAGCGACCGCACGTCGCCGGCAACTCGCTCGGTGGCTGGGTGGCGCTGGAAATGGGCCGCTTCGGCTGGGCGGCCTCGGTGACCGCCCTCTCGCCCGCCGGCCTCTGGTCTCGCCCGCTGGGGGAGCCCGCCACGGGCGGCGCCCGCATGCTGCTGCGCGGCTCGCCGTGGGTGAAGGCGGCGCGCCCCTTCCTCTCGCTCGCCCTCCAGTTCCCGCAGACGCGGCGGGCGGCATTTCAGTCGATCGCCGCCCACCCCGAGCGGATCCCGCCCAACGCGGCGCGAGCGCTCGCGCTCGGCTGGCTCGACGGCGAGGGGTACGACGGCGCCAACCGGGCGATGCGCAACCACGTCTTCGACCCCGCCGGCTACCCGCAGGACGTGCCGGTGACGATCGCCTGGTGCGAGCGCGACCGCCTGGTCGGGCCGCCGAAGCGCCACCGCCGCCCCGCCGGCGCCCGCTTCCTCGTCCTCCCCGAGGTCGGCCACACCCCCACCTGGGACGACCCCGAGCTCGTCGCCCGCACCATGCTCGAGGGCAGCGAAACCTCGGTCGCAACCGCGTAGCCCGGACGTGTCTGAGGAAAAGGGGTTTATGTGACCCGTAAGCTCAGACACCCCTGATGCGCAGACCCGAGGAGGAGCAGTGATCGTCGAGAGGACCGAGAACCCGATGTGGCTGTCGAACGCCTACCTGGTCGCCGACCCCGCGCGCGGCACCGGCGTCCTGATCGACGGCAACGACGAGCTGGCGCCGCTGCTGGAGCGGATCGAGCGCGACGGGATCGACATCACCCACGTCCTCGTCACCCACCCGCACGGCGACCACGTCGCCGGCCTCGCCGAGGCGCGGGCGCAGCTCGGCAACCCGCCGCTCGTCGCCCACGAGGCCTGCGCGGCGGAGCTCGACGACGAGGTCGAGATCGTCCTCGGCGACGGCGAGCGGCTCGACGCCGGCGGTCTCGAGGTCGAAGCGATCTTCACCCCAGGCCACGCCGCCGGCCATCTCGCCTTCCTCGTCAACGACACCGACGTCTTCACCGCCGACGTCCTCTTCAAGGGAACCGTGGGTGGGACGATGGCCCCCGGCGCCAGCGGCTTCGCCGACCTGCAGGCCTCGGTGATGCGGCTGATGGAACTGCCGCCGAACACGACCGTCCATCCCGGCCACCGCGAGCCGACCACGATCGCCGCCGAGTGGGAAGGCAACCCCTTCGTGCGGATCTGGCGCGGCCTCGACTCGACCGGCGAGGAGCAGGTGACGGTCTGGGGCCGTCCCGCGACCCTGAAGCTCTGGGCCCCCGACTACGACGGCGGCAACAAGGCCTGGGTCGTCTTCGGCGACTCCGGCGTGGACGCCATAGTCGGCGGCTCCCAGGTCGAGAAATAGCTCGACCCCAGCGCGAGACCGCAAAAACGGCTCTTGAGGAACCGTTTTTGCGGTCTCGGCAGATGTGACGGTTAGCGGATGACGGCTTCCATCAGGATCCAGCAGCCGTCGGTGTTGGTCGCGGGGCGGAAGGCGCTGCCCAGCGGCGGGGTGTAGATCAGGGTGTTGTCGCCGCCCGAGGAGCAGCGGACCATCGAGGTGACGTTGCCCTTCAGCGCCAGCTGCTGGCCCTTCTTGACGGGGACGTCGACGTCGAAGGTCTCGACGCGGTAGCTACCGGATTCGTCGTTGGCTTCGGTCTGTCCCTGGTAGCCGATCCGGGGACCGTTGGCGACGACCTTCGCTTCGTTCGTGCCGAACAGGGTCGAGCGCTTCACCTTGGCGATCTGCAGTTTGAAGCTGCCGGGACCGCCCGCGATCAGCCTGATCTTCTTGATCGTGCCGGTCTTCGGGGCGAGCTCGCCGCCGTCCGGGCGACCGTAGGCTTCCTGCTGGACGAAGGTGCAGGCGCCGCCGGCTTCGCCGCAGTCGAGGCCGGGGAGCGAGTTCGACGGCTGCACCGTCGGATTGAGCTTGGAGCCGAACTTGATCGGAGCGGCGGCGCCGATGGCCGGGGCGACCATCATCGCCACCGCTGCGATCGCGGCGATGACGCCGGTGCGGCCGATGAGGGAGCGGGTCTTGGTCTTGGTGGTGGTCTTGGTCATTTCTGGTTCCTCCTGGGTCTTGGTTGGTCGACTTGATGTCGTGGACCCAGATTCGCCCGGATCGGCCCCCGCTCCCAGGGACCCCAGGGGTGAACCTCCTCACCCCACGCCACCCCAATGGGGGTGAGGGGTGGCCTACAGCTCGCGGCGGTTGACGATCCCGGTCTGCAGGGCGCGTTCGACCAGCGCCACTCGTTTCTGGTTCTGCGGGATGTCGCCGACCCCGAGCTTCTCGAACAGCGCCCGCATGTGCGTCTTCACCGCGTCGACGCCGAGGTGGAGCTCTTCGCCGATCTGCTGGTTGGTCGCCGGGGTCGCGAACGAGTCGCCGTCCTTATATGGACGGCAGAGGGCGAGCAGCACCTTGCGCTGCGCCGGCGAGACCGTCGCGGCGGCCGGGAGCTGGCCGGCGGCCACCGTCGCCTCCGGCGCGTCCTCCCCGGGCCGGCGGTAGACGACGACCGTCTGCCCGAAGCGCAGCGCGTCGCCGTCGCGCAGGTGGCGCCGCCCGTGCACCCGCTCCTCGTTGACGAAGGAGCCGTTGCGGGAGAGCCCGTCGTCGACCAGCGTGCACTCGTCCCGCACCACCTCGATCTGCGCATGCAGGGAGGAGACCTCGGCGTCCCACTCGATCTGCACGTCGGCCGAGCCGCTGCGGCCGACCCAGAGCTCGGCGTCGGCGGCGAGCGGCTGGATCGCCTGCTCGCCGCTGCCGTCGCGGAAGACAAGGAACGGCCGTCCCTCCCGTTCGGCCTCGATCTGGGCCTTCAGCTCAGGCGCGGTGACGGGTCGTCGCTCCATTCGCGCCGATCCTACGGGTGACGGAAGTCGCAGTTCAGGCGCAACCTTTAGCGGTTTCGGCACATTTGGACAAATGTGCGATGGGGGAATCGCACATTTGTCTCCACACTTCACCAATGGCCACCCGCATACAGGAATTCTTTTTCAACTGGTACCCCGTCTTCGGGGTCATCTTCATGTCGATCCTCTGCTTCGTCTTCCTGAAAATGGCGCGGGGGATGATGGGGACGACGAAGCCGGAGACGGTGAAGGCGTCCCATACCGAGCCGGTCCTCTGGGAGCAGGTCCAGGGGGTCGACGCGGCAAAAGAGGAGCTGATGGACGTCGCCGCCTGGCTGCGCGAACCCGAACGGTTCGCCGCCCTCGGCGCGCAGGCGCCGCGCGGCGTCCTCCTCCACGGCCCGCCCGGAACCGGCAAGACGATGCTCGCCCGCGCCGTCGCCGCCCAGGCCGGCGTCGACTTCTTCGCCGCCTCGGGCTCGAGCTTCGTCGAGATGTTCGTCGGCCGCGGCGCCGCCCGCATCCGCCGCCTCTTCAAGGAGGCGCGCAAGTCCGGCCGCGCCGTGATCTTCATCGACGAGCTCGACGCGATCGGCGGCTCCCGCTCCAGCGGCGGTGGCGACGGCGGTACCAGCGAGCGCGAGCAGGCGCTGAATCAGCTGCTGGTCGAGCTCGACGGCTTCGAGAAGGACCCGGGGATGGTGATCGTGATCGCCGCCTCCAACTACGTCGAAAAGCTCGACAAGGCGCTGCTGCGCCCGGGCCGCTTCGACCGTCTCGTGCTGGTCTCCCCGCCCGACCGCGACGGCCGCGAGGCGATCCTCCGCAGCCACGCCAAGAACAAGCCCCTCGCCCCCGACCTCGACCTCGGCGACGTCGCCCGCAAGACCACCGGGATGACCGGGGCCCAGCTCGCCAACTCGCTCAACGAGGGGGCGATCATCGCCGGGCGCGCCGGGCGCTTCCACATGACCCGCGAGGATCTCGACGAGGCCCTGCTGCGGCAGGCGGTCGGCTCCCAGCAGGCCCGGCGCCTGAACACGAAGGAGCGGCGGATCGTCGCCTACCACGAGGCCGGCCACGCGCTCTGCCGCCGGTTGCTCGGCCTCGACCCGCCGGAGATCCTCAGCATCGTCCCGCGCGGCCCCGCACTCGGCTTCGTCGCCCACTCCCCGCAGGAGGACAGCTACCTGAAGTCGCGCGACGAGCTGCTCGACGAGATCGTCACGCTGCTCGGCGGGCGCGCCGCGGAGGAGGTCGTCCTCGGCGAGTCCTACTCCGGCGCCTCCGACGACCTCAACCGGGTCCACCTGGTCTGCAAGCAGATGGTCTGCGAATTCGGGATGGGGGTCGCGCTCGACCACGACGGCCCGGCGCCGATCGCCCTGCCGACCGGCGACTACGCCGTCTCCGACCAGACCCGCCGCGAGGTCGACCAGGCGGCGATGACGCTGGCACGCGAGGCTTACCGCCGCGCCCGCGCCCTGCTCTCGGCCAACCTCGAGGTTCTCGACCACCTGGCGGTGCTGGCGCTCGAGCGCGAGACGCTGACCCGCGAGGAGCTCGACGAGATCTTCGACGCCCACGAGCTGCGCGGCCTGGTCGACTCGTCAAGTTCCGGGGCCGCGCTTGTGGCGATGAGCCGCGAGACGTCGCGGTAGAAGAAGAAGGTTCTAAAGCCCTTTGTCGGGGGTTTGGTTTGATTATTCGTCCAATTTGTCACTGTTGAGTTAGACTGGCTGGCCAGACGACCAGTGAGCGACCCTGAGCACTACTTCCCGCCGGGCCGATCGATGGCCCGCCGCGTCCACGGTGAGCGCTCGGTGGGTCTTCTCTACGGGCAACGAGCGCTGTTGATCGGGGCGCTCGAACCCCTCACCTACACCGGCACGATGCTCAGCACCAACGCCGGCGACCACCCCTTCACCCGCCTCGCGCGCACCGCCAAGATCCAGGAGACGGTCTTCCTCGGCACCAAGGCCGAAGCCGACAAGGCCCTGGGGGCGGTCCACCGCCTGCACGAGCGGATCAAGGGCGAGCTGCCCGAGGCGGCCGGTGGCCACCCCGCTGGCGCCGTCTACTCGGCCTTCGACCCGGAGCTGATGCTGTGGACGTTGGCGGTGATCGCCGACTCGGGTCGCGCAATGTACGAGACGATGGCGCGGCCGCTGAGCGCCGCCGAGCGCGAGGCGCTCTGGCAGGACTACGTCCGCTTCGGCGAGCTCTTCGGCCTCCCGCGCGACTCGGTCCCCGCCAGCTTCCTCGAGTTCCGCGCCTGGTTCGACGGCAAACTCGCCTCGCCCGACCTACACGCGACCGAGCACGCGCTGGAGATGGCGCCGATCGTTGCCTTCCGCCAGCCGGTGCCGCTGCCAGCCCGGCTCAACCTCGAGACGCAGAATCTGATCGTCAAGGGGACGCTGCCGCCACGGGTCCGCGAGATCTTCGGCATCCGCTGGACCGCCGCCCACGAACGCGCCTTCCGCTCGGTCACCGCCGCCCACCGCGGGGCCCGCCGCGCGATGCCGCGCCCGCTGCGCCGCGGCCGCAACGACTACTTCTTCAACGTCGTCACCCAACGCGAGAAGCGCCGCGGTGGCACCCCGACGCCGCTCGCCCACAGCGACGCCGCCTGACCGACGAGTTGCCAGTTTGTCGCGCTATGCGACACCAATCGGCAACTCGGCCTAGTCTGGGCGCGTGCTCGAGCTGCTCGCCGTCGCGGCGGCCGGGGCCGCGGCGGGGGCATCGAACTCCATCGCCGGCGCCGGCTCGCTAATCACCTTCCCGACGATGGTCGCCCTCGGGCTGCCGCCGCTGTCGGCAAACGTCACCAACACGGTCGGGATCGTGCCCGGCTATGTCGGCGGCGTCCTGGGCTACAGCGACCTGCTGCGCCAGCAGGGGGAGCGCTTCGCCCGCTTCCTGGTGCCGATGCTGGTCGGGGCCGTCGCGGGGTCCGCGGCCCTGCTGCTCACTTCCGAGGGCGCCTTCGAAGCGATCGTCCCGATCCTGATCGCCGCCTCATGCCTGCTGCTGCTCTTCCAGCCGCGGCTCACGCAGCGGCTCTCGCACGCCGGCAACGAACACTCCCCCTACCTCACCGCCGGCATCGTCTTCTGCGGCGCCTACGGGGCCTACTTCGGCTCGGCGGTCAGCATCCTGCTCTTCGCGATCCTCGCCCTCTTTGTCGCCGACACGCTCCAGCACCTGAACGCGATGAAGATCATCCTCGTCGGCTGCGCCAACCTCCTCGCCGCGGTCGTCTACGCCTTCCTCGCTCCGGTCGAGTGGCGCTACGCGTTGACGCTGATGGTCTCCTCCCTGCTGGGCGGCCGCGTCGGCGCCCATTACGCCCGCCGCATCCCCTCAGATCCGCTGCGGATCGGGATCGCCGTCTTCGGCCTCGCGGTGGCGGCGGTGCTGGCGGTGCGGGCGCTCTGAGCGCCGAGGGCGGCTCAGCGCAGGCCGGCCGCTCCCAGCGCCTCCTCCCAGCTGCCGTGGGCGCGGCCGCGGCGCACGAGGCCGTTCTCGATCTCGAAGCTCCAGGCGACCTCAACGGCAAATGTCTGCGCGCCGCGGGTGTCGAAGACGATCCCGCGTACGGCGGCGCGGTCACCTCGCGACTCGACGTCGCGGACGCGGATGTCGAGGTATTCGAGTTCTTCTCCGAACTGAGAGAGCCAGAGGTGGACCCCTTCCTCGCCGCGGTACATCGGTTCCCCGCTCCATACGGTAGGGGTCCATTCGATCTTCGGGTGCAGCACCTTGAGGAGACGGTCCGGATCGTTCTGCTGCACCGCCTCGAAGACCTGCTCGACAAGCGTTCTATTTGCGCGCGTCGGACGATTCACATGGGCGGTACTGGGCTCGAACCAGTGACCCCTTCCTTGTAAGGGAAGTGCTCTCCCAACTGAGCTAACCGCCCGCGGGAAACCATTATGGCTCGGAGCGGCGGTGAGTTGAACCCCCGGGGGCCCCGTTCCGTATGTCCCGCCATGACGACCTCACTGCAACGACCCACGCTCACGATTCTCATCGCGCTCGTCGCGCTCTCCGTCACCGGCTTCGCCGTGAGCAAAGGGAGCGCGGCTGAACCGACCGCAGGCGCCAGCGCCTCGAAGACGGTCTCGATCGTCAACTTCGCCTTCAAGCCCGGCACGCTGAAGATCAAGCGCGGCGCCCGCGTCGCCTTCTCCAACACCAGCAACACGACCCACACGGCGACCAAGGGGGGCAGCTTCGACACCAAGGCGATCGCGCCCGGGAAGTCGAAGACGGTCCAGTTCAACAAGCGCGGCACCTTTGCCTACCACTGCAAGATCCACCCCTTCATGAAGGGCAAGATCGTCGTCGAATAGCCTCGGCGGGGATGAGCCTCCCCACCTTCTGGCGCGCGGCGTCGATCCAGTTCTTGGCGGTCCTGCTGCTGGCGGGCGCCCTCGGCGCCGCCCTGCCGCGCAGCTTCTTCGAGGACTGGGGATGGATTGCGGGACCGGCCTCGTGGATGCTCTGCGCCGCGATCACTTCGTGGTTCGTGCGGCTGCCGGTGCGGCTCGTCCTGCTGGGCGCCGCGCTCGCCGGGCTGCCGAGCCTGCTTGCCGTCTTCGTCGGCCTGCACTGGGCGGGGGCGCTGCTCGCGGTGGTGTTGTTCGCGCTCTGGTGCGGCTGGCTGCGGGCTCAGTTGTTGCGCGAATACTGACCGGGAGCTAGCGCTTTCACGTCAACCGCGGTCCAGACCGGCAGCACCTTGCCGACCTGGCGGTACTGCTGCGCGACCCGCACCTCGCGGCGGCGCTCGCCGCGGACCCGGCCAAGCTTGCAGTGGGCGCGATGGAGGATCTTGCGAGACGCGCGGAGGGTGCGGTTGGTGAGATCGGGGACGACGCAGGTGAGTGGTGCGGGCGGCTGGTCCCCTTCGGTCACGATGGCTTCCTCGGTCTTTAAGCCGCCCTCCCAGCCCTCACCAGCCGTGACGGGATAGTCGAAAGGCGCGCCCCCAGCGGCGGGATTGCCGTCGCGGTGGTGAACGGTCAGGGTGATGATGTTCGGCTCGGTGACAGTCAAGGTCGTCGGGACATCGGTCCCGATCGCGTCGTGTGCCGCAACGGCCGTGATCGTCATCGCCTCAGTTCCGTCTTCCCAGAACACCCCCGCGTGGTGCTCATCGATCGCTTTCAGCTCTTCCCCCTCGCCAAATTTCACTTCCCAGGAGTAGTCCTCGGGACCCTCCGGTCCCTGGATCGCCGGGAACGTCTGGCCTCCGTCATAGACCGGAAGCGCCGCGGCCGCAGCCGGAAGCAACAACAAGACCCCGGCAAGTACTAAGAGAAATCTCCGCATCGGCGCTATTCAACCATCGCCAACTCGGCGAGCGCCTCGTCGCGGTCGCCGAAGACGATGCCGGCCTCGGTCAGGCCGGCGACGGTGAAGATCCGCAGGACCTGGTCCGAGCACCCGTAGAGGACGAGGCGGCCGCCTTCGTCGTCGAGCTGGCGGCGCACCTGGAGGAAGACGGCGATCCCGGTGGAGTCGACGAAATCGCAGCTCTCGAGGCCGACGAGGATGGCGTCGTTCTCGCGCGCCACCCGCTGCAGTACCACCTGCAGTCGCTCGACGCTCCAGAGGTCGAGCTCGCCCTCGAGCCGCAGCTCGCAACACCCTGTCCCCAGGTTGCTCTCGGCGATCTGCAGGATCTGTCCCCCCGCCATGCTCAGGATTCTCCCAGGCGGCGACCCTCGGCTCGGCTAGCGGCGCACCACCACGGTTTCGTCGGGCAGCTCGACGACCGCCTCCCAGGGGATCGCCTGCTCCTCCGGCCCACCGGGGCCGCGCAGCCGCCGCCGCAGGCCGCCACGGCCGACGATCAGCTCGTCGATCGCCACCGTCCCATCGGCTTCCCAGTGCGCCTTCGCCTCGTAGACGCGGCCGAGCTTGCGGCCGGACTGGTCGACGACCTTCCGGCCCAGCAGCTCGCTCAGCGCCCGCGGCCCCTTCAGTTCCACGGCAGCCTCCTGACGATCCAGCGCTCCGGGTCGTCGCCCATTCCCAGGCCCAGCTCCTCGGCCTTCTTGCGCAGCTTCACGGTCGAGGTCAGCTCGTCGACCTCCTCCCAGGGGATCCGCAGCGCGTTGCTGCCCCAGGTCTCGGGGCCGGAGATCCGCCGAGCGAGACGGGCCAGCCGGCGCGGCAGCCGGCGCGGGTAGAGCCCGTCGCCGACCAGCAGGGCGGTGATCCGCGGCGGATTGCCGCTCAGCTCGATGTCGTCGACGCGGCCGACCCGGCGCCCCTCGGAGTCGCAGATCTGCTCGTCGAGCAGGCGGTGCACGACGTAGATGTCGCCTTCCTTTCTCATCCGCCCCCCGCGTTGGTCGCCAGCAGCAGCGGGATCGCAGCGAGCGCCAGGACGACGATCACGGCGAAGTAGAGCCAGCCGAGGGTGGCGGCGATGCGCCCGTTCGCGTACTGGTCCATGAACGAGCGGTCGCCGGCGATCAGCAGCACCGGCAGGTAGGTCAGCGGCAGCGCCACGACCGCGAGGACGACGCTGTACTCGGTGATGTCGACGGGGTTGATCCCGCTCTCGGCGATCCCGACCCCGAGCAGGAGGAAGACCAGCCAGGAGGCGGTGAAGCGCGGTGCTTTGCGCGGGCCCTGGTAGCGGCCCCACTCCCAGCCGAGGAACTGGGCGAGGTTGTAGGAGGCGGCGAAGCTGGAGTCGATCGCGGCGCCGCCGACGCAGAAGAGCATGCCGCCGAGCGCCAGCAGCAGCCCGGTCTCGCCGAAGGCACCCTGCATCGGCAGCGCCACCGTGCCGAGGTTGTCGGGTTCGACCCCGAGCGGGTGGAAGAGGAAGCCGGAGACGATCACCAAAGCCACCGCGAGGATGCCGCCGATGCCGTAGCCGATGATCACGTTCAGCCGGTTCTCTTTCAGGTTCTTCTCCGTCCATCCCTCCTCGATCGCGCCGGAGGAATAGAAGTGGACCTCGTAGGGCATCAGCGCCGCGGCGAAGATGCCGACGACGAAGTAGAGGTAGAGCGTCGAGCTGTCGAGCGAGGGAATGAAGCCGCGGCCGACGTCGCCCCAGTCTGGGTTTTGGTGGAAGACGGTGGCGACCACCACGAACAGCAGCAAGCCGCCGTAGCCGAAGAACCGCTCGATGCCGCCGAAGGGGAGAAGCGCGGCGATCGCGACCAGGGCGATCGCGCTGGCGAAGACGAACATGCCGTACGGGGCGTCGAGGAGGAGTTCGAGGACGATCGCGATTCCGCCCAGCTCGGCGGCGAGGGTGAGCAGGTTGACGATGGTGCTGGCGACAAGCGCGAGGAGCCCCAGCCCGAAGCCCATCCGCATCCGGATCACGTCGAAGACCGGCCGGCCGCTGACCGCGGCGACGCGTCCCGACATCTCGGCGTAGACGGCGATCCCGACAACGCCGAGCACCACCGCCCAGAGCAAGTCGTAGCGGAACAGCGCCCCGGCCTGGGTGGTGAAGACGAGGTCGCCGATGTCGAGGAAGCCGCCAATCGCGGCGATGATCCCGAGGGCGATTTTGAGGATCGCCCTCACGGCGCGTCCCCGCTCAGCTGGGCGACGATCGCGTCCGCCTTTTCCTGTGCTTCGCCGAGGTGTTTTTCGACCAGCTCGCCGTGGCGCTCGTCGCCGGGAAAGGTCTGCAGCTCTGAGAGCAAGCCGGAGATTTCGCCGGCGACCGCGACCGCCGCATGGCGCTCCTCAGCGGTCTCGGGTTCTTCGACCGTGGCGTCGGCGAGCTTTTCGGCCTCGTGCTCGGCCTGCTCCCCCAGCGTCCGGGCCATCGCCCGCGCGTAGGTCGTTTTGGTCGCGTCGCGGGCGACGCCGTTGGCGACGAGCTGGCCCTGCGCAGCCAGCGCGCTGAGCGATTCGACACCGCGGTTCAGCTCGTCGTTGCTGAGATCGCCGCAGCCACTCGCGGCGAAAGCGAGGACCGCGAGGAGCAGGGGCAGAGTCGCCGACCGAACTCTCTTGCGGCCCGTCCCGATCAAACCGCCCTGGAGATACCCCCTAGGTGGGACAGATGAACATCATCAGCCGGCGAGCTCGCGGACAAGCGTGGCGGCGGGACGGACCTCGTCGATCCTTGCCACGGTCTCCCCCGCGTAGAGGGCGCCGGCCTCGACCAGCGACACGGGGCCGTCGTCGGTTGGCCCGGCGGGGGTGAGGATGCGGCTGCCGGGGCGCTGGTCCCGGACCATCCGCTGCTGCAGAGACTGGGGCGCATACCGAATCCCCGGGGCGAGCAGGTGATTGAGGAGGCCATTTGCGCAAGGAGCGGGAAGCGCGGCTCGGCGTTCGTCCTTTGTCGGCCCCAGGCCGACAATGGA
>JAWVFA010000009.1:0-3002 GCA_033856415.1 Solirubrobacterales bacterium | reverse complement strand
AGCGAGGGCCGCTGGAAGTCGAAGCGCTGGCAGCGGTCGGCGATCGTCGCCATCACCTTGTGCGACTCGGTGGTGGCGAGGACGAAGACCGTTTTCGGCGGCGGCTCCTCGAGCGTCTTCAAGAAGGCGTTCCAGGCCTCTTTGGTCAGCATGTGCGCCTCGTCGAGGATGTAGACCTTCCAGTGGCCACCGGCAGGCGCGTAGGCGACCCGCTCGCGCAGGTCGCGGACGTCGTCGACGGAGCGGTTGGAGGCGGCGTCCATCTCGATCACGTCCATCGAGGTGCCCGCGGCGATCGTCACGCAGGACTCGCATTCGCCGCAGGGCGTCGCCGTCGGCCCACCGCGCTCGCAGTTGAGCGAGCGGGCGAGGATCTTCGCCATCGAGGTCTTGCCGGTCCCGCGCGAGCCGACGAAGAGGTAGGCGTGGTGAACCTTGTCCTGCTCGACCGCGTTGCGCAGCGTTCGCACCACGTGCTGCTGGCCCACGACCTCGTCGAAAGATCCGGGGCGGTGGCGGCGGTAGAGGGAGGTGGACTCGGCTGACATCGGGTCTGAAGTCAGTGTATCCACGCCCCGCCGGCGCCCCGCCCATCGACGGGAAGGCCCGCACCGATACCGTGCGCCGGTGCCAACGAGGGTCTCCAGCTGGCTGGTGCCGGCCGCCTGGGTCGCCGGGGTCAGCGCCGTCCTGCTGCTCGTCTTCCCGGTCGGCTTCCCCAACTACGACACCATCTACGCGCTGGTCTGGGGGCGCGAACTGGCGCATGGGGTCAGCCCCGACGTCGGCTCGGCGCTGCCGCCCACGCCGCATCCGCTGACCGAGCTGGTCGGCTTGGTGACCACGCCGCTGGGCGACGGCGCGATCACGGTGACGATGGTGATCGCCTACGCCTCGCTGGGCCTGATCGGGTTCTTCGTCTATCGACTCGGCGCGATCTGGTTCGACCGCTGGGTCGGCGCCCTCGCCGCCGCGATCGTCCTCACCCGCGCCCCCTTCCTCTCCAACGGCCTGCGCGCCTACATCGACCTCCCCTACATAGCCCTCTGCCTGGGAGCCCTCCTGATCGAGGCCAAGCGCCCAAAAGCGGGCTGGCCGGTCCTCCTTCTGCTTGCTCTAGCGGGCTTGCTGCGGCCCGAGGCCTGGCTCTTCGCCGTTGTCTACTGGCTCTACCTCGCCTTCGGATTCCCACCGACGGGCCGAAAATCGGTTGATGTCACCGGAAATAGGCCCGTCGACAGGAGGGGGCTGGTTTGGTTGGGGGTGCTGGCGCTCGCCGGGCCTTTGCTCTGGGCGCTTTTCGACTGGATCACGACCGGCAGCCCCACCTACTCCTGGACCGGCACCAAGGAAACGGTCGAGACGCTGGAACGGCAGACCGGACCAGGGGATCTTGTCCTCTACGGGCCGCGGCGGCTAGGCGAGGTTCTGCAGTGGCCGGGAATGATCGGCGCCTTCGGCGGCGTCGCCCTCGGGCTCGCCTTCCTGCGCCGCCGCTCGGTCCTCGGGGTCGCCGCCGCCGGCCTCGCCCTCGGCGCCTTCGCCCTGCTCGCCTGCGCCGGCCTCGCGATCCTCCCCCGCTACACGATGCTGGCGGCCGCGATCCTGGCGATCTTCGCCGCCGTCGGCCTCCTCGGCTGGCGCCTGCTCGAGCCGGGCCACCCGTGGCGCCGCGGCTGGCAGGTCTTCGCCGCGATCGTCCTGGCGATGTTCCTCGTCTGGCTGCCGAATCAGTGGGACCTCGACTCCCGGGTCGACACCGACCTCACCGACCAGGCGCGGATCGAGAACGACCTCACCGACCTGGTCGACGCCGGCGCTTTCGAGCCGCTCTGCGGCACGGTCGCGGTCCCGAACCACCGCGCCGTCCCCCGCCTCGCCTTTGGCCTCGACGTGAAGCCGACTCAGATCGTCAGCGCCAGCGAGGAAGGAACCCCTTCACGCGGCTACTTCGTCGCCCCCGCGAACCCGGAAGTCATCCACAACTTCATCCTCGACCCCAACGACCCCACCGATCCCTCATTCCCCGTACCCGAGGGGTTCGCCAAGGTCGCCGGCAACGAGTCGTGGACTGTCTATCGTCGATGTCGATGACCAGAGCTGTTCTGGCCACCGCCCTGCCGGCCGCGCTCTGCGCCACCGCGCT
Organism: Solirubrobacterales bacterium; assembly: GCA_033856415.1. Classification (GTDB taxonomy): domain Bacteria; phylum Actinomycetota; class Thermoleophilia; order Solirubrobacterales; family 70-9; genus VAYN01. The sequence continues at coordinate 856 of JAWVFA010000009.1, read as the reverse complement.
CCTCCTCGCCCCCACCGCCGACGCCAGCCGCTGGCACCCGAAGCCGACCACCGCCCCCTGGCAGTGGCAGCTGCAGGGGAAGATCGACACCTCGATCGATGCCGGCGTCTACGAGGTCGACGGCTTCGAAGTCGCCGCCGGGACGGTCGCCAAGCTGCACCGTCAGGGGCGGCGGGTGATCTGTTACCTCGACGTCGGCTCCTGGGAGAGCTACCGACCCGACGCCGGTCGGTTCCCGAAGGCGGTCCTCGGCCGCGCCTACGAGGGCTATCCCGACGAGCGCTGGCTCGACATCCGCCGCCTCGACATCCTCATCCCGATCATGCGCGACCGCCTGCAGCGCTGCGCGGACAAGGGCTTCGACGGCGTCGACCCCGACAACGTCAACGGCTACGAGAACGACACCGGGTTCCCGCTCACCGCCGCCGACCAGGTCGCCTTCGACCGCGCGCTCGCCGACGTTGCACACGAGCTCGGCCTCGCCGTGACGCTCAAGAACACCGGCGGCCTCGTCCCGCGGCTGCGCGCCTGGTTCGACGGTGCGGTCGTCGAGAGCTGCTTCCGCTACCACGAGTGCGCGCTGTACGCACCGTTCGTGGCCGCCGACAAACCGGTCTATGTCATCGAGTACGACCGCAGGCCCGGCCGCTTCTGCGCCGAGGCGCGCCGCCGCCGCTTCAGCGCGATCTTCAAGCGCCTGTCGCTGAGCGCGTTCCGTCGCACCTGCGGCGGTGCGGCCCGTCGCTAGACTCCGCCGTCGCGTTGCGCCAGTAGCTCAGCTGGATAGAGCGTCGGTCTACGGAACCGAAGGTCACAGGTTCGAATCCTGTCTGGCGCGCCTACGAAAGCCCCGCGA
>JAWVFA010000008.1:0-11287 GCA_033856415.1 Solirubrobacterales bacterium | reverse complement strand
TCGCCGAGACCAACCGCACCCCGTTCGACATGCCCGAGGCCGACGCCGAGCTGGTCCAGGGCTTCATGACCGAGTACGGCGGCATGCGCTTCGGCTCCTTCCTGCTGGTCGAATACATGGAGATCCTCGTCGTCTCCGGGATCGCCGCCGCGATGTTCCTCGGCGGCTGGATGGGGCCGGGCCCGAGCTTCCTCGACCCGATCTGGATGCTGGCGAAGATGATCGGCCTCGTCCTCGTCTTCATCTGGGTGCGGGCGACGCTGCCGCGTCTTCGATATGACCAGCTGATGAGCCTCGGCTGGAAGGTGCTGCTGCCGCTCGCCACCCTCAACGTCCTCGTCACCGCCATCCTGGTGGTGGTCACGTGAGCTTCGACCCGAAGACGGCCTCCTACCTCGACTCAATCGACGTCGTCGAGGTGCAGCGCGGCCCCGAGCCGGGCGGCGTCGGCGGCGCCTACCGCGCCTTCGGCGAGACCCTGCGCGGGCTGAAGACGACGATGGCGCGATTGATCGAGGGGCCGATGACGATCGAGTACCCCGAGGAGAAGACGCCGGTCTATCCGCGCTTCCGCGGTCGCCACAAACTTCACAAGTTCGAGGACACCGGGCTGGAGAAATGCGTCGGCTGCTCGCTCTGCGCCGCCGCCTGCCCGGCCGACTGCATCCGCGTCGTCGCGGCGGAGAACATCCCGGGCGAACGGGTCTCGGCCGGCGAGCGCTACGCCGCCGTCTACGAGATCAACCTCAGCCGCTGCATCTTCTGCGGCTACTGCGAGATCGCCTGCCCCTTCGACGCGATCACGATGGGCCACGACTACGAGATGGCCGACTACGACCGCCGCGACCTGATCTTCACCAAGGAGATGCTGCTCGCCGAGCCGATCGAGCGGACGCCGCTGAAAAGCGAGGGCGAGTAGCGGTGGAAGAGCTGCTGTTTTTCGTCTCGGCGCTGGGCGCCCTCGGCGGTGCGGTCGGCGTGATCGCGATGCGCAACCCCTTCTACTCGGTGCTGGCGCTGATCGTCCACCTCTTTTCCCTGGCGGCGCTCTTCCTGCTGCTGACTTCGGCCTTCGTCGCCGCCGCCCAAGTGGTCGTCTACGCCGGCGCGGTGATGGTCCTCTACGTCTTCGTCGTCGCCTACGTCGGCGGCGGTGGCGAGTCGGCCTGGGAGCCGATCCCCGGCCAGCGCTTCCTCGCCCCGTTGCTCGGCATCGCCCTCTTCGTCGAGCTCTCGGTCGCCGTCCTCAGCTCCTCGCTCCTCGCCCTCGGCGAGGACGGGCCCGACGTCGCGGCCGGCTTCGGCGACCCCGCCGCGATCGGCCGCCTCCTCCTGGAAAAGTTCCTGCTGCCTTTCGAGGCGGCTTCCATCCTTCTGCTCTTAGCCGCCGTCGGGGCGATCGTCCTGGCATCCAACCGTCGAGAGGGGGAGGTGGGTGCCCCCGACGAACCCTCCCCAAATCGTGAGGAGGGGGTACCCACCTCCCCCTCCCCCACCGCCGGAGCCACGCGATGAACACCGAGTGGTTCATCGTCCTCTCCGCCCTCCTCTTCGCCACCGGCGCGATCGGCATTCTCCTGCGCCGCAGCCCGATGGTGATCCTCCTCTGCCTCGAGCTGATGCTCAACGCCGGCAACCTCGCCCTGGTCGCCTTCAGCCGCATGGTCGGCAACGGCCAGGGCCAGGTCTTCGCGGTGATCGTGATGGTCGTCGCCGCCTGCGAGGTCGTCGTCGGCCTCGGCCTGATCGTCGCCATCTTCCGCCGCCGCCTGCCGCTCAACGTCGACGACCTGCGGGAGCTGCGCGGATGAGCGCCACCGCCTGGGCCTGGCTGGTCCTGCTCTTCCCGCTGCTCGGCTCGATCGTCATCGGACTCGGCTACCGGGCGCTGCCGGCGAAGGTCGCGGGCATCGTCGGCACGGCCGCGATCGGCCTCGCCTTCGCCTGCGGCGTCGCGGCGCTGATCAGCCTGCTCGGCGACGAGCCCGAGGCGCGCCACCACGCCTCCTCGCTCTGGGACTACGCCAGCGTCGCCGGCCTCGACATCAAGCTGGGGATCTTCGTCGACCCGCTCTCGATCTTCATGGTCCTCGTCGTCAGCGGCGTCTCGACCCTGATCCACCTCTACTCCTACGGCTACATGCAGTCGGATGAGGGCTACCACCGCTTCTTCAGCTACCTCAACTTCTTCGTCTTCTCGATGCTGCTGCTGGTTCTCGCCGGCAACTTCGTCCTGCTGATCGTCGGCTGGGCCTTCGTCGGCTTCGCCTCCTACGCGCTGATCAGCTTCTGGTACCGGCGCGAGACGGCGACCAGGGCGGGGATGAAGGCCTTCGTGATCAACGTCGTCGGCGACATCGGCCTCGTCCTCGTCGCCTTCCTGATCTTCCGCGAACTCGGGACCTTCGACTACGGGGCCGTCTTCGAGCGGGCGCCTGAGGCCTTCACCACCAACGAGTGGACGATCACCGCGATCTGCCTGCTGCTCCTCGTCGGCGCCTTCGCCAAGTCCGCCCAGTTGCCGCTCCACACCTGGCTCCCCGACGCGATGGAGGGACCGACCCCGGTCTCCTCGCTGATCCACGCGGCGACGATGGTCACCGCCGGCGTCTACCTGATCGCCCGCACCCACGTCCTCTTCGAACTTGCCCCGACCGCCGCCGACATCGCCGCCTTCACCGGCCTGGCGACGCTCCTGGTCGCGGCGACGATGGCGCTGGTGATGACCGACCTGAAGCGAGCGATCGCCTACTCGACGATGAGCCAGATCGGCTACATGATCATGGGCGTCTCGATCGGCGCCTACAGCGCCGGGATGTTCCACCTGATGACCCACGCCTTCTTCAAGGCGCTGCTGTTCATGGCGGCCGGCTCGATCATCGCCGCGATGGCAAACGACCAGAACATCGACCGGATGGGCGGCTTCGGCAAGGCGATGCGGTTCACCTCGATCACCTTCGTCTGTGGCGCCCTCGCCCTGGCCGCCTTCCCCGGCACCTCCGGGTTCTTCTCCAAGGACGAGATCCTCGCCTTCGCCGAGGCGCGCGGCGGGATGTACCTGATCTTCACCGTGCTCGGCTACGTCGGCGCGCTGATGACCGCCGTCTACAGCTTCCGGCTCGTCTTCCGGGTCCTGCCCGGCAAGCCGTGCCCCGAGGCGCAGGAGCTGATCGACACCGGCCACGTCGCCCACGAGGCGCCGAAGAACCCGGCAACCGGCGAGCCCGAGGACACCGATGTCGGCTTCCCGGGCTCCGAGCACCACATCGCCGAGCAGTCGGCGCCGATGCGGGTCGCGATGGGCGTCCTCGCGGTGCTGGCGCTGGTCGGCGGCCTGGTCCAGATCCCCGGGGTCGACGATGTGGTCGGCAAGTTCCTCGAGCCCGTCTTCGAGGAGTCGCCCTTGGCCCATCCCTTGGCCGACATCAACCCCTCGCTCGCCCAGGACTACGTCGGCCTCGGGATCGGCGGCTTCATCGCCCTGCTCGGGATCGGGATCGCCTACCTGCTCTACGTCGCCCGGCCCGAGCTGCCGGGCAAGCTCGAAGCGCGCCTGCGGCCGCTCCACACGCTGTTCGTCAACAAGTGGTACTTCGACGAGGCGATCGACTTCCTCGTCGTCCGCCCGGCGCTGGCAATCGGCCGCTTCGCCAACCGCGTCTTCGAGCGGGTCGTCGTCGACGGCCTGGTCAGCGGCACCGAGGGGACGGTGCGCAGTGCCGGCGGCGTCGTCCGCGCGGTCCAGAACGGGTTTGTCCGCAGCTACGCGCTACTCCTGATCGCCGGCTTCGCCGGACTGGCCCTCTACTTCCTGCTGAGCAGCTCATGAGCAGCTCGATTCTCTGGACCCCCCTCGCCTTCGGCCTCATTGGCCTCTTCCTGCCGAAGAAGGCGGTCGGCTGGTGGGCGGTGCTCGGCACCGTGGTCACGCTCGGCCTTGCGATCGCGGTCGCAATCGGCTTCGACTCCGGCACCTCGGGCCTGCAGTACGCGGTCGACGAGCCCTGGATCTCGGGGCTCGGCGTCAACTACAGCCTCGGCATCGACGGCCTCAACCTCTTCCTGATCCTGCTCACCGCGGTGCTCTGGGTCGGCGGCGTCGCCTTCGCCGCTTTCCGCGAGCAAGAGCGGACGAAGACCTTCTACTTCCTGATGCTGGTCGCCGAGACCGCGACGCTGGGCTCGTTCCTGGCCCAGGACCTGCTGCTCTTCGTTCTCTTCTTCGACCTGATGCTGGTCCCGTTCTACTTCCTCTTCGGCGCCTGGGGAGTAGATCGCTCGGCGGAGGGCGGGGCCACCGCCGCGGCGGCGACGCTGAAGATGATCGTCTACACCCTGATCGGCTCGCTGCTGATGCTGGTCGCGGCGATCGCCACCGGGATCATCGCCGCCGACGGCGGCCACCTCACCTTCTCGATCGCCGCCCTGCAGGAACAAGGTCTCGGCGAGGGCAGCCAGCGCTGGATCTTCTGGTTCTTCGCCGCCGCCTTCCTGGTCAAGATGCCGGCCTTCCTGCTCCACGGCTGGATGCCCGACGCCTACAGGGCGGCGCCGCTGCCGGCGCTGGCAGTCTTCTCGGGCGTCCTCGCCAAGGTCGGTGCCTACGGGTTCTTGCGGGTGGTGCTGCCGCTCTTCCCCGACGCCGCGGTCGAATTCCAGGAGGTGATCCTGGTCATCGCCCTGGCCTCGATCCTCTACGGCTCGGTGATGGCCTTCACCCAGACCAACGTGCGGCTGATCGCCGGCTATTCCTCGGTCGCCCAGCTCGGCTTCATCACCGCCGGGATCTTTGCCCTCAGCGCCGACGGTGCCGACGGAGCCGTCCTGCAGATGGTCAACCACGGTCTCGTCGTCGCCCCGCTCTTCGTCATCGTCGCGATCCTGGCGGAGAGGACCGGCAGCGAAGACATCCGCGAGATGGGCGGGATGGCGCTGCGGGCGCCGGTGCTGGCGGCGCTCTTCCTGATCGTCGCCCTGGCGACGCTGGCGATGCCGGGCTCGGCCAACTTCGTCGGCGAGTTCTACATTCTCAACGGCCTCTTCGAGGCGAAGATCGTCTTCGCCTTCATCGCCATCAGCGGTGTCGCGATGTCGGCCTACTACGCCCTGCGCCTCTACCAGCAGACGATGCACAACCGGCAGCCGGAGGGGCTGTTGTCGCGGGAGATCGGCCTCCGGGACGCGCTGGTGCTGGTGCCGCTGGTGCTCTGCATCGTCGGCCTCGCCCTCTACCCGCAGCTGGTCCTCGAGCGCACCGCGCCGACGGTCCAGCAGACCGTTGCCAAGGTGACCGGCGGCGAAGCGCCGGAGGCGCAGCTGGCGAGCAGGGAACCATGAACTTCCACGAGCCACACATCGACTACGCCGGCATCGCGCCGATCATCGCCCTCACGGTCGGGCTCTGCGTCGTCCTTCTCAGCGCCGTCTTCAAGCCGCTGCGCCGGACCGCGCCGGTGCTGACCATGCTCACGCTCGGCGTCACCGCCGGCCTGCTGATCTGGCAGTGGGACGACCCGAAGACGCTCGTCACCGGCGCCCTGCGCCTCGACGACCTGGCGATCTCGATCTCGCTGATCGCGATCCTGATGGCGGCCTTCTGTGTCGTCCTCTCGATCCGCGAGCGGGCGACCGAGGAAGCTGGCTCGGGCGAGTACCACGCGTTGTTGCTCGGCTCGGTTATGGGAATGGTGCTGCTGGCGCAGGCGACCAACCTGGTCAGCTTCTTCGTCGCCCTGGAGATGCTCTCGATCCCGCTCTACATCCTCTGTGCCACCAACCTGCGGCGCGAGGGCTCGCTCGAGTCGGGGCTGAAGTACCTGATCGTCGGCTCGATCGGCTCGGCGACTCTCCTCTACGGGATGGCCTTCCTTTACGGCGGCACCGGCGCGACCAACTTCGCCGGGATCGCCGACGGAATCGCCCGCAATGGCCTCGACGGCGACCCGCTGATCCTGATCGGGATCGCGATGGCGGCGGTCGGCCTTGCCTTTAAGACCTCGATCGCTCCCTTCCACCAGTGGACGCCCGACGTCTACCAGGGCGCGCCGACCCCGATCACCGGCTTCATGGCGGTGGCGACCAAGGCCGCGGCCTTCGCCGTCTTCCTCCGCTTCTTCGACGTCGCCCTCGGCTCCCAGCTCGACTCCTGGCAGCCGGCGCTGGCGGCTTTGGCGGCGATCTCGATCGTCGTCGGCAACGTCGGCGCCCTCGGCCAGGACTCGCTCAAGCGGCTGCTCGGCTACTCGGGGGTGGCCCAGGCCGGGTACATGCTCGGCGGGGTCGTCGTCCTCTCCGAGGCCGGGACGAGCTCGGTGGTCTTCTACCTCGCCGCCTACGCCTTCATGAACCTCGCTGCCTTCGCGGTGATCGTCGGCCGCGAGCGGGAAACGATCTACGGCGACGACATTCGGGCGGTGCGCGGGCTCGGCGCCGAGCGGCCGCTGCTGGCCTGGCCGCTGACGATCTCGATGCTGGCGCTGGCCGGGCTGCCGGCGACGGCGGGCTTCATCGGCAAGCTCTACCTGATCGAGGCGCTGGTCGAAGGCGACTACACCTGGCTCGCGGTCTTCATCGCGATCGGGACGATGATCTCCCTCGCCTACTACCTGCGGGTGGTGGCGGCGATGTGGATGCGGCCCGAAGGCGAGCCCGTGACCGGTGCGACGCCGGTGATCGCCGGCGCCTCGCCCGAGGCCGACCCGGTCGACCCTGAAGCCGGCCGCCGCTGGTACATCGTCGGCCCGGCGTTGTTTGCCGCGGCGGCGACGATCTTCTTCGGCATCGTCCCGCAGCCACTGGTGGAGTTCGCCAGCCACGCCGGCGCGGCCCTCTTCGGGTAGAAACGCCCGATCGGAGTCCTCCTCACCACCGGCGCGATCGTCGCGGCCGTCGCCATCGGCGTCTGGTCGGAGGGCCACTGGCCGCAGGGGGCGGCAGGGGCCTCGCGCAGCGCCCTGACGCTGCTGCTCTACGTGCTGCTGCCGCCGGTGATCTTCTTCAACACGGCAGCAAGCGAGATCGACGTCAGCCACGGTGTCGGGCTGGCGCTCGGGATCGTCGCCTCGACCCTGGGCGCGCTCTTCGCCTGGAGCGTCGCGACCCGGTTCCTCGACCTCTCCCGCCCCCAGGTCGGGGCGGTGGTCTGCACCGTGCTCAGCGTCAACACCGGCTACCTGGGCTACCCGCTGGCGGTGGCGCTGCTCGGGCGCAACCAGCTCTCGACCGCGGTCCTCTACGACGTCCTCGTCACCGGCCCCTGCCTGCTGCTGGGCGCCTTCGCGGTCGGCGCCGCCTTCGGCACCAAGGCGGGTGAAACCCCGCGCCAGCGGGTGGTCGCCTTCTTCACCCGCAACCCTCCGCTCTACGCGGCGATCGCCGGCCTGCTCGCGCCCGACGCCCTAGCCCCCACCGTCCTAGTCGACCTCTCCCAGGTCCTGATCGTCGCGATCCTGCCGATCGGGTTCTTCGCCGTCGGCGCCACTCTGGCCGAGAACGCCGAGCACGGCGAGCTGCCGATGCCACCGCCCCTCACCCGCCCGGTCGTGCTGGTGATCGCCACCCGCCTGGCAATCGTCCCCGCCCTGCTGATGCTCCTCGCCGCCCCCCTGATCGACCTCCCCGCGGCCTACCGCCTGCTCTCGGCAATGCCCTCGGGCCTCAACTCCCTGGTCATCGCCCACGCCTACGGCCTCGACATGGAGATCACCGCCGAGGCCGTTACGTGGTCGACGGCGATCGTGGTGCTCGCGGCGCTGGGATCGCTGCTGCTCTGATCAGAACTTCGTAGCGATTATTCCGGTCAGCACGCCGAGCAAACCCAACAATCCGATCACCATCGACCATGCGACCCAAGTCATGGACCGATGGAATCCATCCAGGCGGTCATTGACCCTCACCAGTTCGGATTCCACTCTCCCGAAATGACGAACCATCTCGTCGAATCTTTCGCCGACCCGCTCGAACTGCCCGTCGATCCCAGTGAACTTCCGGTCTACCCGAGCGAATTCTTTCTGCATCGCCTTACCCTGCTCGTCGACCTTGCCCTCGATTCTCTCGACCCGCTTGGAAAGGTCGTCGAGTCGGTCGTCGTTCCATCCCGTCATCCCCGCCTCCCTCTCTGCGACCGCTGCCTCCATGACCGAAACGCTAGCAGACAAAATGTTACGTATGGGTGCCGTCCCTGTAAATTCTCGGTGTGCTCCACCACGTGGGAATCGAGGTCGCGGCGGCTGACATCGAGGCTGCTGCCGGCTTCTTCGAGCTGGTCGGGTTCGAGCGGGTCGAGCCGCCGCCGACGCTCAGCGAGTACACCTGGCTCGAGCGCGACGGTACCCAGATCCACCTGATGCCCGAGGAGGGGCCGACGGTCCCCTCCCCCGGCCACCTCGCGCTCGTCGCCCCCGACTTCGACGCCACCGTCACCCGCCTGCGCGAGGCCGGCTTCAACGTCGAGCCGAAACGCGAGCACTGGGGGCAGCCGCGGGCGCTGGCGATTGCGCCGGGCGGGCATCGGGTGGAGCTGATGGCGGCTCCGCCCGAGCCGCACGCCTAGCTTGGGCGGGCGCGCTCGCCCGGCTTGGCGGTGAAGAGGTCGGCGTCGGCCACCCGCAACAGCTCGTCGACCGTCCTGCCGTCGGAGGGGAACATCGCGAACCCGGTCGCCGCGGTCATCGGCCGCAGCTCGTCGCTGCCGAAGCCGCGCTCGGAGACCCGGCCCCGCAGCCGTCCCGCCACTTCGCCGGCCTCCTCGGCGTTGACCTCGGGCACGATCACCGCGAACTCGTCCCCGCCTTGGCGGAAGACCGAGTCCCCGCCGCGCACTTCCTTGCGCAGCGAGCCGCCGATCTCGGCCAGCAGGCGGTCGCCTTCGAGGTGGCCGTAGCGCTCGTTCACCTGCTTGAAGCCGTCGAGGTCGATGAGGACGAGGGCGAACTCGCGCCCGTGCCGCGTGTGGCGGGCGATCTCGGCGGCCAGCCGCTCGTGCAGGGCACGGTAGTTGCCAACGCCGGTCAGCTCGTCGCGCCGCGCCAGCTCCCAGAGCGTTTCGTGGCTCGTCCGCAGGCGGCGGACGAGGAGGACGATGCCGACCGCGACCGCGGCCAGGCAGGCCGCCTCGGCGACGGCGAGGATCGCCTCCTGCGTGCGCGAGAAGCCGCCGAAGAGAAGCGGCGCCAGTAGTCCGAGGGCGATCGCGAAGAGCGCCGCGAGCAGGTAGGTGGCGCCGAGTGGCACCAGCCGCTGCCCATCGGGCGATGCGACGCGACGCCCACCGTCCTCCGAGGCTCTGACCGATCGACCGATCCGCAAAGACTACGCCGAGCGCCCGCCACGTCTCCCGGGCGGACTACGATGCGCCGGTGCGCTACCCGGTCGAAGACTTCACCGCCTCCGAGCGGGCCCTGCTCGCCCCCCATTTCACCAACCTCGACCGTCCGGTTTTTGCCCTCGTCAACCTTCCGGAGACCGTCAAGGGGGCGCTTTTTGCCCGCTATTCGCGGTATTCGGGGACCGTCAGAAGGCTCTACCTGGAGGAGTTCGCCGCCGACGCACCGGCCGGCGGCCGGCCCTTCGACGAGGACGAGGGTGCCCGTGCCGCCCAACTCTATGAGCGCGTTTTCGCCGGCTACGGCGACGACTCGATCGCCCAGCTCGGCGGCGCCCACGTCGCTTGCGAGTGGGTCTCGAACATCCTCACCAAGATTTTGCAGCGCGGCCGCCTCGCCGCCTACCTCGAGCAGTCGACCCGCTACATCCCCTACGACAAGCCGCTCCCCGATGGCGGCTATCGCTTCTATCGCAACGACGAGCTCGGGCCGCAGTTCGCCGCGGCGATGGATGAGATCTTCGCGATCTACTCCCGCTCCCTCGGCGAGGTCGAGGAGTGGGCGGCGGCGCGCTGGCCGCGCGGCGACGAGGAGCCCGAGGGCGCCTGGCGGCGCTCGATCCGGGCCAAGGCGCTCGACCTGCTGCGCGGGCTGCTGCCGGCGGCGACCCTCAGCCACGTCGGCATCTACGCGACCGGGCAGGCCTACGAGCAGCTGATCATGCGGCTGATGGCATCGCCGCTGCCCGAGGCGCGCGAGTACGGCGGCATGATCCTCGCCGAGCTGAAGCAGGTGATGCCGAGCTTCGTCTCCCGGGTCGACCGGCCGGACCGCGGCGGCGAGTGGATCTCCTACCTGGAGCAGCGGCGCAAGCGGACCGAGAGCTGGGTTGCGCGGCTCGGCCTCGACCGCCGCGGCGGCGAGGACGACGCCCCCTCGGTCGAGCTGCTCCACGTCGACGGCTCCGAAGAGGACCTCCTCGCCTCCTCGCTGTTCGAGCAGGCGAGCGCGCCGGAGACCGAGATCCTCGCCCGCATCGACGTCCTCGACCGCTCCGAGCGCGCCGAGCTGCTGGGCGCGCTGGTCGGCGAGCGGGCCAACCGCCGCTACCGGCCGGGACGCGGGTTCGAGGCGCTCCGCTACCGCTTCGAGATCGTCTCCGACTACGGCGCCTTCCGCGATCTGCAGCGGCACCGGATGCTGACCTGCCAGTGGCAGCGCCTCAGTCCCGACCTCGGCGCCGGGATCCCGGAGGAGGTCCGCGAAGCCGGTGTCGGCGAGGAGTTCGAGCGCGCGCTCGAGGTGTCGCGGACCGAGTACGAGCGACTGGCCGAGGCGGGCCTTTCCGAGCAGGCGCCCTACGCGCTCAGCCTCGCCTACCGGATCCGCTACACGCTCGACCTCAACGCCCGCGAGGCGATGCACCTGATCGAGCTGCGCTCAGGGCGCGAGGGGCACCCGAGCTACCGCGCGGTCGCGCACGAGATGCACGCGCAGATCGCCGAGCAGCACCCGGCGGTCGCGGCGGCGATGTCGCACGTCGACACCAGCGGCGAGCCGCGACTGGAGCGCATCCTGTCCGAGATGCGCCAGCAGGCCCGCCTCGGGGTGTAGCCGCCCGCGGCTACAACCGCGGCGGCAGCGCCCACCATGCCCGCAGGCGCCCGCCTGCCCCGAGGCCCTCCCCCAGGGCGCGGCGCAGGGCTCGCCGCTGCTCCACCGTCGGCGGCGCCGCGACCGCGCCGTAGCGCGCCGCGCTGAGCGCGCGCAGGTACGCGGTGGCCTCGGGCGAGCCGCCGAGACGCGCCTCGAGCTGGCGCAGCGTCGTGCCCGTGGTCGCCGGTCGCCCGGCGCGGCGCAGCGCCGACTCGAGCTCGGCGATCGCCCGCTCCAGCGGCGGTAGCGGCTGCCCGCGGCGCCGCAGCCAGCGCACGCCGAGCAGGGCGAGCGCCGCCAGCACCAAT
>JAWVFA010000007.1:0-2896 GCA_033856415.1 Solirubrobacterales bacterium | reverse complement strand
GCCGGCGACGCGGATGCCGTCCTGTTCAAGCTGAAGCTCGACCTCGAGGAGATCCTTGGGGTCCACGTCGCCTCCTTCTCGGGGACGACCTGCGTCTACAAGGTGATGGGCGCCCCCAAGGTGCTCGGCAACTACTTCCCCGACCTCACCGACGAGCGCTTCGAGACGATCGGCTGCTTCGGGCACAACCGCTACTCGACCAACACCTGGCCCTCTTTCAAGCGCGTCCAGCCGTTCTCCGTCCTCGGCCACAACGGCGAGATCAACACGATCCAGCAGCTGCGCCAGGAGGCGAAGATGCTGTCGGTCCCGATCCAGCCCGACTCCTCCGACTCGCAGGACCTCAACCGCACGATCGACACCCTGGTCAGCCGCGAGGGCTTCAGCCTCGCCGAGGCGATGGAGATGGTCGTGCCGCCGATCGTCGAGGAGGTCCGCGGCCTGCCCGAGGACCTGCACGCCTTCTACCTGTACCTGCACCAGACGATGGGCCCGTTCGCCCAGGGACCGGTCGCGCTGATCGCCCGCCACACCGACGAGTGCGTCTTCTCCGCCGACGCCATGGGTCTGCGCCCGCTCTGGCAGGTCGAGACCGAGGACGACTTCGTCTTCAGCTCCGAGCCGGGGGTGGTCTCGGTCGGGAAGATGTGCTCCGAGCCGAAGCCGCTCGCCCCGGGCGAGAAGGCGCTGGTGCTGATCGACCGCGCCGATCGCAGCTCGACCCTGCACCCGCACGACGAGATGCTGCGGATCGTCAGCGACAGGTGGCTGAAGCGGAACGGAGTCGAGGCGGTTGCCGGCTACGACCGCGCCCTGGAGACGGGCGGCCCGCTCGAGGGCCAGGACGTCCCCGGCTACTCCGACGCCGGCCCCGAGGAGCCGGTCAAGGTCTCCGACCGCGTGCTCGCCGGCTTCGGCTGGCAGCGCGACGACGTCAAACTCGTCCAGCAGATGGCCTCCAACGGGGCCGAGCCGGTCGGCTCGCTCGGCTACGACGGCCCGCTGGCGGCGCTCTCGCCCGAGCGCCAGAACCTCGCCGACTACTTCAAGGAGACGGTCGCCGTCGTCACCAACCCGGCGATCGACCGCGAACGCGAGATGGAGCACTTCTCGACCCGCTCGCTGTTCGGCCGCCGTCCCTCGCTCGACAACGCCAGCGCCGACACCGGCACGGTCGAAACCGGGTTCCCGGTGATCCTCGGCGGCCACCACGAGCTGGCGCCGCTGGCCGAAGAGCCCTACCGCAGGATCGCCCGCGAGCACGACACCTACCTGCTCGAGGACCTCTGGGAGGAGTTCCGCGGCCGCGCCGCCGCGGTCGACATCTCCCTGCTCGAGTCGGAGACGACCAAGGGCGCGATCGATCGGGTCAAGCAGGAGGCGGTGAAGAAGGTCCGCAACGGTTGCGAGCTGCTGGTCCTCACCGACCGCACCGTCTACGACTCCGAGCGGCGCTACCTCGACCCGCACCTGGCGACCTCGGCGATCGACCAGGCGCTGAAGCAGTTCAAGGTCGAGCGCGGCGAAGTCAACCTGCGCCGGCGCTGCGGCCTCGTCCTGCGCTCGGCGGCGATCCGCAACGTCCACGACGTGATGCTCGCCCTCGGGCTCGGCGCCAACGGCGTCTGCCCGTACACGATGGTCGAGGTGATCTGCGTCGAGGACTACGAGTCCGATGTCGCCAACCTCTGCGCGGCGCTGCGCAAAGGGATCGAGAAAGTGATCTCGACGATCGGGATCCACGAGGTCCGCGGTTACGCGCGCCAGTTCAGCTCGATCGGGATCAAGCCCGAGCTGGCGGAGATCTTCCAGACCGAGTTCTACGCCGCCTCCGAGAAGGCGGGCACCGGCTTCGCCGAGCTCGACGAGAGCACCAACGCCCGCGCCCACGCCCTCAGCGGCGACGACGCGGCGGCGAAACCGGCCAAGACCTTCCGCTTCTACCCGAAGGTCTACAAGGCGGCGATCGCGACCGCCAACGGGACCGGGAGCTACGAGGAATACTCGGAGAAAGTCCGCGACCTGGAGAAGCAGAGCCCGATCTCGATGCGTCACATCATGGGGCTGAAGGGCGATCGCGACCCGGTCGATCCCGCCAACGTCGACGCCGGCGTCGGCCACCACGACTACCCGATCGTGATCTCCTCCATGAGCTTCGGCTCGCAGTCCGAGCCGGCCTTCCGCGCCTACGCCGACGCGGCGAAAGCGATCAACGTCCTCTGCATCAACGGCGAGGGTGGCGAGATCCGCGACATGTACGGGCAGTACCGCAAATGGCGCGGCCAGCAGGTCGCCTCGGGCCGCTTCGGCGTCTCGGCGGAGATGCTGAACAGCTCCTACGTCGCCGAGATCAAGATCGGCCAGGGCGCCAAGCCCGGCGAGGGCGGTCACCTGCCCGGCAAGAAGGTGTCCGAGAAGGTCGCCGCCGCGCGTAACGCCTCCCCCGGCACGGACCTGATCAGCCCCTCCAACAATCACGACCTCTATTCGATCGAGGACCTGGCCGAGCTGATCGACGAGCTGAAGACGGTCAACCCCGACCTGCGTGTCTCGGTCAAGGTCCCGGTTGTCCCGAACATCGGCACGATCGGGCTCGGGATCGCGAAGGCGGGCGCCGACATCATCACCCTGTCGGGATTCGAGGGAGGCACCGGTGCGGCGCGCCAGCATGCCCTGCGCCATGTCGGCCTGCCGTCGGACATAGGCACGCGCCTGGTGCACCGGGCCCTGATGGAGGCCGGGATCCGCAACCGTGTCGAGATCTGGGCGGACGGTGGCTACCGCCACGCCCACGACGTGGTCAAGCTGATCTGCATGGGCGCCAATCGGGTCGCGTTCGGCACCCTGGCGATGGTCTCGCTCGGCTGCACGATCTGCCGCGGCTGCCAGCTCGACA
>JAWVFA010000006.1:0-13196 GCA_033856415.1 Solirubrobacterales bacterium | reverse complement strand
CCGACCAGATCATCCCCAAGCAGTTCCTCAAGCGGGTCGAGCGGACCGGCTTCGGCGAGTTCCTCTTCTACGACTGGATCCGCGACGGCGAGATCGAGCTGGAGCCGAACCCGATCCTCGTCACCGGGGCCAACTTCGGCTGCGGCTCCTCCCGCGAGCACGCCCCCTGGGCGCTGGAGGACTTCGGCTTCCAGGCGATCCTGGCGCCGTCCTTCGCCGACATCTTCTACTCGAACTGCACCAAGGTCGGGCTGCTGCCGGCGATCCTCGACGAGGAGCACTGCAAGGCGGTCGCCGAGGCGGGCGAGGCCCGCATCGACCTCGATGACGAGACCGTCAACTGCGCCGCCGGCGTCTTCCAGTTCCAAATCGAGCACGAGGTCAAAAACCGTCTCTTGAACGGGCTCGATGACATCGGCATCACGCTTGAAAACGACAGCGCGATCGACAAGTTCGAGGCGGGCTCAGCGGCTTCGCTGGGGCCGGTAACGACCAGCCTCTAGAGCGAAAGGAGGCCCCATGGCCGACGAGTTCAAGGAGCCGATGAACACCGGCGCCCGCGAGTGGGACGCCGAGACCTACGACGCCGTCTCCGACCCGCAGTTCGAGTGGGGGATGGAGGTCCTGGAGCGGCTCGAGCTGGGCGGCGACGAGGTCGCGGTCGACGCCGGCTGCGGGTCGGGCCGGGTCACCGCCGAGCTGGCTGACCGCCTCCCAAGCGGCCGCGTGTTCGCCGTCGACGGCTCGGCGGCGATGGTCGAGAAGGCAAAGGAGCGCCTCGGCGAGCGTGCCGAGTACCTCGTCTCCGACCTCGTCGCGCTGGAGCTGGCAGAGCCGGTCGACCTCGTCTTCTCGACCGCGACCTTCCACTGGATCCCAGACCACGACGCGCTCTTCCGGCGACTGCGCGCCGCGCTGAAGCCGGGCGGCCGCCTCGTCGCCCAGTGCGGCGGCCACGGCAACGTAGCCGAGCACACCCGGGCGATCGCCGCCGTCGCCGCCGACCCCGAGTATGCGCAGCACCTGACGCAGGCCAAAGCCCTCTGGAACTTCGCCACGCCGGAGGAGACCGAGCTGCGCCTCGCCGCCGCTGGCTTCGCCGAGGGCCGCTGCTGGCTGCAGCCCAAGCCCGTCCAGCCGTCGCGGCCGCTCGAGTTCATCTCCACGGTCACGCTCGGCCCGGTCCTCGACCAGCTGCCGGAGGAGAAACGACAGCCGTTCGCCGAAGCGGTCCTGGCGCAGGAGGAAGAGCCCCTCGTCCTCAACTACGTGCGCCTCAACATCGAGGCCCTCGCCGCCTGATCATGCGTAGAGTGCGCCGCCGATGGCCGGCACCCCGCGCATAGTCGTCCTGCCCGGCGATGGGATCGGCCCCGAGATCGTCGCGGCCGCCCGCGAGCTGCTCGCTGCGCTCGGCGAGTTTTCCTACGACGAGCGGCTGATGGGCGGCTGCTCGATCGACGAGCACGGCACCGCCCTCACCGAGGAGGTGCTCGAGGCCTGCCGCGGCGCCGACGCCGTTCTGCTCGGCGCCGTCGGCGGTCCCAAATGGGACACCACCGACCCCGACGCGCCGCGTCCCGAGCAGGGTCTGCTCGGCCTGCGCAAGGGAATGGGCCTCTACGCCAACCTGCGCCCGGTCCGTCCCAGCCCGGCCCTGGTCGGCGCCAGCCCGCTGCGCGAGGAGCGGATCGCCGGCACCGACCTGCTTGTCGTCCGCGAGCTGACCGGCGGCATCTACTTCGGCGCCTCTGGCCGTAGGAACGGCTCCGCCTACGACACTTGCGAGTACTCGGTCGAGGAGATAGACCGGATCGCCCGCACTGCCTTCGACGCCGCCCGCCGTCGCGCTGACAGCTCCGGGCGCAGCCCGAAGGTCACCTCGGTCGACAAGGCCAACGTGCTCGAGACCTCCCGGCTCTGGCGCGAGGTGGTCGGACGCGTCGCCGATGACTACGCCGACGTCGAGCTCGAACACCTGCTGGTCGACAACGCCGCGATGCAGCTCGTCTCCCGGCCGGCCGACTTCGACGTCGTCCTTTCCGAGAACCTCTTCGGCGACATCCTCAGCGACGAGGCGGCGATGCTGACCGGCTCGCTGGGGATGCTGCCCTCCGCCAGCCTCGGCGCCGAGGGCGCCCCGGGCCTCTTCGAGCCGGTCCACGGCTCCGCCCCCGACATCGCCGGCCAGGGGGTCGCCAACCCGCTGGCGACCTTCCTCTCCGCCGCGATGATGCTGCGCCACGGCTTCGGCCGGGGCGAGGACGCCGCGCGGGTCGAGGCCGCGGTCGACGCGGTACTCGAGCGCGGTCTGCGCACCCCCGACCTCGCCTCGGGCACCGTCGTCCAGCCGCCGACCAGCGAGTCCCCCGCCCGGGAGACCGAGGTGGGAACCGCGGAGATGACCGCGGCGGTCCTAGAAGAGCTCTAAAAGCGCGCGCGGGCCGGAGCCCCCGCGCCGCCGCAGCGCTGGAACTACGGCGCCGTCACCGCCCACTGGCCGTAGACGAGGTTGGCCGGATCGGCGATTTTGAAGCCGGCGGTGAGGCCGAAGCCGAGCCGGTTGGTGGTTCCGTCGAGGAATTCGAGACCTTCAAATTCCGCCGATTTCGAGGCGATGTAGACACAGAGCTGGCCCGCGTTGGCCTGTGGCGTGGCGGTGCCGCTGATCCCGGGACAGTTGACGCTGGTGCCGCCGACGTCGAGGACGTTCTCTTTCGGCGCCGCCGGCGGATTCAGCAGCGGGAACTGGAAGCTGACCGAATCGAGCGTGATTTTGGAGTCGCCGCCAAGGGCGAAGACCCCGCGCAGCGTCTGGCCGCTTTTCAGCGTTCCCAGCAGCGGCGCGACTCCGTCCGCGAGCTTGCCGAGCGTGACCGAACCGTCGCCGAGTTTGGCGGTGGTCACGGCGCCGTTATTCAGTTTGTTCGTCGTGACGACGCTGTTTTTGATCTTCGATGCGATCACGGCGCCGTCGGAGAGCTTGTTGGTGGTAATGATCCCGTTGCCGAGATTGCCGGGCAGCACCGCGTTGGCGCCGAGCTTGCCGGCGACCACGGCCTTCGGGGCGATCTTGCCGGCGGTGACGGCGGCGCGCTTCAGTTTCGCCGCGCTGACCGCGCCGCGCTTCAACTGGTTCGTGCCGACGCTGTTTCTCGGTAAGCCGGCGGCGACCGCGGCGCCGCCCAGGGCGACGAATAGCGCGATCGTCGCGATCACGTTCGCGTAGCTGAGCTTGGGGCGGGGGATTCGCATGAAAATTGCTCCTCTCGTTCGGTTCTGGGGCACCCTTCGCGCCCGCAGCGCTGAAGCCCTGCGTTTGATCGGGCATAATTCCCCAACATGGACCCGGTCGATTTGATTTGGCGGAACGGCGAGTTCGTTCCCTGGGAGGACGCACAGACCCACGTGCTGAGCCACGGGCTGCACTACGGGACCGGCGTTTTCGAGGGCATTCGCTGCTACGAAACCTCCCGCGGGCCGGCGATCTTCCGCCACCTCGACCACCTCGACCGACTGGAGAAGTCGGCCGAGCTCTACTACCTGGAGCTGCCGTATTCGGCCGAGGAGATCCGCCAGGCGACCCACGAGCTGCTGACCCGCAACGGCCTCAGCAGCGCCTACATCAGGCCGCTGGCCTACCGCGGCTACGGCAGTCTCGGCCTCTACGCCAAGGACGCCCCGGTCGACGTGATCATCGCCGCCTTCCCCTGGGGCGCCTACCTCGGCGAGGAGAGCAAGAACGGCGGCATCCGCGCCAAGGTTTCGAGCTGGCGCCGGATCAGCCCCGGCGGCTCGATCCCGCACGCGAAGGCCTCGGGCTCATACCTCAACTCGATCCTCGCCAAGACCGAGTCGACCAACGCCGGCTACGACGAGGCGATCCTGCTCGACGAACGCGGCTTCGTCTGCGAGGGCTCGGGCGAGAACATCTTCGTCGTCCGCGACGGCCAGATCGTCACCCCGCCGCAGGTTGCCTCGATCCTCGACGGGATCAACCGCAAGTCGGTGATCCAGATCGCCCGCGACCTCGGCTACACCGTGGTCGAGCGGGACATCGCCCGCGCCGAGCTCTACCTCGCCGAGGAGGTCTTCCTCACCGGCACCGCGGCCGAGCTGGTCCCCGTTCGCGAGATCGACGACCATCCGCTCGGCCAGCCGGGCGAGATCACCCGCCACGTGCAGTCGAAGTTCGAGGACGCGCTCTGCGGTAAGGCCGAGGAGTACCTCGAGTGGCTCGACTTCGTCGAGGCCCCTGCTCCTGAGTCCGAGTCCGGCTCGGAGTCGATCGGGCGAATTACCCCTGCCGCCTAGCGGCAGGCGCGGCTTGTCCGTGCACGCGGGCCCTCGGCCCACCCGATCTTCTTCGACTCGAAAGGCAGTAAGCAGATGGAACAGGTGAAGCTCTACGACACCACCTTGCGCGACGGGATGGGCGGTCGCGGCATGTCGCTCTCGGTCGGCGAGAAGCTCAAGGTCGCCCAGGCCCTGGACGCCCTCGGCATGCACTTCATCGAGGCCGGTTTCCCGAGCAGCAATCCGAAGGAAGCCGAGCTCTTCGAGCGGCTCGCCGAGGTCGAGCTGGAGAACGCGATGTTCGTCGCCTTCGGGATGACCCGCCGGCGCGACCGCGCCGCCGCCGAGGACGAGGCGCTGGCCGTGTTGACTTCGTCCTTCGCCCCCGCGGTCTGCCTGGTCGGCAAGAGCTCGCCGCTCCACGTCGAGAAGGTGATCCGCGTCAACCGCGAAGAGAACCTGGCGATGATCGCCGACTCGATCGCCTTCTGCCGCGAGCAGGGCAAGCGGGCGATCTTCGACGCCGAGCACTTCTTCGACGGCTACCGCGAAGACAGCGCCTACGCGCTGGAGTGCGTGGCGGCGGCGGCCGGCGCCGGAGCCGAGAACGTGACCCTCTGCGACACCAACGGCGGCAGCCTGCCGAGCTTCGTCGGCGAGGCGACCGCAGCTGTGGTCGCGGCAGTCGGCGAGGGCGTCGAGATCGGGATCCACACCCACGACGACTCCGGCTGCGGGGTGGCGAACTCGCTGGCGGCGGTCGAAGCCGGGGCGCGCCTCGTGCAGGGCTGCGTCAACGGCTACGGCGAGCGCTGCGGCAACGCCAACCTCGCCTCGATCCTGCCGGCGCTGCAGCTGAAGATGGGATTCGACGTCGTCGCGCCCGAGCAGCTGGCGAGCCTGACCTCGACCGCGCACTACCTGGACGAGCTCTGCAACCTCGCCTCCGACCCCGACCGCCCCTACATCGGCCGCAACGCCTTCGCCCACAAGGCGGGCATGCACGCCGCAGGTGTCGCCGCCGACGCCAGCACCTTCGAGCACTTGGACCCGGCTGCGGTAGGCAACGAGCGCGACATCGTCGCCTCCGAGCTGGCCGGCAAGGCGACCGTGCGCAGCCAGGCCGAGCACGCCGGCATCGAGCTCGACGACGAGGCGGCGACCCGGGCCGTGCAGCGGCTGAAGGAGCAGGAGCACCGCGGCTACCACTACGAGGCGGCACCCGCCTCCTTCGAGCTGCTGCTGCGGCGCGAGGCCGGCACGTACAAGTCGCTCTTCCGGCTCGAAAGCTTCCGCGTCGTGGTCGAAAAGCACGCCGACGGGGAGGTGACGACCGAGGCGACGATCAAAGTCGAGGTCGATGGCAGGCGCTACTTCCAGGCGGCTGAGGGCAACGGCCCGGTCAACGCGCTCGATCGCGCCCTGCGGGGAGCGATCGCCGACCGCTACCCGGACCTCGCCGACGTCGAGCTGACCAACTACAAGGTGCGGATCCTCGACGAAGCCCACGGCACCGGCGCCGTCACCCGCGTCCTCCTCGACTCCGCCGACGGCGAGCGCGAGTGGGGGACGACGGGGGTCTCGGAGAACATCATCGAGGCCTCCTGGCAGGCGCTGGTCGACTCGCTGGAGTACGCCTTCCAGTGAGGCCTGATACCCAACAGAACCGCCAACAGATTCCGCTCGCCCGGCCGGAGCTTGGATCGCGCGAGGAGGAGTTGGTGCTGGAGGTTCTGCGGTCCGGGCACCTCTCGCTGGGCGATATGGGCGAGCGATTCGAGCGCGAGTTCGCCGCCTGGCTCGGCGTCCCCGACGCGGTGATGGTCTCCAGCGGCACGACGGCGCTGCACCTCGGGGTGCGGGTGCTCGGGTGGGGCGAGGGCGACGAGGTGGTCACGAGCCCGTTCAGCTTCGTCGCCTCGGCCAACTGCCTGCTCTACGAGGGGGCGCGGCCGGTCTTCGCCGACGTCGATGACGAGACGCTTGACCTCGACCCGGCCGCCGCCGCCGAGGCGGTTGGCGAGCGCACGGTTGGCCTCCTGCCGGTCCACATCTTCGGCTACCCGGCGGCGATGCCCGAGCTGGAGGCGCTGGCGGGGAAGCGTGGCCTGGGGATTCTCGAGGACGCCTGCGAGGCGCTCGGCGCGGTCGATTCGGAGGGACGCAAAGTCGGCGCCCGCGGCAACCTCGCGACCTTCGCCTTCTACGCCAACAAGCAGATGACGACGGGGGAGGGGGGCATGATCGTCCCCCGCGATCCAGACGAGGCTGCCCGCCTGCGCTCCGAGCGCAATCAGGGCCGCGCCGTCGACATGGGTTGGCTCGACCACGACCGCCTCGGCTTCAACTACCGGCTCTCCGACCTCGCCGCCGCGCTCGGCGTCGCCCAGGTCGAGAAGCTCGACTCGCTGCTGGAACGCCGCGCGAACGTGGCGCGCATGTACTCGGAGCGGCTGGCCGCGGTCGAGGGGCTGCGTACCCCGATGCCGTCCCGCGGCTCGGAGCTGCGCAGCTGGTTCGTCTACGCCGTGCGCCTGCCGCAAGGGGCCGATCGAGACGGCCTCATCGCCCGCTTCGCCGAGCGCGGCGTCGCCGCCAAGGCCTACCTGCCCTGCATCCACCTCTTCCCGCACCTGCGTGAGCTCGGCTACCGCGAGGGTCAGTTCCCGGTCGCCGAAGCTGCCGCGGCCGACTCCCTGGCGCTGCCGTTCTTCCCGGCG
This sequence comes from Solirubrobacterales bacterium, assembly GCA_033856415.1. Classification (GTDB taxonomy): domain Bacteria; phylum Actinomycetota; class Thermoleophilia; order Solirubrobacterales; family 70-9; genus VAYN01. The sequence continues at coordinate 6,180 of JAWVFA010000006.1, read as the reverse complement.
ATGGGCGAAGCGCAGGTGGAGCGCGTCTGCCAGGAGTTGGCCGCAGCCCTCGGCCAAGGCGACTGACGGCATAATCGCCCGCCCATGGGACGCTTCCGCAAAGAGCCGGACCCGCGCTTCTGGCGCCTCAACCGCTCGCTCGCCTTCGACGCCTGGCTGGCGCCCTACGACATCGACCAGTCGAAGGCCCACGCCCGCGGCCTCTGCGGGATCGGCGTTCTGACGGAGGACGAGCTGGGGCAGATCGAGGGCGGCCTCGACCGCGTCCGCGCCCGGATGGCCGAGCACGGCTTCGAGTTCGAGGCCGCCGACGAGGACATTCACATGGCGATCGAGCGCCTGCTCGGCGAGGAGATCGGGCCGCTCGCCGGCAAGCTCCACACCGGCCGCTCGCGCAACGACCAGGTCGCGACCGACGTGGCGATGGTCGTCCAGGCGCACTCGCTGCGGGCGATCGAGCTCTGCGGCGCGGCGATGGAGCGGCTGCTCGCCCAAGCCGAGACCCACAAGGACTGGACGATGCCCGGCTACACGCACCTGCAGCGCGCGCAGCCGGTCTACCTCGGCCACCACCTGCTCGCCTACTTTTGGATGCTCGCCCGCGACGTCCTCCGTTTCCAGTTTGCCCTCGACAGCGCCAGCGTGATGCCGCTCGGCTCCGGCGCTCTAGCCGGCGTCAACTGGGAGATCGACCGCGACGCGGTCGCCGGCGACCTCGGCTTCGCCCACGTCAGCCACAACTCGATCGACGGCTCTTCCAACCGCGACTTCGTCCTCGACTACCTTGCGGCCGCCTCGACCTGCGCGATGCACCTCTCGCGCCTGGGCTCGGAAATCGTCATCTGGTCGAGCAGCGAGTTCGGCTTCTGCGAGCTCGACGAGTCCTTCTCCTCGGGTTCCTCGATCATGCCGCAGAAGAAGAACCCCGACTCGGCCGAGCTGCTGCGGGCGAAGAGCCCGCGCGTCGCCGCATCCCATCAGACCTTGCTCGGGGTGATGCACGCGCTGCCGCTCACCTACGGCAAGGACATGCAGGAGGACAAGGAGCCGCTCTTCGACGCGATCGACACGATCGAGGCGCTGCTCGACGCCACCGCCGGGATGCTCGACGGGATCGAGTTCGACCGCGGCCGGATGGAGGAGGCCTCCGGCGACGAGATGCTGGCCGCGACCGAGGTCGCCGACCTGCTGGTCCGCCGTGGGGTTCCCTTCCGCGAGGCGCACGGCGTCGTCGGCGGCCTCGTCCGCGACGCAGTCGAGCGCGGCAAATCACTTTCCGAGCTGACCCCCGAGGAGCTGCGCGAGCGCTCCGAGCACCTCGACGACTCCTATTACGAGGTCCTGCGGCGCAGCAGCTGGCTGGAGTCGAAGCGGATCGCCGGCGGCACCGGCTCGGCGCCGCTGGCGCGCCAGATCGAGGAGGCCCGCGAGACGCTGGCGGCGGTCCAGGCGCGGGTCGAGGAGGAGCGGGCCTGAGCTCGGTCGCGGCCGCACGTCTCGAGCGCGAGTTCTTTAACCGCTCGGTCCACGACGTCGCCCGCGAGCTGATCGGCTGCACTCTCCTCTACGAGGGGTGCGGGGGCGTCATCGTCGAGACCGAGAGCTACGAGGCCGACGACCCCGCCTGCCACGCCTACGTCGGCCTGACCGAGCGCACCCGAGTCCTCTTCGGCCCGCCCGGCTACGCCTACGTCTATCTCTCCTACGGAATCCACAGCCTCCTCAATGCCGTCGCCGAACCCGAGGGCGAGGCCGCCGCCGTCCTGATCCGTGCCCTGGAACCGACCCACGGGGTGGAGGAGATGCGCACCCGCCGCGGCGGCAAGCCGGACGCCGATCTCTGCTCGGGCCCTGGCAAGCTGACCGAGGCGCTCGGCGTCGACCTCGGCGACAACGAGGCCGACCTCTGCCGCGAGCCGTTCCTGCTGATGCTTCCAGCCGGCGAGGCGCCACCGATCGTCGCCGGCCCGCGGATCGGGATCACCAAAGCCGTCGAGCGCCCCTGGCGCTTCTGCGCCGCTGGCAACCCCTTCGTCTCGCGCCCCTGGCCCGACGCCACTTGATCGCGAGACCGCAAAAACCCTCCTCCAAGGATGGTTTGCGGTCTCGGCGTTTCAGCCCGCGGTGACGCCGCCGCCACCGCCGGACGATTCCGGTGCGGCTTCGGGTGCGGCTTCAGGGGCCGCTTCCGGCGTGGCTTCGGGGGCGGATTCCGTTTCCGGGGCGGGTTCGACGACTTCGGGTTCCGGCGTCGATTCGTATTCGCTTTCCGGCGCTTCGTAGCTTTCGGTTTCGCCCGATTCGAAGTCTTCGCCGGCTTCTTTCGCGGCCTTGCGCGCCGCCCGTTCGGCCGCGTGTTCGGCCTGGATGTCCTGCCAGGCGGAGATCACCTGCGCCCAGATCAGAGCCGGGAAGGTGCCGCCCATCACCGGGCCGCCGTTGTAGAGCGTCGTCATCGGCGTCGTCGTGTCGGGGTAGCCGACCCAGACGCAGGCGGTGACTTCGTCGCCGATCCCGCCGCAGAACCAGGCGTCGCCGTTGTTCTCGGTCGTCCCGGTCTTGCCCCACTGGCCTTCGGCGCCGATCTGGGCGTTGGTGCCGGTGCCGGTGGAGACGACGGTTTCGAGGATCCCCTTCGCCGTTTCCACCGTTTCCCGATCGAAGACCTGGTCGTGCTTGGAGTCGTTGTCGCCGCCCCTGATCGTCTCGCCGTCGTCGTTGGTGACCTGGGTGTAGGAGACCGGGCTGTCGCCGGGGCGGGGGGCGAGGGTGCCGCTGACGCGGTCGCCGTTGTTGCCGATCGTGCTGTACGCGTAGGTCCAGCCGAGGGGAGTGACCCCGAGGGTGAGGCCGCCGAGGACCATTCCCGGATTGGTCGAGATCGGGTCGTCATAACCGGCCTTGTGGGCGGTGCCGGCGATCGCTGCGGTCCTGTCGCGCACGGTCTTGCCCTGCAGCCCTTCGAGCGCCAGCGCCGCGTAGATCGAGTTGTCGGAGAAGGTCGTCGCGCAGACGATGTCGCAGGAGCCCAGGTAGGAATCCTCGTCGTTGGTCACCCGGTACGTTTCCGCGTTCTTCTTGCCGAAGTGGAAAAAGCGTTCTTCGGAGGGGTAGACCGTGTAGGGCGAGATCCCCTGTTCCAGCGCCGTGAGCAGAGTGAAGGGCTTGATCGAGGAGCCCGGCTGGCGGTGTCCCTGCGTTGCGAGGTTGAAGGGCTTGGTGTCGAAGTCCGGGCCGCCGACCATTGCCTTGATCCCGGCATTGTGGTTGTCGATCACGACCACCGAGGCGGTCGCCGGTGAGTAGCCGAGGTAGGAATTGACTGCTTCTTCGGCGGCTTCCTGCAGGCGTAGGTCGAGAGTCGACTTGACCGTCAGGCCGCCGAAGAACGCCTTCGCTGCGCCGTAGCGGTCGACCAGCTGCTGGCGCAGGTAGGCGGTGAAGTAGGGCGCCTTGGAGTCGAGCCTCGGCGGTTCGATGCTTTCCGCCGGCGGCAGCGCCTGCTCCTGGCCTTCGCGCATCTGTTCTTCGGAGATGTAGCCCTGTTCGCCCATCCGTTCGAGCACCAGGTTGCGGCGGGCAAGCGCGTTTTCGGGGAAGACCTTCGGGTCGTAGGCCGACGGCGACTGGATGATCCCGGCCAACAGCGCCGCCTCCCAGGGCTCGAGCACCGATGCGCAGGGCTCGGTTTCCGTCCCGCAGCCGGGGTGGGCGTTGCCGAAGTAGGTGCGTGCCGCCGCCTCGATTCCGTAGGCGCCCTGCCCGAAGTAGACCGTGTTCAGGTACTCGGTGATGATCTTGTCCTTGCTCCAGTGGCGCTCGAGGCGGTAGGCGAGCGCCGCCTCCTTGAACTTGACGAACAGCGAGCGGTCGCCCTGCGCTTCGAGCGCGTTCTTGACGAACTGCTGGGTGATCGTCGAGGCGCCCTGGGCGGCGCTCATGCTGAGGATGTCTTTGACGAGAGCGCGGCCGATGCCCTCGAAATCGACCCCGGTGTGCTCGTAGAAGCGGGCGTCCTCGATCGAGACCACCGCGTTCTTGATGTTGGGGGAGATCTGGCCCGAGCTGAGCAGGATTTTGTTCTGGTCGCTGCTCAGGGTGCCGATCTCTTCGCCGTTGGCGTCGACGAGGACGCTGTTCTTCGAGGCCTTGTACTGGGCAAAGTCGTAGATCGCCGGCAAATCCTGGGAGACCGCGGCCATCATCCCGAAGACCATCGAGACCACGGAGAGGATTCCGAGGCCGAGGAGCACGAAGAGGACGCGCAGCTTCTTCAGGCGCGGTTTACGTTCCGAGGAGGCCATCAAGAGGTAACCGCTGCAACATGGCAAAGCCCGTTGCGCGGAGGCGGCAGTCTAGCATTGCGCCGATGTCGGATCTGACGCGTAACGCGGTCGACGTGCTGCCCGAGGGCCGGCTCGCGGAGCAGGTGGAGGAGGGTCGGCCGCTGCGGGTCAAGCTGGGGATCGATCCGACCACGGCCGATATCCACCTCGGCCACACGGTCGTCCTCGAGAAGCTGGCCGAGTTCCAGCGGGCAGGGCACCAGGTGGTCCTGATCATCGGCGACTTCACCGCCCAGGTCGGCGATCCGAGCGGCCGTTCGAGCACCCGGCCGCTGCCCTCGGCCGAGGAGATCGAGGCCAACGCGGCGACCTACCAGGAGCAGGCCTTCAAGATCCTCGACCGCGAGCGGACCGAGGTGCGACGCAACAGCGAGTGGCTGCGGATGGCGCCGGAGGCGCTGCTGGGGCTGCTGGCGCAGACGACGGTGGCGCGCCTGCTCGAGCGCGACGACTTCCAGAAGCGAATGGGGGCGGGGCAGCCGATCGCGGCGCTGGAGCTGCTCTACCCGCTGCTGCAGGGCTACGACTCGGTCGCGGTGGAGGCCGATATCGAGCTTGGCGGCACCGACCAGAAGTTCAACCTCCTGTTCGGGCGCGACATCCAAACCGCCTACGGGCAGAAGCCGCAGTCGATCATGACCCTGCCGATCCTGGTCGGCACCGACGGCGTCCAGAAGATGAGCAAGTCGCTCGGCAACTACGTCGGCGTCACCGATGCGCCGGAGGAGATGTTCGGCCGCCTGATGAGCATCCCCGACGAGGCGATGGCCGAGTACTACCGGCTGCTGCTCGGAGAAGAGCAGCCGGATGCACCGCCGAACGAGGCCAAGCGCGAGTTGGGCCGGCGGATCGTCGACCGCTTCCACGGCGAGGGGGCCGGCGCGGGCGCCGAGGAGCACTTCAACCGCATCCACGTCCAGCACGCGATCCCCGACGACATCCCGGAGATCGATCTGGACGAGTACCGCGCCGACGGCAATGGGCTGGTCCACCTGCCGGGCTTGATCCGGGGCGCCTTCGGCCTCAGCAGCAGCGAGGGCCGGCGCCTGATCCAGCAGGGAGCGGTCAAGCTCGACGGCGAGGCCGTGCCCGCAGAGCCGCTGGATCTCGAGTTGGATAGCCTGGCCGGACGCGTGCTGCAGGTCGGGAAGCGGCGATTCTGCCGCCTTAGGGCCACCCCCTAGGCAAACCCCTGCGCAGGCGCTATACTCCTTCGTCCTTCTGGGGTTGCCTCGCGTAGCCCCCGAGCGTTGAGAGCGGCGAGTCCCGCCGTAGCAGGCGCAGCGGTCTTTGAAAACTGAGCAGCGTGCACTCCGCGGACCGAGCAATCGGACTGCGGAATGTTCAGCCCGACCCATTCGGTGCGCCAGCGTGCCGGATGGTCTTGATTTACCTCGTCATACCGGCCGTCGTATTTGTGTACTCGGCGGCCATATAGGCATGACAGGCTCTCTGTAGAAGTACATTTCACGGAGAGTTTGATCCTGGCTCAGGACGAACGCTGGCGGCGTGCTTAACACATGCAAGTGGTGCGACGAACCAGGGCTTGCCCTGGGGCAAAGCCGCGAACGGGTGAGTAACACGTGAGTAACCTGCCCCGATGACCGGGACAACCCGAGGAAACTCGGGCTAATACCGGATGTGGCGCACAGGCGTAAGCCTGTTCGCTAAAGGAAGCTTCGGCCTCCGCATTGGGAGGGGCTCGCGGCCCATTAGCTTGTTGGTGGGGTAACGGCCTACCAAGGCAACGATGGGTAGCTGGTCTGAGAGGACGATCAGCCACACTGGGACTGAGACACGGCCCAGACTCCTACGGGAGGCAGCAGTGGGGAAT
>JAWVFA010000005.1:0-14320 GCA_033856415.1 Solirubrobacterales bacterium | reverse complement strand
CCCGAAGACGAGGCCGCTGGCGCCGATGTGGTTCGTGTTGGAAGGGCCGATCAGCCACGTTCCGAGGCCGCCGACGACCGCCACGATGGCGGTCACCGCGGCGGTGCGAGCCAGGCCGCTGAGGGCGATCGCCCCGCCGAGCACGACGAACGGGACCGTGTTGCCGATCAGATGGCCCCAGCCGGCGTGCAGGAACGGCGCGAACGCGATGTCCGGCAGCGTGTCCGTATCGCGCGGGTGGATGCCGTTGGAGTCGAGGTTCGCGCCGGCGACGTCGAGCACCTCGACCACCCACATGACCGCGACCATCGCGCCCACGAACGCGAAGCCGCGCACGCGGTCCTCGGAGCGCGAACGGGTCCGCGGCCCCTCGACGGTGGACGCCATGATCTCCGAAGGCTACGCCCCCTGGCTCAAGCGACCCTCAACAACGCGAAAGGGCGCCCTGTGGGGCGCCCTTTCTCGAATGCGTGGTGAGGCGAGCTACTCGGTGTCGGCCGGCGGCACCGCGGGCTGGTCGAGGACTCCGCCCTCGTCCGGGCCGTCCACGGCGTCGCCCTCCTTGCCGCCCTCCGCGCCGACGCCGACGGGGGTCGGCTTCGGCTCCGGCTTGACGATCGAGAGCTTGACGTCCTGGTTCTCGTCCCCCTCGGCGGCCGGCTCCACGAGCACGGTGCCGCCCTCGACGAGCTCCGCGCGGAGCACGAAGTCGGCGAGCGGGTCCTCGATGTAGCGCTGGATCGCCCGGCGCAACGGGCGGGCGCCCATCGACGGGTCCCAGCCCTTCTCGACCAGGAAGTCCTCGGCCCCCTCCGTGAGCTCCAGCTGGAGATCGCGCTCCGCCAGCGACTGGCGGATCCGCCGCAGCAGGAGGTCGACGATCTGCTTGATCTCCTCCTTCTGCAGCTTGTGGAAGACGATGACCTCGTCGATGCGGTTGAGGAACTCGGGGCGGAAGACCTTCTTCAGCTCTCCCATGACCCGGTTCTTCATGTCGTCGTAGGTCATGCCGTGGTCGTCGTCGCCGACCGAGAAGCCGAGCGGCGTGTTGCGCGCGATCTCCGACGCCCCGACGTTCGAGGTCATGATCACGATGGCGTGCCGGAAGTCCACCGTGCGGCCCTGCGAGTCGGTCAGGCGACCGTCCTCGAGGATCTGCAGGAGGATGTTGAAGACGTCCGGGTGAGCCTTCTCGATCTCGTCGAGCAGCAGCACCGAGTACGGCTTGCGCCGCACGGCCTCGGTGAGCTGGCCGCCCTCGTCGTAGCCGACGTAGCCGGGAGGCGAGCCGACGAGCCGCGAGACCGCGTGCTTCTCCATGTACTCGGACATGTCGATGCGGATCAAGTCCATGTCGCAGCCGCCGGTCTACCGAGATCTCGAAGAGGAGATCGAGGAGACGCGGCGCGCCAAGGAGGCGGCGATCGAAGCGCAGGAGTTCGAGAAGGCAGCGAACCTCCGCGACCAGGAGCGCCAGCTCACCAACAAGAAGCGCGAGCTCGAGGAGCAGTGGGAGTCCGGCGAGGGCGGCGAGCGCCCCGCCATCGGCGAGGAGGAGATCGCCGACATCGTCTCCATGTGGACCGGCATCCCGGTCTTCAAGCTCACCGAGGCGGAGACCCAGAAGCTCATGCGCATGGAGGAGGAGCTCCACAAGCGGGGGATCGGCCAGGAGGTCGCGATCAAGGCCGTGTCGAAGGCGATCCGCCGCTCGCGCGCCGGGATCAAGGACCCGAAGCGCCCGGCCGGCTCGTTCATCTTCCTCGGCCCGTCCGGGGTCGGCAAGACCGAGCTCGCCCGCACCCTCGCCGACTTCCTCTTCGGCGACGAGGAGGCGATGATCAGGATCGACATGTCCGAGTACATGGAGAAGCACGCGGTCAGTCGTCTGGTCGGTTCTCCTCCTGGCTACATCGGCTATGACGAGGGCGGCCAGTTGACCGAGGCCGTGCGCCGCAAGCCGTACTCGGTGCTGCTACTCGACGAGATCGAGAAGGCGCACCCGGACGTCTTCAACATCCTCCTGCAGATTCTCGAGGATGGGCGCCTCACCGACGCTCAGGGTCGCACCGTCGACTTCCGCAACGCGATCGTGATCATGACCTCAAACATCGGCGCCTCGGAGATCTCGAAGAACACCTCGATCGGGTTCACCGTCGCCGACGAGACCGGCATGTCCTACGGCGACATGAAGAACCGGATCATGAGCGACCTGAAAAAAGTCTTCCGGCCGGAGTTCCTCAACCGGATCGACGAGGTCATCGTCTTCCACAAGCTCGCCAAGGACGAGGTAAAAGAGATCATCGACCTGATGATCGCCCGCGTCCGCGTCCAGGTCGCCGAGCACGAACTGCAGCTGGAGCTAACCGACGAGGCGAAGGAACTGCTGGTCGAGAAAGGCTGGGACCCCTCGATGGGCGCCCGGCCGCTGCGCCGCGCGATCCAGCGCTACGTCGAGGACCCGCTGGCCGACGAAGTCCTGCGCCAGGGCGAGATGGTCTCCGGTTCGACCGTGATGGTCTCCCGCGATGAGAGCGGCGACGAGGACGACAAACCGCTCAGCCTCGAGATCATCGCCCCGAAGAAGCCGAAGGCGAAGCCGCCGGAGCCGAAGCGCGAGAAGGTCGGCGTCGGGGCGAAGAAGGACGACGACGGCGAGCCCAGCGGTCCCGAGGACGAGGGGCCCGACGCCCCCAGCGACTCCGAGTCCTAAGCGGAGCCGCGTGGTGAGAGAACCGGGTCGGGCCGCGGTCGGCGCCTGGAGCGGAGGGCGGTTCCTCCACTTCGGCGAAGCGATCGAGGAGGAGCGGCTGGAGGCGCTGCTGCGGCCGGGGGGCGGGATCGAGACCGTCCTCACCGCCGATGCCTACGGGCAGGGCGAGGCCGACCGCGTGCTGGGGCGGGCGCTCGCGGGCGTGCCGCGCGACGAGTACAGCCTGATCGGCGCCGTCGGGCACGACTTCTACGAGGGCGAGCGGGAAGGGCCGAAAGGGTTCCCGCGCTTCACCGACCCGCGGTTGCGTGGACCCGACGAGTACGCGAGCTATCTGCGGATGGCGACCGAGGCGAGCCTCGAGCGGATCGGCGCCGACTCCTTCGACCTGCTGCTCCTCCATAACCCCGACCGCGTCGGCTACTCGAGCGAGGTCGTCTGGGACGGGATGGCGGCGCTGCGCGACGCCGGCCTGACGGCGCGGATCGGCGTCGCCCCCGGGCCCGCCAACGGCTTCACCCTCGACCTGATCGCCTGCCTGGAGCGGTTCGGAGAGCGGATCGACTGGGCGATGGTCATCCTCAACCCGCTCGAGCCCTGGCCCGGCGAGCTCTGCCTCGACGCCGCCGCGCGGCACGACGTCAAGGTGTTGACCCGGGTCGTCGACTATGGCGGCCTCTTCTGGGGCGACCTGCGGCCGGGGATGGAGCTGGCGAAATTCGACCATCGCTCCTTCCGGCCCGACGGCTGGATCGAGGCGGGCGTCGAGAAGCTCGAGCGGCTGATGCCGATCGCCGAACGGGCCAAGCTGACGCCGATCCAGCTCGCCTGCCAGTGGAACCTCGCCCACCCCGCGGTCGAGTCCGTCGCCCCGACGCTGATCCAGGAGATCGGGCCCGAGGCCTGTCCGATCGAGGCCAAGCGGCTGGAACTGGCGAAGATGCCCGCCGAACAGCGGCTCAGCTCCGAGGACGTGGCCGAGATCCGCACGATCGGCGACAACGCCGGCTGTATGACCCTGAAGGGCGCCAGCCCCGAACACGAGGGCGAGGAGCGCCCCGACCGCTGGCCGCTCTCTGACGATCTCACCGCCGTGGGGACCCGCTGGGGCATCGACCCCAATCGCGACCTCGTTGCCACTCACTGAGCTTCAGGCGGGGAGAGGGAGCCAGTGGGGGTCCGCCGGAGCACCTCCGCCGCGAGGATCGTGGTCCCGCTGACGCCTTGAGCGTGGATGGCGCGGCTCCATGCTGAGTACCGTCGGACCCCCCTTCCAGCGCAGGGGGCGGCGCCGATGCTCTCGCTGGCGCTCGTCTGCAACGTCTTCCCCTCAGAGGAGCAGCCGCGGGCGCTGGGGATCTGGGCCGCTGTCTCGGCGGTAGCGCTGGCGATCGGACCGCTCGCCGGGGGCCTGCTGATCGAACTCGACTGGCGGGTGATCTTCTGGATGAACCTGCCGGTTTGCGCGCTCGGGATTGCGATCACCCTCGCCGCGGCGCCGGAGTCGACCGATCCCGGCGCCGGCACCCGGATCGACCTTCCCGGCCTCGCCGCCCTGAGCGTTGGCCTCACCGCCGTCGTCCTCGCCCTGGTCCAGTCCCAGGCCTGGAGCGCCGGCGCCATCGCCGGCCTGGCCCTCGTCGGGCCGATTCTGCTCGGGACCTTCTGGGCGACCGAGCACCGGGTCCGCGAGCCGATCGTCGACTTCGCCCTCTTCCGCAACGGCCCTTACTTCGGCGCCAGCGCGCCGCCTTCGCCCTGGTCGGCGCCTACTGGGCGGTGATGTTCTTCCAGCCGCAGTACCTGCAGGAGGTGCGCGGCCACTCGCCGATCCTCAGCGGCCTGATGATCCTGCCTGTGACCGTGCCGATGGTCTTCATCTCGCCCTTCTCCGGCCGCCTGATCGCCCGCTTCGGCGCCCGCCGGCTGATGGCCGCCGGGATGGCCTGCGGCACCGCCGGCCTGCTCGTCCTCACCCGGATCGAGGCCGACAGCCCTTACGGCCTGATCCTCGTCGGCTACCTCCTCTTCGGGATCGCGCTCGGCCTCGTCTACGCACCGATGTCGACGGCCGCGATGGCGGCGATGCCGCGGGAGAAGGTTGGGATCGCCTCCGGCGTCCTGGCGATGGACCGGGTCCTCGCCGGCGCCGTCGCCCTTGCCGCGACCGGCGCCGCCTTCCACGCTCTACTCGGCGACGGGCATTCGTTCGCCGCCTCCGTCGCCGGCTCGACCTGGGTGGCGGTCGTCCTCTGCGCACTCGGGACCGGCCTCACCTGGGGCTACGTGCGGGATTTGGGCGATTCGTCACCCGGCGAGGACCAGCACCGCATGCACCATCGGCGCTTCCACCTTTAGGCGCGCTTGACAAAGGTAAATCCGACCTGTCCACTAGGAATCGAGCAGACCGCATTCCAGAGCCGTTTCTGCCATTCTCTTAAGCGATGCCTGATTTGTCTGGGGATGAGCTTCAAGAGTTGTCTGAACGCCAGGATCCCCGACTTCTAAGAGCACTCGACGTTGTTGCCCCCGGCGGTGCCCTGCGGGAGGGGATCGACAACATCGTCCACTCGCGGACGGGTGGCCTGCTGGTCGTCGGCGACCTCGATGACATCTCCCACCTGCTCTCGGGCGGGATCAAGCTCGACGTCGACTACACGCCGGCGATGCTCTACCAGGTGGCAAAGATGGACGGGGCGATCGTTCTCAACGGCGAGGCGACCAAGATCGCCTGGGCCAATGTCCAGCTGATGCCGGACCCGACGATTCTCAGCTCGGAGACCGGCACCCGGCACCGCACCGCCGAGCGCGTCTCGAAACAGACCACGGCGCTGGTGGTGGCGATCTCCCAGCGCCGCGACGTGGTCTCGCTCTACGTAGAGGGGACCAAGTACATCCTCCAAGACATTCCCGCCGTGCTGGCGAAAGCCAACCAGGGCCTGGCGACGCTCGAGAAGTACCGGCAGCGCCTCGACCAGGTCTCGGCCCGGCTGACGCAGCTCGAGTTCGACGGCAGTGCCGTTCTCCACGACGCCCTCTCCGTCGTCCAGCGCTCCGAGCTGGTGACGCGGATGGCGGTCGAGGTCGAGCGCTACATCGTCGAGCTCGGCACCGAGGGCCGGCTGATCGAGATGCAGCTCGAGGAGACCATGGTCGGCGTCGCCGCCGACAAGACCGCCTTGATCCGCGACTACAGCGTCGAAGACTCCGAGGCGAACCTGACCGCGGTGCTGCAGGCGCTGGGCCGGATGCCCCACCAGGACGTGCTCGACTTCGGTCGCCTCGCCGAGCTGCTCGGCTACGACCGTAAGGTCAACACCCTGGACTTCCCTGTCGGTCCGCGTGGATACCGGGTGTTGGGCCGGGTCCCGCGCATCCCCAAGCTTGTCGTCCAAAAGATCACCCACGAGCTGGGCGGGTTGGAGGAGGTCCTGGCGGCCTCCGATTCCGACCTCGCCGCCGTCGACGGAGTCGGCTCTGCCAGAGCCAAGGACATCCGCGAGGGCCTGAGGCGGCTCCAAGAGGTCGATCTGGTCGACCGGTACTTGCAGAGCTGACGGCGCCAGTCGCCGTCGAAAACGAAAGGAGTCACCGATTTCCGAGCTAGACGAGGCCACTGTGGAGGCTGTCTTCGAGGACGTGGAATACGTCTGCGACTTCGAGGAGGGTGACAAGGTCGTCTATCCGCATCACGGCGCGGGCCTGGTGATGACCAAAGAGACCCGTGAGCTGATGGGGGAGAAGCGCGAGTACCTGACGATCAAGATCCTCCACAACGAACTGACGGTGATGGTGCCCTGTGAAAACGCCGGTAAAGCGGGTTTGCGGCGCGTCATCGACGAGGAGGAAATTAAAAAAGTTACAAACGTCCTCACCGACGACGTGTCGGAGATGCCGAAGAACTGGAACCGGCGCTTCAAGTACAACCGCGAGAAGATCAAGACCGGCGACGTTTTCGAGCTCGCCGAGGTCGTCCGCAACCTCGCCATCCGCGAGATGGAAAAGGGCCTCTCCACCGGTGAGAAGCAGATGTACACCCGGGCGAAGAAGATCCTCGCCTCGGAGTTCATGTACGCGCTCGACAAAGACGAGGACGGCGCCGAGGAATACCTCGACTCGCTCCTCGAGGAGCGTTTCGCCGCCACTGCCACCGCGTAGCGCAGTAACTGCGGTCATCGCGGCCGCCGGCTCCGGGGAGCGTCTCGGAGCCGGCGGTCCGAAGGCCTTCGTGCCGGTCGCGGGGAGGCCGATGGTCGAGTGGTCGATTGAGGCCTTCCGGGCCTGCGACTCGGTGCGCTCGATCGTCGTCGCCGCGCCGCCGGGCCACGTCGGCGATCTCGGCGGCCACGACCTCGCCGTCGTTTCCGGCGGCGCCACCCGCGCCCAGTCGGTCGCCAACGCGCTGGAGGCGGTGGGCACCGAGTACGTCGCGGTCCATGACGCCGCCCGGCCACTATTGACGCCGGAGCTGGTCGAAGACCTCGTCGCCGGCCTCGACGCGGCGCCGGCGGCCGCCGGCGTGATCGCCGCGGCGCCGGTCACCGACACGATCAAGCGGGCCGGTGAATCGAGGTTGCAATTGACCACCTCAGAGGTGGCGAATCGCAACTTCGCGGTCGAGGCGACCGAGGATCGCTCGCAACTGTGGGCGGCGCAGACGCCTCAGGTCTTTCGGACGGAGGCATTGCGGGAGGCGCTGGCCGCCGCCGAGCAGCCTGCGGAGGCGACCGACGAGGCGGTGCTGGTCGAGTGGAACGGCGGCACCGTCCTGATTCATCCCGTCGCCGAGCAGAACCTGAAGGTGACGACTCCGCTCGACCTTCGCGTCGCCGAGCTGCTGCTCGCCGATCGCGCCAACGTCTAATCGCGCAGCAGCACGTAGACGAGAGTCACGGCGAAGCAGAGCTGGCCGACCCCTAGCGCCGTGCCGAGGTTTTTCGCCCCGACCAGCAGCGCGATGGCCGCGCCACCGGCGAAGGCAAGGAGGAGGAGCAGGAGCTGACGGCTCATTCGGCGCGAAGTCTATGCTCGCTCCCATGCTGACCGACTACCACCTGCACCTGCGCCCGGACGAGGCCGGAACCACGTTCGACCGCTACTTCACCGTCGAGAACGTCCAGCGCTATCTAGCCGCCGCCGAGGCCGCCGGAATCGAGGAGCTGGGCGTCTCCGAGCACGTCTACCGCTTCCGTCAGGCGCTCGATCTGTGGAGCCACCCGCTCTGGGTTGAGAACGCCGTGGATGACCTCGACGCCTACTGCGAGTTCGTTCGCGGCACGCCGCTGCGCCTGGGGGTCGAGTGCGATTACGTCCCCGGGGCGGAGGGGCGGATTGCCGACCTGCTCAACTCGCGCGACTTTGACTACGTGGTCGGTTCGGTCCACTTCGTTGGCGAGGGCGACGCGGCCGTCGACCACGACGGCTTCGACGTCTGGGAGGGCGACGGCGACGCCGACGAGATCTGGCGCCGCTACTTCGAGGCGCTCGCCGCCTGTGCCCGCTCGGGCCTCTACGACATCCTCGCCCACCCGGACCTGGTCAAGGTGTGGGGGCGATCGCGGCCACTGCCCGACAGCGACCCGCGCGCCTTCTACGAGCCGGCGGTGGAAGCGATCGCCGAGAGCGGGATCGCCGTGGAGATCTCCACGGCGGGTCTGCGCAAGCCGGTCGGCGAGCTCTACCCCTCACGCGAGTTCGCCGAGATGTGCGTCGAGGCCGGCGCCTCGTTTGCCCTCTCCTCCGACGCCCATCTGCCCGAGCAGGTCGGCTTCGAATACGACCGCGCGGTCGACTTTCTTGGCGAACTGGGAATAGACGAGATATGCGTCTTCGAGCAGCGCCAGCGGAGCCTGGCCCCGCTGGGCAGCCGCGTCGGCTGAGCATGGTCGGCCTCGGCTACGACAGCCATCGCTTCGCTCCCGGTCGCCGGCTTGTCCTCGGCGGCGTGGAGATCGAACACGACCAGGGTCTCGACGGGCATTCCGACGCCGACGTCCTCACCCACGCGGTGATCGACGCCCTGCTCGGCGCCACCGGCGGCGGCGACATCGGCACGATGTTTCCCGACGACGATCCGGCCTGGAAGGACGCCGACTCGATCGACCTGCTGCGCACCGTGGTGGGGACGATCGCGGGCCCGATCGTCAACATCGACGCGACCCTGATTTGCGAGCAGCCGCGCCTCGGTCCCTACAAGGCAGAGATGGAGCGGACAATCGGCGAGGCGACCTCCGCCCGAGTCAGCGTCAAGGCGACCAGCAACGAGGGCATGGGCTTCGTCGGCCGCGGCGAGGGGATCGCCTGCATTGCCGTGGCAAGCGTCGATACCCAATAGGCTTCCGACCGGGATGGCGGACTCAAAGTTGAGCGCGGCCGGCCTCAAGGCCTCGATCTCCGACTCGATCTTCGAGGTCAAGACCCTGCGCGAAGCCGGGGTTCTCACCCCGATGCGCCCCGACAAGGCGCTGAAGATCGGCGGCGCTTTCCTCCGCTGGGGTGCCTCCCCGGCTCTCGGTGTCACGACCGCGGCGATCCACCACCCGCACGAGCTGGCGATCCTCGACGAACGTGGCGCCCTCAGCTGGGAGCGGCTGCACCGGCGCTCCAACGCTCTCGCGCACGCCTTCGCCGGGATGGGCATCGGCCCGGGCGACGGGGTCGGGATCATGTGCCGCAACCACCGCGGCTTCGTCGAGGCGACGCTGGCCGCGGCCAAGCTCGGCGCCAGCGCGCTCTACCTGAACACGATGTTCGCCGGCCCGCAGCTGGCCGAGGTGACCCGCCGCGAGGGTCCGAAGGCGCTCGTCTACGACGAGGAGTTCGGCGACCTGCTCTCCGGGGTCGACGACTCGGTGACGCGGATCGTCGCCTGGTGCGACGGCGAGGTCTCGGGCCCGACCATCGACAGCCTGATCGAGGCCGGCGACGAGTCCGACCACAAGCCGCCCCCCGAAAAGCCCAAATTCGTGATCCTCACCTCCGGCACCACCGGCACCCCGAAGGGCGCCCAGCGCTCCAGTCCGGACGGGCTGATGGCGATTGCCTCGCTGATCGACAAGATTCCCTTCCGCACGGGGATGACGATGATGATCGCGGCGCCGCTCTTCCACTCCTGGGGCTTCTTCCACTTCGTGATGAGCCTGCCGACCGGCTCGACGATGGTGCTGCGCCGCCGCTTCGACCCCGAGGAGACCCTGCGGGCGGTCGAGCAGAGCCGCGCCGACGTCCTCGCCGCGGTGCCGGTGATGATCCAGCGAATCCTCACCCTGCCGGACGAGGTCCTCGACCGCTACAGCCTGCCCTCGCTGCAGATCGCCTCGCTCTCGGGTTCCGCTCTGCCGGGCGAGCTGGCGATCGAGTGGATGGACCGCTTCGGCGACAACGTCTACAACCTCTACGGCTCGACCGAGGTCGCCTACGCGACCGTCGCCACCCCGGAGGACCTGCGCGCTGCCCCCGGCACCGCCGGCAAGCCGCCGCGAGGCACCAAAATCTCCCTCTACGACGAGGCCGGCAAGGAGGTGCCGCAGGGCGAGGTCGGCCGCATCTTCGTCGGCAACGAGATGGCCTTCGAGGGCTACACCGGCGGCGGCGGCAAGGAGATCATCGACGGTCTCTACTCGAGCGGCGACGTCGGCCACTTCGACTCCGACGGACGTCTCTTCATCGACGGCCGCGACGACGAGATGATCGTCTCCGGCGGCGAGAACGTCTTCCCGCGCGAGGTCGAGGACCTGCTCGCCGATCACGACGCGGTCGAGGAGGTAGCCGTGATCGGGGTCGAGGACGACGAGTTCGGTCAGCGCCTGAAGGCCTTCGTCGTCGTCCGCGGGGGCGTCGAGGTCTCGGCCCAGGACCTGACCGCGCACGTGAAGGCGAACCTCGCCTCCTACAAGAGCCCGCGCGAGATCGAGTTCCTCGACGAGCTGCCGCGGAATGCGACCGGCAAGGTCTTGAAGCGGGACCTTCGCGCCGGCGATAAAGAGAAGTCCGCTTAGTCCAGCTCGGGCCGTCGCAAATTGCGGGGCTCTTCGGTTTGGAGCTGGGGAGCTTCCGGCGCTGGTAGTAGTTTGCGCGGGAATGGGCGACCCCGCCAGGCAGCTGCAGCAGGTTGGTGAGGCGACGCGCGCGATGCGCGGCGTCGCCGACCAGGCGCTCGAGTGGGTGCGGGTCAGCGAGGAGCGCGTCGCGGCGGCCGAAGAGCGGACCGAGGCGGTCAAAGGACAGGTCAAGGAGCGGGCGATGTTGACGCTCCGTAAGGTCTCCGCGGAGGCGCGCGAGCGGATCGCCGCCGAACGCAAAGCGCGGACCGAGGCCGATGCCCGCACCGCGACTGCAGAGGCAGCTCGCGATCGGGCCGAGAAGGCTTTCGAGGAGCTGCAGCAGAGCGCGCAGGCCGAGCGCGAAGCGATTGTCGCCAAGACTTCGCAGGCGCGCACCACCGCCGAGCGGTTGGCGACCGAGGCGAAAGCCGAGGCGGAGAGCGCCGTCGCCGAGGCGCAGAAAGCTGCGGACATCGAGCTCAAGGTCAAGCGCGAGGAGGCTCGCCAGCGGATTCAGGGGGAGGCCGACAAACGGATCGCCGCCGCCGAGCAGCGCGCTGCCGAAGCCGAAGCTGCAGCGGCCGAGTCGCACGAAGCAGCGGTGCGGTTGGAGACTGAGATCGAGAAGCGCGTGATGGCCGGCACCGAGGACGTCCGGCGCGAAGCCGAGGAGAGCATCCGGCAGATGCTCGAGAAGGTCGAACGGGAGGCCGAGGAGGCCGCCCGAGCCCGCGCCGAGGATCAACTGCGGGTCGAGGCCGACCGGATCCGCGTCCAGGCACAGAAGCGCGAGGAGCGGGTCCGCGAGGCGACCGAGGACGAGATCAAGGCCAGCGTCGGCAAGGCCCGGCGCGAGGCTCAGGCAGCGGCCGACGAGGTCGCCCCGGCCTGGTTGCGCGGCAACGAGTCCAAAGCATCGACCGCCGGTTACCGGACTTTTTGATCTAACCTCGCCTGCGCAATGCGCGAGGTGAGGATCAGGGACACGCTCAGCGGCGAGCTGCGCTCGCTGGAGACCGGCTCGGAGGTCGGGATCTACGCCTGCGGGCCGACGGTGTACAGCCGTATACACATAGGCAACGCCCGGCCGTTCGTCGTCTTCTCGCTGTTCGCCCGTTTCCTGCGCTCGGAGGGTTACCGGCCGAAGCTGGTCGTCAACGTCACCGACATCAACGACAAGATTTACGTCGCCGCCCGCGAGGCGGGCAAGGGCTCGGCCGAGTTTGCGGCGGAGATGACCGCTGCCTACATCGGGGATACCGATCGGCTCGGGGTCGGTCGCCCCGACTCAGAGCCACTGGCGAGCAAGACGGTCGACGGGATCGTCTCTCTGATCGCCGAGCTGGTCGAGGCCGGCCACGCCTACGAGTCCGGCGGCGACGTCTACTTTCGGGTGCGCAGCTTCGACGCCTACGGCAAGCTCTCCAACCGCCGCCCCGAGGACATGGACCAGGGCGAGGACGCGGGCTCGGCCTCGCTGAAGGAGGACCGACTCGACTTCGCCCTCTGGAAGGCGCACAAGCCCGACGAGGACACGAGCTGGGATTCGCCCTGGGGCCCGGGCCGCCCGGCCTGGCACATCGAGTGCTCGGTGATGGCCGAGCAGGAGCTCGGCGCGAGCTTCGCGATCCACGGCGGCGGCTCCGACCTCGTCTTCCCCCATCACGAGAACGAGATCGCCCAGTCCGAGGGCGCCGGGCGCCCCTTCGCCTGGGTCTGGATGCACAACGGGATGATCGAGACCGACGCGGCGAAGATGTCGAAATCGGAGGGCAACATCTTCCAGCTCTCCAGGGCACTCGATGCCTACGGGCGCGAGGCGGTTGTCGCCTATCTGATCTCGGGGCATTACCGGCAGCCGCTTGCTTTTGGCGAGGGGCAGATGGAGGAATCTGTCGCCAGGGTCGAGCGGTTGCGGAACTTCTTCAGAGAGCATCCTGTGGGGGAGGCCGGGGGGGTGCCCTCCTCACAAAATGGGGAGGGTTCGTCGGACACCCCCCCGGCCTCCCGACTGGCGGCCTTCAAGGACGCTCTGGCCGATGACTTCAATACGCCCAAGGCTCTCGCCGAGGTTTTTGAGCTTGCTGGGGAAGCGAATCGGGGTGAGGTGGATGGGGCCGCGGCGGCCACTGCGCTCGCGGAGATGCTTGAGCTCGTCGGCCTCAGCACCCTCACCCAGATGGAGAAGGGTGCTGAGGGCGACGAGCGGGCGCAGAAATTGATGGAGGAACGGGAGCTGGCCCGGGTAGAAAAGGATTTCGAGCGAGCGGATGCTTTGCGGGACGAGCTTGCCGAGCTGGGGTGGACGGTGCGGGATTCCGCCGAGGGTCCAAGCCTGGTTCCGAAGACCTGATGGTTGATTGCGCCTGATGGCGAACCAGTTCATCTACGGGCGCAACCCGGTTGCCGAGGCCGAGCGGGGGCGGCGGCGGGTGCATCGCCTGTGGCGGGCTCCGGATACCTCGGCGGAGGAGCTCGAGCGGCTCTGCGGGTCCCTCGACCACCAGGGTGTGGTCGCCGAGGTCGATCCCTATCCCTACGGCGATCCGGCCGGGATGCTGCGGGAGGGTGCGCTGCTGGTAGCGCTCGACCAGGTCCAGGACCCGCGCAACCTCGGGGCCGTCTGCCGCTCGGCGGAGTTCGCCGGCGCCGCGGGCGTAATCGTCCCCGAACGGCGATCGGCCTCGGTAACCGCCGTCACCTGCAAGACCTCGGCGGGTGCCGTCGAGCATCTCGAGGTGGCCCATGTCCGCAACCTCGCCGACTGGCTGGCCGCGGCGAAGGAGGCCGGCTTCTGGATTTGGGGCGCCGACGCCGATGCCGACCAGGCGCCGTGGTCCACTGACCTGACCGGCTCCACCGTGATCGTTCTCGGGGGAGAGGGGAAGGGGCTCCGACCCCGAGTCGCCGCCGCTTGCGACGGACTTGTCGCTCTCCCGCAGCGGGGCAAGATCGAGTCGCTCAACGTCTCCGCCGCCGCCACGGCGCTGCTTTTCGAGGCCGTTCGCCAGCGGGGCTGATCCCTGCAAATGCAACGGCGGTTGCAAAAAGCCGCAATTTGGGGTTGACAGAACTCTGCGCGACGGTAAGACTACCGCCGCAATAAGGGTGAACCTCAGCTTGAGGTGCGCTCTGGTGAATAGGGCGCCTCTGGGGAGGTAAGCGGCGCCACGACCCTTCAGCAAGGAGAAGGATCTGTGGCTCTATCTACGCCTACGCAGGAATTGCCGGTGCCGGTCGCACCGCCCAGCAGCCGTCCCCCCAGCGCTAACCCTCAAGTTGAGCTTGATGATCATTACCTCGTCGCCCTCGCGAAGGAGGGACGCCCCGACGCCTACGACACCATCGTCCGCCGTTACCGCGGCTTCGTCCGTCTCAAGGCTTCGTCTTACTTCCTCCTCGGCGGCGAGTCGGACGATCTGATCCAGGAGGGCCTGGTCGGCCTCTACAAGGCGATCCGCGACTACCGGACCGACCGCGAGTCGAGCTTCCGCAACTTCGCCGAGCTCTGCATCACCCGCCAGATCATCACCGCGGTGAAGACCGCGACCCGCAACAAGCACAC
>JAWVFA010000004.1:0-121909 GCA_033856415.1 Solirubrobacterales bacterium | reverse complement strand
CCGCACGGCGAGGGCGGGGTCGTTATCGACGTCCTCACCTTCAGCCGCGACGCCGGCGACGATCTGCCGCCTGGAGTCAACGACTTGGTCCGCGTCTACGTCGCGACCAAGCGCAAGATCGCGGAGGGCGACAAGCTCGCCGGCCGCCACGGGAACAAGGGTGTGATCTCGAAGATCGTGCCCGAGGAGGACATGCCGCATCTGGCCGACGGGACGCCCGTCGACGTCATCCTCAACCCGCTCGGTGTGCCGAGCCGGATGAACATCGGCCAGATTCTCGAGACCCACCTCGGGTGGGTCGCGGCGAACGGCTGGTACGACGACGGCTCGGAGGCCTACAAGCAGGCCCACTCCGAAGGCGACGGCCGCGTCTACGTGGCGACCCAGGTCTTCGACGGGGCGACCGTCGAGGACGTCGACGAGGCGCTCGTCTCCTGGCAGCAGGAGAACGAAGACCGCGGGATCGACCTCGGGCTCGACATGAGCGCCCGTCCCGGGGCTCGTGCCTCGGGCACCGCGCAGCTGTACAACGGTCGCACCGGCGAGCCCTACGAGGGCAAAGTCACGGTTGGCTACATGTACATCCTCAAGCTGCTGCACTTGGTCGACGACAAGATCCACGCCCGCTCGACCGGCCCGTACTCGCTCGTCACCCAGCAGCCGCTGGGCGGCAAGGCGCAGTTCGGCGGTCAGCGCTTCGGCGAGATGGAGGTCTGGGCGCTGGAGGCATATGGCGCCGCCTACACCCTGCAGGAGATGCTCACGGTCAAGTCCGACGACACCGTCGGGCGCGTCAAGGCCTACGAGGCGATCGTCAAGGGCGAGAACATTCCCGAGCCCTCGATACCGGAGTCCTTCAAAGTGCTCTTGAAGGAGATCCAGAGCCTCTCGCTCGACGCCAACGTGGTCTCCGAGGGGACCGACGTCGAGATCTCCGACGAGGAGGACGACCTGCTGAAAGCCGCCGAGGAGCTGGGCATGGACCTGACTGGGGTTCGAGCCGACTCCTCCAACGGAGCCGCCGACGAGCAAGAGGAGCAGGTGGTCGCCGAGGGCGAGGGCGGAACTGATGGTGATGGTGCCGGTAAAGCCGAGGAGGCCGCGCCGGCCGAGGTGGAGGACTGATGATCGACATCAACAATTTCGACGCGATTGAGATCGGGCTCGCGTCTTCGAAGAAGATCCGCTCCTGGAGTTGGGGCGAGGTCACCAAGCCCGAGACGATCAACTACCGGACGCTGAAGCCCGAGAAAGACGGGCTCTTCTGCGAGCGCATCTTCGGTCCGACCAAGGACTGGGAGTGCTATTGCGGCAAGTACAAGCGGGTCCGCTACAAGGGCATCGTCTGCGAGCGCTGCGGCGTCGAGGTAACTCGCTCCAAGGTCCGCCGTGAGCGGATGGGGCACGTCGACCTCGCCTCCCCGGTTTCGCACATCTGGTTCTTCAAGGGCGTTCCGAGCCGGATCGGCTACCTGATCGACATGGCTCCCAAAGAGCTGGAGAAGGTCCTCTACTTCGCTGCCTCGATGGTCACCTGGGTCGACGAGGAGGCCCGTGACAAGGACGTCGGGAAACTGGAGAAAGAGGTCAAAAAAGTCGTCGACTCCTACGAGTCCGAAAAACAGAAAAGGACTCAGGAGCTGAACGAGTCCCTGGAGCGCCGGATCGCCTACCTGGCGGACGGCACCCAGGACAAGTTCGACGACGAAGACCACATCTGGGCCGACTCTTTGAAACTGACCGCGGCGCAGCTGCGCAAGCTCAAAGACGACGACCGGGCGAAAATGACCAAAGAACTGCGCAAACAGTTCGACGCTGAGATCTCCGACACCGAGGCCTACCTCGAAGAGGCCGCGGAGCGGATGCAAGAGGTCTGGAAGATCTTCACGGAGATGAAGCCGAAGGACGTCATCAACGACGAGACGGTCTTCCGCGAGCTCAAGGACAAATTCGGTTCTCCGTTCGGCTGGGGCGAGTACTTCCGCGGCGGCATGGGTGCCGAAGCGGTGCGCGACCTGCTCGAACAGGTCGATCTCGCCGCCGACTGCGAGGAACTGGAGCTGATCATCAACAGCTCCAAAGGCCAGAAACAGGCCCGCGCGGTGAAGCGGCTGAAAGTCGCCTCCGCCTTCCTCAACTCCGACAACCAGCCGGCCTGGATGGTCCTCGACGCGGTGCCAGTGATTCCGCCGGAGCTGCGCCCGATGGTCCAGCTGGACGGAGGCCGTTTCGCGACCTCCGACCTCAACGACCTCTACCGCCGGGTGATCAACCGCAACAACCGCTTGAAAAGGCTGCTCGACCTCGGCGCGCCCGAGATCATCGTCAACAACGAGAAGCGGATGCTGCAGGAGGCCGTCGACGCCCTGTTCGACAACGGCCGTCGCGGCCGTCCCGTCACCGGGCCCGGCAACCGGCCGCTGAAGTCGCTCTCCGACATGCTGAAGGGGAAGCAGGGTCGCTTCCGCCAGAACCTGCTCGGAAAGCGCGTCGACTACTCCGGCCGTTCGGTGATCGTCTCCGGTCCGAGCTTGCGGCTGCACCAGTGCGGCCTGCCGAAGCTCATGGCGCTCGAGCTCTTCAAGCCGTTCATCATGGCCCAGCTGGTCGAGCGCAAAGCGGTCCAGAACATCAAGGCCGCGAAGAAGATGGTCGAGTCGATGATCCCGGAGGTCTGGGACGTGCTGGAGGAAGTCATC
This sequence comes from Solirubrobacterales bacterium, assembly GCA_033856415.1. GTDB lineage: Bacteria > Actinomycetota > Thermoleophilia > Solirubrobacterales > 70-9 > VAYN01. The sequence continues at coordinate 119,210 of JAWVFA010000004.1, read as the reverse complement.
CACGAGCACCCCGTCCTGCTCAACCGGGCGCCGACCCTGCACCGTCTCGGCATCCAGGCTTTCGAACCGGTTCTGGTTGAGGGCAAGGCGATCCAGGTTCACCCCCTGGTCTGCCACGCCTTCAACGCTGACTTCGACGGCGACCAGATGGCAGTGCACGTGCCGCTTTCGGCCGAGGCTCAGGCCGAGGCGCGGATCCTCATGCTCTCCGCCAACAACATTCTCTCCCCGGCCCACGGGGCGCCGCTGGCGACCCCGACCCAGGACATGGTGCTCGGCATCTACTACCTGACCTACGGGCCGGAAGCGGATGAGCTGGCGAAGATCGACGAGGAGCTAAAGGCGGGCAAGGGCACCAACGGCTCCGGGCCGAACGTGAAGGTGTTCCGCTCCTCCCAGGAGGCCGAGCTCGTCTACGAGAACGGCGGCTGCAAACTGCACGATCAGGCCGAGTACCGGCGTGCCGGGCGCGGTCACTTCCTGACCACGGTCGGGCGGATCATCTTCAACGAGAAGATCGAGCGCGCCCTCGCCGAAGCCCTCGAAGGCGAATTCGATCCGGAGCAGTTCGAGTTCGTCAACTTCTCACTGAAGAAGAAGGACATCAACAAGATGGTCTCCGACCTGGTCGAGGCCTACGGTGCGCCGGCGGTTTCGCAGGTGCTCGATGCCTTCAAGGATCTGGGCTTCCACTACGCGAGCCAGGCTGGGATCACCGTCTCCAAGAACAACGTGGTCTCGCCGCCGGAGAAGCCGGAAATCCTCGATCGCTACGAGAAGGAGACCGAAGCGATCCAGCAGCAGTACGACGAGGGATACATCACCGCCGAGGAGCGTCACGAGGCAGTGACGGCGCACTGGAACCGGGCGACCGACGAGGTTGCCCAGGCGATGGAGGACAACCTCGAGGAGCTGAACCCGATCTTCATGATGGCCAACTCGGGCGCTCGCGGATCGTTCAAACAGATCCGCCAGCTGGCCGGGATGCGCGGTCTGATGGCCAACCCGAAAGGGGAGATCATCGAGCGGCCGATCAAGGCCAACTTCATGGAGGGACTCTCGGTCCTCGAGTACTTCATCTCCACCCACGGCGCGCGAAAGGGCCTCGCCGACACGGCGCTGCGGACGGCCGACTCCGGTTACCTCACCCGCCGTCTGGTCGACGTCGCCCAGGACGTGATCGTCCGCGAGGAGGACTGCAAGACCAAAGATCACATCGAGATGGTCATCCGCAAGGACGACGGCTCCCTCAACGACAACCTGATCGGTCGCCTGGCCGCGAAAAAGCTCGAAACCAAGCGTGGTCGGGATCTGCTCAAGCGCAACCAGGAGATCACTCTGGTCAACGTCGAAGAGATCGCCGAGGCCTTCGGCGACGAGGAGATCAAAGTCCCCGTCCGCTCCGCGCTCAAGTGCGAGGCGGAATCGGGTGTGTGTCGCTCCTGTTACGGGATCTCCCCGGCGACCGGGTCGACGGTGGATATCGGCGACGCGGTCGGGATCATCGCCGCGCAGTCGATCGGCGAGCCGGGCACCCAGCTGACCATGCGGACCTTCCACACGGGAGGCGTCGCCGGTCAGGACATCACCCAGGGTCTGCCGCGCATCGTCGAGCTCTTCGAGGCGCGTAAACCGAAGGGCCTGGCGCAGATGGCCGAGGCCGCGGGCAAAGTCTCGATCGAAGAAACCGACAAAGCCCTGAAAGTGATCGTCACCGAGTCGAGCGGCGAGGAGCACAGCTACAGCTTCCCGCTGCGGACCCGTCTCCACGTCGCCGACGGCGACCGGGTCGAGGTCGGCGAGCAGCTGAACGAAGGCTCGCTCTACCCCGCCGACCTGCTGGCGATCCGCGGGCGCACCGCGACCGAGCTCTACCTGGTCGACGAGGTGCAGAAGGTCTACCGCGCCCAGGGCGTCGACATCAACGACAAGCACATCGAGCTGATCGCCCGCCAGATGCTGAAGAAGGTGCGGATCGAATCCAAGGGCTCGACCAGCCTGCTTCCCGGCCAGCTGGAGGACCGCGGCAGCCTCAAACGGCTCAACAAAAAGACCAAGGAAGACGGCGGGTCCCCGGCCAAAGGCGAGGAGGTCATCCTCGGGATCACCAAGGCCTCGCTGGCGACCGAGTCCTTCCTCTCGGCGGCCTCCTTCCAGGAGACGACCAAGGTGCTCACCGATGCTGCCCTCGAGGGCAAACGGGACCGCCTCGTGGGCCTGAAGGAGAACGTGATCATCGGCAAGCTGATCCCGGCCGCGACCGGCCTCAAGCACTACCGGACGGTCGCGATCGAGCCGGCGGAACCGATCGAGCCGCCGACGGACGACGACCTGCTCGAAGAAGACGAGCTGGCCGCGGAACTCGGCGTCGACGGAGTGGAGGCCCCGGTCGAGGGCTTCGGCACCTCCTTCGCGGAGGAGCTCGAGGAGCTCGCGCAGGAGATCGAGTCCACTTCGGAAGAGTCGAAATAGGAGCTGTGGCTTAGTACTGATGTGTAAAGCCCACAGAAGTGGGTAAATCAGAAGTACCCCAAGAACACATCATCTTCTTGCTCTTGAGGTACTTCATTTCTCCTTAAACGCCGAAGGCCGGGATCCACCTCCCGGCCTTCGGCGTTTCTTGGTTCTGTAGTTAGTTGCTGCTGCCGCCGAGGAGGCAGTAGGCGTAGGCGGTGATGGTGGTGTCACCGACCGCCCCGCTGCGGGCATCCATCCGCCAGCCGTTACCGCTGCGGAAGGAGGACGCCAGGTGGACCTGGTAGAAGCCGGAGCTGGCGCCGCCGCTGATCACGGTGGTACCGCTCGGGCAGGCGACGCTGACGCTGGCGTTGTCGCCGCCTTTGATCGTCGTGCTGTTCTGGACCTGGACGATCGCTCCGAGCTCGTCGGCTCGGACCGAGCCGGCCTGCAGCTCGCTCGAGCCGACCGAGTTCGGCCCCAGGTCGGCGCTGGTCAGCGACTGGTCGGCGACCTCGGAAGAGGCGACGGACGCCGCCCCGAGGTCGGATGCCGTCAGCGCGTCTTGCGCTACCTCGGGCGATTCGACCGCGTTTTCGGCGATCTCTTCGCTGCCGACCGCGTCGGGCGCGATCTTCGGCGAGTTGACCGCGTTGTCGCGCAGGTCGACGGTGCGGACCGTGCCGTCGACGATCTGTGCCGAGCGGACGCTGTTCTTGGCGATTCCAACCGCGAAGGCGCTACCGGTCAGGGCCATGAACAGGGCCAGGCAGGCGATTGCGAGGGCGGGCGAGGGACGGAATGATTTGGTCTTGCGAGTCATCGGGTGCTCCTTTCGTTGTTTGTCAATCCCGATGGCTCCAGCTTCGATTCGAATGGCTCCCGCAACTACGGACCCCAGGGGTGAACCTCCTCACCCCTCGGCGAAACTGGCTGGGCAGCCAGTTCGATAGATTTCGCGGCCATGGATTCCGCGGAGAAGGTCTGCATCATCGGCGCCGGCAGCTCCGGCGTCGTCGCCGCGCAGGTGCTGGACGCGCGGGGTATCCCCTTCGACTGCTTCGAGAAGGGGTCGCATATCGGCGGCAACTGGCGCTTCGAAAACGACAACGGGATGTCGTCTGCCTACCGCTCGCTGCACATCAACACCTCGCGGAAGGTGATGGCTTTCAAGTCGCTGCCGATGCCCGACCACTTCCCGGACTACCCGAACCACTTCCAGATGGCGGCCTACTTTGACGAATATGCCGACCACTTTGGGCTGCGGGAGAAGATCAGCTTCCGCACCGAGGTGGTGAATGTCGAGCCCTCGGATGGCGGCTGGGCGGTGACCACGCGCGGGCAGAGTGGGGCGGAGACGACGGGGCGCTACCGCGCCGTGCTCGTCGCCAACGGACATCACTGGGACCCGCGCTGGCCGGAACCCGCCTTCCCGGGCGCCGAGGATTTCGCGGGCGAGCAGCTGCACGCTCACCACTACCGGGAGCCCGACGTGCTGCGCGGCAAGCGGGTCGTCGTCCTTGGCCTCGGCAACTCGGCGACCGACATCGCCGTCGAGTCCTCCCGGATCGCCGATAAGACCTTCCTCGCCGTTCGCCGCGGCGCCTACGTCCTGCCTAAGTACATGAACGGCAAGCCGATCGACGAGGCGGTCCACCCGCTGGCCTCCTACCTGCCGCTCTCGGTCCAGCGCTTCTTCGCGATGAAAGGCCTGGAGATCGCCGCCGGCGACATGACCACCTACGGCCTGCCCAAGCCCGACCACAAGCTCTTCGAGGCCCACCCGACTGTCTCATCTGAGCTGCTGCCGCGGCTCGGCCACGGCGACATCGACGTCAAGCCCAACATCGACCGCTACACCGGCGGCCGCACGATCCGCTTCGTCGATGGCAGCGAGGAGGAGATCGACCTCGTGGTCTACTGCACCGGCTACAAGATGACCTTCCCGTTCTTCGATCCAAAGGTGCTTGCCGCGCCGGAAAACCGGCTGCCGCTGTACCGCCGCGTCGTCTCGGCCGAGCGCCCCGGCCTCTACTTCATCGGCTTCATTCAGCCGCTGGGCCCGATCATGCCGCTGGCCGAGGCGCAGTGCGAATGGGTCGCCGACCTGCTGGCCGGCCGCTCGGCGCTACCGCCGGCGGGGGAGATGAGGCGGGAGATCGCACGCGAGGAACGGAAGCAGGCGAAGCGCTTCGTTGCCTCTAAGCGTCATACCGTTGAGGTCGACTTCCACCCTTACCTGCGCGAGATCCGGCGCGAGCGAAAGCGGGTTGCGCAGCCGGTTTGACGACCCGGGTCCGCCCTCCGGGTGGGCAGTCGGGGACCGGAAGCGCCGCACCGCCGCCGTGAGGCCCACCGCGCCGCGGACCGCGGGGCAGCCGTGGCCGTGGGCGCCGCTTGTAGCCGCCGCTGTCCTCGTCGGTCGCCGCCTCCGGTTCGTCGTGCTGCTTGGCCGCCCAGTAGACGAGCCACATCGACGCCAAGACCGGAATCTTGAGTACCACCAGCAGAAAGAAGATCGGCCAGAACTCCGTCACTTGAGTCAGTGTAGAGAGGTGGCCCAGGCGTTCAACGCCTCGACGTGCCCCTCCTCGAGCCCCAGATGGGGCTCGGTCGGAACGAGCAGCGTCGGCGCTGTGCGCCGCTCGGCCCACTCGTAACAGCTCTCGTCGAAGTTGTCGTCGACCCAGGCAATTGCTCGCTCGCCGGCGAGCTCTTCCAGCGCCGCCAGCTTCCAGTGGGCGCCGCCGCTGCGGGCGGCGACGTCGAAGGAGACGTGGGGCATCTCCGGCAGTCCCAGGATCTGCGGCAGGTAGAAGTTGGCTTTGTCCTCCCAACCGCTGGCCCAGACCAGCTCGAAATGCTCGGAGAGCCGCAGCAGCCGGTCGCCTACCGGCAGCGAGATGCAGTGCGGCACCCCGTCAACCAGCTGCAGCTGGGTGTGCGGCGGTCGCTCCTCAAAGCCAAAGAGGCTGATGACGCCGTCGATGTCGACGGCCAATAAAGGCCTGGGAGCTACCAGCGGTAATGCGCGAAGGCTTTGTTCGCCTGCGCCATGCGGTAGATGTCGTCCTTCCGCTTCCAGGCGCTGCCCTGCTGCTGGTTGGCGTCGAGGATCTCAGCGGCGAGGCGCTCGGCCATCGAGTACTCGCGGCGCTGACGCGCGAACTGGACCAGCCAGCGGACCGCGAGGGTGCGGGCGCGGCGGGCGGGAACCTCGACCGGTACCTGGTAGGTGGCGCCGCCGACGCGGCGGGAGCGGACCTCGAGCACCGGGGTAAGCGTTTTGATCGCCGACTCCAAAACCTCGACGGGATCTTCGCCGCTGCGCTCGCCGACAATCGCGAGGCAGTCGTAGACGAGGCGCTCGGCGAGACTCTTCTTGCCGTGGCTCATCACCTTGTTGATCAGCTGCTGGACGAGGCGGTTGCGGTGTCTGGCGTCCGGCTCGATCGGCCGAATCTGTGCGGCGGAGCGGCGAGGCATTACGAAGCTTTGACGCCGTAGCGGGAGCGGGCTTGCTTGCGGTCGGAGACCCCGGCCGCGTCGAGGGTGCCGCGGACGACCTTGTAGCGGACACCCGGCAGGTCCTTGACGCGACCACCCCTGATCAGGACCACGGAGTGCTCCTGCAGGTTGTGGCCCTCGCCCGGGATGTAGGTCGTGACCTCCATCCCGTTGGTCAGCCGCACACGGGCGATCTTGCGCAGAGCCGAGTTCGGCTTCTTCGGCGTCACCGTTGCGACACGGGTGCAGACGCCGCGCCGCTGCGGGGCGGCTACGCGCTTCTTGCGACCCTGGCCCGACTTGAGGCCTGGCGTCGTAGTCTTCTTCTTCGGGCGCTTGCGGCCCTTCCGGACAAGTTGATTCGTATTCGGCACGGCCGCGCATAGTAGAGGAGTCCGGCCAAAACCATCGCCCCGGCTGCGGCGAGCTCGGCGTAGAAGCCGTCCTCGAGCACTGCCGAGGTACCGGCAAAGCGGGAGGTCTGGCTGCCCTCGTCGAGCCCGGCGGGGAGGTCGACGAGGAGGATCACCGCCACCGAGACGAGCCCCAGGGCGACAACCAGCGGCCCGAGCCGGCGCGCTTCGTGGCGCATCGCGAACACGCCGAGGAGCATCGCCGCCAGCCCGACCGGCACCAGCAGGTAGGCATGGGCCTCGCCGGCGGTGCGGACGTCGACGGTCGGCGCCGTGGCGACGCCCGGCAGGCCGGCGTATCCCGGCTGGCCGATCTCGACCCCGCGGTAGTCGATGAACTGCGAGGCGACGAGCAATGCTCCAGCGGCGATCAGGACCAGCGCGGCGGCGCGGCTCGGGGTGAGCACCCGGCTGGCGGCGGTTGCCGCCCCCACCAGCAGCGTGCAGCTGCGGCGCACCAAACGCTCGCCGCTCGCCAGGGCGTGGAAGAAGAAGGCGAGCAGCGGACGCAGCCGCGGCCACAGCCAGGCCCAGGCTCGGCGTCCCGTCTTGGCGCTGCGGTGCCACGCGAGGAGCAGTGGTGGGTAGGCGCGCTCGAGCGCCCGACTGCCGGCCCGATCGACCTGCCGGGACCAGCGGCGAAGCGCTGCTATCATCGCCCGTCGCTCAGGCAGTTTTCGCCGTTTCTTCGCAGGACGCTTCGCCGGGCCCCCTGGGGCCTTTTTTTGCGGCTTATCACGACTACTGAACTTAGGAACCATGGCACGCAGCTTTCCACTCGAGAAAACCCGGAACATCGGCATCATGGCGCACATCGACGCCGGTAAGACGACGACGACCGAGCGCATCCTCTACTACACCGGGCGCACCCACAAAATGGGCGAGGTCCACGAGGGCGCCGCGGTCATGGACTGGATGGAACAGGAGCAGGAGCGCGGCATCACGATCACCTCAGCCGCGACCGCCTGTGAGTGGAAGGACCACCGGATCAACATCATCGACACGCCGGGCCACGTCGACTTCACCGTCGAGGTCGAGCGCAGCCTTCGCGTCCTCGACGGCGCGATCGCCGTCTTCGACGCCGTCGCCGGTGTCGAGCCCCAGTCGGAGACGGTCTGGCGCCAGGCCGACAAGTACGGGGTCCCGCGCTTCGCCTATATCAACAAGATGGACCGCACCGGCGCCGACTTCTTCAACTCGGTGCAGACGATGACCGACCGGCTCGGCGCCAACCCGCTGCCGATTCAGCTGCCGATCGGCGCCGAGGACAACTTCAAAGGCGTCGTCGACCTGGTGAAGATGAAAGGCCTTGTCTGGACCGACGAGCTCGGCGCCGCCTACGAGGAAATCGAGATTCCCGAGGACCTCGTCGATCAGGCCGAGGAATACCGCACCGCCCTGATCGAAGCCTGCGCCGACTACGACGAAGAGCTGATGGAAGCCTTCCTCGGCGAGGAAGAGATTCCCCAGGACAAGCTGATCGACACCCTGCGCCAGGCGACCCTGTCGACCAAAGTCACCCCGGTCCTCTGCGGCACCTCCTTCAAGAACAAGGGCGTGCAGCCGCTGCTCGACTCGATCGTCGAACTGCTGCCCTCGCCGCTCGAGGTGCCTCCGGTCACCGGGGTCGTTCCCGCCGGCAAGGGCCAGCCGGAGGACGTCGAGGCCGAGCGCGAAGCAAGCGACAGCGCTCCCTTCTCGGCCCTGGCCTTCAAGGTCATGTCCGACCCCTACGTCGGCAAGCTCACCTACTTCCGGGTCTACTCAGGCAAGCTCGAAAAAGGCGGCCGCGTCCTCAACGTGAAAACCGGCAAGACCGAGCGGATCGGCCGGTTGCTGATGATGCACGCCAACAGCCGCGAGGAGATCGACGAGACCTATGCGGGCGACATCTGCGCCGGCGTCGGCCTGAAGGAAACCGGCACCGGGGACACCCTCGCCGCGCCCGATGCGCCGATCGCGCTGGAGAGCATCGAATTCCCCGAGACGGTGATCGCGGTCGCGATCGAGCCGAAAACCAAAGCCGACCAGGAGAAGATGGGCAACGCCCTGGCCCGGCTCGGCGAGGAGGACCCGACCTTCAAGATCGAATCCGACGAGGAAACCGGCCAGACCCTGATCCACGGGATGGGCGAGCTCCACCTCGAGGTGATCGTCGACCGGATGCTGCGCGAGTTCAAAGTCGAGGCCAACGTCGGCAAGCCGCAGGTGGCCTACCGCGAGACGATCCGCAAGCGGGTCGAGAAGGTCGTAGCGCGGTTCGTGCGCCAGACCGGCGGTCGCGGCCAGTTCGGCCACGTCGTCATCAACCTCGAGCCGGCGCCCGGGGAGGGCTTTCAGTTCGAGAATAAAATCAAGGGCGGCGTCATTCCCGGCGAATTCATCGGCCCGGCCGAGCAGGGGATGCGCGAGGCGCTGGAAAACGGCGTCAAGGCGGGATACCCGATGGTCGACGTCAAAGTCGAACTTGTCGACGGCTCCTACCACGACGTCGACTCCTCGGAGATGGCTTTCAAGATCGCCGGCTCGATGGCGGTCCAGGACGGCGCCCGCAAGGCCAACCCGGTTCTGCTCGAGCCCGTGATGGCGGTCGAGGTGGTCACCCCCGAGGACTTCCTCGGCGACGTGATCGGCGACCTCTCCCGGCGCCGCGGCAAAGTCCAGGGCCAGGAGCAGCGCGGCAACGCCCTTGCCGTTCAGGCTTATGTCCCGCTCGGCGAGATGTTCGGTTACGCGACCGAACTGCGGTCGATGACCCAGGGCCGGGCGACCTACACGATGCAGTTCGAGCGCTACGAGGAGGTCCCCGGCAACATCGCCGAGGAGATCGTCGAACACCGCTCAGGAGACCCGGTTGGTGCAGCCTCATGAGGCCAACCGCGGACGGGCGCTGAACCTGGCTATATTTCCCAGGTTGCCTGCAGGCAGGTAAAAGCTGCTGCGGGTAGTCCGCCCACGAGACTCAAGCACTTAGATCAGACAGAACACGATTTCGAAAGGCGAAACGGAGAGAGATGTCCAAGGAGAAATTCGAGCGCGATAAGCCGCATGTGAACGTCGGCACCATCGGTCACATCGACCACGGCAAGACGACGCTGACGGCCGCGATCACCAAAACCCTCTCCACCGTGGGCGGTGCTGAGGCACAGAGCTTCGAGGAGATCGACAACGCTCCCGAGGAGAAGGAACGCGGCATCACGATCGCGACCTCCCACGTCGAGTACGAGACCGACAACCGGCACTACGCCCACGTCGACTGCCCGGGCCACGCCGATTACGTCAAGAACATGATCACCGGCGCCGCGCAGATGGACGGAGCGATCCTGGTCGTCTCCGCCGCCGACGGCGTCATGCCCCAGACCCGTGAGCACATCCTGCTCGCCCGTCAGGTCAACGTCCCGCACGTGGTCGTCTTCCTCAACAAGATCGACCAGGTCGACGACGAGGAATTGATCGAGCTGGTCGAGGAGGAGGTCAAGGAACTTCTCGACGAGTACGACTTCCCGGGCGACGAGACCCCGATCATCAAAGGCTCGGCGCTGAAGGCGCTGGAAGGCGACGCAGACGCGCAGAAAGCCGTCTTCGACCTTGCCGCAGCGCTCGACTCCTACATTCCGGAGCCGGTCCGCGAGCTCGACAAGCCCTTCCTGATGCCGATCGAGGACATCTTCTCGATCACCGGCCGCGGCACCGTCGCCACCGGCCGTATCGAGCAGGGCGTCGTCAACACCGGCGACGAGGTCGAAATCGTCGGCATCCACCCCGACACCAGCAAAACCACGGTGACCGGGGTCGAGATGTTCCGCAAGATCCTCGACGAGGGCCAGGCGGGCGACAACGTCGGCTGCCTCCTCCGCGGCACCAAGCGCGAGGAGATCGAGCGTGGCCAGGTGCTCTGCAAGCCCGGCTCGATCACCCCTCACACCAAGTTCAAAGCCGAGGTCTACTGCCTGAAGAAGGAGGAGGGTGGTCGTCACACGCCGTTCTTCTCCGGCTACCGGCCTCAGTTCTACTTCCGCACCACCGACGTGACCGGGATCGCCAATCTCCCCGAGGGGACGGAGATGGTGATGCCGGGAGACAACGTCGAGATGACGATCGAGCTGATCCAGCCGATCGCGATGGACCAGGGTCTGCGGTTCGCCATCCGCGAGGGTGGCCGCACCGTCGGCTCGGGGGTCGTCTCGGAGATCATCGAGTAACACCCTCAGGGGCGGGTCCTCCACCCGCCCCGACTCCGCCCTCGGGCGGAGAGACAACTGCAAGGACATACGACCGGGGCGGCGCCCCAAGCAAAAGGGGCCCCGCCCTCTTTGCGCGGTAAAGACGACAAGAGAGAAGAACGGCAGAGAAGTGGCAACTATCGCGGCACAGAAAATTAGGATCCGACTGAAGGCGTACGACCATGACGCCATAGATCGGGCTGCCAAAGAGATCGTCGAGACGGCCGAGCGCACTGGCGCCACCGTCTCGGGTCCGGTGCCGCTGCCGACCGAGAAAAACGTCTACTGCGTGATCCGCTCGCCGTTCAAGGACAAGGACTCGCGCGAGCACTTCGAGATTCGCACCCACAAGCGGCTGATTGACATCCTCCAGCCTTCGCCGAAAACCGTCGACTCGCTGCAGCGGCTGGACTCGCTGCCGGCAGGCGTCGACATCGAGATCAAGCTCTAGGTGTCCTTGTGGCTGCGATCCTCGGCAAGAAGCTCGGTATGACTCAGATCTTCCGCGAGGACGGCAGCGTCATTCCCGTCACCGTGGTCGAAGCCGGCCCCTGCAAGGTGACCGCCGTGCGCGACTCCGAGCGCGACGGCTACGCCGCCGTGCAGCTCTCCTTTGGCGAGGTCAAGCAGGGCAAGCTCTCGAAGGCCGAGGAAGGCCACCTGAAGAAGGCCGGTGCGGCGCCGATGCGCCACCTGGTCGAGTTCCGCGACGAGGACCTCGGCGCCGAGGAGGGCCCCAAGGTCGGCGACGACGTCACCGTCGAGGGCTTCGAGGCGGGCCAGAAGGTGAAGGTCGCCGGGATCTCGATCGGCAAGGGCTTCCAGGGCGGGATCAAGCGCCACAACTTCAGCCGCGGCCCCGTCAGCCACGGTTCGCACAACGTCCGCGCCCCGGGCTCGATCGGCGCCAGCGCCTTCCCCGCCCGCGTCTTCAAAGGGATGCGGATGCCGGGGCAGATGGGTAACAAGCGGGTCACCCAGAAGGGGCTCGAGATCGCCGATATCGACGCCGAGCGCAACCTGCTTCTGATCAAGGGTTCGGTGCCGGGCTCCCGCAACGGGATCGTTGAGGTGAGGACCGATGGCTAAAGCGACCGTCCTCGGGAAAAGCAGCAAAACCGACCTGCCGAAAGAGATTTTCGCCGAGCCCTTCCACCAGTCGCTCGTGCACGAGGCGGCCCGCGCCGATCTCAACTCGCGTCGTCGTGGAACCGCTTCGACCCTGACCCGCGGCGAGGTCTCCTTCACGACCGCCAAGGCCTGGCGCCAGAAGGGCACCGGCCGTGCTCGCGTCGGCACCCTCGGCGTCCCGAACCGCTTTGGCGGCGGTGTTGCCTTCGGCCCGAAGCCGCGTAAGTACACGGTCAAGGTCAACCGCAAAGCCCGTCGCCGGGCGATGCGCTCCGCGTTCTCCGTCCACGCCGAGCGCGGCTCGGTCGCGGTCCTCGACGCCAGCGGCTTCGAGACGCCCTCGACCAAGAGCGCCGCGCAGGCACTGGCCAAATGGGGCGCCAAGAACCCGATCCTCCTCCTCGTCACGGCCGAGGAGATCGGGGCGATGAAGAGCTTCCGCAACCTTCCCCGCACCCACGTGCTCGAGGTCGGGGCGGCCGGCGTCGCCGACGTGATCGGCGCCGCCGCGGTCGTCATCTCCGAAACCGCGCTCGAGACGCTGAAGGAGAGGCTCGGCTGATGGACGCCCGCACGATCCTCATCCGCCCGGTGATCTCGGAGAAGAGCTACGCGCTGATCGCCGAGGGTAAGTACACCTTCCGGGTCGACGAGCGCGCCCACAAGACCCAGATCGCGCAGGCGGTCGAAGAGGTCTTCGGAGTCAATGTCGCTGGGGTGCGGACCGCGAAGGTGCGCTCCAAGCCGAAGCGACGCGGTCTGACCAAAGGCCGCACCCGCGCTTGGAAGAAGGCGATCATCCAGCTCGCTCCGGGCGAGCGGATCGAGCTGTTCGAGGGCGCCGAGACCGCCTAGGAGATCTGAGAGATGCCGAACCGCAAAACCAAACCGACCAGCCCAGGGCGCCGCTTCGCGACCTACCCGCTGCGCGAGCAGCTGACCGCGACCGAGCCCGAGCGGAAGCTGACCGAGGGTCTGAAAAAGTCCGGTGGCCGCAATGTCAACGGCCGCGTCACCGCCCGCCATCGCGGCGGCGGCGCCAAGCGGCGCTATCGCAAGATCGACTTCAAGCGGCTCAAGGACGGCGTCCCCGCGAAAGTCGCCTCGATCGAGTACGACCCCAACCGCACTTGCTACATCGCCCTCGTGCACTACGCCGACGGCTTCAAGGACTACATCCTCGCCCCGTCGCAGCTGGCGGTTGGCGACATCGTCAAATCGGGCGCCGAGGCCGACATCAAACCCGGCCACGCGATGGAGCTCGGCCAGATGCCGACCGGCACCATCGTCCATAACGTCGAGCTGATCCCCGGCCAGGGCGGCAAGCTCGGCCGCTCCGCCGGCACCTCGATCCAGCTTGTCGCCAAGGAGGGGGAGATGGTCACCCTGCGTCTGCCCTCCTCGGAGATGCGGCTGGTCCGCGCCAACTGCCGCGCGACCGTCGGCACGCTCTCCAACGCTGAGCACCAGAACTTGAAGGTCGGGAAGGCCGGCCGCAGCCGGCATAAGGGCAAGCGCCCGCAGAGCCGCGGCGTCGCGATGAATCCTGTCGACCACCCGCACGGCGGCGGCGAGGCCCACCACACGCCCGGTGGGCACCCGGTCACCCCCTGGGGCAAGCCGACTCTCGGCTATCGCACCCGCAAGAAGGGCAAGCAATCCGACCGCTACATCGTCCGCGGCCGCCGCCGCGGCAAGAAGAAGGGCCGTTAGAGATGGGACGTTCGACGAAAAAGGGCCCGTGGGTCGAGGAGCGCCTGATGGGGCGGATCACGGCGCTGAACGAGGCCGGCAACAAACAGATGGTGAAAACTTGGTCGCGTACCTCGACGATCTTCCCGGAGATGGTCGGGCACACGATCGCCGTCCACGACGGCAAAAAACACGTCCCGGTCTTCATCTCGGAGTCGATGGTCGGACACAAGCTCGGCGAGTTCGCCCCCACCCGGACCTTCCGCTCCCACGGTGGTAAGGAATAGCGATGGCCGACGAGAAAAAAGACAGCAAAGCGAAAAAAGCGGCCAAACCCGCGGCAAAAAAAGCCACGAAACCCGCGGCAAAAAAAGAATCGGCGCCGAAAAAAGAGGCGAAAGCCAAAAAAGCTCCGGCGAAAAAAGCCGCCAAAAAACCGGCTGCGAAAAAAGAGTCGAAAAAAGCCGAGGGCAAACAATCTTCGAAAGCGAAAAAAGAGCCGGCCAAAAAAGCCGCAAAAACGCCTGCGGCAAAAGCCAAAGCGCCGGCGGCGCCTCCGGTCGTCAAGGCCAAGGCTCGCTATGTGCGGATCGCCCCGCGGAAGGCGCGGCTGATCGCCGACCAGGTGCGCGGTATGCACATCGAAAAGGCCCGGGCGCTGCTGCAGTTCTCACCCCGCGGCGCCGCCCACGACATCCACAAGTTGATCAACTCCGCCGCCGCCAACGCGGAAAACAACCACGACCTCGTCGGTGACGAGATGCGTGTGGCGTCGATCACCGTCGACGAGGGGCCGACCCTGCGCCGCTTCCGCCCGCGGGCGATGGGCCGGGCAACCCCGATCAACAAGCGAACCAGCCACATCGCCGTGGCCCTAACCCCGGTGGAGGACTAAGCATGGGACAGAAGATCCACCCCGAGGGTTTCCGCGTCGGCTACATCCACGACTGGAAGTCGAACTGGTACGAGGACAAAAACTTCGCCGACGTCCTCCAGGAAGACCTGCAGATCCGCGATCACATCGTCAACAAGCTCTCGCACGCGGGGCTCTCGAACATCACGATCGAGCGCCGCGGCGAGGTCGCGGTCGACATCCACACCGCCCGCCCGGGCATTGTGATCGGCAAGTCCGGCAGCGAAGTCGACGCCCTGCGCAAGGAGCTGCACAAGCTGACCGGCAGCCCGGTGAAAGTGAACATTCGCGAGGTCAAGCGCCCCGAGCTCGATGCCAAGCTGGTCGCCCAGTCGATCGCCGAGCAGCTGCAGAACCGGGTCGCTTTCCGGCGGGCGATGAAACGCGCTCTGACTTCGGCGATGCGCTCCGGCGCCAAGGGCGTCAAGGTCCAGGTCTCCGGCCGCCTCGGCGGTGCCGAGATGGCGCGGACCGAAAGCTACTCCGACGGCCGCGTGCCGCTGCACACGCTGCGCGCCGACATCGACTACGGCTTCTTCGAGGCCCGCACCACGACCGGCCGGATCGGCGTCAAATGCTGGATCAACAAGGGCGAAGTGATGCCCGAGGGCTTCCGCTCCGACCTCGTTTCCGGCGACAGCGAGGCGCAAGGCCAGTCTGGCCGCGGGCGTCGCGACGATCGCGGCGGCGGCGGGCGTGGCCGTGGGCCTGGCGGTGACCGCGGCGGACGCGGCGGCGGGCGTGGGCCCGGCGGCGACCGCGGTGGGCGCGGCGGACAGCGTGGAGGTGGTCGCTGATGTTGATGCCGAAACGGGTCAAGCACCGCAAACAGTTCCGCGGCCGCATGCGCGGCAACACCAAGGGCGGCAGCACCGTCGCCTTCGGCGAGTACGGGATCAAGGCGCTCGAGCGCGGCTGGATCACCAATCGCCAGATCGAGGCCGCCCGTGTGGCGATGACCCGCAAGATCAAACGTGGGGGCAAGGTCTGGATCAACGTCTTCCCCGACAAGCCCTACACGAAGAAGCCCGCCGAGACCCGGATGGGCTCCGGCAAGGGCAACCCCGAGGGCTGGGTCGCCGTAGTCAAGCCGGGCAAGGTCATGTTCGAGCTGGCGGGCGTTCCCGAGGAGCTGGCGCGCGAAGCGCTGCGTCTCGCCGGGCACAAGCTTCCGGTCAAAACCAAATTCGTCATGCGCGAGGGGGCCGGCGACTGATGAAGGCGGCCGAGGTGCATAACCTCAAAGACGACGAGCTGGTGGCGAAGCTGATCGACGCCAAGCAGGAGGCCTTCAACCTCCGTTTCCGGCATGCGACCGGCGAGCTCGAGAACAGCGCCCGGCTGGGCCAGGCGAAGAAGGACATTGCCCGGTTGCTGACGGTGGCCAAAGCCCGAGGTATCGATGTTGAGAAAGAGACGCGACGGATATGAGCGACGACGAGACGAAAAAAGAAGAGATTCAGGACGACACTCCCCAGGACGAGGCCGCCGAGGCAGAGGGCAGTGAGCCGTCCGAGGAGGTAGCTGACGAGGCTCCGGCCGCCGCGGAAGAGACTGCTGCGGCTGAGGCTGAGCCCAACCCTGAGGACGACCTTCCCTGGAAGGAGCGGCGCCGGCTGCAGAAATCGCGCCGCTCGGGTGAGCCCGGGCCCCAGCTCAGCACCGAGGATCGTGTTGCCAAGCGGGCCGAGGAACGGCGGGTCAGAGCGAATCTGCGCCGTAAGCAGCGCGAGGCCACGAAGGCGGAGCGCAGCCCTGGTACCGGCACCCCGCAGGCCGAGAAGGAGTCGAACGCGGCGAAGGTGCGGCAGGGGATCGTCGTCTCCAGCAAGGGCGACAAGTCGATCACCGTCCGTATCGACACCGCCCGGCGTCACCGCACTTACGAGAAGATCGTCCGCAGCTCGACCAAGCTGCACGCGCACGACGAGCGCAACGAGGCCGGCGAGGGCGACGTGGTCCGTGTCATCGAGGCCCGCCCGCTGTCCAAGACCAAGCGCTGGCGCCTGGTCGACGTCGTGGAGAAGGCGAGGTAGGGCGATGATCCAGCAGGAGTCCAGGCTCAAGGTCGCTGACAACTCGGGCGCGCGCGAGATTCTCTGCATCCGCGTCAAAGGTGGCTCCCACCGCCGCTACGCGAGCGTCGGCGACGTCATCACCGCGACCGTGAAATCGGCCAGCCCGCAGGGCGGCGTCCGCAAGGGCGAGGTCGTGCAGGCGGTCGTCGTCCGTACCCGCAAGCCGCTCAGCCGCCCCGACGGCACTTACATCTCCTTCGACGAGAACGCGGCGGTGCTGATCGATCCGGCCAGCAACAACCCGCGCGGGACCCGCATCTTCGGCCCCGTCGCGCGCGAACTCCGCGACCGCAACTTCATGAAAATCATCTCGCTGGCGCCGGAGGTCCTCTGATGGCGAAGTCGATGCGCATCCGCACCGACGACACGGTCCTGCTGATCGGCGGCAAGGACTCCGGCAAGAAAGGCCGCGTCGTCCGCACCGATCCGAAAAAGCGCCGCGTCTACGTCGAGGGCCTGAACATGATCAAGCGCCACGAACGACCGCGCTCGCAGGGCGATCTGAAAAACGCCCAGGCTGGCGGCATCGTCGAGAAGGAGGGGCCGATCGACGTCTCCAACGTGATGCTGCTCGATCCCAAAGACAACAAACCCAGCCGCGTCGGCGTCCGCATCGACAAAGGCGGCAAGCGCGTCCGCTACGCGAAGCGGACCGGAAACGAGATCGGCTGATGGAGGCGACCGTGGCACCCACCTCCCAGGCTGCGCCGCCGCCGCGACTGCGCGAGCGCTACGAGAGCGATGTCCTGCCGGCGCTGACGAGCAAATTCGGCTACACGACGCCGATGGAGGCCCCGCGCCTGGAGAAGATCACCCTCAACATGGGTCTCGGCACCGAGAAACAGGACAAGCGCTCCTTCGAATCCGCCCAGGAACAACTGGCGATCATTGCCGGCCAGTACCCCAACGTGCGCCGCGCCCGCAAGTCGGTCGCCTCCTTCAAGTTGCGCGAGGGGATGCCGGTAGGCGTCTCGGTGACGTTGCGGCGGGCCCGCATGTGGGAGTTCCTCGACCGGCTGGTCTCGATCGCGGTGCCGCGGATCCGCGACTTCCGCGGCCTCAACCCGCGCTCCTTCGACGGTCGTGGCAACTACTCGATGGGCGTCAAAGAGCAGCTGATCTTCCCGGAAATCGACTACGACTCGGTCGACGTCGTGCGGGGTCTGGACGTGACGATCACGACTTCCGCTAAAACTGACCTCGAGGCTTTCGAGCTTCTGCTCGGGCTGGGGATGCCGTTCGCCCAGGAGGGCCGCCCCGGCCAGGCCGAGCGTGAAGCGAAAGAAAAGGAAGCCGAAGAGGAGCAGCTCAAAGAGGAAGCCCGCCAGAAGGCTGAAGTCGAGCAGGCGGCCCTCGAGCAGCTCAAAGAGGAGAACCCAGAGGCCTACGCCAAGCCGGAAGCCGAGGACGAGGGCGCCGCCGAGGGCGGAGACGACGAAGCGGCCGGCGAGACGGCCGAGGAGAGTTCAGACAATGGCTAAGACTTCAATGAAGGTGAAGCAGGCGCGCGACCCGAAGTTCAAATCGCGCGGCTACAACCGCTGCCGCCGCTGCGGTCGCCCGCGCGCGTACTTCCGCAAATTCGGCCTCTGCCGCATCTGCTTGCGCGAGGCCGCCCACGAGGGTTACATCCCCGGCATGACCAAGTCGAGCTGGTAGGGCGAGAAGCATGCACACCGACCCGATCGCCGATTACCTGACCAGGATCCGCAACGCGATCCGCGCTGGCCATGACGAGGTGGAAATCCCCCTCAATGGCCTCAAGCTGGAGATGTCCCGGATCCTCAAGGAGCAGGGTTACATCAAGGACTTCAGCCGTAGGCCGGCCGCCGTGGGCGAGGCGATCAACGTCGAGCTCAAGTACACCGAGGACCGCCAACCGGTGATCATCGGGATCGAACGGGTCTCCCGCCCGGGCCGCCGCCGCTACGTCGACCACAAGAGTGTCCCGCGCGTCGATGGCGGCACCGGGACCGCGATCGTCAGCACCTCCGCTGGCGTGATGACCGGCCACGAAGCCCGCGCAAAGGGCGTCGGTGGCGAGGTCGTCGCCTACGTCTGGTGAGCAGATGAGCCGCATCGGAAGAAAGCCCGTTCCCGTTCCCGACGCCGTCACGGTGGAGATCGCCCCTGGCAACATCGCCGTCAAAGGGCCGAAAGGGGAGCTGCGGCAGACCCTCTCGTCGGACATGACCGTCGAGCAGGGGGATGGCGCGGTCACCGTCGCCCGTCCGACCGATCGCGGCGAGCACCGCGCCTTGCACGGCCTCACCCGCAGCCTGATCGCGAACATGGTCGAGGGCGTCACCGAGGGTTTCGAAAAGCGCCTCGAGATCCAGGGCGTCGGCTACCGCGCCGCCCTGAAAGGCAAAAAACTTGAGCTGGCGCTGGGCTACTCGCACCCGGTGGCCATCGACGCCCCCGAGGGGATCGAGTTCGAAGTCCCGCAGCCGACCGAGGTCATCGTCAAAGGCATCGACAAGCAGCTTGTCGGGCAGGTCGCGGCGGACATCCGCAAGCGCCGGCCGCCGGAGCCTTACAAGGGCAAGGGCATCCGCTACAAGGACGAGCAGGTCCTGCGAAAGGTGGGTAAGCGCGCATGACCGTTCTTACGAACCGCCAGCGTCGCCTCAAACGGCGCCGCCGGGTTCGCGCCCGCGTCAACGGCACGGCCGAGCGGCCGCGACTCTCCGTCTACCGCTCCAACAAGGGCGTCTTCGCCCAGCTCATCGACGACACCAAGGGTCACACCGTCGCTGCCGTCAACTGGATCGAGCCCGATCTGCGCAAGCTCAGCGCCTCCGAGCAGGCGAAGAAGGCCGGCGAACTGCTGGCCGAGCGCGCGAAGGGCGCCGGCGTCGAGGCTTGCGTCTTCGATCGCGGCGGCTACCAGTACCACGGTCGCGTCAAAGCGCTGGCCGAGGGAGCACGCGAGGGGGGTCTGGCTTTCTGAAGCCGTAGTTTCGCTACGGTGGGCCGCTGCTTATGAAGGGAATGGACGTCAAAAACGTGGAGAACGTGAGCCCCCGCGGGTTGGACCTGCAGGAGCGCGTGATCGAGATCAACCGTGTCGCCAAGGTGGTCAAGGGCGGTCGTCGCTTCTCCTTCACCGCGCTGGTCGCCGTCGGCGACGAGGAGGGCGTGGTCGGGATCGGATACGGCAAGGCCCGCGAGGTCCCGCTGGCGATCCAGAAGGGCGTCGAGGACGCTCGCAAGAACTTGATCCGGGTGCCCAAATACGGGAACACCATCACCCACCGCATCATCGGCCGCTTCGGCGCCGGCCACGTGGTCCTGCGCCCGGCCAGCCCCGGTACCGGCGTGATCGCCGGCGGCGGCGTCCGCGCCGTGCTCGAGCTCGGCGGCGTGCGCGACGTGCTGACCAAGAGCATCGGCACGCAGAACCCGATCAACCTCGTCAAGGCGACGATGGACGGCTTGATCCGGCTGCGCCGGCCCGAGGAGGTTGCCGAGCTGCGTGGGTTGACGATCAGCCAGGTGCTTGGGTTGGACGGCAATGGCAATGGGGCCGCTGAGGCCGCGGGTCCTGCCGACGCAGATGAGGTGAAAGCCGATGAGCCGTCGGCCGAGGCTGAGCAGCCGTCCGAGGAGGCGCCGAGCCCCGCTGCTGAGACCGTGGAGGAGGGCTCGTGAGCAAAGTGAAGATTTCGCAGGTGAGGTCCGCCAACGGGACCAACCCGAACCAGAAAGCGACTCTGAAGGCGCTGAAGCTGGGGCGGATCGGCAAGTCGGTCGAGCTGAAGGACTCCGATCAGCTGCAGGGTCAGCTGCGGGTCGTCGGTCACCTCGTGGAGGTCGACGGTGGCTGAGAAAACCGAGAAAAAAGCCGAGAAAGAGACTTCGCGCGCCGAGGAGATCGGCCTGCACAACCTGAAGCCGAAGCCGGGCTCGAAAAGGCCGCGCAAGCGGATCGGCCGCGGTGAGGGCAGCGGGCTGGGCAAGACCTCCGGTCGCGGCCACAAGGGCGCTGGCTCTCGTTCGGGCCGCAAGCGCAAGGCTGGCTACGAGGGCGGGCAGAACCCGATCCACATGCGGATGCGAAAGCTTCGCGGTCCGCACAAAAAGCAGTCGATGCCGTTCGAGAACTTCCGGACCAGGACCCAGCCGGTCAACCTTTCCGACCTCGAGGAGCGCTTCGATAACGGCGCCGAAGTGACGCCGCAGAGCCTGCGCGAGAAGGGTTTGGCCAAGCGCAAGGACCCGATCAAGGTCCTCGCCCGCGGCGAGATCAAGAAGAAACTCGAGGTCCACGCGCAGGCCTTCAGCGCGGCCGCCAAGGAGAAGATCGAGGCGGCCGGCGGTTCCTGTCACACTCTGGAGCCGTAATGCTCAGAACTATTCTCAACGCGTTCAGCGTTGCCGACATTCGCAAGAAGCTTGCGTTCACGGCTGCGATGCTGGCGCTGTACCGCCTCGGCTCCTACATCCCGGCTCCGGGAGTCAACACCGACGCGGTCAAGGAACTCTCTGACAACTTCTCTGGCTCCGGGGTCCTCCCCTTCCTCAACCTCTTCTCCGGGGGCAGCCTCTCGCGGCTGAGCCTCTTCGCGCTGGGGATCATGCCCTACATCACGGCCTCGATCATCCTGCAGCTGCTGACGGTCGTCGTGCCGTCCCTGGAGCGACTGCAGAAAGAGGGCGAGGTCGGGCAGCAGAAAATCACCCAGTACACGCGCTATCTGACCGTCGGCCTCGCTTTCGGCCAGTCGATCGGCTACGTCTTCCTCTTCCGCTCCTTTGGCAACGAATCGGGCGCCGACGTCGTCGGTCAGCTCACCTTCCCGCGGCTCTTCCTGATCGTGATCTGCCTGACCGCCGGCTGCACCTTGCTGATGTGGCTGGGCGAGCTGATCACCCAGCGGGGGATCGGCAACGGGATCTCGCTGATGATCTTCGCCTCGATCGCCTCGAGCATCGTCCCCGGCCTCTCCAAGTGGTGGACCAACCCGGATCAGGTCTTCGTCGTGATGATGCCGTTCATTGCCCTGGCGGTAATCGTCGCGATCGTCTTCGTCCAGGAGGGTCAGCGCCGGATCCCGGTCCAGTACGCGAAACGCGTCGTCGGGCGCAAAATGACCTCCGGCGGCTCGACCTACCTGCCGCTGCGGGTGAACATGGCCGGCGTCATCCCGGTTATCTTCGCCGCCTCGATCATGGCCTTCCCGCCGACGATCGGGCAGCTGCTCAACACCCCCGCCGCGCTCGACTTCGCCGCCTTTTTCGAACCGAACGGCTGGGCCTATGTGGTCGGCGAGATCTTCTTCATCATCATCTTTACCTACTTCTACACGGCGGTCACCTTCAACCCGGTGGACCAAGCCGACAACCTGAAGAAATACGGCGGCTTCATTCCCGGCGTGCGCCCGGGTCGGCCGACCGCCGAGTACCTGGACAAAATCCTCTCCCGCCTGACCTTTCCCGGCGCCCTCTACCTGGGCGCGGTGGCGGCCCTGCCGACGATCCTGATCAGCCAGACGGCGGCCAACTTCTACTTCGGCGGCACCTCGATCCTGATCGTCATCGGTGTCGCCCTGGACACGGTCAAGCAGTTGGAGGCTCAACTCATGATGCGCAACTACGAGGGCTTCTTGAAATAGGCTCCCTCGATGGCTGAGCTAAATCTCGTCCTTTTGGGCCCGCCCGGGTCGGGCAAGGGCACCCAGGGGGAGCGGTTGAACGAAGACCTGCGCTTGCCCTACTACGCGACCGGGGACATTCTCCGGGCCGCTGTGCGGGACGAAACCGAGCTGGGGCGCGAAGCGAAGGAGTACATGGACCGCGGCGACCTGGTGCCCGACGAGGTGATCGTCGGAGTGATCGCCGAGCGGATCGACTCCAGCGAGGCGCTCGACGGATTCATCCTCGACGGTTTCCCGCGCACTACGCCCCAGGCCGAGGCGCTCGACGCCAAGCTCTCCGAGCTGAGCCGGGCCGTGACCGGCGTGCTGCTGATCGACGTCTCCGACGACGAGGTCGTCCGTCGCCTCGGCGGCCGCCGCACCTGCGAGGCCAACGGCCACGTCTTCCACGTCGAGTTCGAACCGCCGAAGGAGGAGGGCGTTTGCGACATCGACGGCTCGCCGCTGATCGTCCGCGACGACGACAAACCCGATGTGATCCGCAAGCGGCTCGAGAACTACCACGAGAAGACCGAGCCGCTCGTCTCCTACTACGACAGCCGCAGCGTCCTGCGGCGGATCGAAGGAGAGGCGGCGCCGGACGAGGTGGCGGAGCAGGTCCGCCGCACCCTGGCGACCCTGCGGATGGAGCAGGACGAGACCGTCTAGCCCGCCGTTGGCTACCACTAGCGTGTACCGCATGATCATCAAGAAGACCCCGGAGCAGGTCGATCAGATGGCCGCCTCGGGCGAGGTTCTCGTCCGCTGTCTGAAGATGCTCGCCGCCAAGGCCCGGCCCGGGATCACCACCGAGGTGCTGGACGCGGCGGCGGAGAAATTCATCCACTCGCAGGGGGCGACGCCCGCCTTCAAGGGCTACCGGGGGTTCCCGGGGTCGATCTGCGCCTCGCCCAACTCGATGGTCGTCCACGGCATCCCGGGCTCCTACGAGTTGAAGCGCGGCGACGTGATCTCGATCGACGTCGGCGTCGTCAAGGACGGCTGGGTCTCCGACGCGGCGATGACGCTGCCGATTGGCCCGGTCAGCCCGGACGCCCAGAAGCTGCTGGACGTGACCAAGGCTTCGCTCTTCGCCGGGGTCGAGCAGATGCGCCCTGGCAACCACCTCGGCGACGTCTCGGCGGCGATTCAGCGCACCGTCGAGATCGAGGGCCTCTCGATCATCCGCACCCTCGTCGGCCACGGGATTGGCCGGGACATGCACGAGGAACCGCAGGTCCCGAACTTCGGTGAGCCGGGCAAGGGCCCGAAGCTGGAGGAGGGGATGGTGCTGGCGATCGAGCCGATGGTCAACGTCGGTGGCCCGCTGGTGCGGATGGGCGACGACGGCTGGTCGGTCTACTCAGAAGACGGCTCGCTCGCCGCCCACTTCGAGTTCACCGTCGCGGTGACTCCCGACGGGCCGCGCATCCTCACCCCCTGGCACGAGTCCGAGTAGCGAGGGGGCCGGCCGGGTAGTCTTCCCCTTGCGGTGGGGCGCCGCAACGGGAAAAGGAGAGGTTCTTGCGCCTTCGAAGCTGCCCCAGGCGTGCGCTCACGCTGCTGATCGCCCTGCTCGCGCTCGCCGCCACCGCGTCTCCCGCGCTGGCCGCCTCTGCGCCGTATGGGACCAACGACGCGGGTGGCTTTCGCAACGTCCTGCCTCCGGGTGCGGACGGCACTGCCGACTTCGGCCAGATCCTCGCCTTCCGCGGCCCGGGTCTCTTGCCGCCGCATTTCGCCGACCAGCAACCGCTCTACGAAAACCTGCTCTACGCGAGCCCGGCGCTGAGCGAAGACCAGATCCCCAACTACTTCAAGGACGCAACCTTCGGGGTGCCGGCCGGCGAAGAGGAATCGACGACCGAACCGCGGCCCGGGGTGACGATCGTCCGCGACAAAGCCTTCGGCGTCCCCCACGTCTACGGCGCGACCCGCGCCGACACGATGTTCGGCGCCGGCTTCGCCGGCGCCGCCGACCGCCTCTTCCTGATGGACGTGCTGCGCTACACCGGCCGCGCCGAGCTCGCCTCCTTCCTCGGCGGCGCCAACGCCGGGGCCGACGCCAGCCAGTGGCAGTTCGCCCCCTACACCGAAGCCGACCTCGAAAAGCAGCTCGTGCAGGCGCCGCAGCTCTACGGCGCCCTCGGGCAGCAGGCGGTCGACGACGTCAGCGCCTACGTCGAAGGGATCAACGCTTACGTCGCCGCCGCCACCCTCGACCCGAAATTGAAGCCGGGCGAGTACACGCTGCTGAACAAGGCGATGGAACCGTGGAAGCCGACTGACGTGATCGCGATCGCCTCGCTGGTCGGCGGCATCTTCGGCCAGGGCGGTGGCAACGAGCTGAACTCGGCGCTGACGATGCAGGCCTTCGCCAAGCGGATGGGCAAGGCAGCCGGCCGCCAGGCATGGGAAAACTTCCGCTCCAAGAACGACCCCGAGGCGCCGACGACGATCTCCAAGCGCTTCCCCTACGAGACCCGTAGCGCCTTCGCCAAGCGCGGTCTCGCGCTCCCCGACCCCGGCAGTGTCCGCTTCACCAGCACCGCCAGCGCCTCCACGGCCCCGGGTCGGACGAGCGCCACCGTCGGCCAGCGCCTGCAGGCGGCGATCGAAGCCGCCGGCCACGCCTCCAACTGGGAGCTCGTCTCCGCCAAGGAGTCGGCGACCGGCCACCCGATCGCGGTGATGGGCCCGCAGGTCGGCTACTTCGTCCCGCAGATTCTCACCGAGGTGGACCTGCACGGGCCGGGGATCGACGCCCGCGGCGCCGCCTTCCCTGGGGTCAGCCTCTACGTCCAGCTCGGGCACGGGCGCGACTACGCCTGGAGCGCGACGACGGCGACCTCCGACAACGTCGACACCTTCGCCGAGGTGCTGTGCAAGGACAACTTCCACTACAGCTATCGCGGCAAGTGCCTGGCGATGGAAAAGCTGGAAAAGAGCGAGAGCTGGACGCCGAACGCGGCCGACTCGACCCCGCCCGGCTCGCAGACCCTGACCGCGTACCGCACGGTGCACGGGATCGTCTACGCGCGCGGCAAGGTGGGCGGCAAGGAGGTCGCCTTCGTGCGCCAGCGCAGCACCTACTTCCACGAGGCCGACTCCGTGGTCGGTTTCGCGCAGCTGAACGAACCGGGGGTGATGACCGGGCCGCAGGGCTTCAAGAAGGCCATCTCCAACATCAACTTGCTCTTCAACTGGTCCTACGTCGACTCCGAACACATCGCCTACGCGCTCTCGGGCTGGATGCCCCAGCGCTCGCGCGGCACCTCGCCTGACTTCCCGATCCTCGGCACCGGCAAGTTCGACTGGATGGGCTACAAGCCGAGCGGGCGGACCGCCGACTGGCTGCCGTTTGCCAAGCACCCGCAGGCGGTGGACCCGCCCTTCCTCGTCTCCTGGAACAACAAGCAGGCGCCGGGGTGGGCTGCGGCCGACGACAAGTACAGCTACGGGCCGCTGTTCCGCTCGCAGATGATCGCCGACAAGGTCAAGGCGGCGACCAAGGGCAAGAAGAAGATGACGATCGTCCAGCTGATCCAGGCGATGGAGGAACCGGCGACCCAGGACCTGCGTGGTTACCGGCTGCTGCCGACGATCTTCGAGGCGATCGGCAAGCCCAAGTCGGGCCAGCTGCGCAGCGCGCTGGCGACCCTGAAGACGTGGCAGAAGCACGGGGCGCACCGCCGCGATCTGAACCGTGACGGCGTCTACGAGGAAAACGACGCCGTCCAGCTGATGGACGCCTGGTGGCCGAAGCTGCTCGAGGGCGAGTTCAAGCCGGTCCTCGGTGCCAAGGCCTACGCGGCGCTGGAAGGGATAGTGCGGACCGGCAGCTACGCCGGCGGCTCGCCGACCGAACCCGACTTCTCGGACGGCTGGTGGAGCTACGTCTCCAAGGATCTGCGCGACCTCTACGGGCCGAAGCCGAAGGGCGCCTGGAGCCGGGTCTACTGCGGCGGCGGCTCGAAGGCCAAGTGCCGGAAGATGCTCCAGCGGACGCTCGCCGCGGCGCTGAAGGTGACGCCGCAGCAGATGTACGGCGGGGGGAATGGAGACTGCGCCACGAACCCGCAGCCGTCCTGCTTCGACCAGAACCGGCCGGCGGTGACCGGCGGTATCTCCCTGCCCCCGTTCCCCTTCCAGAACCGGCCTACTTTCCAGCAGGTGGTGACGCTCACCCAGCGGTTGGCGCGGTGAGGGCGGATCCATACTCTTGTATGGAAGTTGATTCAGAACATTTTGTCTGAGGTGTAGTTTTGTGCGCCATGGACTGGCACGCTCTCGACATGGAGATCGAGCGAGGCAATCGCGATTTCGAACAGCGCATGGAAGAAGCCGGCCACGAGATCCGGGACCATCTCGAGCGGACCTACCGGCGCTGCAAGGAATTCGAGGAGGCACGTCGCCACGACTGGGAAGAGCTAAGGGGCCAGTTGATGACCGCTGAGGAGAGGCATCAGCTCGAGATGGACGGCATCCGGCGCCTGTTTGCCACCATGACGGACGAGTACGTAAGGGTTGTCAGCTCCGCCCGAGAAGACATCGAACGAAAATCGGCCGAGGGCCGTGTGGAGGCCAGGGCGGCATTCGACGAGTTGCTTGCCGAATCTCGGGCGCAGCGCCAAGCCACTCTGCGGATGCTGGACCGCCTGCCGCCGTCGAAGGACGAGGAGGGCAGTTGATGGACCAGGAGACCTTCTCCGCGGTTGATCGATTCATCGGCGAGACGATCGTTGCCGAGGACGAGGCGCTGCGGGGGGCGGTTGATGCCGCCGAGGCCGCGGGGCTGCCGGCGATCCAGGTCTCGCCGCCGCAGGGGAAGCTGCTGGCGCTGCTGGTCCGCCTGGTCGGGGCGCGGAAGGTCCTCGAGTTCGGGACCCTCGGCGGCTACAGCGCGATTCTGATGGCGCGGGCGCTGCCCGAGGACGGGCGCTTGATCAGCCTCGAGGCGAACCCCGACTACGCCGAGGTCGCGCAGGGGAGTATCGAGGCGGCAGGCGTGGGGGAGAAGGTCGAGATCCGGGTCGGGCCCGCCCTGGAGGCGCTGCCGGCGCTGGAGGAGGAGGGCGCCGGACCCTTCGACCTGGTCTTCATCGACGCCGATAAGGTCAACACGCCCAACTACTTCGCCTGGGCCCTGGATCGCACCCGCCCCGGAGGGCTGATCGTCGCCGACAACGTCGTCCGCGACGGCACCCTCGCCGATGCCACCGATGCCGACGAGGCAACCAAAGCCCAGTGCCGCCTTCACGAGATGCTCCGCGACGAGCCCCGGGTCGACGCCACCACCATTCAGACCGTCGGCGTCAAGGGCTACGATGGCTTCCTCGTCGCTCTCGTCGAGCCTGCCTGAAAGCGCGCAAGCGCGAGGAGGCCTCGAAGCACCGCCCCTGCTATCTTTCTCGGTCGGCCTTGTTGGCCGGTTGGTTCGTCCTGCCGTCCGATTCATGGGGCGTGTGGGGATCCTGTTGTCGATACGAGATCCGGAGCAATGAAGGTTCGAGCTTCCGTTAAGCCGATGTGCGAGAAGTGCAAGGTAATCCGCCGAAATGGGGCGGTCCTGGTGATCTGCCAGAACCCGCGCCATAAGCAGAGGCAGGGCTAGTCATGGCACGGATCGCGGGCGTCAACATCCCGGTCAACAAACGGGTTGAAGTCGGGCTCACCTACATCTTCGGCATCGGCCACTCGACGGCGAAGCAGATTCTCGCCGAGGCGAAAGTCGATCCCGGCACCCCGGTCAAGGACCTGACCGAGGACGAGGTGATGAAACTTCGCGAGGCGGTCGAGAACCGCGAGGTCGAGGGCGACCTGCGGCGCGAGCGCTCGCAGAACGTCAAACGGCTGATGGAGATCGGCTCCTACCGCGGCCTCCGCCACCGCCGCGGCCTCCCCGTCCGGGGTCAGCGGACCAAGACCAACGCTCGCGGCCGCAAGGGGCCGCGCCGTCTCAGCGTTGCCGGTAAGCGCAAGGTATAGGCAGAGAGATGGCCGAGAACAAACCCGCCAAAGGGCGCACGCGCCGCCGCGTCAAAAAGAATGTCACCTACGGGCAGGCGCACATCAAGACTTCCTTCAACAACACGATCGTCACCCTCACCGACACCGACGGCAACGTGATCGCCTGGGAGTCGGCCGGTTCGGCCGGGTTCAAAGGCTCGCGCAAGTCGACCCCGTTCGCCGCCCAGGTAACCGCCGACGCGGCCGCCAAAAAAGGCATGGAACACGGCCTCGAGCGCGTCGAGGTCTTCGCCAAGGGCGCCGGCTCGGGCCGTGAGACGGCGATCCGCTCGCTGCAAGCCGCCGGCCTCGACGTCACCACCGTCAAGGACGTTTCGCCGCAGGCCCACAACGGCTGCCGCCCGAAGAAGCGGAGGAGGGTCTAGTGGCTCGCGACACCGCCCCGCAGTGCAAGCAGTGCCGCCGCGAGGGCCAGAAGCTCTTTCTCAAGGGCGAGCGCTGCTTCACCGACAAGTGCGGCGTCGAGCGCCGCTCCTACCCGCCCGGCGAGCATGGCCGTGGCCGCCTGCGTCAGAGCGAGTACCGGGTGCAGCTGCGCGAGAAGCAGAAGACTCGCCGCTACTACCAGGTGCTGGAGAAGCAGTTCCGCGCTTACTACGAGAAGGCCTCGCGCCAGGACGGCGTCACCGGCGAGAACCTCCTGCGTCTGCTCGAGTCCCGCTTCGACAACGTCCTCGTCCGCCTCGGCTTTGCCGCCTCGCGGCGCCAGGCGCGTCAGTTGATCACCCACGGCCACTGGCAGATCAACGGTCGCCGGGTGAATATTCCCTCCTACCAAGTACGATCCGAAGACATCATCTCGATCAAGGCCGGATCGTCAGCCACCGACACGATCCAGCGGGCGACCGAACTGGTTTCCACCGTTCCCGCCTGGCTGCAGGCCGATCACGATGCCCTCACCGCCAAGGTCCTGCGCTACCCCGAGCGCTCCGAGATCTCGGCGCCGGTCCAGGAGCAGCTGATCGTCGAGCTGTACTCCAAGTAGCCCGGACACGATTTCTGACACACCCCAGAGCAAGGAACTCATGACCACCGATTTCCAGGTCCCCCGCATCACCTCCGAGAAAGTCGACGATCGTCGCGGCACGTTCACGATCGAGCCGCTCGACAAGGGCTTCGGCTACACGTTCGGCAACAGCCTTCGCCGCGTGCTCCTCTCCTCGCTGGGTGGCGCTGCCATCACCAGCGTCCGCATCGAGGGCGTCGCGCACGAGTTCTCGACCGTGCCCGGCGTCAAAGAGGACGTCACCGACATCATCCTCAACCTCAAGGACCTGGTCGTGCGCATGCACACCGACGCCGACGAGGTCGAGGCGCCGCTGGTAGCCACCGGCCCCGGCGAGGTGAAGGCCAAGGACATCGACCTGCCCTCCGGCGTCGAGATCCTCAACCCCGAGGCGCCGATCGCGACGCTCGAGAAAAAAACCAAACTCGAGGTCTACCTGACGATCGGCCGCGGCCGCGGTTACTCGCCGGCAGAAGAGAACAAGTCCGACGAGCAACCGATCGGTGTGATCCCGATCGACTCGATCTTCTCGCCGATCCGGCGCGCCTCCTACTCGGTCGCCGCCGCCCGCGTCGGCCAGCGGACCGACTTCGACAAACTCACCCTCGACCTCGAGACCGACGGCTCGATCGAGCCCGGGGCCGCGCTGCGCGAGGCCTCCGAGATCCTGATCAAGAGCCTGGCGATCTTCACCGACGCCGACCGCGTCGAGGAGCTGACGGCACGTGAACCGGCGCCGCCGGTCGCGAGCGACGGTTTCTCCTCGCCTGGCGGTGACGGCGGCGCTGCCGCCAACGGCCTCGACGAGATCCTGATCGAGGAGCTCGAACTGGGCGTTCGTTCCTACAACTGCCTGAAGCGGGCAGGGGTCCAGACCGTCGGCGACCTGGTTCGTAAGTCGCGCGCGGAACTGAACGCGATCCCGAACTTCGGTCAGAAGTCGATCGAGGAAGTCATCGAGACCCTGCACTCCCGCGGCCTGGACCTCCAGGCGGACTAAGGGCCTAGCGAGAGCGGAGCGGAGGATCAGGTGCGGCACAAAAAGAAGCGGAACAAGCTCAGCCGCGACTCCTCCCACCGCGAGTCCCTGCTCTCGAACCTCTCGAAGCAGCTGATCGAGCACGAGCGGATCCAGACCAGCCAGGCCAAGGCCAAGGCGGTCAAGCCCGAGGTCGAGAAACTCATCACGCTGGCCAAACGCGGCGACCTCCATGCTCGTCGCCAGGCGCTGGCGACGCTGCACAACGACAAGTTCATCGTCCACAAGCTGTTCGACGAGGTCGCCCCGCGCTACACAGAGCGTCCCGGCGGGTACACCCGCATCGTCAAGCTCGGTCCGAGGAAGTCCGACTCGACCGAGATGGTTTACCTCGAGCTGGTCTAAAAGCGCGCTTCGCGCAACTCAGTAGCTCACGGACTCGAGATAAAGCCCGTGCGGTGGGGCGGTGTCGCCTGCCTCGGTACGCGGGGCGCCCTCGAGCAGGGCGACGAAGCTCTCGACGCTGCGGCGGCCGGAGCCGACTTCGAGCTGGGTGCCGACGAGGACGCGGACCATGTTGCGCATGAAGGCGTCGGCGGCGATGTGAAAGGCGAGGACATCGCCTTCGGACTTCCACGAGGCGGCGAGGACGTCGCGCTCGAAGCGGACGTGGTCGGTCTGGGTGGGGGTGAAGGCGGTGAAGTCATGGGTCCCGGTGAGGGCTGCGGCACAGGCCTCGAGCGCGTCGCGATCGACCTGGTGCGGCCACCAGAGGGCCTTGCCCCGCTCGAAGGGGCTCGGGGACGAGCGGGCGAGCAGGCGGTAGCGATAGCTGCGTGCCTTGGCGTCTCGCCGGGCGTCGAAGCCGTCGGCGACGACCCTGGCGGCGGTGACCGCGACGTCGTCGGGGCAGAGCCCGTTGAGACGCCGCGTCAGGTCGTCTGGCGGCTCGACTGGGGCGCTGAAGCTCGCCACCTGACCAAGCGCGTGGACGCCGGTATCCGTGCGGCCGGCCACGGTCAGCTCCACCGGCTCGCGCAGGACCGTCGCCAGAGCCGTCTCCAGCTCCCCCTGCACCGTCCGCAGGCCCGGCTGGCGCGCCCAGCCGCGGAAGCCGGCGCCGTCGTATTCGATGTCGAGCCTCACCGTGGGCACGGCGGCAGTATCTCCGACACCGGGTGGGTCTCGCGCCCCTCGTAATATCGGGGTGTGCGCATCCTTCTCACCAACGACGACGGCATCTCCGCCCCTGGGCTGCAGGCGGCCCGGCGAGCGCTGGTCGAGCTCGAGGGGGTTGAGGTCGACGTCGTCGCCCCCGACTCCAACCGCAGCGCCACCGCGCGCAGCATCACCACCCGCTCGCCGCTCAGCGTCGAGGAGGTCAACTTCGAAGACGGCCGTGTCGGCTACGCCACCGACGGCACGCCGGTCGACTGCGTCCGCTTCGCCGAGCTGGGCCTGGTCGGCGGGCGCCCCGACCTGATCGTCTCCGGGATCAACCACGGCGCCAACCTCGGCGACGACATCACCTACTCGGGGACGGTCGCCGCGGCGCTGGAGGGCATCGTCCTCGGGATCCCGGCGATCGCCCTCTCCCAGCAGTCCTCCGCTGGCGGCCTCGGCTATGTCAGCGGCAAGTTCGACTTCGCCGTCGCCGCCGCATTCACCGCCCAGCTCGTCTCTCGCCTGCGGCAGGAGTCGATGCCGGAGGCGACGCTGATCAACGTCAACTGCCCCAACCGCGAGCCGACCGGGATCGAGGTGACGAAGCTCGGCAAACGGATCTACAACGACGAGCTGAAGCTGGTCAGGGAGAGCGACGGGCGCCGCCACTACGAGATCTACGGCTGGCAGCCCGGCTATGAGGAGATCGAGGGCACCGACCTCTACGCCGTGGCGCAGGGACGCATCTCGGTCACCCCGATCCACTTCGACCTCACCGACCACGGCGGCCTCGAGCGCCTCAACGGCTGGGGGTTCGAGGAGATGCTGGCGGCAAGCGCCGCGACGGCGTGAGCGAGGCGGCCGAGCAGCGCGTCGAGGAGCTGCGAGCGCTCCTCGCCCACCACAACCACCTCTACTACGTCCTCGACGACCCCGAGATCGGCGACGACTCCTACGACGAGCTGCTGAACGAGCTACGCGAGCTGGAGGCCGAGCACCCGGAGCTGCGCACGCCCGACTCGCCGACCCAGCGGGTCGGCGCGCCGCCGCTCGACCGGTTCGAGCAGGTCGAGCACCGCGAGCAGATGCTCTCGCTCGGCAACGCCCGCAACGAGGAGGAGCTGCGCGGCTGGGAGAACCGGATCGCCAACCACCTGAAGCGGATGGACATCACCGCCTCGGAGTTCAGCTATACGACCGAGCCGAAGATCGACGGCCTCGCGATCACCCTCACCTACGAGAAGGGCGTTTTGATCCGCGGCGCCACCCGCGGCGACGGGCGGATCGGTGAGGACGTGACCCAGAACCTGCGGACGATCGGCTCGGTGCCGCTGCGGATCACCGGCAAGGCGCCCGAGCTGGTCGAAGTCCGCGGCGAGGTCTACCTGCCGATCGCCGCCTTCAAAGCGCTGAACGAGCGCCGCGCCGAGGCGGGCGAGGCGACCTTCGCCAACCCGCGCAACTCGGCCGCCGGCTCGATTCGCCAGCTCGACCCCTCGCTCGCCGCCGAACGGCCGCTTTCCACCTGGATGTACGGGATCGGTGCCGTCCGCGGTCTCGACCTTCCGACCCACATGGCCGAGGTCGAGTGGCTGCAGGAAGCCGGCTTCAAGGTCAATCCCGACACCGCCCACCACGAGGGCGTCGAGGGGGTCGTCAAGCGCTGCCACTGGTGGGAGGGGCGGCGCGAGGAGCTCGACTACGAGATCGACGGCGTGGTCGTCAAGGTCGACGAGAAGGCGCTCTGGCGCGAGCTCGGGGTCGTCGGCCGCGAGCCTCGCTGGGCGATCGCCTGGAAGTTCCCGCCGACGACGGCGACGACGAAGCTGCGGAAGGTCGTCTGGAACGTCGGCCGCACCGGGCACCTGGTGCCGTTCGCGATGCTGGAGCCGGTCCACGTCGGCGGGGTCACGGTTACCACCGCGACCTTGCACAACGAGGAGGACCTGGCGCGGAAGGACGTCCGCGAGGGCGACGAGGTGGTGGTGATGCGGGCCGGCGACGTCATCCCCCAGGTCGTCTCGCCGAAGCTGCCGCGCAAGAAGAAAGGCGCCCGCAAGGAGAAGCCTCCCGCCCGCTGCCCGGCCTGTGACACGCCGACGGTAAAGCCAGAGGAGTCGGTCTTCACGATCTGCCCCAACCGCTCGGGCTGCCCCGGGCAGTCCTTCCAGCACGTCAAGCACTTCGTCAGCAAGGGGGCGATGGACATCGAGGGGCTGGGCGAGAAACAGGCGCAGACCTTCCTCGAAGGGGGCGTAATCTCAGATGTCGCCGATATCTACGATCTCACCGCCGAGCGGCTGGTCGAGCTCAACCGCTTCGCGGATACCTCGGCGCAGAATCTGGTGGCCGCGATCGAGGCCTCGAAGCGGCGGCCCTTCAAACGCGTCCTCTACGCGTTGGGGCTGCCCGGCGTCGGCTACGTGACCGCCGAGGCGCTGGCCGACTACTTCGGCTCGATCGACGCCCTGCACGAGGCCGATCCGGAGGCGATCGAGGAGGTCGAGGGGGTGGGACCGATCATGGCGGTGCAGATCGCCGAGTCGCTCACCGACGACGCGACCTGGGCGCTGGTGGAGAAGCTGCGCAAGAAGGGCGTGCGGCTGGAGGCCGACGCCTCGGAACGCCGCCAGCAGGGCGGGCCGCTGGAAGGCAAGACCGTCGTCCTCACCGGCACCTTGCCGGAGCTGACCCGCGAGGAGGCGGCGGCGATGGTCAAGTCCGCCGGCGGCAAGGTGACCAGCTCGGTGTCGAAGAAAACGGACTACGTCGTCGCCGGTGAGAGCCCCGGCTCCAAGCTCGCCAAAGCGGAGAAATTCGGTACCGAGATCCTCGACGAAGCGGGGCTGCGCAAGCTGGTCGGTCAGTAGCCGGCGACGGCGCCGGCGATGCGGTCCTGGTCGAGGTGGGCGAGGCTGAGGTTACCGACGCCTGCCATCAGGACCGAGAAGGCGATTACCCGGCCGCTGCGGTTGAAGCAGTAGCCGGAGAGGTTGCTGACGCCGCTGATCGTGCCCGTCTTGGTGCGGCAGCGGCCGTAGGCGGCCGTCCCCTCCATGCGGCTGGCGACGGTGCCCTCCTGCCCGGCCAAGGCCAGGTCCTGGATGAACTCCTCACCGGCTTCGTCTTCCTGCATCCCCAGCAGCAGCTCGACCACCTGTCGGGGGCTGGCGCGGTTGGAGCGGGTCAGACCGGAGCCGTCGGTGGCCTGCACGGCGGAGCCCTGGCTGCGGGCGAAGGACTCGACCACACCGGCGCCGGCGGCAGTAGTACCGGCGCCGTCGAACTCGGCGCCGAGTAGCTTGATCAGCGTCTCGGCGAAGAAGTTGTCGGAGTAGACGTCGGTCAGGTTGACGATCCGGTCGAGGGTGGGGGAGCGGATCAAGCCGACCCGTTCGGCGTTGGGCGGCGTCGGCCGCAGGGCGACCTGCGCCGGAACGACGATGCCGGCCGTGCGCAGCGAGCCGGCCAGCTTCTTCGCCGCCAGCTTGGCCGGGTCGGACGAGAATCCGCTGGCGCTGGTCGAGCCGCTGAACCCCGAGTTGAAGGCCAGTCCGGAGAGGGGACCGATGTAGGAGCTGGTCGCGTAGCCGGAGTCGGCGACGCCGCGGCGGCGGTCGAAGATCGTGTCGTCGGCGTAGAGGCGGCCGGTGATCGACTCGATCCCGGCGGCCTTGATCTGCGGGGTTAGCGCGAAGAGGTTGGTGCCCAGGCCGCCCAGGTAGCTGCCGTAGAAACTCGGCGTTCCTAGGGCGGGGTCGCCACCGCCCTGCAGGTAGAGGCTGCCGTGGAGAACGCCGTCGGCGTCGACGCGGCCGTCGCGGAAGATCTTGGTCGAGATCCGGTGATCGGGGCCGAGCTTGGACAGCGCCGTGGCGGTCGTGAACAGCTTCATGTTCGAGGCCAGGGGGCGGGTGCGGCCTGGGGCGCCGGCGCAGAGAACCTGCTCGGATTCGGCGTCGACGACCAGCAGGCCGCTCGCCGAGCCGCCGCCCTGGTGCAGCCAGGCGCGCATTTGGTCACACTTGCCGCTGGCCTGGGCGCCGCTCGCGACGAGCAGAAAAAGGCCTGCTGAGAGGACCAAAACCAGGGTGGCGCTGCGTTTCATCGGGATATCCAACACGCGAGAGGTGCAAGGTAGCGGCAGAGGATGACCTCCTGCCCTGGAATACTGCACATATGGGTGAAGTCGTAGACATCGAGTCCAAACCGCGTAAAAGCAAGCCCCGGCGCAAAAAGCCCTCGAAGACGGCTCTGGTTCTGGGCGGAGGCGGCTTCACGGGCGGCGTCTACGAGATCGGCGCGCTGCGGGCGCTCGACCTGCTGGCGGTGAACAGCACGGTCAACAACTTCGATGTCTACGTCGGGACCAGCGCTGGCTCCTTCGTCGCCTCGATGCTGGCCAACGGGGTGACCCCCGAGGAAATGATGCAGGTGATCAATTCCGACGACAACATGGGCCTCGAAGATCTTGACCTCAACAAGGTCCTAAAGCCCAACTACCTCGGCTTTCTCGGCAAGGGGGTCGCCTTGCCGTTGCGCACGCTCGAGCTGTTGCGCTCCCTGGTCCGGATTGGCGAGTTCTCGGCAATGGACATCGGCGTCGGCCTCGCCGAGGCGCTGCCGACCGGCCTGTACAACGGATCCGGTCTCTCCGACTACGTCGAGCAGGCGCTCGGCGACGGAGGGCGGGTCAACGACTTCCGCCTCCTCGATCCTGAGCTCTACCTGACCGCCACCGACCTCGACACCTGCGAGCGGATCGTCTTCGGCGAAGAGGGTTGGTCAGACGTGCCGATTTCCAAAGCGGTCGAGTGCTCGACCTGCCTGCCGATCGTCTACAAGCCGGTCGACCTCAAGGGTCGCCAGTTCGTCGACGGCGGCATCCGCTCGACCACCAACGTCGACATCGCAGTCGAGAAGGGCGCCAAGTTCATCGTCGTCGTCAACCCGCTCGTTCCCTACGTCAACGACTTCGAGAAGACGATCCCGACCGTCTTCGGCCGCCGCGTCCGCCGCGTCTCCGACATGGGGCTGCCGGCGATCGCCAACCAGACCTTCCGCCTGATCGCCCACCAACGTCTCCACCAGGCGGTCGAACAGTGGCAGGAGAAATACCCCGGAGTGGACATCATCCTGCTCGAGCCCTCGCCAAACGACGAGCTGATGTTCGGCACGCCGATCATGGACTACTCCCGCCGCCTCAAAATCGCCCGCCACGGCTTCGAATCCGTCACCGCCACCCTCGCCCAGGACTACGACCGCTACAAGGAGATCGCCGAGCGCCACGGCCTCGAGATCTCCGAGCGCCGCGTCCGCCGCGTCGTCGAGCAGGCCTCCGAAGAGGAGCCAGAGCAGACTTCGGCGTGGCGACGGGTCCTCGAGCAGACGACGTCGGTCCTCCTCCGCCAAAGCGGCGAGGCGTCCTAGCTAGTCGGCTGACCAGCGGGGCGAGGGTCCGGTGGGGGTCGCTGGGAGCACCTCCGCCGAGAGAGTCGCCTCCCGCTGACCGAGAAACGCTGTTGGCTCGGCTCCATTCTGAGTAACCAGCGACCCCACCGGTCCCTCGCCCATCTGCTTCGAAGCTAGGCGTCAGCTTCAGTGAAAAGGACCTGGATGAGAGCGGCCGGGGTGCTTCTGCTGGGTACTCAGCATGGAGCCGAGCCAGAGCTCCTCGGGGCGCCAGCCGATCCCGCTCCTCTCGGCGGAGGTGCTCCCAGCAGGAGCACCCCGGCGGCTCCTCGCCTGAGGTAAGTAGCTACAGGCTTACGCCGCGTAGAGCTGCTCGATCGCGTCTTCGTGCTTCTGGGCGACGACGGCGCGCTTGACCTTCAGGGTCGGCGTCAGCTCGCCTGACTCCTGGGAGAGGTCGTGGGGGAGGATGGCGATCTTCTTGACCTGCTCGACCCGGGCGAAGTTCTGGTTGATCTTCTCGACGTGGGCTTCGATCGCGACCTTGACGTCGGAGTTCCGGGCGAGCTGGGCGGGGTCCTCGGAGAGGTTGTTCTCCTCGGCGTATTTGACCGCCTCTTCGGGGTCGAGGGTGACCAGCGCCACCAGGTAGGGCCGGCGGTCGCCGACGACGACGCACTGGGAGACCAGCGGGTGCTGCTTGATTTCGGCCTCGAGGTTGGCCGGGGTGATGTTCTTGCCGCCCGCGGTGATGATGATGTCCTTCTTGCGGCCGGTGATCTTGATGAAGCCTTCGGAGTCGATCTCGCCGATGTCGCCCGTGTGGAGCCAGCCGTCGACGATCGTCTCGGCCGTCGCCTCCGGGTTCTTGTGGTACCCCTGGAAGACGTTCGGGCCCTTGACGAGGATCTCGCCGTCGTCGGCGATTCTCACCTCGCAGCCGGGGAAGGGTTTGCCGATCGTCCCGACCTTGAAATCCTCGGGCGAGGAGATCGTCGCCGCGGTCGAGGTCTCGGTCATCCCCCAGCCCTCGAGGACGAGGACGCCGGCGGCGTCGAAGAAGCGGAGGATCTCCGGGTTGATCGGTGCGGCGCCGGAAACGGCGAGCCGGATGTTGCCGCCGAACAGGCCGCGGATTTTCGATAGGACTTTCTTGTCAGCGAAGGCGTACTGGCGTTGCAGGAGGAAGCCGGGCTTGCGGCCGGCGCGTTCCGTCTTCCGCATCTTCTCGCCGACCCCGATCGCCCAGTTGAAGATCGCCTTTTTGAGGCCGCCCTCTTTCTCCATCGCGCTGGTTGCGGCGGTGTAGATCTTCTCGAAGATCCGGGGTACCGAGGGGAAGTAGCTCGGCTTCAGTTCGGCCAGGTTGGGGAGGATCTTCAGCGGATCCCGCTCCCAGTAGGCGATGGTGGTGCCGAGGTCGAAGCTGCCGAGCTGGATCAGCAGCGCGAAGGAGTGGGCCAGCGGCAGGTAGAGGTAGGTGACGTCGCCCTCCTCGATGACGCTGGTCTCGTTGACCATGTCGAGCATCGCCCGGTAGTTGCCGTGGCTGATTACGCAGCCCTTCGGCGGCCCGGTGGTGCCGGAGGTGTAGATGAAGGTGCAGATGTCCTCGGGGGTCACCGCCGAGTAGAGCGCCTCCCAGGTTCCTGCGTCCCCGCCGCCACCTTTGGCAGCCAGGTCCTCCATTGAGATCGCGTCCTCGGCGCCGGCGCCGCTCATCAGCACGACGTGCTCGAGCTGGGGCAGCTGGTCGCGCACCTGGCGCACCTTCTCCAGCTGTTCGGCGTCCTCGACGACGACGACCTTCGAGTCGGAGTTCTCGAGGACGTAGCGGCACTCCTCGGGCGAGTTCGTCTGGTAGATCGGGACGACGGTGGCGCCGATCGAGAGCGCGGCGAAGTCGAAATAGGTCCACTCGGGGCGGGTGTTGCCGAGGATCGAGACGCGATCGCCTTTCTCGATCCCGAGGGTGACGAGGCCGAAAGCCAGGGGGCGGACGATCTCCAGGACCTCGTCAAAGGTCTTACCGACCCACGCGTCGCCCTGCTTGTAGCGGACGGCGACCGCGGATCCGTACTGCGCAGCGGCCTTCGGCAGAAGGTCGGCGATCGTCGTCGAATTGGTACCTCTCCCCGACATCTGCCGGGGGAGTCTAGTTCAGCGCTGGCTTGCGCGAGCGGACTGCTGGGACTTCGCGGCGCCGAGGGTGCGCAGCGAACTTTCGAACAGCGTCCTGTCGATTCGGCCGTGGTAGATCGGGATCCCCATCTGCACGCATTTCCCGATCACCTCCCCTCGCTCCATCTGCAGCTGGTCGGCGAGCTCGGCAGGCGTCAGGTGATGGGCCATCGATGACCTCCAGGGTCGTTGAAAATGGGTAGCACCATGTGTACCGCCGCGGGCCGGCGGCGTCAATCGGAAAGCGCCGCACCTTGCGGGAACTGCCGAGAGCGCCGGCCCGCGATAATGCACGGCAGTGTCCTCTGAAGTCGCCGTCAAGCCGCTGCCCCAGCGGGGCAGGCTGTGGGTCATCGCCCTGCTCGCGCTGGCCCTGCTCGCGTTCGGCTACACGATCGTCGAGATGTCGACGCAGGAGCCGGGCGACCCCGTCATCCACGTGGCCGGGATCGAAGAAGCGCAGCGGACCTTCAGCGGGATGCCGCAGGAAGGCGATCGCCTTGGCTCCGACAACGCTCCGGTGACGATCCAGGTCTTCAACGATCTGCAATGCGACGACTGCCGCGACGACTTTCTCGAGACGATTCCGGAGCTGGCCGAACGCTACGCGCGGCCGGGCGACGTGAAGCTCCTCTATCGCCACTACTCGAACAGCGTCAACCCCGAGCAGCTCGGGTTCTACGGCGCCGAGGCGGCGGCTGACCAGGGCTACGGCTGGCAGTACATCTATCTCTTCTTTCGCAACCAGGATGAAGCCGAACGCTTCGGCATCGACCAGAGGTACCTGGCCTCGATCGCCGGCGGGGTGGAGGAACTCGACATCGAAGAATGGGATGCCGACCTCGAGGACAACGGCCAGCAGGGCGGTCCGATCGAGCAGCGGCTGGAAAGCCAGGACGAGCTGGGCCGCAACCTGGAAATCCGCACCGGCCAGGGGATGGTCATCACCGGCCCGGGCGGCACCGTGACGCTGCAGGAAGGCCCGTCGCTGGCCGAGGTCGAAGCGGCGATCGCCGAAGTCGAATAGACGCCGGCGACGCCGGCGCTTTTCGAAGCCGGCGCTTTCAGAAGCCGGCGCTTTACGCGACGCGGCGGAGGCGCGCCCGCCGGCCGATCAGGTCCCGCCACTCGGAGTCGACGATGTGGGCGGGGGAGGTGGTGGCAAGAAAGTCGACGAGGACGTCGGCCAGCCCCTCGGGGTCTTCCAGGTTGGGGAAGTGGGCGGCACGGGGCAGCGTCTCGAAGCGGCAGTTGGGGATCGCCTCGTGGGCTTCTAGCCCGTGGGAGAGGGGAATCGTGCGGTCGCGCTCGCCCCAGACGATCAGCGTCGGCATCTCCTTCAGCAGGTAGAGGCGGTCGGTAGCGCTCACTTTTTGGCCCTGGACGTCGATCACCGAGCGCAGCGTCTGCAGGAAGGCGCGCCGGGAGCCAGGCTCCTGCAGCGGTCCCAAGGCCCGTGCGACCGCCTGCAGGTAGACGCCGGTGGAGATGCCACGCTGGCGCAGCTTGGCGCCGCCCGCCGCCAGGGCGCCGACAAGGCGCGGCCTGGTCGCCAGCCGCAGCAGCGCGGCCGAGCCGGGCAGCGCCGCCCCGCGCAGCAGCGGGCTGACGTCGTGCCCGAGGCCGCCGCTGGAGATCAACACCAGCCGCTCGGTGCGCTGGGGGAATTGGTAGAAGAACTGCATCGCGACGCCGCCCCCGAGCGAGTGCCCGACGATCGTCGCCCGCTCGACCCCGATCGTCGTCAGCAGGTCGCGGATGCTCGCCGCGTGCGCTCCGAGCGAGTAGTCGCCCCGGGGCGTCGCCGCGTCGCCGTGCCCGATCAGGTCCGGGGCGATCACCCGGTAGGAGCCGGCGAGCCGCTGCGCGACCGTCTCCCAATGCCGCGAGGAGTTGATCATCCCGTGGATCAGGACCACCGTCGGGCCGCTGCCGACCGTCCGGTAGACGGCCCGGTGCCCGTGCAGGTTCGCCTCGTGGACCTCGAAGGCCGGCGCGGGTGACATGTGGAGACACTAGCGAGGCCGCGGACGGCGAAAACTAAAGGCCGGCTCCGGCCGATCCGATGGCTTGTGCATGGGCTCGGTACGTACTCGATCGGTCTTCCCTGCGCTGCTCCTGGTTCTCGTCGCACTTACGTGGACGAGTGGCGCTGGCGCGGCTGCGGCCAAGGGCGGCGACAAGCTCCGCAGCCACATCGCCCTGCAGCGCAACCTCGGCAAGGCGGATAAGCGGACCGCCGCGCGGCGCCCGATCCTCTGGGGGGCCCTGGTCAGCGATCAGCTCACCGGCCACCAGGCTCCCTGGGACATGGATGGACCGAAGAAGCTGGAGGAGATGCTCGGCAAGCGAATGTCGCTGATCCACTTCATGGCGCCTTTCTCCCACTGCTCGGACTCGGGTTGCCGCTACTACGACTTTCCCTCCGAGGAGATGCAGACGATCCGCAGGCACGGCTCGGTCCCCTTCTTCAGCTGGAGCTCGCAGTCGATTCCCTCCAGCGAGGAGCAACCCGACTATCAGCTGTCCGACGTGATCTCCGGCCGCTACGACGGCTTTCTTCGCGACTGGGCCAAGGACGCGCGCCGCTGGGGCCAGCGCTTCTTCCTCCGCTTCAACTGGGAGATGAACGGCGACTGGTTCCCCTGGGCGGAGGGGGCCAATGGCAACCGTCCCGGCGAGTACGTCCGCGCCTGGCGGCACGTCCACGACATCTTCACCGAGGTCGGCGCCACCAACCCGATCTGGGTCTGGTGCCCCAACGTCGACTTCGAGAACAGCCTCCAGGACCTTCGCTCCCTCTATCCGGGGGACGAGTACGTCGAGTGGACCTGCCTCGACGGCTACAACTCGGGCACCAACCCGGCCAAACGCGACCGCTGGCGCAGCTTCGACCAGCTCTACCGCCGCACCTACGACGAGGTCGTTAGTCAGATCGCCCCCAGCAAGCCGATGGTTCTCGGCGAGATCGCCTCGACCGAGCAGGGCGGCTCAAAGGCGCAGTGGATCGCCGACATGCTCACTGCCCTCCCGGCCGAGTACCCCAAAGTCCGCGGTCTGGTCTGGTTCGACAAGTTCGAAAACGGGATGGATTGGCCGATCGAGACCTCGCAGAGCGCGATCGACGCCTTCGCGGCGGGGATCCGTGGCCCAAGCTTCGCCGCCGGCGGCTCCTAGGGTCAGCGTCGCCTTTTGGGTCACGCTAAAAGGGGAAACCTGCTCATCGGGGCGCCCGGATTTGAACCGGGGACCTCACCGACCCGAACGGTGCGCGCTACCAGGCTGCGCCACGCCCCGAGAGGGGGTGATTATCTCAGAGCGCCGAATGGGGCGCGGGGAGGGGCGGTCGCCGCTACTTTGGAC
Organism: Solirubrobacterales bacterium; assembly: GCA_033856415.1. Taxonomy (GTDB): domain Bacteria; phylum Actinomycetota; class Thermoleophilia; order Solirubrobacterales; family 70-9; genus VAYN01. The sequence goes on along the minus strand of JAWVFA010000004.1, from coordinate 77,022 downwards.
GGGTAGGCGGTTCCATTCGATGAAGATGGCGCGCAGGCTGATCCCGATCCTTCTGATGGCGCTGCTGGCGGCGATGCCGGCGGCGGCGCACGGCGATCTGCCGCCGGGGTTCATCGGCGTCTCGCCGCAGAACGGCGGCACTGCGAAGGACTACGAGCTGATGCGGGAAGCCGGCGTCTACAGCGTTCGGCAGCCGCTCAACTGGAGCGCGGTGGAGCCGGAGAATCCCGCCTTCTCGGAACGGCGCTGGGACGGGTTCGACCATGAGGTGCGGCTGGCGGCCCGAATGGGGATCGAGATCTTCCCCTTCATCACCAGCTCGCCCGAATGGGTCGCCTCACAGGGAATCGACCTGCCGGTCGCAAACGCTTGGCAGCGGCGCGCCTGGGCCTCGTTCGTGCGGGCCGCGGTGCGCCGCTACGGGCCCGAAGGCGCCTTCTGGCGGGAGGAGGAAGAGGAGGGCCTGCCCTACCTGCCGGTGAAGCGCTGGGAGATCTGGAACGAGGAGAACATCGTCACCTTCGCTGCCGACCCCGAACCGAAGCGGTTCGCGGCGCTGATCCGGATCGCCGGCCGGGTGATCCACCACGAAGCCCCGGGGTCCAAGGCGATCGTCGGCGGCATCTTCGGCCGGCCGCTGCAGATCCCGCCCAACATCGCCTCCGGCGACTTCCTCTCGCGCCTCTACCGGGCGCGGCGGGTGAAGCAGTACTTCGATGGCGTCGCCCTGCACCCCTACGTCGCCGACGCGCGCGCGATGGGAACGCAGCTCACCAACCTGCGGCGGATCATGCGCCGCCACCACGACGGCGCCACGCCGCTCTACGTCACCGAGCTGGGGTGGGGTTCCGACAGCGGCCCGACCCGTTGGCAGCGCGGCCTCTGGGGCCAGGCGAACCAGCTCTCGAAAGCCTTCGCGATGCTCTCCGCCAACCGCACCCGCTGGAGGGTCCGCGGCGCCTGGTGGTTCACCTGGAGCGACGAGGGAGGCAGCTGCGTGTTCTGCCACTCGGCCGGGCTGCTGACTGGCAAGCGGGAAGCGAAGCCCGCCTGGTACCGCTTCAACGAATGGACCGGGGGGGACGCCGGGACGGTGCCCCGGATCGGCAGCGGCGACCTCGAGCCGGTCGAAGAAGCCGAATCGCCGCCCCGGGACGAAGCTGGCGGCCCGGAATAGTTAGGCTCCGCTTGGACTTCCAAACGAGCAAAGGAGCAGTTTCGATGGCTTTCTCCGTTCCCGACCTGCCGTACGCGTATGACGCGCTCGAGCCTCACATCGACGAGGAAACGATGCGTATTCATCACGACAAACACCACCAGGCGTATGTCGACAAAGCCAACGCCGCCCTCGAGGGCACCGAGTGGGCCGATCGCGACGTCGAGGACGTGCTCCGCAACCTCTCCGCCCTGCCCGGCGACAAGCAGGCCGCGGTCCGCAACAACGCCGGCGGCCACTACAACCACACGCTCTTCTGGCAGATGATGGGCCCCGACGGCGGCGGCGAGCCGGGCGGCGAGGTGGGCGCGGCGATCGGCGACACCTTCGGCTCCTTCGACTCCTTCAAGGAGGAGTTCAAAAACGCCGGCATCGCCCGCTTCGGCTCCGGCTGGGCCTGGCTGGTCAAGGACTCCTCCGGTCTCGCCGTGGTCTCGACGCCGAACCAGGATTCGCCGATCTCCGACGGCACCACGCCGCTGCTCGGCGTCGACGTCTGGGAGCACGCCTACTACCTGAAGTACCAGAACAAGCGCCCGGAATACCTCGACGCCTTCTGGAACGTCGTCAACTGGGACTACGTCGCGGAGAGGTTCGCTTCGTAGCTCGGCTCTGAGGCTGCGGGGATCTCGCTCATCGCGTGCTCGGCGAGTGCAGTGATCGTCAGGCTGGGGTTGACGCCTACGTTCGCCGGCACTGCCGAGCCGTCGCAGACGAGCAGGTTCTCGTAGCCGAAGACCCGCTGGCGGGCGTCGACGACGCCGTCCTCGGGTCCGTGCCCGATCACCGCCCCGCCGAGGATGTGGGCGGTGGTCGGCACGTTCAGCAACGCCTCGGTCATCGAGCTCTGGGCGATGCCGCCGGTGCGCTTCGCCAGCCATTCCGCCGCCTCGTTGGCGACCGGGATGAAGGTCGGGTTCGGTTTCTCCGGATCCTGTTCGGTCTGCAGCCAGACGTTGCCTGAGCGTTTCAGCGTCGGGCGCAGGGCGATCGCGTTGTCGAGCGTCTGCATCACCAGCAGGATGATCGTCCGGCGGGACCAGTTCTTCGGGTACAGGACCTTGGCGAAGCGGACCGGGTGGCGGAGCATCTGCCCGACCAGCTTCAGCGGCCGGGTGACCCTGGTCCCGTCGCCGACCAGCAGGGTGTAGAGGAGACTCATAGAGTCACCGGCCTTCCCGTAGCTGACGGTCTCGATGTGGGTGTCGGCGTCGGGATAGATGCTGCCGCTGATCGCGACCCGCTTGGTCAGGTCGTCCGGGTAGTCCTCGGGGACGGTGACGGCGAGGATCATCTCGCTGTTGGTCCGGACCAGCTCGCCGAGGCGCTCGGAGACGCGGGGGAGAGCTCCGCCGAGACGGCAGCGCTGCAGCAGCTTGTTGGTGCCGAGGGCGCCGGCGGCGACGACGACGCCGCGGGCCTTCAGGGTGCGCTTGCCGCGGCCGGGAAGGATCCCGGAGCGTTCGCTGGCGACCGCGTAGCCGTCGCTGCCGTCGGCGGCGCCAAGCGGGCGGATCTCGGTCACGGTGCGGTCGGAGAGCACCTCGACGCCGCGCTGTTCGGCCAGATAGAGGTAGTTCTTGACGAGGGTGTTCTTGGCGCCGTGGGGGCAGCCGACCATGCAGCGACCGCAGAAGCTGCAGCCGGTGCGGTCTGGACCCTCGCCGCCGAAGAAGGGGTCTGGGACGGTTTGGCCGGGGGCGCCGAAGTAGACCCCCACCGGGGTCTTCTGGTAGGTATCGCCGACCCCGATCGACTCGCCGTACTCCCGCAGGAGGTCGTCGGCGGCGTCGTCGGTCTCGACGTTGACGACTCCGAGCATCCGCTGCGCTTCGGCGTAGTGAGGCGCCAGCTCGGACTGCCAGTCGGCGAGATCGCCCCACTGCGGGTCCTTGAAGAACTTCGAGGGCGGGACGTAGAGCGTATTGGCGTAGCCGAGGCTGCCGCCGCCGACGCCGGAGCCGCTGACCACCGAGACGTCCTTGAAGGTCGTCAGGCGGAAGATGCCGCGCAGACCAATCCGCGGGGCCCAGAAGTAGCGGCGGATGTCCCAGGTCGACTTCGGGAAGTCCTTGTCGGTGAAGCGCTTGCCGCACTCCAGGACCGCGACTTTGTAGCCCTTTTCGGCCAGGCGCAGGGCGGACACCGACCCCCCGAACCCGGAGCCGATAACGATCCAGTCGTAGTCGTACTGGCTCATCAGCCAGCCCAGCCTACCGGGCGGTTCCGCGGAGGCCTAGGCCTCGCCGGGCTCGAGTGGGCGGAAGTCGGTGGTGCGGGCGCCGCAGACCGGGCAGAACCAGTCCTTGGGGATGTCCTCGAAGGAAGTTCCCGGCGGGATACCGCCGTCCGGATCGCCGATCGCGGGGTCGTAGATGAACCCGCAGCTATCGCAGATCCAGAGGGTCGCGTCTTTGGTCTCGGTTGTCATGCCCTAGATGTTAGAGAGCCCCGGAGGGGCTATTTACCGAAGCTGACCTGCGGCGCGTTGCGCTCGGATGCGTCCTCGATCTCGAAGTACTCGCGCGCGGTGAAGTCACCCTGGTTGGCGATGATCGAGCCCGGGAACTGCTGGATGTCCGTGTTGTAGGACTGGACGTTGGAGTTGTAGATCCGGCGCGAGGCCTGGATCTCGTCCTCGAGCTCAGAGAGGTTGCGGCTCAGCTGCTGGAAGTTCTCGGTCGCCCGCAGGGTCGGGTAGTTCTCGGCCACCGCTTTCACGTCGGCCAGCGCCTGGGTCAGCTGCTGCTCGGCTTTGGCGGTCTCCTCGACGCCCTGCGCTTGCATCGCCGCGGCCCGCGCCTGGGTCGTTTTCTCAAACGTCGCGCTCTCGTGCTCGGCGTAGCCCTTGACCGTCTCGACCAGGTTGGGGACGAGGTCGTGGCGCCGTTTCAGCTGCACGTCGATCCCGCTCCAGGACTCGTCCACCCGGTTGCGCGAGGCGATGATCGAGTTGCGCTTCGCAATGAAGTAGAAAATCGCGAGAACGATGATCGCGACGATGACGATGATGGCGATGGTCATTGGGGCTCCTGTGGTCGGACCGGGCTTGATCGCATCCTAACGCCGTAGGATCGCGGCGTGAGCGCGAAGGCAGATGCGCAGGAATGGGCCGAGATCGTGCGGCGCCACGGCGAGCGCAATGGGCTTACCTACGAGCCGGTGGGCGGGATCAACCCCAAAGACGGCCCGGTGGCGCTCTGCGTGGGCGGCGTTAATCGCCTCACCGGGCAGCTCAGCGAGGGCTTCTGGGGGGCATCCTGCGACGCCGACGAAAAGGAGGTCGGCGGCTACTTCAGCAAGACCGTGGTGCCGGCCGCGATCCTCGCCAAGGCCCACATGCCCGACCTGGCGAATGTGGTGCCGGCCTTCAACGTCGAGTCGATCGAGGGTCACGAGGCGCTCACCCAGCGCTTCCAGCGCAAGGTCGAGTTCGAGTCAATCGACTTCAACAAGCGCTACCTGGCGACGGTGCCGAGCGAGTACGACCCGGTCGCGTTGCGAGAGCTCTTCAGCCCCGGCTTCCTCGGCTGGGTGACGACGATCCAGGGCGAGATCGACTTCGGCGTCAACGACCGCCAGCTCTGGTTCCTCTGGCGGCTCGGCGAGCGCAGCGAGGAGGAACTGAAGGCGGCGCTGAAGAACGCCGGTCAGCTCTTCCGGCGGCTCCAGGCGGAGATGGACGAGAGCGGCATCCACACTTACCCGCCCGGCCCCTGGCACGCGGGCTTGGAGCCGTTTCCGGCCGAGGCTCAGGCGGGGTAGTCCGGCTCGCCAGGCAGGACGACGCGCACCTCAGCGCCGTCTTCGGCGATCACCACCGGCAGGATCGGCTCGAGGTTGCGCTCGCGGTAGGCGGCCATCGCCTCGTCGGAGGTGCGGAACTCGGCCAGCCAGCGGAGCTGGGTCTGGGTCGGGAAGGAAAGGAGGAGCTCGCCGGCCTCCTGTGCCTCGAGGGCGGCGGCAGGCTGGAACCAGCGCGCCTCGGTCGTCTCGACCCCGTCGGGTTGCGGCGGTGTGTGGGCTGGGGCGAGGGCGAGGAAGAACCAAGCGTCGAAGCGGGTGGCGACCACCTCCGGGGTGATCCAGCGGGTGAAGGGCACCAGCTCCTCTCCTGCTGCCAGCTCGATCCCGGCCTCCTCGGCCAGCTCCCGCAGCGCGCAGGCGCGCAGGCCGGCTTCTTCGGCGCCGTCGGCTTCGTCGAGCGAGCCGCCGGGGAAGACCCAGACGCCGGGCATGAACCTCGCTTCCTCGCTGCGGCGCAGCATCAGCACCTCGAGCGCGCGCTGGGAGTGCTTGCCCCCGCGCCGCAGCAATACGACCGAGGCGGCGGGCCGGGGCGTCGAGGGCGGCCCGAAGTTGGGCATCTCCGCCGGTCCCCGTCGCCGCTCCTCCATGCGGCCCACCCTACCCGCAGGGGGTGTCTGAGCTGAAGGGGTCATAGGACCCCTTCAGCTCAGACACGTTGGGATTTCAGATGAGGACGCGGCGGCGCTCGCGGCGGACCCATGCGCGGTGGGTGAGCCAGGCGAGCAGGGCGATCAGGGCGATTGGACCGAGGATCGCGAGGGCGACGACGGTGACCGCGGCGGCGACGGCGAGGATGTGGCCGGCGTCGTCGAGCGCATCGCCGATGCCCCAGGCACCGCCGGAGGATTCCTCCTCGGCACCGGTCTCGATCCGGACCAGGACGCGGGAGTAGTCGGCGCGCCGCTCGAGGTGGTGCAGCTGGGCGCGGAGGCGGGAGCGGTGGCGGCGCTCCTGCGTCAACTCGGTTTCGACCGCTTCGCGCTCCGATTCGGCTTCTGCCCCTTCGAGCTGGGCGAGGAGGCTGTCGATCCGGGCCTTCGAGTCCTGTAGGAGCTCGCCGGCGGCGACGGTCGGGGCGGTGATGTCGTCGGTCGCCTCGTGGCGCGAGCGCACCTCGTCGATCGCCGAGAGCGCGGCCAGGGCGTCGCCGAGCTTGGCGCTGGGGATCAGCAGCTCGAAGCGGGCGCTGGCGACGCCGGCCTCGCCCTCGCGAGTGGAGGAGCGCAGGACGATCCCGTCGTTGGCGTGGACGGCTTCGAAGACCTCGGAAGAGTCGTCGGCGACGTCGGCGGGCGCGGCGGCGAGGACGAGCTGGGCGGAGCGTTCGACGGCGCGATTGTGGAGCCGGGTGGGGACGTCTCTGCTGAAGGGCTCGACTTCGGTGGCGCCTGCCGATGCGGAGGATTCGCTCACCGCGGGCTTTGCCTCTTCCGCCGCTGGTTCGATCTGCCGAGGGCGCTCCGAGCTGGAGCCGGAATCAAACTTCTGGACATCACCGAGCAGCGCCCCGCCAGAGCCCGATTCGGTTCCGGTCTCGTTGTTGGCGACGAGGACGCTCACCGCGACGATTGCAGCTACGGCCAGACCGCCCGCGGGGATCAGCACCTGCTTCGTCGGAAGCGCGAACGAGAACCGCGGGAGCCGCGAGCGCCGCGGGAAGCCCGCGGCGGCGCGCTGGTCGAGCTCGGCGGCGAACTCGGGCCGCGGCGTCGGGCGCAGGGCTTTCAGGTCGGTGGCCAACTGGTCGTCCCTAGGCGTTTCCATCGCAGGCCTCCCTCAGCTTGGTCAGTGCGCGGTGCAGCTTGGTGCCGGCATTCGACTCGCTCAGACCGAGGACCTGGGCGATCTCGGCGTTGGCGAGGCCGGCGAAGAACTTGAGCGCGATCAGCTCGCGCTCGCTGGGCTCGAGCCGCTCCAGTGCGGCGGAGACCGCCAGTCGTCGCTCGTGGTGTTCCGCGCCCTCGGCGGAACCAAAGCTCTCCAGGTCGGCGGGCTCGGCGGTCAGCTCCGCCTGGCGGCCGCGGCGGCGCAGCTCGTCCAGCGCGGCGTTGCGGGCGATCCCGAACAGCCAGGCCCGCGGTTCGCCGCGGTCGGGGTCGAAGCGGTTGCGCTTGCGGTAGGCGCGCTCGAAGGCGGCGGCGGTGGCTTCCTCGGCAGCCGGGGCGTCGCGCAGCAGGCTGGCGACGTAGGCGTAGACGTCGTCCCGACTCGAGCGGTAGAGCCGCTCGAAGGCGAGATCGCCCGCTCGCGGCGCGTCCTTTGCCTCGGCGACAAGTGCCTGCTCCATGTCCCTACTACGAGGGACCTCCCGATCCGTCACAGACGGAGTATCGGCTCAGGCAGCCTGGGGCAGGTCGACCGGCACCGAAGCGACGGCGGCGCGGATCGACTCGGTGGCGATCGCGACCAGCTCGCGCAGCTCGTCCTCGGAGATCGAGAGCGGGGGCATGAGGACGACCGTGTTGCCGAGTGGGCGGATGAAGGCGCCGCGCTTGCGCGCCTCGACCGTCACCCGGTGGCCCATCCGCAGCGCGTCGTCGTGCTGGCCGAGGTCGATGCCGACCATCACGCCCTTCTGGCGCACCTCCGCCACCTCGGGCATCGCCGCGACCTCCGCCAGCAGCTCTTCGAACAAAACGATCTTCGGCGCCAGCCGCTCCAGCGTCCGCTCCTGCTCGAAGACGTCGAGGTTGGCCAGCGCTGCCGCGCAGGCGAGCGGGTTGCCGGTGTAGGTGTGGCCGTGGAAGAAGGTCTTGAACTCCTCGTAGCTGCCGAGGAACCCGGCGTAGATCTCCTCGCTGGTCAGCGTCGCCGCCAGCGGCAGGTAGCCGCCGGTGATCCCCTTCGCCAGGCACATCAGGTCCGGCGCCACGCCCTCCTGTTCGCAGGCGAACATCGTCCCGGTGCGGCCAAACCCGGTCGCCACCTCGTCGCAGACGAGCAGGGCGCCGAAGCGGTCGCAGAGCTCGCGCGCGGCGCGCAGGTAGCCGGGCGGCTGGACCAGGATCCCGGCCGCGCCCTGGATCAGCGGCTCGACGACCACGGCCGCCACCTCGTCCCCGTGCGCCGCCAGCACCCGCTCGAGGTCGTCGGCGTCGCCCGGCTCCGCCACATAGGTTTCGAACAGCAGCGGCCGGTAGGTCGAGTGAAAGAGGTCGATGCCGCCGATCGACACCGACCCGATCGTGTCGCCGTGGTAGGCCTCGCGCAGGCGCACGAACTTGGTCCGTCGCGAGTGCTCCCCGCCCCGCTGCTGTTGGTACTGGAAGGCGATCTTCAGCGCTATCTCCGCCGCGGTCGAGCCTGAGTCCGAGTAGAAGACGCGGGCGAGGCCCTGCGGCGAGATCTCGACCAGCCGCGCCGCCAACTCGGTCGCGCCCGGGTGCGTCAGCCCCAGCATCGTCGTGTGGGCGACGCGGTCGAGCTGGTCGCGCACCGCCGCGTCGATGACCGGGTGGCGGTGGCCGTGGACGTTGCACCAGAGCGCCGCCGTCCCGTCCAAATACCGCCGCCCCGCGTCATCGAACAGGTAGGAGCCCTCGCCGCGCTCGATCACCAGCGGCGCTTCCTCGCTCCATCCCTGTTGCTGGGTGAAGGGGTGCCAGACGTAGTCGCGATCGAGCTGCGCGTGGTCCATCATCAAGGCCGACGTTAGCCCCGAGATCGGCGGCAGGGACCCGACCAAAAACGCCGAGTTAGCGCGTTGCTAGCGTCGCCGCATGAGACGAATCAACATCGCCGCGCCGCAGTTCGAGTACGACAAAGACGACCCCGACGGCTTCCGCAGCGGCTTGGCCCGCCTCGGCGTCCGCAACGAGACCGAGCTGCCCGTCCGGGTGACTCCGAGACGGACGTGATGGTCCGCCGCGAGAGCAACGTCGAGTACTTCGACGGCGAGTGATATCCATCACACGAACAACTATTGCCTATTTGAAAAGGTTGCGCTTGTGCAACTATTGTCGTGATGAACACGACGATAGAAGCGACTGACACCGCCGCCCGGATAGCAGCGCTCCTGCACCACGTCTTCCTCTACGACCGCGGCAACCAGCTGCGGGTGATCGAGGAGACCGGCCTCTCGATGACCCAGTGCAAGGCGCTGCTCGAGCTCGGCGGCCTCGGCGGGGACGTCCAGGCCTGGCAGGTGAGCGATCTTGCGGAGCTGTTCGGCGTCTCGGTTCCCTCGATGAGCCGCGCCGTCGACGCGCTGGTCAAGGCGAAGCTGGCGACGCGGGTCGAGGACCCGGACGACCGCCGGGTGCGCCAGGTGAAGATCACCGCCAGGGGCAACGACCTCGTCGCCAAGCTCGTCACCGTCCGGATGACCGGAATCGAGGCCTTCGTGACCACCCTCACCGCGGCGCAGCGACGCAAGCTCGACGCTGCGGTAGAGGCACTGATGGAGCGCGAGGACCTCGCCCAGACTTATGAGGCTCTGAAAGGAAGTGAGCGCGCTTGACCCGTTACCGCCACCTGATCACCGACGACAACCGCAAGTGGTGGACGCTCGGAGCGATGTGCTTCGCGCTGTTCATGATCATGCTCGACAACACGGTCGTGAACGTCGCGCTGCCCTCGATCCAGCAGGACCTGGGGGCCTCGATCAGCGGCCTCGAGTGGACGATCAACGGCTACACGCTCTCCTTCGCGGTGCTGCTGGCCACCGGTGGGCGGCTCGGCGACATCTTCGGCCGGCGGCTGATGTTCCTCACCGGCGTCGTCATCTTCGCCCTCTCTTCGGCGACCGCAGGTTTCGCCCCCGACGAGACCGCGCTGGTCATCAGCCGCGTGGTCCAGGGCGTCGGCGCGGCGCTGATGATGCCGGGCACGCTCTCGATCATCACCGACGCCTTCCCCGCTCACGAGCGCGGCAAGGCGATGGGCACCTGGGCCGGCGTCTCGGCCCTGGCGCTGGCCGTCGGGCCGGTGCTTGGCGGCTTCCTCACCGAGCACGTCAGCTGGCGGGCGATCTTCTACATCAACATTCCGGTCGCGATCGGGGCGGTGCTGGCGACGCTCTTCGCGGTGCGCGAGTCGCGCGACACCTCGGTCGGCCGCGAGGTCGACTTCGCCGGCGTCGCGGTGCTGACCGTCGGCCTGACGGCACTCGTCCTCGCTCTGGTCGAGGGCAACGCCTGGGGCTGGGGCTCGACCGAAGTCGTCGCCCTGCTCGCCCTCGCCGCGGTCGCCCTGCCCGCTTTCGTCTACGTCGAGAACCGGGTCAAGGCGCCGATGGTGCAGTTCGACCTGCTCAGCGATCGCAACTTCCTCGCCGCGGTCTGCGTCGCCCTGATCATCACCTTCGCGATGATGGGCGTCTTCTTCTTCCTCGCTCTCTATATGCAGGACATCCTCGGTTACTCGCCGCTGGAGGCGGGGATCCGATTCCTGCCCTCGACGCTGATGATCGTTGGCGTGGCGCCGGTCGCGGGACGGCTCTCCGACCGCTTCGGTCCGCGCTGGCTGATCGCCGGTGGCCTGCTGATCGTCGCCGCCTCGCTGTTCAGCTTCAGCCGCATCGCGGTCGACTCGTCCTACCTCGACCTGTTGCCCGGGTTCATGCTGCTCGGTATCGGCGTCGCGATGACGATGTCGCCGATGACCAGCGCGGCGATGAACGCGGTGCCGGTGCAGAAAGCCGGGATCGCCTCCGGGGTGCTCTCGATGTTCCGTATGGTCGGCGGCAGCCTCGGAATTGCCATCACTGGTGCGATCTTCCAGGGCCTGGTCAGCTCCAGGCTGGACTCGCTGCTGACCGGGACCGGGGTGACCGCGGCCCAGCGGGACTCGGTCTCCGAACAGCTCGGCGGCGGCGGTGTGCCGCACGTGCCGGGACTCGGGCCGGCGCAGGTCAAAGAGGTCGCCGCCGCGGGCAACGAAGCCTTCGTCTACGCGCTCAGCCACGCGATGACCGTCTCCGGGTTCGTCGCCTTGGCCGGCGCGTTGATCGGGGCGACTGCGATCCGGGCCAAGGCGAAAGGACACACCACGGTCGAGGCGGCGGCCGCTGAGGTGAATCCTGGTGGCGAGGCGATTGCTGCCGAGGAGGCTCGGGAGGCGGCGCAGCCGGCGTAGTTGGTTGGGGCACCCTGCGATCGCGCTCCGGATTAGGGTGCCGCCGAATGTTGATCCTGCTGCCGCCGTCCGAAGGTAAGGCTCGCCCGGAGTTGGGTGAGCCGATTGATCTTGATTCGCTGGTGTTTGCCGAAGAGCTGGGGGCGAAGCGGGAGGCGCTGATCGACGCATTCGATCCGCGGTTGCGGGAGGCGCCGGCTGGCCGGCGGCTGCTGTGTACACCGGTGTCCTTTATGGACGATTGGGGCTGGCGGAGCTGCCGGCGAAGGCGCGGAAGCCGGTCTTGATCGCGAGTGCGCTTTGGGGATTTGTGCGCCCTCGACGACCGGATTCCCTATTACAAGTTCCCGCCGAAGACGCGGCTGGAGGGTTTCGAGGCGCCGAACGCCTACTGGCGGCCGGCGCTGGCCGAGGCGCTGCCTGATTCCGAGGGCGATCTCGTCGTCGATATGCGCTCCGGTGCCTATGTCCCGGCTTGGAAGCCGAAGCGGGCGACGCTGCTGGCGGTTCGTGCTTTCACCGAGGTGGATGGTGAGCGTAAGGCCGTTTCACACATGTCACCGCCGACGGGCCGAAAACCGGTCTACGTAAACGGAAATCGTCCCGTCGGCGGAAGGAGTGGCCAGGTGGTGGGGTCGGCTAGGTCCATTGGAGGGAGGGTGAGGACTGGGGTGGCGCCGAGGGTGGCGATCGTCTCGCGGTTGGAGGCCTCGATCTCGGTTGGCTCCGCCGGCCATGGGGTGAGGACTACGGCCGCTGCCTCGAGCCCGGCGCTGCGCGCCGCCTCGAGCGTCAGCAGGGTGTGGTTGATCGTCCCCAGGCCGGGGCTAGCGACGACGACCACCGGGTAGCCGAGGTCGGCGGCGAGGTCGCGCACCAGGTAGCCGGAGGAGAGGGGGACGAGCAGGCCGCCGACCCCCTCGCAGACCAGCGCGTCGGCTCCCTCGGCCGCGGCGCGGGCGGCCCTTCGCAGACGCTCGGGATCGATCTCCTCACCCGCCAGCGCCGCGGCGAGGTGGGGCGAGGCTGGCGGGCCGTAGCGGAAGGGGGCGATCTCCTCGTCGCTCTGGCTCGAGCCGGAGGCCCGGCGCAGCAGCGCATGGTCGGTCTCGGCCCCTTCGTCGAGACCGGTCACAGCGGGCTTGAAGACGGCCACCCGCTTGCCTTCGGCGGCCAGGGTGCGGGCGATCGTCGCGGCGACGACGGTCTTGCCGACCTCGGTGCCGGTGCCGGTGACGAAGACGCCGTCGGCCACGGCCTCAGGCGGTGAGGGACTCGGAGGCGACGAGGCCGACGCCGCGCGCGGCGGCCCCGACCTCGCGCGCGGCCCCGACCAGCTCCTCGGGCCGGTGCGTAGCCATCGCAGTGAAGCGCAGACGGGAGGAGCCGGGGGGCACCGTCGGCGGCCGAATCCCCTGGGCGAAGACGCCGCGTTGCAGTGCCCGCTCGCAGAGCTCCATCGTCGTCTCCGCCGCGCCGACCTCGACCGGGACGACCTGGGTCGCTGAGACGCCGACGTTCAGCCCCTCGGCGCGGAGAGCGCCGCGCAGCGTCTCGGCGTTCGCCTGCAGCCGCTCGACCAGCTCCGGCTCGGCTTCGAGGACCGATAGCGCCGCCAGGGCGCCGCCGGTGGCGGCCGGCGGCGGCGCCGTCGAGAAGATGAACGGCCGAGCGGTGTTGACGAGGAACTCAATCGTCTCGGCGTTGGCGCAGGCGTAGGCACCGTAGGACCCGAGCGCCTTGCCCAGGGTCCCGACCACGACGTTGACCTTGCCGCTCAGTCCGGCGGCGGAGACCGAGCCGCGCCCGCCCGACCCGACCGCGCCGGTCGCGTGGGCCTCGTCGACCATCAGCCGGGCCCCGTGGCGCCGCGCCAGCTCGAGCAGGGCGGGCAGGGGAGCGAGGTCGCCGTCCATCGAGAAGACTCCGTCGGTGACGATCAGCGCGGCGCGCTCGCCGGCCTGGCGCAAGCCCCAGGCGAGGTGCTCGAGGTCGCCGTGACGGTAGACGAAGGTCTCGGCGCGGGAAAGGCGGCAGCCGTCAACGATGCTCGCGTGGTTGAGCTCGTCGGAGAAGACGACCTCGCCGCGGCCCGCCAGCGCGGCGATGACTCCGGTGTTGGCGAGGTACCCGGAGCCGAAGAGGAGCGAGGACTCGTAGCCCTTGAAGGCCGCGAGCCGCCGCTCGAGCTCCCGATGCGGCTCCATGTTGCCCGAGATCAGGCGCGAGGCGCCCGCGCCCGCGCCCCAGCGCAGCGCCGCCTCGGCCGCGGCCTCGCGCACCTCGGAGCGGTCGGCGAGGCCCAGGTAGTTGTTAGAGCAGAGGAGGAGGACCGGCCGGCCCTCGAGCGTGACGCTCGGTCCCTGGGGTCCCTCGATCAGGCGCAGTCGCCGGTAGAGCCCCCGCTCACGGAGCTCGTCGAGCCGCTCGGCGACGTCGGTCACGCCGCCCGTGGGTAGGAAGGCGGCTTCTTCGACTTCTTGACGACCCGCAACTGCGTCGAGGGATCCCAGAAGTTCGCCTCACCCTGGCTGTCGATCAGCTCGTCGATCGGGGTTTCCGGCGTCTCGCCCTCGAGCCAGCCGGAGCGGTTGTCCGGCCGCGGGTTGGCGCCGTTGTCGGGCTGGCGGGCGACGTTGAGGCCGAGCTCTTCGAACATCGCCCGGTCCTCGGCAGGCTCGGCGCCGAGCGTGGTGAGGAAGTTCCCCATCATCACCCCGTTCAGACCGGCCTTGACCGCCAGCTTGTGCAGCTCGCCGAGGTTCTCGACGCGGCCACCGCAGAGGCGGAAGAGCGCCCCGGGGATGATCAGCCGGAAGATCGCGATCCACTTCACGACCTCCCAGGGGTCCATCACCTCGCGCTCGCCGAATTTCGTCCCCTCCTTCGGGATCAGGAGGTTGATCGGCACCGAGGTGGGATTGATCTCGGAGAGCTCGAAGGCCATCTCGACCCGCTGCTCCTCGGTCTCGCCGAGGTTGAGGATGCCGCCGACGCAGGTCTCCAGCCCGGCCTCTTTGACCGCTTGGATCGTCCGCAGCCGGCCCTCGTAACGGACCGTGGTCGAGACCTCGGGGTAGTAGGAGCGAGCCGACTCGACGTTGTGGTGGACCCGCTGGACGCCGGCCTCTTTCAGCGCCTTCGCCCGCTCACTCGACATGTGGCCGATCGAGGCGCAGCGCTTGAGGTTGGTCTGCTCGGCGACCAGGCGAGTCCCCTCGAGAATCTTCTCGAAGTCCCGCTTGGAGAGCCCCTGTCCCTGGGTGACCATGCAGAAGCGGTGGGCGCCGGCCGCCTCGGCCGCTTGCGCGTGTTCGAGGATCTGCTCGGGCTCCATCATCGCGTGCATCGGCGTGTCCGCCTCGGCGTAACGCGACTGGGCGCAGAAGCCGCAGTCCTCGGCGCAGCCGCCGGACTTGGCGTTGACCAGCGAGCACATGTCGGTCGAGTCGCCGAAGTTCTCCCGCCGCACCTCCCAGGCGCGTTCGACCAGGGCTTCGATCTCGGTGTGGTCGGTGAGGGCGCCGTAGGCGCGGGCCTCGTCGGCGGTGATCAAGGGGGGCATCGGGACGCAATCTAAGAATCGTCCCGGACGCCTAGCATCTGCTCCATGGAGCGGACCCTGGCGCGGCGGCGAGGGGTGGCGATCGTCGCCCTTGTGGCTCTGGCGATCGGCGCATTCGCCTGCGGCGCGACGCTTGGGGACGGGGCCGAGCCGGCGCCGCCGAGCGTCGCCGAGACGCTGCCGGCGGACCAACTCGCCGGGGAGAGGATCGTCACCGGCCTTAACGGCACCTCGATCTCACCCCGCTTGCGCAAGGCGATCCGCGAGGGGCGGGTCGCCGGCGTCGTCCTCTTCGCCGAGAACTTCCCCAGCCGCGCCGCCGGCCGGCGTCTCGTCGCCCGCCTGCAGGCGATCCCGCGGCCGGCGAAGCTGCGCGACCCGCTGCTGGTGATGACGGACCAGGAGGGCGGTCTGGTCAAGCGCCTCTCGGGCGCGCCGACCGCCTCGGCCCGGGAGATGGGCGAGCGCGGCCCCGTATTCAGCGCTCGTCAGGGGCGCCGCACCGCCGCCAACCTGCGCGACGTCGGCGTCAACGTCGACCTGGCGCCGGTCCTCGACGTGGGACGGCCGGGAGGCGTGATCGACGAAACCGAACGCAGCTTCGGCACCACCGCAGCCCGCGTCAGCGCCAGCGCGATCCCGTTTGCCAAGGCTCTGCAGGCCGGCGGCGTGGCCGCCACCGGCAAGCACTTCCCCGGCTTCGGGGCGGCACGCGAAAACACCGACTTCTCGGTCGAACGGATCGACCTCTCCAAGCGCGAGCTGCGGGCGGTCGACGAGAAGTCCTACGCGAACTTCGCCGCGGCCGGCGGCGAGGTGGTGATGCTCAGCACGGCGATTTACCCGGCCTTCTCCGGCGACCCAGCCGCCTTCACCCGCGCGATCGCCACCGGGGAGCTGCGCAACCGTCTCGGCTTCGACGGCGTCACCGTCACCGACGCCCTGGAAACCCCCGCCGTCGAACACTTCGGGAACACGGCGAAGGCCGCTGCGGCGGGTGCCCGGGCCGGCGCCGACATTCTTCTCTACGCCCGCCTCGCCCCGGCCGAACGCGCCTGGGAGGCGCTGGTCGCAAAGCTCCGCACCGGCGGCCTCGACCGCGCCGAGTTCGAGGCCGCGGCGCAGCGAGTGCTCGACCTCCGCGCCGGGCTCACGCCCTAGGAGGGATTGAGTTCACGGATACCTCGCTTTCGGGCTGGTTCTACCCCAATCAACCGCAAAATCGGGTACCGCCCATTGGCTGGCCACCCGCCGAGCGCGCGACCCCCGTATGCTGGAAAGCCCTCCGGATTCAGGATTCAGAGGCATCCTGCCGAGAGGAGACCAATGGCTGACGAGTTCGAGGAAATCCAGATCGAGCAGGCGTGGATTGGTGCAGAGGAGCTTCCACTGCACTTCGCTAACTCATTCCTTGCCACGTAGGGGCCGAATGCCTTCTTCGTGGGCATCGGCTCTCAGTTTCCTCCTGATGTGGAGTCCGAGGAGGAGTTTGAGCGCATTAAAGAGCGTGGGTACCACCCAGCCCGACCGATAGCGCGCTTCGCACTTGCCCCCAGCGGTCTTGACGACCTTATCGAGGTGCTGGAGACTGTCCGTGGCAATTACCAGGAATTTTTACGGTCGAAGGAAGACGAGCAACCGTGACGACGAAAGCAGTAGGCAATAAGGAAGCCATCTTGCGGGGCCGCGGCTCCCGTCGAGGAACGCTGCACGCATCGCGGATTGCCAGCAACGGGGGCCATCGCGGTAAGCGTCGGGTTCCGATGTTTATCCCCGCCGATCAGGTCTTCTACTGGTCGAGCCAGTGGCAGCGAGACGAGGCGGAGTCCTTGGCGGATTTGAAGGCTGGGCATGCTCAGACCTTCCACAATCCGCAGGATGCGATTCGCCATCTTTTGAGCGACTAAATGCCGGAAGTGCGGCTCCCCGCTTCGTTCAAGAAGCGGTTTCAAAAGAAGGAAACCATGCTGCAAGCCGCGACCTTAGAGACGATCCAGAGATTGGGAGAAGACCCCCGCCACCCGTCGCTTCAAACCCATCAGGTTCATGGGCCGAAGAACCCGAAGGTCTTTGAGGCTTACGTAGACATGAAGAACCGGATCACGTGGCACTGGGAGGACGGAGTGATCGTGCTCCCCAATCACTGCAACCACGACATTTTGAAGCGCCCCTAACTGCTAAGTTTTGGCTTGCCAGAGCGGTTTTTCTGTCCGGTTGTAGCTATAGCCCGAGCGAGCAACTTTTCAGAAGAAGACCCCCCGCGAAGTTGGAGCTTTCGGGGGTCAGACCAAACGAGAGGTACCTCGCTTGGCGTCACCTAAAGTAGTAGGGCGGTGCGGCTTTAACGGCCGTGCTTGAACAGGTCCTCGATTCGCGCGAGATCGGGTGTTTCGGCAGTCGCCCGGCCACTTTTGATTTGGACCAGGCGAACCTATGGACGATCAGCGATGAAGATCAAGCGTTTCGCCAATCGAAACGCCAATCCCTTCTAGTTCCCGCCGGGCACGTCTTGGCGCAGCGCGACCGGGTCGAAGATCCGCACCCTGTCGCGTCCTTCGTCCTTGGCCCCGTACATCGCCGCGTCGGCCTCGGAGACGACGGTGGCGACGCTGGTCCGCGGGTCGTCGCCGAACATCGCCAGGCCGATGCTGACCGTGACCCCTTCCGGCGCCGCGTCGGAGTCGTGGTTGCGGACCTCGTCGGCGATCGCTTCGGCCGCCAGCCGCGCCTCCTCGCGGCTGCAGCGCGGCAGGATCACGGCGAACTCGTCGCCGCCGAGGCGGGCCAGCGAGTCGCTCTCGCGGGTCCGCCACCGCAGGACGCCGGCGATCTCCTTGATCAGCCGGTCTCCAGCCGGGTGTCCATGCGAGTCGTTGACCTGCTTGAAGCGGTCGAGGTCGAGCACCAGCAGCGCGCCCCGCGAGCCGTCCCGCCGGCTGCGCGCCATCGCCGCCGCCAGGTCTTCCTCGAACCGGCGCCGGTTGCTGAGCCCGGTGAGCGAGTCCTGACTCGCCTGCCGCTCGAGCTCCTGCATCCGTTCGGTCCGCCCCCAGGTGAGGATCAGCGAGGCGAGCAGCGCCGCCAGCGAGATCCCCAGCACCGCCAGGGCGACCGGCAGGCTGAGGTCCGGCCCGCCCGGGTCCTTGACGGTCAGCACCCAGGTGCGGTCGGCAATCCGCAGTGGCACCGAGGCCGCGTCTTCGAGCGGGCCGCCGGTGCCGAACACGGTCTCGCCCCCGGCCCCGACCTGCACCTGCACCGAGGGGTCGACCGCTTCGCTGGCGGTCCCGGCGAGGTCGCCGATCCGGAAGCTGCCGGCGGCGAACCCGACCAGGGCGCGGCGGCGCTCGGCCACGGTCCCCACCGGCGCCCCGTCGCGGTAGACGGCGCGGAAGACGTTGATGCCACGGCCGCCGATCAGCAGCGGGATGACGGGACTGGAGACGGCGACGTCGGTGTCCCGGGCGCGCTGCAGGTAGCGCGCCCGGTTGGGGTCTTGGCCGAGGTCGTAGCCGAGCGCCCGCCGCCGCTCTTCCTTCTCTGCGGCGACGTAGGTGACCGGGAAGTACTCCGAGCGGGCGCGCGAGCGGTGGAAGTCGAGGACGCCGACGCGTTCGAGGATCTGTAGGTCATGGGTTCGCTCGAAGCGCCCGCGGCTCGCCGCCGTTACCCGCGGGATGAAGACGGCGCCGGACAGCGCCCCCTGGCTGATCAGCGAACTCCCGTAGACCTCGAACTCGTGGCGGCTGAGGTCGTCCTCGGCCTTGAAGAAGGCCGCGGCGCTGTCCAGCTGGTCGACCGAGAGCCCCGCCACGGCTTCCATCTGGTGGGCGGCGCGCATCGCCTCCTCGCGCTGCATCTGGTCGAAGTCGCGATCGTCGTCGAGATAGACGAGCGCCGCCGCCACCACCGAGCCCAGCGCGACCAGCGTCACGGCGAGCATTCCCAGCCAGAAGCGCCGCCTCAATCCGGCACCGCCGCCAGGGACTCCCAGAGGTAGAGCGACGCGAGGCTGCGGTGCGGTCGCCAGCGCTCGCCGATCTCGACCGTCCGCGTCGGCGTCGGCATCTCCTCGAGCCCGTACTCGACCTGGATCGCTTTGCGGATTCCGAGGTCGCCGCCGGAGAGGACGTCGGGCCGCTGCAGGTGGAAGAGCAGGAACATCTCCGCCGTCCAGCGGCCGAGGCCGCGCACGGCGACGATCTCCTCGATCACCGCCTCGTCGCCGAGCTCCGTCAGCCGGTCGAGCTCCAGCTCGCCGCTGAGGACGTGGGCGGCCAAGTCACGCACGTATTCGGTCTTCCGCCCGGAGAGGCCGCAGCCGCGCAGGTCCTCCGCGGAGGCCTCGAGCAGTTGCTCCGGCGTCGGCGTGGCGCCGCCGAAAAGGTCGACGACCCGCAGGTAGATCGTTCGCGCCGCTTTCGTCGAGAGCTGCTGGCCGACGATCGCCCGCAGCAGGGCGCCGTAGGCGTCGGGCGGCCGCTCCTCTTTGCGCCGCTCGAGCCGGGTGGCGAGGTCGATCTTGCCGATCCGCTCGATCAGCGCCGCCATCGTCGGATCGGAGGCGGCGAGCTCCTTACGCGCCTTGGCGCTCACCGGCCCGACCACTGCGGCGGGCGCTTCTCGGCGAAGGCGCGGATGCCCTCGCGGAAGTCCTCGGAGGAAAAGCAGGATTCGCGCAGGGCGACGAGGCCGGCCTCTTGCTGCGCGGTCAGCTCGGCGTTCTCGTTCAGCAGGTCGATGGCGTGCTTGTTGCCGCGCATCGAGAGCGGCGCGTTGGCGGCGATCGCCGCGGCCAGCGCGACACCTTCGCCCTCCAGCTCGGCATCGCCGGCCACCCAGTTGACGAGGCCGACTCGCTCCGCCCGCTCGGCGTCGAGGTTGCGGCCGGTGAGGAACAGCTCCTTGGTGTGGGGAAGGCCGATCGTGTCGAGGAACTTGCGCAACCCGGTGTGGCCGTAGATTAGGCCCAGCTTCGCCGGCGGCATCCCCAGCCTGGCCCCGGCCGCGCAGATCCGCAGGTCGCAGGTGATCGCCAGCTCGAGGCCGCCGCCGAGGCAGTGGCCGTTGATCGCGGCGAGAGTCGGCCAGGGATGGCGGGCGATCGCCTCCATCGCCGCATGGAAGGGATGGGCGACAAGCGCCTCGGCGTCGCGCTCGAAGCTCTCGTCGGGGATGCCGGCGATGTCGTAGCCCGCCGAGAACAGCGGCGGGGCGCCGGTGATGAGGACGCAGCGGGTCTCGATGCCCCGGTCGAGCTGGGGCAGGGTCTCGGCGAGCGCGTCGAGGATCTCGTGGTCGAGGGCGTTGCGGCGCTCCGGGTTGGAGATCGTCAGCCGCGCGACCGCCTCGGCCGGCCGGTCGAGGAGGAGCTTTCCGCCCGCGAGCCGCTCGTCCACTCCCGCCCCCTACTCCAGCACCACGAGGACGTCGCCTTCGCTGACGCTCTGGCCCTCCTCGCAGCGAATCTCCTTCACGACGCCGTCGTCCTCGGCCTCGACCGGGATCTCCATCTTCATCGACTCCAGGATGACGACGGTGTCGCCGTCGGAGACCTGGTCGCCGACGGCGACCTCGATTTTCCAGACGTTGCCGGTGATGTGTGCCGCGATGTCTGCCATGGGCGGGGACAATAACCCGACGATGGGACCCGAACAGGCGGCAGGGGAGGAGGGGGCGCTGGCGGCGATCGTCGCGGCCCGCAACGAGGCCGACCGGATCGGCGAGACCGTGCGCGCCCTGCGGGACGCATTCCCGGCGGCGCGGATCTGGGTCGCCGACGACGCTTCCGAGGACGGGACGGCCGAGGCGGCGATGGCGGCGGGCGCCGATGTGGTCAGCCGCGGCCGGCCGCACGGCAAGGGCGCGAACGTCTCCGCCGCGGCCGAGGCGGCGCTGAGCGTCCCGGCGCCGCCGCGGCTCGTTCTCCTCTGCGACGGAGATCTCGGCGCCTCGGCGGCGCGGCTGGTGCCGCTGGTCGAGGCCGTGCGCCGTGGCGAGTGTGACCTCGCCGTCGCCACCTTCAGCCGCCGGGTCGGCGGCGGCTTCGGCATTGCACTCGCTTTCGCCCGCTGGGCGATCCGGCGGCTCTGCGGTCTGGAGACCGAATCGCCGATCTCCGGCCAGCGGGCGATGCGCGTCGAGGTGCTGCGCGCGACGCTCCCCTTCGCCCCGGCTTACGGGATGGAGATCGGGATGACCGTCGACGCCATCCGCGCGGGGTATAGATTGTGTGAGTACGAACTCGACCTCGAGCACCGGGCCTCGGGGAAAAATCTCGCCGGCTTCGTCCATCGGGCAAGGCAACTGCGGGATTTCGCCCGGGCTTACTGGTCACGGAGAGGGCGAGCCTGAGGGCTCGCGAGGTGAAAGATGCTGACAGGGAAAAAGAGGCTCGCGGGGCTCGCGGTGCTCGCCATCGCACTGGTCTTCGGCGCGACGCTGGCGAACGCGGAGCTGGTCGAGCGCGGCAACCTGTTCATCAAATTCAGCGGCGGCATCGCCCCGACCAATCTGCCGCGCCACACGAACGCGCCGATCACGGTTCGGGTCGACGGCACCGTCCGCACCCTCTCGGGCGAGAGGCCGCCGGCGCTGCGCTTCATCTCGATCGCGATCAACCGCGGCGGCCGGATCGAAACCAAGGGGCTGCCAGTCTGCCGACGGTCGGAGATCGAGGCGGGAACCTCGGCGGCCGCCATGGCCGCCTGCGGAGACGCCCTGGTCGGCACTGGTCGCTACGTCGCCGGGGTCGACTTCCCCGAACAGGCGACCTTCCCGTTGCAGGGAAGGATCCTCGCCTTCAACACGGTGATCGACGGGGAACGGGCAATCTTCGCCCACGTCTACGGCCGCGATCCGTTTCCCAACAGCCGCGTCTTCGTCTTCCACATCCATCCCTCGAAGGGCACCTACGGAACGATTCTCACCGCCGCCCTGCCGAAGGCGATCAACCGCAACGGCTACCTGAAGCGGATCATCCTCAACCTGCGGCGGGACTTCGTCTACCGCGGCAGCAAGCACAGCTACCTGACCGCCGCCTGCGCCGCCCCGGAGGGCTTCACCGTCGGCGTCTTCCCGTTCGTCAAGGTCGGGATGACCTTCGAGGACGGTCGTAAACTGGCCTCCACCTTGATCCGCACCTGCACGGTGCGAAACCCCTCTGGTACTTAGACAGCACCGCACGCTAAAGCGTGATAACCATCCCGCCGGGTCTGTCCGGCACGAGGAGGGTTGCTGTGAGCGTCGATCTATCGGGGTACGACTTCCTGTCGAGTCAGGAGACCACGCGGTACAACGTCACCGACTCTCCTCAGCACGCGGAGGATCGGCGCAGCCCGTTCGAGCGCGACCGCTCGCGGATCATCCACTCAGCCGCCTTTCGCAGCCTGCAGGGAAAGACGCAGATCTTCGAGCCCCAGGCGGCCGACTTCATGCGCAGCCGCCTCACCCACTCGATCGAGGTCTCGCAGATCGGGCGCGGGCTGGCGAAGCGGTTCGGGGTCCCCGGCAGCCTCGTCGAGACGGCCTGCCTGGCTCACGACCTCGGTCATCCGCCGTTCGGACATACGGGAGAGGAGGCCCTCAACGAAAGGATGGAGGTGCACGGGGGCTTCGAGGGGAACGCCCAGACGTTCCGCATCGTCACCCGGATCGAGCCCAAGCACAAGGACTACAGCGGCCTTGACCTCTGCCGCGCCTCGTTACTGGCGCTGATTAAGTACCCCTTCGAGCGCAACGAGGAGACGAAAGACAAAAAGTTCCTCTACAAGGACGACACCGCCGAGGACGAGATGAAATGGCTTTACGAGGGGTCCGGGCAGGCTCTGCTCACCGAGTTCGACCCCCGGCCGCCTCGAACTCTGCCCTGTCAGCTGATGGATTGGGCAGACGACATCGCCTACTCGGTGCACGACCTGGAGGACGGGATAGCCAGCGGTCTGCTGCGGCCGTCGACCTGGCGTTCGGACCACTTCAGGGAAACCGTGTACAAGAGCGTCAAAGATGCCCCGAACGTCTGGGTGGAGGGACAGACGCCACCCACCGAAGAGGACGTAGCTAAGGTTCTGACCGAGCTCGTCGAAGCCCTCTCCGCCTGGGAGCCGGAGATCCCACTCGACGTCATCCGCGAGCTCTCGCGGAAATTCATCAACGAGTTCGTGGTTGCCGGGAAGGTTGTCGAGGACGGCCCCGGGGATTCCCTCTTCCACTTCAAGCTGGAGATCCCGTGGAAAGACCGGGTCAGAAACCAGGTGCTGAAGGCGATTACGATCGAGTACCTGCTGAAGAGTGACATCACCGCTGGAGCTTTCTTCAAGGGCCACGAGATCCTCGACCGCCTCTTCGATGCCCTCTTCAAAAGCTGCAGGGCATCCTCTTCGAGGAGTCGCTATCTGCTGTTTCCGCGACGAATGCGGCCGCAGCTGCGGGAGGTGGCCGACAATCAGAGCGATTTGCAGAGATTGATCTGCGACTACCTCGGAAGTCTCACCGAGGGGCAGGTGCGCAGGCTATACGCTCGATTCTTCGAGCCCGGACACGCACCGGTCGGATCATGAGCTGCCATTCGTCGAGGGCAGAGATGGAGCCGGGCCAGCTCCTAGACTGGGCACGAGAACGATGAAAGGGATGAAGATGGGCACCGTATTGAAGGTTGTGCAGGACCCCGGCAGCGGCGACTGGCACGTCCAAGACGAAACCGTGCTCAAAACCTTCCCTCGGTTCCAGGATGCCCGGGCCTTTGCAAGGGGAGTTCTGCTCGACCGAGGCAAGGGATCCGTGGTCCTATACACGCCTTCGGGTCGGCCTCGCGAGACGCTTCAAGTCCGTCAGGCCGATGGCCACATGGTCGTTCACGCGGCCTGAGTTGGCCGCCGACCGTTCATTGCGGCGATCGCCGCATCCGGTGCATCGACCCCCTCACCAGTGATCCTCGCGATCGACCAGGGGACGACGGGGACCACCTGTCTCGTCTTCGATCCCGACGGGGCGGTCGCCGGGCGCGCCTACTCCGAGTTCCAGCAGTTCTTCCCCCAGCCGGGGTGGGTGGAGCACGACGCGAACGAGATCTGGGGGGTGACGCGGCGGGTCGCGGCCGAGGCGATCGCCGACGCCGGGATCGAGGGGGCCGAGCTGGAGGCGATCGGGATCGCCAACCAGCGCGAGACGGTCGTCGCCTGGGATCCCGAGAGCGGCGAGTCCATCCACCCCGCCCTGGTCTGGCAGGACCGCCGCACCGCCGGCCGCTGTGACGAGCTGCGCGCGGCGGGGCACGAGCAGCTGGTGCGCGAGCGGACCGGCCTCACCATCGATCCCTACTTCTCCGGGACGAAGATCGAGTGGCTGCTGCGGAACGCCGCGGGGGCGGAGCGGGCGGTCTTCGGCACGGTCGACTCCTGGCTCATCTTCAAGCTCACCGGCCAGCACCTGACCGACTACACGAACGCCTCGCGGACGATGCTCTTCGACATCCGCCGGCTGGAATGGGATGAGGAGATCTGCGACCTGCTTGGGGTGGACCCGCAGCGGCTGCCGCAGCCCCGGCCCTCGTCCTGCATCTTCGGCACCACCACCGAGTTCGGCGGCGAGGTGCCGGTCGCGGGCGTCGCCGGGGACCAGCAGGCGGCGCTCTTCGGGCAGGCTTGTCATCGCCCGGGGATGGCGAAGAACACCTACGGCACGGGCAGCTTCGTCCTCCTCAACAGCGGCCCCGAGCCGCCACCGGTCCCCGACGGGCTGCTGGCGACGGTCGCCTGGGGCCTCGGCGATGAGGTCACCTACGCGCTCGAGGCCTCGATCTTCGTCACCGGCGCCGCCGTGCAGTGGCTGCGCGACGGGCTCGGGATCATCGAGGAGGCGGGGGAGAGCGAGGCACTCGCCGCCTCGCTGAAGACGAATGACGGCGTCTACTTCGTCCCGGCGCTGACCGGGCTCGGCTCGCCGCACTGGGATCCCTACGCCCGCGGCACGATCGTCGGCCTCACCCGCGGCAGCGGCCGCGCCCACCTGGCGCGGGCGGCGCTGGAGGCGATCGCCTATGAGACCGTCGACGCGGTCCGCGCCCAGGAGGCGGCCTGTGGCGAGCGGCTGGAGCTGCTGCGCGCCGACGGCGGCGCCGTCGCCAACCGCTGGCTGATGCAGTTCCAAGCCGACGTCCTCGGTGTACCTGTCTCCGTGCCCGAGATCTCCGAGACGACCGCCCTCGGCGCCGCCTACCTGGCCGGGATTGCGACCGGCGTCTGGACGGTGGAGCGGGTGGCGGAGATGTGGCGCGAGGCGGACCGCTACGAGCCGCGGATGGAGGCGGCACTTCGGGAGGAGCTGCTCGCCGACTGGGGACGGGCGCTGGAGAGGTCGCGCGGATGGGCGAGATGAAGCCGCAGGTCTACAAGGACCCGCGCCCCGCCGAGTACTTCGACCAGTTCCACGCCGCCGCCCGCAAGGGGGTGGGGTGGACCTACACCCTGGCCCGCATCGTCCTCACCCTGCCGACGATTCTGCTCTGGCGCGTGCGCGCAATCGGGCTGAACAACGTCCCCAAGCAGGGCTCGCTGGTCCTCGCCCCCAATCACTTCAGCCAGATGGATCACTTCTTCATCGGCCTCTATCTGCGGCGGAAGATCCGCTTCATGGCCAAATCTCAGCTCTTCGGCCCCCGGGTGCTCACCTACATCTACAAGCACGGGGGCGTCTTCCCCGTCCGCCGTGGGCACCACGACGAAGAGGCCTTCGAGACCGTCCGTCAGCTTCTCGACCAAGGCGAAATGCTCCTCGTCTATGCCGAGGGTGGCCGGATGCGGTCCCAGCAGCTGGGCGAACCGAAACCCGGCATCGGCCGCATCGCGCTCGAATCCGGCGTCCCCATCGTCCCGGTGGCGATCAAGGGCTCCGAGCGGGCCCGCCAGTGGAAAAAGCTCCGCTTCCCCAAGACCACCGTCCAGTTCGGCGAACCGCTGGTCTTCCCGGTCGAGGGCTCCCCTAGTCGCGAGCGCCAGATGGAGGTCGCAACCGAGGTCTTCGGGCGAGTGCGGGAGATGTACGAGGCACTTGATCGACGCTAGGCGATCAACATGTCACTTTTGCTTGTTCCGCAAGGGTAAGAGTTGGCGTGCTCTGCAAAGCCGCTGTGCCCCCTAGGGTCCAGGACAGATCGTATTCCGTCCCTTCTGTTTCGACTTGCTTCCACTTCTGGTTGCCAGGGAACGAGCCTTGGAAGAGCTGCGTCAACGTTTTGCTTTCTTCTCCGCATTTTGGAGTGCCCATCTCGGCGATTAGGCCGTTGCCGGAAAGTTCCATTGGGATGCCGTTGCAGGCGAATGCGGCAAAGCGGCCTTCTTTTGCTGTGACCAGGAATCCCGGTTTTCCTTTTTCTGGCTCGAGGAAAACGTTGTGGAACACCATTTCGCTGCTTGTGATTGTTCCTTTCGGTTGTCCCGATGAGGTGCAGATGAGGCTTGGGGAGGGGGAAGCGCACCCGTGGAGAGTCAACTCGAGGCTGCCTGTTGTGGCGGTTTCATACCGGCCACTCCCCGTCACGCTCGTGCATTCGAAGATCGTGCTCGCAGTCGTCCAGCTAGTCACGCCACCGGCAATGGTGAACTGGAGGGGAAATTTCCCGCCCTGTGGATCAATGTCCCAACCGTTTGCCGAAGCGGCGGATGGAAGCGCAGTTACCCATGCGACGATGAGCACGGCAAGGACTCGGGGACCTATCGAAGCCATATCCGTTCAGAGATGTAGCGTCGGGGCGGGACATAGTCAAGAAAATCAATTCGGCGAGTGTGTGCTCTTGCGCACGGCGCGATCTGACCGTCACTCGTAACGCTGCTCGATCCGGGCGTAGAAGTCCGAATCGTGACCGGGCGTGATCACCGCGTCGGGGAACTGAGAGCGGAAGAGGCGCAGCTCCTGCAGGGAGCGGCGGAAGTTGTGGGCGTCGGCGGGGCGCGGTGGTTCCGGTACCGATTTGTCGAGCTGGCCGAGCATGTACATCGCGTCGCCGCCGATCACGAAATCGCGCTCGGATAGGCGGGCGATCACCGACATGTGGCCGGCGCTGTGGCCGGGGGTGTAGGCGAGGTGGATCGAACCGTCGCCGAAGAGGTCGAAGGTGCGGCCGAAGCTGGCGTAGGAGTCGACGATGTCGCGGTTGAAGTCGATCGTGCGGTACTCGAAGGCGTAGTCGAAGTGGGCGCGGCGGTAGCCGTTCAGCAGCGGGCTCGAGCCGTGCGCGGCCGCCTGCCACTCGGTCTCGGAGACGACGAAGGTCGAGCTGGGGAACTCGGAGATCGCCGAGGTGTGGTCGAGGTGCAGGTGGGTCATCACCACGATCGGGATCTCGCCGGGGTCGAGGCCGCGGTCGCGCAGCTGCGAGGGAACGTCTTCACCGGCGGCAAGCGTCGGCTTGCCGGAGCGGGTGGCAAGGGTGCCGAAATTCTCCTTGGGGTCGGTGGCGATCGAGGGATGAAGGCCGGTGTCGACGAGGATCGCGCCGGCGCTCGGGTGGCGAATCAGGAAGGCCGGCACGGGCACCACGTTCTCCTTCGATCCCAGCAGCAGCGCCTTCGCCAGCTTCGCGGTGACGAAGCGCCCGCCGGGGCTGACCATCATCTCGCGGGCGAAGTCGACGTGACCGGCGATCAGCGGCTCGACCGTGACGGTGGCGCCGCGGGTGCCGCCGGCAAGCGGCTCGTGCAGGGGATGCGGTTCGACGCTGATGCCCATTGCGAAAGGCAATCTACGCGGCTTGGGTTGGCTATAGGCTCCGCCGTCGATGGCTGAAAGCGACCGTTCGCGGATCTTCAGAGACGGTTTGCTCGAGGGGCAGGTCTGCGTCGTCTCCGGCGCCGGCAGCGGCCTCGGGCGCGAGACGGCGCTGGAGCTGGCGCGCCTCGGTGCCACCGTGGTGGCCTGCGGGCGCCGCGAGGAGCCGCTGGCCGAGACCGCCGCGCTCGCCGCGGGACTGCCCGGTTCGTTCGAGCACGAGTGCCTCGACATCCGCGAGGAGGAGCCGGTCGGTCGCTTCTTCGACGGCCTGCTCGAGCGCCACGGCCGCCTCGACGTCCTCGTCAACAACGCCGGCGGTCAGTTCCTCAGCCCGGCCGAGGCGATCTCGCCTAAAGGGTTCAAGACGGTGATCGACCTCAACGTGCTCGGCACCTGGCTGATGACCCACGCCGCCGCGACCAAGGCCTTCATCCCGCAGGGCGAAGGCAAGGTGCTGAGCGTCACCCTCTCTCCTCACAATGGGATGCCGGGAATGGTCCACTCCGGCGCCGCCCGCGCCGCGGTCGAGAACATGATGCGGACGCTGGCCGTTGAGTGGGCGCGGTTCGGGATCAAGACCTGCGCCCTCGCCGCCGGCCAGTTCGCGACCGAGACGCTGCTGACCAAGTATCCGCAGGTCGTCGTCGACAACCTCGAGCGCTCGATCCCGATCGGCCGCGCCGGGCGGCCCGAGGAGATGGCCTGGCTCGTCGCCTACCTCGCCTCGCCGGCCGGCGACTTCTACTCGGGGACGACGATCACGATCGACGGCGCCCGCGACAACTGGGCGGGACCGTGGCCACCGGAGGCGATTGCCACCGAGAGCGGCGACCCCGTCGCCGAGGAGCGCCGGCCGCGCTGAACGGCAACACGTTGTAGAAGCGGTCGTCGGAGCGGTGCAACTAGCGCGGCTCGAGCACTACCAGTGGGATCTCGCGTCCTTTGCTGCGGGCGGCGTAGTCGTCGTAGCCGCGGTATCCCTTGACCGCCAGCGCCCAGAGCCGGTCGCGCTCCTCTGGTTTTGCCACCCGGGCGTGGACGGGAATCGTCTCGCCCTTGACCTGCACGGCGGTGTCGGGGTTGGCCATCAGGTTGTGGTACCAGGCCGGGTGCTTGGGGAAGCCGCCTTTGGAGGCGACGACGACCAGGTCCTCGCCGTCGCGTACGTAGAGCAACGGCGAGGTTCGCTTCGTCCCGCTCTTAGCCCCGACGTGGTCGAGCAGGAGCATCTTGCCCGGCACGCCGGGGATGGTGTGGCCGAGGCGCCCACCCGTCCTCTTGTAGAGGAACGTGTGGGCGCCCATAAAGCGGCGCGTGGCGGGCCAGATGCGGTCCGCCACGTCGAGGTAGCGCGGCGGGCGCCGCGAACCCTGCTCTCCGGCCTTGGAGCTCAGGTGTACATCCCCCCGAACATGCCGCCGGTTACGTTCAGGACCTGACCGTGCATGTAGTTGGCGAGCGGCGAGCTGAGGAAGAGGACCGGGCCCGAGGCCTCCTCCGGGGTCGCCGGACGGCCGAGCGGGATGATCGCCGAGGCCATCGCCCGCATCTGCTCGGGGATGCCGAGCTCGATTTTCTCGCCGGTCGGCGAGGTCATCTCTTCACCGGCCTCTTTGGCGGCGGTGAGGCGGGTTTCGACGAAGCCGAAGGCGACCGCGTTGACGTTGATCTTGAACTGGCCCCACTCCTTGGCCAGGGTTTTCGTCAGCCCGACGACGCCCATCTTCGCGGCCGAGTAGTTGACCTGGCCGGCGTTGCCCATCATTCCCGAGGTCGAGGAGACGTTGACGATCTTGCGGAAGACCTCTTTGCCCTCGTTGCGCTCGGCCTTTGCCGCCTCGCGCCAGGCCGGGGCGAGCGCCCGGGCGACCCGGAAGGGGACGATCGTGTGGATATCCAGCATCGCCTGGAACTGCTCGTCGCTCATCTTGTGGGCGACGCCGTCCCAGGTGTAGCCGGCGTTGTTGATCGCGATGTCGACCGTGCCGAAGGCGTCGGTGGCGGCCTTGACCAGCTCGTCGGCGGCGCCCTCCTTGGTCAGGTCGCCGGCGAAGACCGCGGTCTCGCCGTCGATCTCGTCCGCGGTCTGCTGCGCGACGTCGGGGTCGAGGTCGTTGATCAGTACCTTCGCGCCCTCGGCGACGAACAGCTCCGCGGTGGCGCGTCCGATGCCGCGCGCCGAACCGGTGACGATCGCGGCTTTCCCATCCAGAAGTCCCATTACTACGCCTCTCCTTCGATCGGTGAAAAGTCGGCGGGGAGGCTATCGGGATCGCGGCTGACTGGTTGACTGGCCAGTCGGCCGTTTGGGGCCCCGGCTCAGTTGAGCCGCACGCCGCCGTCCTCGGTCACGGTCCAGTGCGGGTTGTGGGCGATCTCCCACGGGTGGCCGTCGGGGTCGACGAAGACGCCGCTGTAGCCGCCCCAGAAGGTTTCGGCCGGCTCGCGGCCGATCCGCGCGCCGGCGGCCCGGGCTTCCTCGATCGCCTCGTCGACCTCCGCCGGAGAACCGAAGTTGAGCGCGAGGGTGGTTCCGACCCAGCCGCCCCCGTCGGCGACGGCGCTGTCCTCGGCCAGCCTGGCCCGGTCCCAGAGGGCGACGACCATCTCACCGGCCTGGAAGAAGACGACGTCGTCGCCGGGCTCGGCGCCGGTCTGCCACCCGAGCGCTTCGTAGAAGGCGCGTGAGCGAGCCAGGTCGCCGACGCCGAGGGTGATCAGGTTGACGCGCTGCTTCATAGAGGGCGACGGTAGCGAACCGAAAATGGAGCCAATTTGCTCCTAAGCATCAAGTTTCGGCTTTGTTAGCCGATGCACATGTTTAAGATGCCGCGGATGCCATTGCCCCCTGGCCGCAAGCTCGTGGTCGGCATGCTCTTGGCGATCGCCCTCGTTGTCCTGGCGATCCCCAGCGCCGCCACGCCTGCTCGCAAGATCGTCATCTACGGCTCCCACTCGGGGTCGACCCTGACCCTGAGCAAGAAGCACCACGGCCGCATCATCGTGGTGAAGGGGAGGATGGCCCACCAGCGCCCACGCGGCTGCCACTTCACCCGCGGCCACCGCAAGGCCGTCTGCCGCGCTCGAGGCGTGCACCGGATCGAAATCCAGATGGGCCCCCAAGGCGACATGGTTCGGGTGGCCGAGAAGATGCCGTTCCCCCTGGTCGTCTACCTCGGGCCGGGCTCAGACAAGTTCGTCGGCAACGCCGAGCCCGATTTCTGCTTCCCCGGCGGCGCCCGTCGCAACCGCTGCGTAGGCAGGGGCAACAACGACGTCTGCATCACCGGCAACCGCAACAGCGACTGCGTCGGCGGCGGCGGCAACGACTACTGCCGCCACGGCAACGGCAGCGACGGCTGCTGGGGAGGCCGCGGCAACGACATCTGCATCATGGGCCGTGGCCAAGATGGCTGCCACGGCGGCCCCGGCCGCGATCGTCTCTACGGCGGCCCACAGCCCGACCAGCTCTACGGCGGCCGCGGCTGGGACTACTGCAACGGCCAGCGTGGCTGGGGCAAGTCCCACGGGTGCAACGCCGGCCCGCGCCGCTGAATGCGCGCCTAAGCCGTAGTCGCGCGCAGCATTGCGTGAATGAAAACACAAGGGTCCTTTGACTGATCAGTATCTGACCGAGTATTGCTTGTCTGCAATGTGAACTCCGCGGTTCCGAGAACCCCGCAGATCATCCAGCCGCCCCGGTGAAGATCGAGACCTTCCGGAGGCAAACTGAAAGGCAAGCATGAATAAGAAGACGATCATCGCGCTCGCCGTGAGCGCAGCAATGCTGGCGCTGCCGGCAATGGCGTCGGCGGGACCTTGGCACGCCGAACAGTCGACGGCCGCGACCCCCTTCACCGCCACGACGACCGGTCACGGGAACATCCTCCTGGTTACGGCCAACCACACGACCACCTGTGTTGGCAACGCCACGGAGCCCTCGTCCACAGGCAGCGGTCAGTTGGACGTTGGCGGGACAACAGGCACCATCTCGCTCTCGTTCTACGGCTGCACTTCCTCGGGAACCGCCTGTACCACCCCGGGCCAAGCGTCCGGTGTGATCGTAACCAGCGCGAAAATGGTGTTCCACAACATCATGATTCATGTAACTAAGCCGGGATTCAAAATCACAGGCGCCGGCGCAACGACACAAATCATGCATTACACCTGCGGCTTCGGACTGGTGACAGTCAACGTCACCGGGACCGTTATCGGCGAAGTGGAGCAATCGTGCGGCACCAGAGGCAATGTGTTCGGCATCAGATTCGAAGCACCCGGAGGCGTTCAGAAATGGATGCAGGAAACAACAACCGGCACCAAAACAGATCTGACCGCCAAATATAACGACATACCTGAAACAGCGGGCCTGACGGGAACAATGACACTCAACCTGGGGGCCGCCGAAAGGACGATCAACTGCACATTCTAGAGCGGCCCGCAAAGGTACACACGTGTACTGGAGCGCATTATGGGCACGGGCATGGGGCCCGTGCCCATAATTGATGAACAGAACCTAGCGAGTACTGCTTACCTCATCTCACAATCTGAAAGGGCGAAGCATGGATAAGAAGAGACTGATACTCGCACTCGCCGTGAGCTCCGCGATGTTCGCGCTTCCGGCGGGGGCGTCCGCGGGGACCTGGCACATCAATCCGTCGACGAGTTCCACCAGCTTTTCCGTCACTAGGCACGAAAACGTAAAAGCTTTCGTACAAACCCCGAATCGCAACACCACTTGCGAAACAATAGCGGGCGGTGACCCGGTTAGCGGTTCAGGTGTTTACAATATCGGAGGCGAAACAGGCAACATCTCGCTGACGTTCAGCGATTGTGAAAGTCTTGGAACGGACTGCACCACCCCGGGCCAAGGCGCCGGGATCATCAAAACTAGTCTGTTTCTGGTTATTCACAATATCCTCCTCGAGGCCGGCCCTCCCAAAGTAGCGGGAATCAAAATCACAGGCGTCGGCGAAACCACACAGATCATGCACTACACCTGCGGTTTTGGCCTGGTGACAATCAATGTCACGGGAACCGTCATCGGTCAGGTAGAGCAGGCATGTGGCTTCAAAGGCAAATTCATCAGTGCAAATTTTGCCGCGTCTAAAGGTAGTCAGGAATGGAAGCGTGAAACAACAACCGGCACCTCGACAGACCTGACCGCCACCGTCAACGGGACTGCAGAAACAGCTGGCCTTATCGGGACATTTACACTTAGCTTTGGCGCCAGCGAAAGAACGACCGCCTGCACATAGGCCGAGGAAAGCGCAGAGCCCTGGTAAGCCCAAGGGGCCTCTGAGGCGATGTATGACCTCGCGCAGAGCCGGCGTCCGCACGTTACGGCGACATGTTCGGGTGGCCGAGAAGATGCCGTTCCCCTGGTCGTCTACCTCGGGTCGGGCTCAGACAGGTTTGTCGGCAACGCCGAGCGTGACTTCTGCTTCCCCGGCGGCGGCAACGACTACTGCCGCCACGGCAACGGCAGGGGCTGCTGGGGCGGCCGCGGCAACGACATCTGCATCATGGGCCCAGGCCAAGACGGCTGCCACGGCGGCCCCGGCCGCGACCGCCTCTACGGTGGCCCCCAGGCCGACCAGCTCTACGGCGGCCGCGGCTGGGACTACCTGTTGACTGACGGGGGAGAAGCCGAACTTCTTCCGCCGGAACGACGAAAGGTCCATGAACAAGAAATCAATCCTCAGTAGCAGCGGTCAGCGCCGCTATGTTCGCTTTGCCGTCGGTGGCGTCGGCAGGGGTCTGGCACGCTGAACCATCGACGGCCGAGACCCCCTTCACCACCACCACGTCCAGCTCGAATCTGGTGTTCCACAACATTCTGATCGAGAAAAACACACCCGGATTAGAGATTACAGGCACTGGTGCCAGCACACAGTTCGCACACTACACTTGCGCCTCCGGACTGGTGACAATCAACGTCACCGGGGCTGTGATTGGGTCTGTCCAGGGATATCTGGGGTCGGCTGGTCTAAGCCCTGGAGCAGTGTCACGCACAACTTTGCGCAGGTGAAAACATTTGGGTCTGTTGACTAGTCAGAATCTAGCGAGTACTGCTTTGTCCGCAATGAAACGTCCGCGGATTCCGCCACGGGAGCCGCGGACCCAAATCTGAAAGGCAAAGTATGAACAAGATGAAGATTCTGCTTGCACTTGGGGTCGGCGCTGCGATGCTCGCCCTGCCGACGATGGCGTCGGCAGGGGTCTGGCACGCCGAACCGTCGACGGCCGCGACGGCGTTCACGACCAATACGACGGGTCACGGGAACATCGTAAAAGTGACTCCTAATCGCACGACCACCTGTAGCGGCAACGCCACGGAGCCATCGTCCACAGGCAGCGGCCAGTTCAACGTCGGCGGCACAACAGGCGCTATCTCGCTCTCGTTTTACGGATGCTCCTCGGCGGGAACTGCCTGCACCACCCCGGGACAGGCCTCTGGCGTAGTTGTGACGAGTCCGAACTTGGTGCTCCACAACATCCTGCTCGAGGCCGGCCCGCCCAAAATACCGGGAATCAAAATCACAGGCGCCGGTGCAACGACACAAATCATGCATTACACCTGCGGCTTCGGACTGGTGACAGTCAACGTCACCGGGACCGTTATCGGCGAAGTGGAGCAGGCGTGCGGCATCAAAGGCAAAGTGTTTAGCCTCAAACTCGAAGCCCCCGGAGGCGTTCAGAAGTGGATGCAGGAAACAACAACCGGCACCAAAACAGATCTGACCTTTGCGATCAACGGAACCGCCGAAACAGCAGGACTGGGTGGGACATTCACATTTAGTACTGGCCCCGTAGAAAGAACGATCACCTGCACATAGGACCGAAAGCGGCCTAGGCAAAAAGTCCCCGGGTGCAAGCCCGGGGGCTTCACTCACCGAGCCAGTGGCTCGATTTCTTCCCAGCCTGCAAGTTTGCGAGTTCGTTTACTTGGCGGACCCCGGTTTGCAGGGAAATGCATGTCTTGCGGGGTCGCAATCCTTAGAGAAAGCGCTCGTCGCACAGAAGTCCTTGACTGTTCAGATCCTGTGCGGCTACTGATAGCTGGGTAAGCCGGGGTCGGCAAGCCCAGTCTGGATCGCCGACCTCACAACCAATGGCCCGGCGGCAGAGGTCAGTGGCTTCAGCCTGCCGGGAAGCAGAAGAAAGGCAAACATGAGCAAGAAGATGATGCTGCTCGCACTTGCTGCGGTCAGCGCTGCAATGTTCGCTCTGCCGGCGGTGGCGTCGGCGGGAGTGTGGCACGCCGAACCGTCGACGGCTGCGACGGCGTTCACGACTAACACGACGGGTCACGGGAACACCCTTCTCGTCACCCCGAACCGCACGACCACCTGTGCTGGCAACGCCACGGAGCCTTCCTCCACAGGCACGGGCCAGTTCGATATCGGCGGGACAACAGGCAAAATCTCGCTGACGTTCTACGGATGCACCTCGGCGGGAACCGCCTGCACCACCCCGGGTCAGGCGTCGGGCGTGATTGTGACGAGCCCGAACCTTGTGTTCCACAATATCCTGCTCGAGGCCGGACCTCCCAAAATACCGGGGGTCAAAATCACAGGCGTCGGCGCATCGACACAGCTCGCTCACTACACCTGCGGGTTCGGACTGGTGACAGTCAACGTCACCGGGACCGTTGTCGGCGAAGTGGAGCAGGCATGCAGCACCAAAGGCAAAGTATTTAGCCTCAAATTCGAAGCTCCCGGCGGCATTCAGAAATGGATGCAGGAAACAACAACCGGGACCAACACAGATCTGACCGCGACCGTTAACGGCACTGCCGAAACAGGCGGCCAGACCGGAACAGGCACAGTAAATCTCGGCGCCAACGAACGGACGATTACCTGCACATAGTTCAGGTTGAGTCGCAGGCGCACTTGGTCTTCTGGACCACGGTGCACGACAGGCACGGGACGCAAGTCCCGTGCCTGTTCTTTTCTCCGGACCGACAGGGACCGCACCAGCACGGAATTGCGCGCGCGATAATCCAACGTTCAGCGAGAATGCAGGGGAAATGACCAATTTGGACTGCTGCAACCTATGCGTTGCTTTGAAAAACAAAGCGGTTTTTTGACCTTCTCCCTGGCACCAGGTTAGCTAAGGGGAGGAGTGAGATGGGGAACGCGCTGCGGGGGTCTCATGTGTTGTGCATCGAGCTGCCCGCCTCGCCGAAGACTTAGGAGGGGACGAGATGGCAGCAGCTCGATCGACTCGAGTGGTGTTGGGATTACTCGTGTGTGTTGTAGCCGGACTGTGGGTTGCTGGCATTGCAGTGGCCGAGGATCCCCCCGCTTACCAATCGAGCTTCGGGCCAGATGGGACGGAAGCAACCGGCTTTGAAGCGGCTAGCTCATTGGCGATCGACCAGCTGGCGGGGAACGTCTACGTCGCCGACAGAAGCCATGGCTCTATCTTCAAATTCGATCTCGATGGGAACCCCGTCGATTTTGGTGGCTCGGCACTTAACCTAGAAGGCAACGAGTTGACCGGGCTTGCCTTTAGCGCCCCCGTGGGCTTCGACCAGATAGCAGCGGACTCGACCAGCCACACGATCTATGTGACGGCGAAGGAAGGCGAATCGCTGGCTGCATTTCAGCAGGACGGCGAACCCGCTCTCTTCACCGCGGGCCCTGGCGCCGGTAGCAATGAAATCGAAGGATTCAGCAACCTCGTAGGGGTAGCGGTCGACGCGAGCGGGTTCATTTACGCGAGCGATAACGCTCCTCTCGACGCCAACGACGTAGTGAAAATCTTCGAACCGTCGGGAGAACTGCTCACCGAATTTGCTGTAGCCAATCCCGGGAACCTCGCCGTGGATGGGAACGGGGCTGTTTACGTCAATCGCCTGTCGGAAACGGTGCTCAAATTCACCCCATCGGAAGTTCCAGCGACCGCTGCAACGATCTTCACCGCGGGATCGGAACCCTTCGATCCCAAAAACTCCTACACCGTATCCGTGGATCCATCGACGAACGATGTCTACATTGCCCATACCTTCGTTGACCCGGGAATTGCCTGGTACAGCGAAAGCGGAGCGTTGCTCGCCACCTTTGCTCAACCGAGCGAAGCCGGAGGAGTCTTTTCGGTGGAGGGGGTAGCGGCTGGTGCCGGCGAACGCATATTCGTATCGAATGTGCCGGAAGTCGGCCTGTCGCAAGTCGAGGTCTTCGGACCCAAAGTGATCGTTGTCGATAGGCCCACCGTTCAGTCCGTGGCGGTTACGGATGTAACCTCCAGTTCGGCCAAGGTCCTTGCGCAAATCAATCCAAATACGCTTGCGACCACCTATCGAGTCGAGTTCGGATTGGAAGACTGTGCGGTCGCTTCGTGCACCAGCGTGCCCGTCGACGGCGCTGAGATTGGATCAGGACACGTCCTCGTTTCGACTGCCCAGCAGATCGCCGGCTTGCAGCCGAACACGACCTATCACTACCGGGTAGTAGCCGAAAACGAACTGGGAACCAACCTACCCGAGGAAGTCGACCACACTTTCATCACGCAGGGAGCCACCCTCGACTTCAAGCTCGGCGACGCACGAGTCTGGGAGTTGGTATCGCCGACGAACAAGCACGGTGGCAACCTCGTAACCTCTTACTGGGGGCACCTCCAAGCAGCGGAGGACGGCAACGGACTCGCCTACCTCAGTCACAATCCGATCGAAACGGACCCCGATGGGAATCGCATCGTGGAGCCTTCTAGCGCGCTGGCACGCCGCGGAACTAGCGGGTGGAGTTCGACGGACATCACCTCGGCGAATGACCATGCGGTGCCGTTCCCGAATGGGCAGCAGTCGGAATTCAAGCTCTTCTCACCCGACCTGTCGACGGCAATGCTCGAACCGATCAGTGGAACGCTCCTCTCGTCCGAGGCGTCGGAACGTACGCCGTATCTGCGGGAGAATTCGGATCCGGCTGACTACACGCCGCTGGTGACTGGAAAAGAAGGATTCGCCAATGTGCCGCTGGGGACTGAATTCGGGGGAGATCGAGTCATCCCCGCGCTCAGACTCCAAGCAGCCACCTCGGACTTGAGCCACATAGTTCTTGTCTCTAAAGCTCCGCTGATGCTTGGCGCTCCGGAATCCAGTCTTTACAGGTGGACCGCTGGCAATCTCGAGCCGGTCAGCGTCCTACCTGAAGGGGACGTGATGACCGAGGAAGAACCTGTGATCGGATCTTTCAGGGGGTCGGTCCGCCATGCGATCTCCGAAGACGGCTCGCGGGTCTTTTGGAGCACCAGCGACGGCCCCCTTACCGGCCTCTACATGCGGGACATGGAGGCAGAAGAGACCGTCCGGATCGACGTCAAACAGGGTGGCAGTGGGTCGGGCGAAGTCGAACCTGAATTCCAAGGGGCCAGCGCGGACGGAACGGTCGTCTTTTTCACTGATTCTCAACAACTTACCGGCGACGCCAGCACGAGTGGTCGAGACCTATACCGTTGCGAGATCCCGCTCGGTGAAGTGGGCTCCGGTTGCAGCACCCTGACCGACATCAGCGTTCCGACTGAAGTCGGCGAAGATGCCGACGTGCAGGGAATTGTCTCAGCGTTGAGTGAGGATGGCACCGCCCTCTACTTCGTGGCAAAGGGTGTGCTGGACGAAACGCCGAACCAGCTAGGAGCAAGTGCGGAACCTAACGATTTCAACCTGTACTTCTGGCAGGAGGATCAGGGTGCGCGCTTTATCTCCCCGCTGTCGACCAAAGACGAAGGGGACTGGGGAGGGGAACCGCTAGGGTCGTACAAAGGCCAAGCGTCTGAATTGACCGCTGCTGGGTCGCCCGGCGGGCGCTTCTTCACCTTCATGTCCGAGCTTGACCTCACCGGACAGGGAAATGAGAGTCCGGAAGGCGGCGGCCTGGTAGAGCAGATCTTCCGGTACGACGCTGCGGGAGGCGATCTGCACTGCGTCTCGTGCAATCCCACTGGCGCAGCACCGGTGGGTCAGGTGGTGCCGGACAAGTTTGGGCTCTTGGTCGACCCTCGGAAACAGTGGACCGGGCAACGGGTGGCGGCTACGGTTCCTTCTGCCTTCATCATCGAGGTCGCTGGGATCTCGCTCTACCGCCCGCGCACCGTGTTCGACAGCGGGCGGGTGTTGTTCAACGCGTTCGACCCCCTGGTCCCAGCCGATTCAAACGGTGAGTGGGACGTGTACCAGTTCGAGCCGATAGGAGTCGGCGACTGTACCGCCTCCTCGGCAGGTGCCGCGGTCGTGCGCTCCGGTGATGGCTGCCTCAGCCTGATCTCGTCAGGCGCTGGGGAACAGGAATCCGGATTCGTGGACGCTAGCGCCACCGGCGACGATGTCTTCTTCTTCACCTCGGCCCGCCTCTCCGCGATCGACGTCGACCAGGAGCTCGACATCTACGACGCGCGCGTCGACGGGCAACCCGATAAGGCACCGGTCGTCACCGAATGCGCCGGCGAAGCATGCCAGCCGTTCACGGGACCGCCGAACGACCCGACGCCCGCCAGCTCGGCCTTCGAAGGGCCCGGGAACGTGAAGCCCAAGACTTGCCCGAAGGGCAAGGTCAAGGTGAAGAAAAAGGGCAAGGTCCGGTGTGTTCCGCGCAAACACAAGAAGGGCCAGAAGAAGCACAAGCGAGCCGGCCACACCCGGAGGGCAGTGCGATGAGGCAACAGGCCAAGACCAAGCGCCTCAACGACCTCCCGACGAAAGAGACCAAGAGCATGTACTCGCGACTCAAGCGCCTCGCCCTCGCCCTCGCAGCCGTCGTCGCCATCAGCGCCTTCGCGTTGCCGGCTACCTCGGCATCCGCAGCAGGCAAACCGTGGTGGCAAGTTCTGACCGGCAGCCGGCCGACCAATCTGTGGAAAGCCACCGACAACGTCCAGGAAATCGAAACCGAACTCAGCGATCCGATCGGGTTCGGCGAAGACGGTTTGGCCGGGAGGATCGAAATCAACGGCAAAGTCGTCGGTTGCCTCGCCTCTCCGAACTTCCCCGGCACTGCCATATGCGAAGCGTTCGTCGGCCTTCCGCCCACCTCAACGGCCGAACAGCTCAAGACGGTGCTCGAATCGGCATTCGGCACCACCGTCGAAGTAACTGGTGGCCCTGTCGGCGGTGAGCCCTTTGTCGTAACTGTTGTGGAAAGAGGTGCCCCACCGATCATCATCAACACGGAATTGGAACCGGGAACGGAAGTATTCGAGGGCTCAGCGAACGTCAAAGTCCTTTCTCCGGGCGGCAGTGGTCGCCTCGTCCTCACCCTCACCAACCTAGGCACCGCGCCTGTGGACGGCACGACGACCCCGGTGACGATCGTGGACGAACTACCGGAGGGCGTGACCGTGGGTGGGGTCGAAGGCTTCGCCGGTGCGAAAGGCATTGCTCCTGTCGATTGCGAGGCAGAAGCAGCCGACCTTGTGTCTTGCACCTTCGAAGGAGTGCTCCCCCCATACGAAGCGATCGAAATCGAAATCGGAGCCAGCCTCACCGGCGACCCACCGGTGGCTGGGGCTCCGGGCAAAGTCACCGTCTCGGGTGGGGGCGCGGCAACTGCCACCGGCTCGCAGCCGATCAAAGTCAGCCCAGAATCGACCCCGTTTGGGATTGAGCGGTTTTCGTCAAAGTCAGAAGAAGAAGGCGGCCTTCCCACGGCCCAGGCGGGCGCCCACCCGTTCCAGTTGACCAACACGATCCAGCTCAACGCAGGCGAATTCATTCCCGGTGCTCTCCATGAAAACAACAACGTGGAACAACCCGATCTGCCGCGGAACTTCCGCTTCCCGCTTCCCGCCGGCCTAGTGGGTGTCGCCGCAGGGCTGCCCGAGTGCGACATGACGACGTTCCTGACCGTGGTCGAATTGATCAACCTGTGCCCCGACGAAGCAGTTATCGGGGTCGCTTCGGTGACGGTGATCGAAGAACTGACCCTTGGCTTCGCGCGCATCGCGGTGCCCGTGTTCAACCTGCCGCCCGCCACCGGGGAACCGGCGCGGTTCGGGTTCATGGCTGCGGGCGCCCCCGTCGTGATCAACACCGAAGCCGATCCGGACAATGAATACAAGATCGTCGGTAAGGTCAGCAACGCGACGCAGATCGCCAAGTTCCTCTCCGGCACGGTCAGCTTCTGGGGAGTTCCCGGCGATCCGCTCCACGACAGCTCGCGCGGGTGGAGCTGCGTGTACTTCTCCCACCCCGGCGATCCCTGCCAGCGCCCCGCGAATCTGCAGGAAAGGGCCTTCCTGCGGCAGCCAGTCTCCTGTGTCACGCCGAACATCTTCGGGGTGGAACTCGAACCGTGGAACACGCCGCTCGGCAGCGCCGTCGAGGAAGCCGAGTTCTCCGGCCCGTCGATGGTCGGCTGCAACCAAGTTCCGTTCAATCCCACCATCGGCGCCTCGGCGACCAGCAAGCTGGCGAGCAACCCGAGCGGGTTCGACTTCAACCTGCAGATGCCGAATTTCGGCCTGCTGAACCCGAATGCGACCGCGGCCGAAGGACAGGCAAAGAAAGTCGAAGTGACCCTGCCGAAAGGTATGACGATCAATCCGTCGCAGGGCGACGGATTGGCCGCCTGCTCCCCCGCCGACTACGCGAGGGAGACGTTCTCCTCGCCGCCCGGGTTCGGTTGTCCGGAGGCATCGAAGATCGGCGAAGTCCAGATCAGCACCCCGCTGCTCGAGGAGGAAGCCCACGGCTCGCTCTACGTCGCCTCGCCCTACGACAACCCGTTCGACTCCTTGCTGGCCCTGTACATGGTCGCCAAGATTCCGGAGCGGGGTGTGCTGGTCAAACAGGCCGGCGTGGTGAGGCCAGACCCGGTGACCGGGCAGCTCGTCAGCACCTTCGACGATCTGCCGCAGATTCCGGTCGAGTCGTTCACCCTGCACTTCCGCGAGGGTGGGCGGGCGCCGCTGGTTACGCCACCGGCATGCGGAACCTATGACGTGGTCGCCAAGTTCACTCCGTGGCACGCCGCCGATCCGGACAACCCGGCGCCGGACGAGATCGTCACCCGGACCAGCTCCTTCGACATCGAACGGGGCGTCGACGGCGGCGCCTGCCCGGGCGGAGGCATACCGCCATTCCACCCGGGGCTGACCGCCGGCACGATCAACAACGCGGCGGGGAGCTACTCGCCGTTCAACGTGCGCCTGACCCGGAACGACGGCGAACAGGAGTTCACCAACTTCTCGATCAAGCTCCCGCCGGGAGTGATCGGCAAGCTGGCCGGGGTCGACGTCTGCTCCGACGCCGCGATCGCCGCGGCGAAGGCGAGGACCGGCCCGAACGGCGGCCTGGAAGAGCTCGAACACCCCAGCTGCCCGGCGAACTCCTATGTCGGGAGGACCCTGGTCGGGGCTGGAGTGGGGTCGAGTCTCACCTACGTCCCCGGGAAGATCTACCTGGCCGGGCCCTTCAACGGCGCCCCGCTGTCGGTCGTCTCGATCACCGCAGCCCGGGTCGGTCCCTTCGACCTCGGCACCGTGGTCCTGCGCCTGGCGCTGAAGGTCAACCCCGAAACGGCGGAAGTCTTCGTCGACCCGACGGGATCCGATCCGATTCCCCACATCATCCAGGGGATCCCCGTGCACGCCCGGGACATCCGCGCCTACGTGGATCGACCGGAATTCGTGCTCAATCCGACGAGTTGCGAACGCACCTCGACTGCGAGCACCGTCCTGGGGTCGGGGCTCGACTTCGGCTCCCCCTCGGACGACGAACCGGTCACCGTGACGAGCCCGTTCCAGGCCGCGGACTGTGCGTCGCTGGGCTTCAAGCCCAAGCTTTCGCT
The DNA here is from genome assembly GCA_033856415.1 of Solirubrobacterales bacterium. Lineage (GTDB taxonomy): Bacteria > Actinomycetota > Thermoleophilia > Solirubrobacterales > 70-9 > VAYN01. Next base: position 34,808 of record JAWVFA010000004.1, on the reverse strand, counting down.
GCAGTTGCTTGGCGGGACGAAGCGCGGGGATACGCCACGCCTGAAGGCGGTGCTCACGCCACGTAAGGGGGATGCCAACATCGGCCGAGCGCAGGTGACGCTGCCCCATTCTGCGTTCCTCGAACAGGCGCATATCCGCACCGTTTGCACCCGAGTGCAGTTCAAAGCCGGGGGCGGCAACGGCGAACAGTGCCCGAAAGGGTCGGTCTACGGCAAGGCCACGGCGATCACGCCGCTGCTCGACGAACCGCTGAAGGGCAAGGTGTTCCTGCGCTCCTCCGATAACGAACTCCCCGACCTGGTGGCAGCGCTGCACTCGAGCAAGATTGACTTCAATCTGGTCGGTCGGATCGACTCGCTTGACGGCCGCATCCGCAACACTTTCGATGCCCCGCCCGACGCTCCGGTGACCAAGTTCATCCTCGAAATGCAGGGTGGGCAGAAGGGGCTGATCGTCAACAGCACCAATATCTGCAAAGGAAAGCACCGGGCGATCGCCGCCTTCACGGGCCAGAACGGCCGCGCTCACAACTTCAAGCCCGTCGTCAAGGCTAAGTGTGGCGGCAAGAAGGCCAAGAAGGGCAATTCCCGAGCGCGTTGAGCGGCGGCGGGCGTCGCAAGCGGAAGCTCCTGTTAGTAAGCCTGGCTCTCGCCGCCATCGCCCCCACGGCGATGGCGGCGGTGGTCCAGACCGAAGGCCTTCGGATCACGGTGCTGGGCCAGGTCCTGCCGTTCAGGCTGCCGCGGGACCAGGTCGCTCCCGTAGCGGTGTTCATCTCCGGGAGCGTCAAGGCCGTCGACGGCTCGTTGCCCCCGCAGTTGAAGAAAATGGTGATCAGGGTCAACCGGCACGGTCAGCTGCAGCCTCACGGAATCCCGACCTGCACGATCAAGCAGATCCAGCCGGGGACGACCGAACGGGCCCTCGCCAACTGCGGTGACGCGCTCGTCGGCTCTGGTCGCTTCTGGGCCTCGGTCGTCCTGCCGGAACAGCGCGCCTATGCGACCCGCGGGAGGTTGCTGGTCTTCAACGGGAAGCGGCATGGCAGCCCAGTCCTCTTCGCCCACATCTTCACCACCCAGCCCTTCAACACCTCGTTCGTCATCACCTTCACTATCGAGAGGACCGATGGGCCGTTCGCGACCCGGTTGGCGGCCGACTTCCCTCGAGCGCTCGGCAGCTGGGGATTCGTCGACCGCATCAAGCTGACGCTGCGGCGGAAATTCACCTACCGCGGCAAGCAGCACAGCTACTTCAACGCGAGCTGCCCGGCGCCGGCGGGCGCGCGGCTCACCAGCTTCGTACTCGCTAAAGCAAGCTTCTTCTTCGCCAAAAGGGAGCCGATCTCGATCGACGTCCCAAAGGTCTGTCAGGTGAAGGGATGAGCGGCGGACGGTTGCTTATCGCCTGCTTGGTGACGTTGGTGGGGCTCGCCGCGACCCCCGTCGCCGAGGCGACCTACGACCCACTCAGCTCCGGTGCCACCGTTCTCAAGTTCGACAAGGGTTTCCGCGGGCTCCTGCGAGACCATGGCGTCCGGTTGGCCACCCGCGAAGGGGCCTCCTTCAAAAGTGGGGCGCTGCGGTTCCCGGTCTCCGGCGGCAGATTCGACCCGACGACGAAAAAGGGGACGGTGGAGCACAGCGGCACGGCGCTCTTCGTACGCGCCGGGCGATCGCTCTCCCTGAAGAAGGTGCAGCTCAAAACCACCCGTCCCAGCTCCCCCCTCGTGGCAAAGCTCGGCGGCGGGCAGCTGAAGCTGGGCCCCGCCCAGCGCCTCGTCGTCACCCGTCCTGGGTTCGCTGACGAAGTCACCGTTTCGAAGCTGAGGCTCTCGGGCAAGTTCGCCACCCGCCTCTCGAAGCGCCTCGGGCTCAGGGGGGTGTTCAGGGAGGGGATGCTGGTGGGATCTGCCGTGACCCGGGCGAATCCCGAGACGGTGACCGTTCTGGGCGAGGGCAGGGCTCGGTTCGAACTCGACCCCGGCATGGCGGCAAAGTTGGACGACCTCCACGTCGCGGTCAACCCGATCTTCCCGGCCGAACGCCCCGGTGTCTTCACGCTGCCGATCTTCGGCGGCAAGCTCGCCCCCGACCTCAGCGCTGGTTTCGTTCAACTCCATGGCGGGCTGGAGCTGCTGCAGCTCGGAGGCGGCCAGGTGATTTGGAGCGAATCCCTCGTCGATCTCGTCGGTCGTGCGCTCAGCCCGGAAGTCGAAGTCAAACCCTCGCCCCCCTACGTCGGCAAGGCGGGACTGCTGGCCATCGCTGCCCTCGACCTCGGGGCTGGCTCGACTGCCGCCAATCCTGGCCCCAGGACGCTGGCGGTCGACAGCGCCGGCCTGAACATGTCCGAGTCCACCGCGGCGACCTTCAACGAAGTATTCGCCAAGCCCCAGGGCAAGCAAGGCGTGTTCGCGGCGGGAGAGCCCCTGGGCCGACTCTCGTTTCTCGCCGAGACCCAGTAAGGGCTCGCCTACAGCCCCATCGTCTTACCGATGATCTCCTTCATGATCTCGTCGGTGCCGCCGCCAATCGGGCCGAGACGGGCGTCGCGGACGGCGCGCTCGATGCCGTACTCGCGCATGTAGCCGTAGCCGCCGTGGATCTGCAGGGACTGGTCGGCGATCTCGAGGACGGCGCGCTGGGTCAGCAGCTTTGCCATCGAGACCTCCTGGATGCAGTCGTGACCCTCGTGGAAGAGACGGAGGGCGTTGTAGGTGAGGGCGCGGCTGGCCTCGGCCTTGGTCGCCATCTCGGCGACGTGGTGGCGGATCGCCTGGAACTTGCCGATCGGGCGGCCGAAGGCTTCGCGCTCCGATGCGTAGGCGACGGTGATCTCAATCAGGCGCTGCATCGCGCCGACCGCGCCGATCGCCATCAGCAGCCGCTCCCAGGCGAAGTTGAACATGATCAGCTTGAAGCCGCCGTTCTCCTCACCGAGCAGGTTCTCGGCCGGGACCTCGACGTCGGTGAAGGAGATTTCGCCGGTGTCGGAGGAGTGCCACCCCATCTTCTCCAGCTTGGCGCTCACCTCGTAGCCGGGCATCTCGCTCTCGAGGACGAGGAAGGAGATCCCCCCGTGACCGCCCTCCTCGCTGGTCTTGCAGGCGCAGACGAGGAAGTCGGCGCGGACGCCGTTGGTGATGAAGGTCTTGGCGCCGTTGACGAGGTAGCCGTCGCCGCTGCGCTTGGCCGTGGTGGAGAGCGAGGCGACGTCGGAGCCGGCGCCGGGCTCGGTGATCCCGAGGGCGCCGATCTTCTCGCCGGCGATCCCGGGTACCAGCCAACGCTGCTTCTGCTCGTCGGTGCCGAAGTTGAAGATCGGCGGCATCGCGATCGAGGCGTGGGCGTTGAGGCCGGCGGCGACGCCGCCGGAGCCGCCCGAGCGGGCCAGCTCCTCGACCCAGATCGCGTCGTGCAGGTGGGTGCCGCCCTGGCCGCCCAGCTCCTCGGGGAACTTCAGCCCGAGGAAGCCGAGCTCGGCGCAGCGCGCGAACAGCTCCCGCGGGAATTCCCGCGCCGCCTCCCACTCATCGACGTTCGGCGCGATCTCCTTCTGCACGAAGCGGGTGACGGTCTCCCGCAGCTCCTCGTGCTCGGCGCCGAAGGGCGGCAGCGTGGCGCGCGCACCCGTGTCCTTGACGACGTTCATCGGAGGTCGAGGCGCCTTTCCGTCCTGATGGTTGGGAAAAGCGCCTCGCCGCGCCTATAGCCCGTAGCTCCGCCCGATCACGTCGAGCATGACCTCGTCGGTTCCGGCTCCGATCCGGTTGAGGCGGACGTCGCGGTAGGCGCGCTCGATCTCGTACTCCTTCATGTAGCCGTAGCCGCCGAGGATCTGGATGCACTCGTCGGCGACCTCGCAGCCGACGCGGGAGGCGAAGAGCTTGGCCATCGTGATCTCGCGTACCGGATACTCGCCGTTGGCGAAGCGCCAGGCGGTTGCGTAGGTGAACTGCTTCGCCGCCTCGGTTTTGGTCGCCATCTCGGCGAACTTGTGGCGAATCGCCTGGAACTTGCCGATCGGGCGGCCGAAGGCTTCGCGGTCCTTGGCGTACTCGAGGGTCTTCTCGATCATCCGTTCACAGCCGGCGTGGGAGCCGGCCGCGGCGACCAGTCGCTCCCCCTGGAGCTCCCAGGCGATGTGGTAGAAGCCCTTGCCGACCTCGCCGAGCACCGCGTCGGCGGGGACGCGGACGTCGTCGAAGGCGAGTTCGCCGGTGTCGGAGGCGTGCATCCCCATCTTCTCCAGCTCGGCCGAGACGCTGAAGCCGGGAACCTTCTCGCCGTTCTCGTCGCGCAGGTCGACGACGAAAAGGGTGATGCCGGCGTGGCGCTCGCTCGGGTCGGTCTTGCAGACGAGGACGATGAAATCGGCGCGCGGGCCGTTGGTGATGAAGGTCTTGGAGCCGTTGATTACGTATTCGTCGCCGTCGCGGATCGCGGTGGTGCGGATGCCGGCGACGTCGGAGCCGGCGCCGGGCTCGGTAATCCCAAGACTGCCGACCTTTTCGCCTTTCAGCCCCGGTTCGAGGTACTTCCTCTTCTGCTCCTCGGTGCCGAGCAGGTGGATGGGGGGGAGGACCATGTCGCTCTGCACCGCGAAGCCCATGTTGGTGCCGCCGGAGCCGGAGTAGCTCATGCACTCGGCGCGGACCAGGGAGTAGAAGTAGTCGCCGCCCTGGCCGCCGTACTCCTCCGGAAAGCAGAGGCCGAGGAAGCCGAGCTCGCCCGCCCGTTCCATCGCCGAGGTCGGCCAGTAGGTGTCCTCCCACTCGTTGCGGTGGGGCCAGAGCTCCTTCTTCACCCACGACTCCATCGACTCGCGCAGGTCTTCGTGCTCCTGGCTGAAGATGAAGTGCTTACGCCCTGCTGCGTGGTCGGGCTTGATGACGCTGGAGCCGTCGGTTGCGGTCGCCACTGGTCTCTCTCCTCCTGGTTTGTTCCTCGTCGCCGGCGTGTCTGAGCTGACGGGTGGATAGGACCCCTTCTGCTCAGACACCCCCTGGGCAAAGTGGACAGTAGCACTTCCTACTTTCAGCTCAGTGCTATGGTCCGCGCCGATGACCCAGGGAGATCAGCAGTGGCATGGCGAGAAGGTCGCCTACGCGGTGGCGGACGGCGTCGCCACGGTGACACTTAACGACCCGGACAAGCGCAACATGCTCTCCGGCCAGATGCTGACCGAGCTGGTCGAGGCGATGAAGCGGGCGAAAGCCTCCGAGGACGTCCGCGCGGTCGTCCTCACCGGCGCGGGCGACAAAGCCTTCTGCGCTGGCGCCGACCTCGGCGGGTTTGCCGCCGAGGTGCCGCTGATCGCCAAACACTTTGCCTCAGACCTCTTCCTTGAGTTCTTCCGGCTGATGCCGCGGCTGGGCAAGCCCTCGCTCTGCGCCGCCAACGGCCACGTGCTCGCCGGCGGCATGGGCCTGGCGCTCTCCTGCGACCTGGTGATCGCCAAAGAGGGCGCCGCCTTCGGCACGCCGGAGATCAACGTCGGCGCCTTCCCCTACATGATCATGTCGATCATCTACCGCAACGTCCCGCGCAAGAAGGTCAACGAGATGATGCTGCTGGGCGAGCGGCTCTCGGCGGAGGAGGCGGTTGAGTTCGGCCTCGCCAACAAGGTCGTCCCGGCGGGAGAGTTCGACGCCGCGGTCTCCGAGTGGGCGACCAAGCTCGCCTCGAAGAGCCCGGTGCTGATGCGCCTCGGTCACGATGCGATGTACCGCCAGCAGGACATGGCGCTCGACGACGCGCTCGAGTTCCTCCGCTCGCAGCTCTCGCTCACCTTCACGACCGAGGACATCGTCGAGGGGGTCACCGCCTTCTTCGAGAAACGCGACCCGCAGTGGAAAGGGCGTTAAGTGGCGACCGAGGAGAAATCTTCGAACCTGCTGCCGGGCACCGCCCCGCTGGCCGACCTGACCGCGCAGCTGCACGAGCGCCGCGCCAAGGCCAAGCTCGGCGGCGGCGAGGAGAAGATCGCTAAACAGCACGATCGCGGCAAGCTGACGGCGCGGGAGCGGATCGACCTGCTGGTCGACGAGGGGACCTTTGTCGAGATGGGAATCCACGGCCGCCCGCACTTCGCCCAGCGGGCGATGGACGGGGTCGAGGCGCCGGCCGACGGCGTCGTCACCGGCTGGGGCGACGTCGACGGTCGCGCCACCTGCATCGCCGCCTATGACTTCACGGTGATGGCCGGCTCGATGGGGATGACCGGCGAGCTCAAGGTCACCCGCCTGCGTGAGATGGCGCTGCAGAAGCGGATGCCGTTCATCTGGCTGCTCGACAGCGCCGGCGCCCGCATCCAGGAGGCGGCGGGCTCGCTCTTCGCCGGCTCAGGTCACCTCTTCCGCGAGGAGGTCGAAATGTCGGGCGTGATCCCGATGGTCGCGGCGATGATGGGGCCCTGCGCCGCCGGCACCGCCTACATCCCGGCGCTCTCGGACTTCGTGCCGATGGTCTCCGGTCAGGGCGCGATGGCGCTCGCCGGCCCGCACCTGACCAAAGCCGTCACCGGCGAGGAGATCTCGATGGAGGACCTCGGCGGCGCCAAGGTCCACTGCCGCAAGTCCGGCGTGGGGGACCTCGAGGTGGCCGACGACGAGGAGTGCATCGCCTCGGTCCGCAAGTACCTCTCCTACTTCCCGGGCAACTGCGAGGAGCGGCCGCCGGTCATCGACGTCTCCGATCCGATCGAGCGCGCGTCGGAGAAGCTGATGGAGATCGTCCCCGAGTCGCCGCGGCAGCCGTACGACATGTACGACGTGATCCGCGAGATCGTCGACGACGGCGACTGGTTCGACCTGAAGCCGAAGTTCGCGAAGAACGTGATCACCTGCTTTGCCCGCTTCGGCGGCCAGCCGGCGGGGATCGTCGCCAATCAGCCCAAGCAGCTGGCCGGCGTCCTCGACAACGACTCCGCCGACAAGGCCGCCCGCTTCATCAATCTCTGCGACGCCTTCAACATTCCGCTCGTCTTCCTCCAGGACGTCCCCGGCTTCATGGTCGGCTCGAAAGTCGAGCACGCGGGGATCATCCGCCACGGAGCGAAGATGCTCTACGCGGTCAGCCGCGCCACCGTGCCGAAGGTGACGGTCGTCGTCCGCAAGGCCTACGGCGCCGGCTACTACGTGATGTGCGGCAAGGCCTACGAGCCCGATCTGATCGTCGCCTGGCCGGGTGCCGAGATCTCGGTGATGGGCGCCGAGGGTGCGGTCGAAATCATCGGCCGCTCGGCGATCGAGGCCTCCGAGGATCCGGAGGCGACCCGCGAGGCGATGCTGAACGCCGTCCGAGCCCAGATCGACCCCTACATCGCCGCCGGCAACGCGGTGATCGACGACATCATCGACCCGCGCGAGACCCGCCAGACGATCGCGAAAGCACTGCAAATGTCCAGAAACAAGCACGTAGAGAAGCCGAAGAAACGACACGGGGTGATGCCCGTATGAGGGCCCGGGGCGCTTTAGTAAACCGGTGGTTGACAAAGGCGACCCAGGGAGGAGAGCGATGAGCTCTTTCGACGACCCGGTGATCATCAGCTGCTCGATCAGCGGCGTGATCGCCAACCGCGACCAGTGCCCGGCGATTCCCTACACGCCCGAGGAGTACGCGGCAGAGGCGCGGCGCGCGGTCGACGAGGGCGCCTCGCAGATCCACATTCATGCGCGGAAACCCGACGGCACGCCCTCCTACGAGGTCGAGGACTTCCAGGCGATCACCGAGGCGATCCTCGCCGAGGTCGGCGACGTGATCGTCAACTACTCGACCGGCGCGATCGGGATCCCGCTCGAGAAGCGGATCGAGTACCTGCGCGCCTGTCGTCCCGACGTCGCCGCGCTGAACATGAGCTCGATGAACTACGCCAAGTACTCGAAGCGGCGCAAGGACTTCGTCTTCAAGGCCGTCTTCGAGAACAGCTTCGACACGATCATCGAGTTCCTCACGGCGATGAAAGAGATCGGCGTCAAGCCCGAGCACGAGTGCTTCGACTCCGGCCACGTCGCCAACCTCGATCCGCTGGTCGACATGGGGCTGCTGGAGCCGCCGCTGCAGATCTCGCTGGTGATGGGGGTGACGGGCGGCATCCGCCCGACCCCGCGCAACGTCAACCTGATGTCCGACCAGATCCCCGGCGGCCCCGAGGGGCCAAACCAGTGGCAGGTGATCGGGATCTCACGCGACCAGTGGAAGCTGCTCGCCGCCTCGCTGGTGCTCGGCGGCAACGTCCGCGCCGGCGTCGAGGACAACCTCTACCTGCCGAACGGCGAGATGTGCCGCTCCAACGGCGACCTGATCGCCAAGGCGCGGCAGATGGCTGAAGACATCGGCCGTCGCCCCGCGAGTGTCGCCGAGGCGCGCGAGCTGCTGGGCGTCGCCAAACGGGCAGCGGCCTAGGCGGACCGCCCGATGGCGGACCTGCCCCTCAGCGACGTCAAGGTCCTCGACCTCACCCGCCTGCTCCCGGGCGGCTTCTGCTCGCTGCTGCTCGCCGACCTCGGCGCCGAGGTGCTGAAGGTCGAGGACACCGGCATGGGCGACTACATCCGCTGGGCGCCGCCCTACTACGGCGGCGAGGAGCAGCAGGCGCTCGGCACCCGTTCCTCGCTCTATCTCTCGCTCAACCGCGGCAAGCGCTCGGTCCGGCTCGACCTCAAGTCCGAGCGGGGGAAGGAGGCGCTGCTGCGCCTGGTCGCCGCCTACGACGTCGTCCTCGACGGCTTCCGGCCCGGCGTCCTCGACCGGCTCGGCGTCGGCTACGAGCGGATCCGCGAAGAGAACCCGCAGATCGTCTTCTGCGCGATCACTGGCTATGGCCAGGACGGTCCCTACGCCCAGCGGGCCGGGCACGACATGAACTACCTCGGCCTGGTCGGGCTGCTCGGCCTGACCGGCACCAAGGACGGGCCGCCGGTCCAGTCCGCCGGCCAGATCGCCGACCTCGGCGGCGGCGGCCTGATGGCCGCCTTCGGGGTGATGGCGGCGCTGCACGAGCGCCAGCGCTCGGGCGAGGGCCAGATGGTCGACATCTCGATGGCCGACGGCGCCCTCTCCTGGCTGGCGATGGTCGCCGGCCGCTATTTCTGCGACGAGGAGGTGCCGCGGCGCGGCGAGCAGCAGCTCGCCGGCGGTCTCGTCTGTTACCTCCCATATGAGGCATCTGACGGCTGGGTCACCTGCGGCGCCCTGGAGCCGAAGTTCTGGGCTGCCCTCTGCAACGGCGTTGGCCGCTCCGACCTGATCGAGAAGCAGTTCGAGGCGCCTGGCTCGGAGTCGTGGGGAGAGATCGCCGCCGTTTTTCGCTCCCGCTCTCGCGACGAATGGCTCGCCTTCAACGACGAGCACGACTGCTGCATCGAGCCGGTCCTCGATCTCGACGAGGCGCTCGACTCCGAGCTGGTCAAGGCCCGCGGGATGGTCGTCGAGCTCGACCAGCCCGAGCTCGGCAAGGTCCGCCAGCTCGGCAACCCGGTGCGTTTCTCCCGCACCCCCGCCGACCCGACCCGTCCCGCGCCCGCCTTCGGCGAGCACACCGACGAAGTCCTGGCCGACCTCGGCTACTCGGCCGAGGAGATCGCGGCGATGAAGGAGTCCGGCGCCGCCGCCGGCCCGACCGCCGACGCGCAGGGGGAGTTCCGCGCGTGAGCACCAACGGCGCCAAGCAAACTTCCCGCCGACGGGACGAAAACCGGTCTCTGTATCCGCAAATAGTCCCGTCGGCGGAGAACGGACTGCTGCGGATGCGCGAGCTGGCCGACGCCTCCGGCGTCCCGGCGCCGACGATCAAGCACTACCTGCGCGAGGGCCTGCTGCCCGAGCCGGTCAAGACCAGCCGCAACATGGCCTACTACCCGCCGGAGTTCGTCGACCGGATCAAGCTGATCAAGCGCCTGCAGGAGGAGCGGTTCCTGCCGCTGAAGGCGATCAAGAATGTCCTCGACGAAGGCCCCGACCGGGCCGAAGCGATGCTCGAGCTCGGCGACCAGATCCTCGACCGGGCGCTGGCCGGCGAGCGCTCCCGCACCAGCGCCGCCGAGGTCCGCAAGCGCTACGGGGTCCCCAAGGAGGTCCTCGACCGGCTCGCCGAGCTCGAGGTCCTGACCCCGAACAGCCGCGGTTACTCGCCCTCCGACGTGACGATCATCGAGGCGATCAGCCGCTTCCGCGCCGGCGGCTATGACGAGCAGATCGGCTTCACCGTCTACGACACCCTGCGCTACAAAGTCGCGCTGGAAGAGCTGGCCCGCCAAGAGGTCGACGTGGTGATGGAACGGCTCGCCGGCGAGGTCCCGCCCGAGCGGGTGGTGGAGATGCTCGAAGCCGGCGCGCAGCCGCTCAAGGACCTGATCGCAGCCCTCCATACCAAGCTGATGGTCGCCGAGCTCGAGCGCCGCAGCTAAAAGCGCGGCTTCGCCGCAAGGCCGGCGCTCTCGAGTTGTTCGCGCTCGACCGCGATGTCCATCAGCAGCGTCGTCGCCCCGGTCTCGCGCGCCACGCGCTCGGCCTCCTCGAAGGCCTCGTTCACTCCCTCGGCGCCGGCGGCCGCCCGCGCCCGCGCTAACGTCAGCATCGCCACCGGGTAGCTCCAGAGCATGCCCCGCTCGCGCGCGATCCGAGCCGCCGTCTCGGCCACCGCGAGCCCCTCGTCCTCCCGGCCGACGAGGACCAGGGCTCGGGCACGAAGCTGGCCGCGCCAACCCTCCATCTCGCCGCCGGTGTCCATCGCCTCGCGGTAGAGCCGCTCCGACTCTTCGATCGCCTCCAGCGCCGCCTCGTTTTCCTCGGCGATCAGTTGCGCCCAGGCGAGGTTCGAGAGCGCGAGGCTGCGCGAGAAGACGTCGCCGAGCCGGTCGGTCAGCTCGCAGTTGCGGCGGGCGATCGCCAGCGCCGCCTCCGGGTCCCGGCGGATCACCAGGCTGGCCTGGTTGCTGCGGATCCAGCTCGCCGTCTCCGCGTCTTCCTCCGCCACGGCCGCCTCAAGCGCCCGCTCGAAGAGTTGCTCCGCCTCCTCGAATTCGAGCTTCTCGCGCCGCACCATCCCCTTGCCCATCAGGCCCCAGGCGATCGGGCTGCCGAGGACGATGTTGGCGCCGACCGAGCCGTCGTCGCCGACGATCTCCAACATCTCGTCGAGGATCCGCTCGAAGCCGGCGAAGTCGGCGACGCAGAGGTAGGCGTAGGCGCCGGCTCCCCGAACGGCCACCTGCAGGTGGCGGTCGCCGGAGCGATCGGCGAGCTCGATCGTCTCGCGGACGGCCTCGATCCACTCCGGCCCGCGATGGGGGAGTCCCGGCCGCACCGCGGTCGCGACCTTGAGCAGGACCAGCGAGTGCAGGTCGTCCTGCCGCGTCGCGACCTCCTCGGCTTCGGCCGCGAGCCGGCTTTCCTCCTCACGGCTCATCCCCACCCGCCAGGCGTACTGCAGTTGCAGTAGCCGCGAGTGGATCGCCAGCGCGGCGACCTCATCGTCCTCCGCGTCCAGCTCGGCGGTCAGCTCCATCACGTCGTGCCAGAGGCGCAGGGCGTCGCGCGGGCGGCTGTGACCGGCCCAGTAGGCGGCGCGGGCCGACCAGCGCGCGGCTTCCAGCCGCTCGCCTCCCTGGCGCATGTGGTCGGCGACCAGGGCCGAGAGCTCGTCGTAGCGTTCCGGTGGCTCGAGCTCGACCAGCGCCCGCGCCGCCGCGGCGTGGGTCGCGGCTCGCTGTTCGGCGAGCTGGGTGCCGTAGGCGACCTCGCGGGTGAGGGGGTGGCGGAAGGCGAGCAGCCGCTCCGGGTAGATCTCGGCTTCGTAGAGGAAGCCGCCGTCGACCAATCCGCTCAAGGCGGCCTCCATCGTCTCGGCGTCGTGGCCGGCGGTCATCCACAGCGCCTCGGCGCTGACCTCCTTGCCGACCACCGAGGCGACCTGCAGCAGGTGCTTGGCGGCGGGGTCGAGGCGGTCGATGCGGGCGCCGAGCACGGCCTGGACGGTGACGGGCACGCCCGCGTCCTCGATCGGCTTCGCCAGCCGGTATGACCCGCGCTCGCCTTGTAGATAGCCGGACTCGGCCAGCTCCCGGACGATCTCCTCGATGAAGAAAGGGTTGCCGCCGGTGCGCTCGTGGATCGGCTCGTCGATCCCGTCCAGCGAGGGGTCCTGGCCGGCCAGATCGCCGAGCAGCTTCACGGTGTCGGCGCGGTCAAGCGGCTGCAGCTCGATCGTCTCGTAGGCCGACGCGCCCTCCCAGGTCGGTTTGTGCTCGGGCCGGTAGTTAACGAGGACGAGGGTCGGCGTTCCTTCCATGCCTTCGACCAGGCCGTTCAGCATCGCCTGGCTGCCCTCGTCGATCCAGTGCAGGTCCTCGACGATCAGGACCAGGATCTTGCGCCGCGAGGGGTTGCTGACCAGCCGGCAGAGGAAGTCGGCCAGCGCCCGCTGCCGTCCTTCGGGGTTCATCCGCGGCACCGGTCGCTCGGGGTCCGGCACGCCGAGGAAGTCGAAGATCAGCGGCAGGTCCTCGGCGAAGCCGGGGTCGAGAAGGAGCGAGCGGCCGGCGATCTTCTCCCGCGCCAGCTGCTCGGGGTCCTGGTCCCCGATCCCGTAGAAGGAGCGCAGCATCTGCAGGATCGGCATGAACGGGATCGACTTGCCGTGCGCCTGTCCCTGCGCCTCAAAGACCTCGAGCCCCTCGCTGCGGCAGCGCTGCGCGAACTCGTGGTAGAGCCGGCTCTTGCCGATTCCCGGTTCGGCGACGACCCCGACCGCGGTCGCCTCGCCACTGCTGGCGCGCTCCAGCGCCCGGTCGAGGCGCTCCAGCTCAGCCGCGCGGCCGACGAACTGGGAGAAGCCGCGCTCGCGGGCGAGGTCGAGGCGCGATCGCGCCTGGCCGACCCCGGCAAGCTCGAAGACCTGCACCGGCCGGCTCGCTCCCTTGATCTCGAACTCGCCGAGATCGTGGAGGTCGAGGTAGCCGCGGGCCAGCGCGGAAGTGCTCTCGGTCAGGTAGGCCTTGCCCGGCTCGGCCAGGGCCTCCATCCGCTGCGCCAGCCCTACGGTGTGGCCGATCGCGGTGTAGGAGGAGCCCCCGCCGCCGTCGATCGCGCCGGCGACGACCTCGCCGGAGTTGATCCCGATCCGGGTCGAGAAGTTGAGCCCCTTGGCCCGCCGCAGCTCCGCCGCGTACTCGGCGACGTCGTCGAGCATCTGCAGCGCCGCGTAGCAGGCGCGCCTGGCGTGGTCCTCGTGGGCGACTGGGGCGCCGAAGATCGCCATGATCCCGTCGCCGGTGAACTTGTCGACCGTCCCCTCGAAGCGGGTGACGGCCTCGGCCAGGGTTGAGAAGAAGCGCTGCATGATCCCGCGCCACTCCTCCGGGTCCTCCTGCTCGGCGAGGTCCATCGAGCCGCTGACGTCGGCAAAAAGCACCGTGACCTGCTTGCGCTCGGCATCGTCCTTGATGACTTCGTCCACGAAAGTCAAAGGTTACGCCTCAGTAGCCTCCCTTACGTGAGATCCGTCCTTGTCACCGGAGCGTCCACCGGGATCGGCCGCGCCACCGCGCTGCGCCTCGACGGCTCTGGCTGGCGGGTCTTCGCCGGCGTTCGCAAGGAGGCTGACGCCGAGAGCCTGAGCCAGGAGGCTTCGCCGAATCTGGTCCCCGTCACCCTCGACGTCACCGAGCCCGAGCAGATCGCCGCTGCGGCCGCGCAGGTCGAGGCGGAGAGCGACGGCGGCCTCGACGGTCTCGTCAACAACGCCGGCGTCGCGGTCCCCGGCCCGCTGGAGACGATCCCCCTCGACGACCTCCGCCACCAGCTCGAGGTCAACCTCGTCGCCTACGTAGCGGTGACGCAGGCGATGCTGCCGGCCATCCGCCGGGCCGAAGGGCGGATCGTCTTCCTCGCCTCGATCGGCGGCCGGATCGCCTTCCCCTTCGGCGGGCCCTACCACGCTTCGAAGTTCGCGACCGAGGCGATCGGCGACGTCTTTCGCCAGGAGTTGCGCCCCTGGGGGATCGAGGTCGCGATCATCGAGCCGGGCTCGATCGACACCCCGATCTGGGAGCGGGGCCAGAGCAAAGCCGAGGAGATCGAGGCGAAGTCTCCGCAGACGTCCCTGCTCTACGGGGCGGCGATCGAGAAGTTCCGCAAGGTGATCGAAGACACCGCCGAACGCGGCATCCCACCGGAGAAGGTGGCGAAGGCGATCTCCCACTCGCTCGAATCGAGCCGGCCGAAGACGCGCTACCTGGTCGGCCTCGACGCCAAGGTGCAGGCGCGGATCCAGCCGCTGATCCCGACTCGCCTTTTCGACCGCATCGTCGCCCGCCAGCTTGGGGGCGCCTGACCGGCGCATATCTGCGTCCTCGGTCGCTCGCGTGCAGAGCACGCCACGCTCCCTGCGTCCTTGATCTGCTTGGTCACGCGTCCCCAAGGCGTTCATATACTGCGGTTGCCGATTGACTGGTCAATCAACGAAGGGCATGCGTTGCGCGCAGCGGCGGTACAGCTCAACTCCAACGGGGATAAGGAAAGGAACCTGGCAGCGGCCGAGCGCCTGGTCCGCGCGGCGGCCGCCGACGGCGCCGAATTCGTCGCCCTGCCGGAGAAGTGGAACCTGCTGGCCGGCGGGGAGGAACTCGTCGCCGGCGCCGAGCCGCTCGACGGCCCGAGCCTGACTGCGGCGCGCGGCTGGGCGCGCGAGCTCTCGATCCACCTCGTCGCCGGCAGCATCTCCGAGCGGGGGGGAGAGGGCGAGAAGGCTTCCAACACCTCGGTCCTGATCGGACCCGATGGCGAGGACGTCGCCGTCTACCGCAAGATCCACATGTTCGACGTCGACGCCGGCGGCGTCTCCTACCGCGAGTCGGAGTTCGAGCGCCCCGGGAACGAGCCGGTTGTCGCCGGAGTCGGGGCCCTCACCGTCGGCCTCACCGTCTGTTACGACCTCCGCTTCCCCGAGCTCTTCCGCATCCTCGCCCTGCGCGGCGCCAAGCTGATCGCACTGCCGTCGGCCTTCACGCTGGCGACCGGGCGCGACCACTGGGAAGTCCTGCTGCGGGCGCGGGCGATCGAGAACCAGCTCTTCGTCATCGCGCCGAACCAGTGGGGAGAGGCGCCGCCGCACTACAGCTCCTTCGGCCGCTCGGCGATCGTCGACCCCTGGGGCGTCGTGCTCGCGACCGCCCCCGACGGCGAGGGCTTCATAGCTGCCGAGCTCGACTTCGAGGCGCAGGCCCGCATCCGCGAGTCGCTGCCGTCCCTCGCCAACCGCCAGCCGGACGCCTACGACTGGCCGCAGCCGACGGAGCTCCGCAGCTGATGGCGCAGGCGCCGCCCGCCGACAAACGCCGCCTGATCCTCGACGCCGCGATCCGTGTCTTTGCCCGCCAGGGCTTCCACGCGACCCGCGTCTCCGACATCGCCGACGAGGCCGGAGTCGCCTACGGGCTCGTCTACCACTACTTCAGCTCCAAGGACGAGGTCCTGAACGAACTTTTCATCGAGCGCTGGTCGCTCCTCCTGGCGGCGATCGAGGAGACCGACAGGACCGGCGCCGACCCGCGCGAGAAGCTCGGCGCGGTGGCGAGGTTCATCTTCGACTCCTACCGCCACGATCCGGAGCTGATGAAGGTGATCATTGTCGAGGTCACCCGCGCCGCCAACTCGTTCGGCAAAACCCACCTCGAGGAAATCCGCCGCGCCTACGAGTCGATCGCGAAAATCGTCGCCGACGGGCAGGCGAGCGGGGCATTCCGCGACGACGTCGCGCCGATGTTCGCTTCGATGTCCTTCTACGGGGCGATCGAGCAGCTCCTCTCCGGCTGGATCTTCGGGACCATCCCCGCCTCCGATACAGACTTCGACGAGGCGCGGGATCTCCTTGTCACGACGATCTGCGACGGCCTCGAGCCGCGCGAATAGGGTTTACTGGCGACTTCGCATGGGGAAAGGTTCGAGCTAGTGGATAACGATCTGGTCAAGCGTCTCGTCTGGAGTGGCCTTCTGGCCGCCACTGGCGCGCTCGCGAGCATTGCCGCCGCGCGCGTCGCGTCGCTGGTCTACCGCCGCATCTACAACGAAGACCCGCCGGACTAGGAGCAGCGATGCCCGAGCCGCCGCAGAACCCGCCCCCGATCCCGCCGCCGGGACCGCCCCCGCCGCCCGATCAGCGCTCGATCGCCGACCTCGTCGTCGAGGTCTCCGAAAACGCGTCGACGCTCGTGCGCGAGGAGATCGAGCTCGCGAAGGCCGAGGTCTCCGAGAAAGTCAGCAAGATCCTCAAAGGCTCTGCCGTGGGCATCGCCGCCGGCGCCTTCGCCTTCCTGGCGCTGATCATGATCCTGCACGGGATTGCCTGGCTCCTGGGCGAAGGACTGTTCAGCGGCAACATCTGGGCCGGTTACTTCGTCACCGCGGCGATCTTCCTGCTGCTCGCCGCTCTCGCCGGCTGGATCGCTTCCAAAGCGCTGAAGGCGGGGGCCCCGCCTGTACCCGAGCAGGCGATCGAAGAGGCGAAGCTGACCAAGGAGATGCTCGAAAGGGAGGTCTCGTGAGCACCGGTGCCCCCGGCCGTTCCCCGGCGGAGATCCGCCGCGACATCGATCTCCGGCGCCGGCAGTTGGGCAGCTCTGTCGAGGCCCTGCGCCACCGCGTCAATGAGCTGACCGACTGGCGCCAGCAGGTCGAGGACCACAAACAGCAGTTGATGGTCGGCGCGGCCGCCGTCGGGTTCCTGATTGGCGCACGCGCAATGTTGCGCAGGCGCAAGCGCCGCGGCTGACGGCGTCCTAGCCGATGAGGTCGGTGCGGACGCTGCCGACGCCGAGTAGTCCCGGGCCGACGTGGGCGCCGAGGACGGGTCCGACCTCGGAGATGAAGGCCGGGTCGCCGCCGAAGATCTCGTAGCAGTCTTCGACCAGCGAGTCGGCCGTCTCTTTGTCCTGGATGTACTGGACGACCCAGCCGTCACGGCCCGAGTCATGCCGCTGGCGGGCGTAGCCGCGCAGCCGCTCCAGCGAACGGGCGCGAGTGCGGACGCGCTCGACCGGGGTGATCTCCTCTTCCAGGGTGAGGATCGGCTTGATCTTCAGGGCGCTGCCGATCCAGGCGCGGGCGCCGCCGATGCGGCCGCCACGGCGCAGGTACTCGAGGGTGTCGATCGCGAACCACATCTTCAGGTCGTTGCGGGTCTCCTCGGCCTGGGCGATCGTGCCGGCCGCGTTGGCACCTGCCCTGGCGGCCGAGGAGGCCCCCAGTGCGCAGAGGCCCATGCCCCCGGCGGCGGACCGCGAGTCCAGCAGGTACAGGCGCTCTCCGCCTTTGTCTTCCTCGATCAGCCGCTCGCGCGCCTGGCCGGCGGCCTCGAAGGTGCCGGAGATGCCGGCCGAGATGTGGATCGAGACCACTTCCCGCCCTTCGGCGAGGAGCGGTTCGTAGACCTCGAGGAAGTCGCCGATCGAGGGCTGCGAGGTAGTCGCCCCGCTGTCCGAGCTGCGCAGACGCTCGTAAAAGGCGTCGAAGTCGGAGATCTCCGACTCCCGCTCCTGCTCGCCGTCGACCGAAACGTAGAGGCTGATCTCCTGGATCCCCCGCTGGGCCAAGAGGTCGGTCGGCAGGTAGCAGGTCGTGTCGCAGACGACCGCAGTCTCGGCTGGCGAGCTCACAAACCGATTCTAGACGCGCCGACCAACCCGGACCGACGACCCATCACGCTACACTTTGTGAAGTGACCGATACGCCACAGGCAGCAATCACCCTGACCGACAAGGCCGCCGAGAAGATCGGCGAGCTGCTTGGCTCGCAATCGGATGGTGCCGAGCAGGCGCTCCGAGTTGCGGTCCGCGGCGGTGGCTGCTCAGGCTTTCAGTACGCGCTGGCTTTCGATAAGGCCAAGGAGGACGACAACGTCTTCGAGGTAGACGGCGTCGCCGTCATCGTCGACAAGGTCAGCATGCAGTTTGTCTTCGGCTCGGAGGTCGACTACGTCGAAGGCCTCCAGGGCGCCGGCTTCCAGGTCAATAACCCGAACGTCGTTGCGGCCTGCGGCTGCGGCTCCTCTTTCCAGGTGAAAGAGGACGCGGCCGAGCAAGCGGCCGTCTAGCTATTCGATCTGCAGCGGTGGCGACTGCGCCGGGGGCGCGGTCGGTGCGACCTGTGCCTCGGCCGGCTGGTCGACGCCGAGGGCCTCGGCCAGCTCGCCGGACTCGAACATCTCCTCGACGATGTCGCAGCCGCCGAGCAGCTCGCCGTTGACGTAGAGCTGCGGGAAGGTCTGCCAGTCGGAGATCTCCGCCGTCACCTCGCGCAGCGGCTGCAGCGCGGGGAGGACGTCGATCGCTCCGTAGTCGACGTCGACCTGGTCCAGCACCTGGACCACGCGCATCGAGAATCCGCAGCGCGGCATGTCCGGGGTCCCTTTCATGAACAGCAGGGCCGGGTTAGCTGCGATCAGCTCTTCGATTTTGGACTTCAGCTCTGGGTCGGCCATGGGGGCATTGTAGGGAGGCGGAGGCCTGGGCTTAGATCTGGGTTGCGATCAACCCGATGATCGCCGCCAAGACGGCCACGAAGGCGGCGAAAAGGCCACCGCCGACGACCAGGATGGTGTGCTGGAGGCGATCGATCCTGTCGCTCTGGTGGTCCATGCGCTGCCCCAGGTCATTCAGGCTCTTGTTGACCTGATCCTTGAATTCGTCGAGACGTGAATCGGTCCAGGTAGATCGCATGACCTCCATGCCTCCAGCGTAGAAGGAAAAGCCCTACGTGTGGGAAACAGAAGTGTAACTTTTTGTCCGCGACTTTGCGACTAGCCCGGAACGCTGGTCTTCACCGAGAGCGCGTGGATCGTGCCGTCGTCGAAGCGCTCTTTGACCGCGGCCTTGACCAGGCGGTGCTGGTCGATCCGGGAGAGGCCGTCGAACTGCGGGGCGCTGACGGTTGCCCGCAGGTGGTCACCGGTGCCGGTTTCGTCGATCACCTCGACGGTGGCGCCCGGCAGGGCAGCCTCGATCATCCCCTTCAGCTCAACCAGGTCGGCGGCCACTGTGCTCAGCCGGCGAGGCGCTCGCCGAGGGTCTCGAGCATCTCCTCGACCCGGACGAACTTGACCCGCGGGCGGCCGTGCGGCTCGCCGCGGCCGACCTCGGCCTCGTTGATGGCCTGCCAGTCCTCGAAGCTGACGTAGCGGGTGCCTTTCTCACGCAGCACATCCTCGACGGCGACGGGGTCGGGGCTTTCGGGACTGAGAAGGGTGCCGCTCTTGACATCGGCGAGGAGGTGCTGGACCGTCTCCAGCGCGTCTTTCTTGTTGGTCCCGATCACCCCCGAGGGGCCGCGCTTGATCCAGCCTGCGGTGTAGTGACCAACCTTGTGCCCGGCGTCGTGGGAGTCGAGGATGCGACCGCCTTCGTTGAGGATTAGGCCGCGCTTCTCGTCGAAGGGGACGCCCTCGATCGGGACGCCGGTGTAGCCGACCGATCGCAGGACCAGTCCGCACTCGAGCTCTTCGCGCTCGCCGGTGTCCTGGGCGCGCAGGGCGCCGCCTTCGGAGACCAGCTCGTTGCGACCGACGACGATCGATTCGACCTTGCCGTCGCCCTTGATCTCGACCGGGGAGGCGAGGAAGCGGAGGACGATCCGCTGCTTCTTCCCCTCCGGCTGGCGCTGCGAGAACTCCTTCAGCGTCTCGACGTTGACTTTGGTCGTCTTGTCGGCCTCCTCGGACTCGAGGAAGGCTTGGCTGGCCGGGTCGAGCTCGACCTCCTGCGGGTCGACGATGACGTCGGCGTCCTCCATCTCCCCGAGCTCCTTGATCTCGGGGTTGGTGAAGGCGGCTTGGACCGGGCCGCGGCGACCGAGGACGACGATCTCGCGGATCTGCTTCGCGTCGAGGGACTCGATCGCGTGGTCGGCGGTGTCGGTCTGGCGCAGCTCGTGGTCGGTGAGGGCGAGCATCCGGGCGACGTCCATCGCCACGTTGCCGTTGCCGATCACCACGGCGCGCTCGCTCGAGAGGTCGAACTCGCGGTCGGCGTAGTCGGGGTGGGCGTTGTACCAGCCGACGAAGGAGGTGGCGGCGTGGCTGCCGGGCAGGTCCTCGCCGGGAATGCCCAGCTGGCGGTCGGTCTCACAGCCGACCGTGAAGACGATCGCGTGGTAGAGCCGTTCGAGATCCTCGACCTCGATGTCGTGGCCGATCTTGACGTTGCCGAAGAAGCGAAAACCGTCGCGGGCTGCGGTTTTTTCGTAGACGCGGGTCACCGACTTGATCTTCGGGTGGTCGGGGGCGACGCCGCCGCGGACCAGCCCGAAGGGGGTCGGCAGGCGGTCGAAGAGGTCGACCTGGGCGTGCAAATCGCCGTCTTTGAGGATGTGCTCAGCGGCGTAGAAGCCTGAGGGGCCGGCGCCGACGATGGCGACGCGGAGGGGGGTCTCTTCGGTTCCGATCTTGCTCATTGGAGCGCGAAAGAATAGGGAACTCGGAGCCTCAGCCGAGCGCCGGGGCGCTCGTGCCGACGGCGCTGGGGGTGCCGTCGAGCCCGTCCAGCGCCTTGGCGACGGACATCGAGACGCAGGTGAAGATCGGCGTCTCCAGCTCGGTGTACTCGCTCGACTCGGTCGGGCGCAGCTCGTTGACGAGGTCGAGGAATTCACCTGGGTCGTCGCCCTCGAAGCAGACGACGAACTCCTGATCGTCGATCCCGTAGGAGTAGGTCGTGTTGATCGTGATCTCGGGGTAGCGGCGGCCGACCTCGATGTGGCTTTTCATGATCCGGCCACGCTCCTCCGGCGCCAGCCCGTACCAGCGGCGCTGCTTGACCATCGGGTAGAGGAAGAGGTACTTGCGCTCCGAGGTGCAGATCTCCGGCCGCGCGTCCTCTGCCGAGTAGGGCGACTTTTTCGTCATCGAGAGAAACGAGTACGGCGTGCTCGTCCATTTCGCCAAGCCGCTCTGGCCGAGGACGACGTGAAAGGTGTGGATGTCATTCAGGTTCGGGCTCTGGGTGAGCAGGACGAGGTCGACGTCGCCACGCGTGCCTATGGTTGAGTAGGCGCGCAGAGAGCGGTCAACCGCGAAGTTCTCGCAGGCGGCGAGGAACTCCTGCTTGTCGGCCGCGCGCAGCTCCGAGTCCCGACGACGCCAGGCTGGATCGATCTTGAAAAACGAGAACTTGGCGAACGTGCGATCGGCCATCGGGGCCACGATAGCGCTCGTCCTGCTCCTGACTCTGGCGCCGGCGGCGACCGCGAAGAACCTCCCCGCGGTACACCTGGTGCTGCTGCCCTCGGGGACGACCGTGGACGAGCTCGCCGAGGCGGGTTTCTCGCCAGGTCTGATGAGCGCCGGCCTCGGCACTGTTTCGGCCACCCAGACCTACCTCGACATCGGTCAGGGCAACCGCGTCTTCGACTCGCTGTACGACGAGGACTTGCCGGAGCGGGAAGGAGATCCCACCGCGTGGTGGCGGGCTGTGAAAGAGCGGGCCGAATCTGCCCCTGCGGACATCGTTCCCGGCCTTCTTGCTGCGACCTTGAAGCAGGCGGGCGTACCGCCCCTCCTCTTCGAGGCTCGACGGGGGGGGCTGAACCGACTCTCGCCCGCAGGACGCGACCTGGTGATCGCGATCGCGCGGCCGACTGGGAGAGATGACGCGCCACTGCCGATCGGCATTGCGGGACCCGGCTTCGATGGCAACCTGATCTCGGACAGCACCCGCATGGACGGTTACGTCCTCTCAACCGACGTAGCGCCGACGATCCTCGACCACTTCGGGATTGGCATCCCAACGGAGATGTCGGGTCAGCCGATCCGCAGTGAGGGAAGTGTCGACCCGGCGGCGATCGATTCGCTCGGCGCCCGGATGGAGGTGATCTCCTCGCGGCGGGGCCCGGTGATCGGGCTGAACATCGCCATCTGGCTGCTGGCTCTGGCGCTGGCGACCCTGCTGAGCCGCGGCCGCCTGGCGCGGCCGGCGGTCCGCGTGACCGGCCTGGCGATCGTCTACCTGCCGCTCGTCCTCTTGCTCGGGGCGGCCCTGGAGCCGGGGGAGACCGCGGAACGCCTGCTCGTGCTCCTGCTCGCCCCGGCGTTGGCTGTGCTCACCCTGCTGCTCCTGCGGGGCTACCGGGCCCTCGCCGTCGCCGCGGCGTTCACCGTCCTCGCCTACGCGATCGACGCGATCGCCGGCTCGCCGCTGACTTCGCTCTCGCTGCTCGGTCCAAATCCCGGCCTCGGCGTCCGCTTCTACGGGATCGGCAACGAGCTCGAGGCGCTCCTGGCAGTGCTGGTGCTGGCCGGCACCGGCGCTGGGCTCGCCGCCTTCGCGCCCCGATCCTCGGCGCGGGCTTCCGCCTGGGTCTTCCTCGGGCTTGGCCTCCTGGCGGCCGTCGTCTTCGCCGCCGGTCGTTTCGGCGCCGACGTCGGCGCGGCGATCGTCTTTCCGGTCGGGGCCGCCGTCGCCGCCATGGCGATCGCCGATCGAGGCAAGCGCCCGCTCGCCCTCGCCCTGGTCGCGGCACCGCTCGCGGTTCTCGCGCTGCTCGCCCTGGTCGATCTCCTCAGCGGCGCCAACGCCCACCTCACCCGCTCGGTCCTCGACGCCGGCGGGTTGGGAGACCTCGCCGACGTCGCCCAGCGACGACTCCAACTCTCAGTCCACAGCTTTGCCCGGCCGGTACTGCTCGCCTTCCTGCCCGTCGTCGCGGCTGTCGCCGTTCTCGCCTACCTCCGGCGCGATCGCCTGCGGGCCTGGCTCGCGGGGGTGCCCGCCGTGCGCGCCGGGCTGACCGGGGCTCTCGCCGCTACCGCGATCGGAACCCTCGCCAACGATTCCGGCGCGCTCCTGCTCGAGATCGGCGCGGCCTACCTGCTCGTCTTCACCGGCTTCGCCTGGGCGGAGAGCGGTACGGATTCCCTTTCTCTGCGTTCCGAGCGATGATCTACCCTTAATCGTTCGTGCGCATAGGTCTCGTCTCGCCATATTCCTGGTCCTACCAGGGGGGCGTGAACCGGCACGTTGAGGCTCTTGCCGAGGAGTTTCTCGGTCGAGGCCACGATGTCCGCGTCCTCGCCCCCGTCGACCCGCCGGGTCGGCTCAGCCGTGCCCTGCACCGGGCGCCGGCCGAAGCGCGCGAGCTGCCCGAATACCTGACGCCGCTCGGTCGCACGATGGGCTTCGGCGCCAACGGTTCGGTCTCGAACCTGGCGCCGTTCCCTGCCGGTGGGGTGGCCGCGCCGCGCCGCGCGGTCCGCGCCGCGGAGTTCGACGTCATCCACGTGCACGAGCCCGTGGTGCCGCTGGTCGGCTGGAACGCCACCCTCGGTGCCCGCGACCCGGTCGTCGGCACCTTCCACACCTACGCGACGAAGCCGCTCCCCAACCACATCGCCAACGCGCTCGGCGCCCGCCGGGTCTTCAACCGGCTCTCGGCTCGAATCGCCGTTTCCGAAGCCGCCGCTTGGACCGGTCGACGCTGGTTCGGCGGCGAGTACAGAATCATCCCCAACGGCGTCGATGTCGACGCGGCGCCGAAGGCGCCGAAGGCAGCCGACGCCGAGCTGAAGATCCTCTTCGTCGGCCGCTCCGAGGAGCGCAAGGGACTGCCGATCCTCCTCACCGCCTTCAACGCCCTGGTCGAGCACGTCCCCTGCCGTCTGACCGTGATTGGCTCCGAACGCGAGGAGATCCTGCGCTACGTCGCGGATCCGGATCTGCTCCGCTTCATGGACATCCGCGGCCGGGTCTCGCGCGAGGAGCTCTGGGCCGACCTCCACCGCGCCGACCTCCTCTGCGCCCCCTCGCTGTCGGGCGAGAGCTTCGGGATGGTCCTGACCGAGGCCTTTGCCGCCGGGACGCCGGTGATCGCATCCGCGATCGCCGGTTACAGCGACGTCGTCAGCGACGGCGTCGATGGCCTCTTGGTCCCGCCCGGTGACCCGCAGCGCCTTGCCGAGGAGCTGCAGCGGGTCCACTTCGAGCCCGAGCGTTTGCGGGAGATGGGCGAAGCGGCCCGTCGCAGCGCGCAAAGGTACGCCTGGCCGCGGGTGGCGGATCAGGTAGCCGCCGTCTACGAGCGGGCGATCGAGGCCCCCAAGCCCGTTCTCGCCTCCGAGCGATTTGCCCACTGGGCTGGGCTGCGGCCCGCCGACGGCGGCCCGAGACGGCCCGCCGAGCGGCTCCCCTCGCTCGACCCGCCCCCCGCTCAGGCGCAGAAGAAGGGCCGCGTCGTCGCCCGCCGCCTGGGCCTCGCGATCGCCGGAATCATGGGGGTCGGGCTGACCTTGCTCGCCGCCCAGAAGATCGGCATCGACAAGGTCGTCGAAAGCATCGTTCGCTCGAACCTGACCTGGGTGCTGATCGCCTGCGCTCTGATGGCCAGCTCGCTCTTCTTCCGCGCCGCCTCCTGGTACTGGATCGCCCGCGCGGCGCTTCCGAATCGCCCGATCCGCCGCCGCGACGTCACCTCGGCGACGATGATCGGGGTGCTGATGTCGGCGACGCTGCCGGCGCGCCTCGGCGAGCCGGCTCGCGCCCTGACCCTGGCCCGGCGCAGCGGCCGGATGCGGGAAACCTTTCCGGTGCTGCTCGGCACGCTCGTCTCGCAGACGCTGCTGAACCTCGTCGCCCTGGTCCTGCTCGGCGTGATCATCGTCTCGACGACGCCCCTCTTCCACTCGGGGACGAAGCAGCTCTTCGTCTTCAGTCTCGTTCCGCTGTTGGTGCTGATCGTCGTCCTCTTCGCGCCGCTGCTGATGCGCCGCAACGGCAACGGCCGCATGGCGCGCCTGGGGGGCATGATCCACGGCGCCCTGATCCAGGTCAGGGCCGGCCTGACGGTCTTCAAGGACCCGCGTCACGGGACCCTGGCGGCTGCCGCCCAGCTCACCGCCTGGGCGATCCAGCTCGCCTCCTGCTGGGCGCTCCTCTATGCCCTCGGCCTCGACGGCCAGGCTGGGATCGGAGCTGCTGCCGCCGTCCTCTTCGCCGTCAACGTGACCGCGGTTGTGCCGGCGACGCCGTCGAACATCGGGGTCTTCCAGCTCGCTGTGATCAGCGTTCTCCACACGGGGTTCGGCATCAGCACCCAGGACGCGCTGGCCTACGGCGTGATCCTGCAAGCGGTGGAGATCGCCACCGCGGTCGCCTTGGGCCTGCCCGCCCTCGTCCGCGAGGGCTTGACCTGGAGCGACCTGCGCATGCAGGCGCTCCAGACCACGCCGGTGCGGCTCGAGCCCAAGCCCCGGGCGCGCCCCGGGCACCCGCAGTCATAGCCGCAATTTGCGAGGGTCCGCTTAAGTGCTAAAAAACTCTGATGTATTGATCTAGTATCCGCGGCGGAGGCGTGCCGCCACCATTCCCAGGCCGGCACTCCTGGCTCGGGAAGGCGTGCGGCCGGCGCCGCTCCATCCAAGCGGTGCCCTGGCCCGCCTTCTCGGGCCCTCTTCATAGTCAGAACGACAAGGTTCCTTGACGGGTCCACAGTAATGTGCATAGAGTCGAGCAATCGGCCAACTACTCGCGCGAACTGGGGGAAAGGGAGCCGTGAGATACGACTCAGCAGTGTTGGAGAGAGTCGCGCAGCGCTTCCGGCGCGACATGTGGGATTCAGTGGTTCCGGAAGCAATCTCCGAATCGGGGGTTGAAGTTGAGAGGTTCGGGCCGGTGCAGGCGACCGCCTTCGGCGACCTGCCCGAGGTCCATCTGCTGCAGCAGATTCAGGGAGCGGCGGAGCCAGGGGCGATCGAGGGCGGCCATCTGGGCGCGGCGATTGAATGGATGCGGGCACGCGAAGTCGACTACCGGATCCCGGTAGCGGCCGGTCGGCCCGGGGCGCCCGACGCCGAAGGCTGGCTGGGGGCGAGAGGCTACGAGCGCGGGGCGGGCTGGGTGAAAATGGTCCGCGACGGCTCGCCGCCCGACTTCCCCGTCGATCTGGGCATCACGATCTACCGCCTGGGCGAAGACGAAGCCGAAGGCGAAGGGTTGAGCACGATCGCCGCCGAAGCGCTGGAAATACCGTTGGTGGCAGGGACGCTGTTCTTCTCCCTGCCGCAGCGGAACGGGTGGCACTGCTACACGGCGGCGCTAGGACCCGACGAGGTGCCTGTCGCCACCGGTTCGATGCTGATCGTCGACGGGGTCGCCCAGCTCGGCGCCGGCACGACGCTCGAGGGGGCACGAGGGCACGGCTGCAACGCAGCCCTGCTGCACCGGCGCCTGCTCGATGCTCATCGGGCCGGTTGCCACACGGTCTTCGTCGAGGTCGGGGAATGCGACCTTGCCTCCTGGTCGGCCGTCACCCGCAACCTGCGGCGGGCGGGCTTCGAGGAGGCCTACGAAGGTCGCAACTGGCAGCGCCCGGCGCTGCACCCGGCGGAAGTTCCCGGCCGGTTCAGCGGCTGAGCTCGGGGGCAGGGGACGCTTCGGCGTCCTCGCCGTCGGAGCCGGAGTCCGGATCGGACTCCGGCGGCAGCCCGCCGCCGCGGGCGGTGCCGGCGATCAGCTCGTCCGGCGCCTTTTCGGCGGGGATGAAGCCCGACTTCATCCCGAAGTAGACCGCTTGCGGGTGGTGGGTCACGATTGCCACCGTCGACTGCTCCGGCATCACCGCGTAGCCACCGGAGAGGGTCATCCCGATCTCTTCGAGGTCGAGCAGGCGCCAGACTTTCTCGTGCTCTGACTGATCCGGGCAGGCGGGATAGCCCCACGAGTAGCGTCGTCCCTGGTCGAGATCGATCCCAAGCTGGCGCCGAACCTCGGAGTGGAGCCACTCGGCCAGGCCCTCGGCGGATTGGACGCCGAGCCCGTGCACGTAGAGCTGTTCGGCGAACTCGCCGTCGCGCTCGAGGCGTTCGATCAGCTCGGTCACCTCGGGCCCCACGGTGACGCCCTGCAGCGCGACCACGTCGCGCTCGCCGGAGTCCAGCGGCCGGTAGAAGTCGGCCAGGCAGATCCGGTCGTGCCGCGGCTGGCGGGGGAAGACGAGACGCTCCAGCTCCCGCTTGTGATCCTCCGGATCGAAGACGACGAGCTCGTTGCCGTCGGCGTTGCAGGGGAAGTAGCCAAGTCGCGCTCGCGGGTGCAGGTAGTCCTGCTCTCTCCACATCCGCTCCAGGCGCGCCGCGAAGCCCTCCTCCTCGGCGGTTCCCTCGATCAGCTCGCGCCAGGCCTCGCCCTTGACCCCGCGCCCGCCCCAGTGCAGCTTGAAGAGCACGTGGCGGTCCAGGTAGGGAAAGACGTCTTCGAGGTCGATCGGAAGCTCGCGCACGCCCCAGAACGGCGGCGCCGGGATCGGCGTGTCGGTGCGGGCGGCGGAGCGGACGCTGTCATCCGTGGCCGGCGGCGCATCGTCGACTACGACCGGCTTCTCGCGCAGCTGCTTGGCCTCGGCTTTGATCCGCTCGACCAGGGCGGCATGGGCGGCGTCGTCGACCAGCGCGTCCATCGTGTCGAGGCCCTGGAAGGCGTCCTTGCAGTAGAAGACGCCGGGCTCGTAGACCTCGTCGGACTCTTTGCCCTTCGGGTAGAGAGTGCGACGACCGAAGTCGCGGTTGATCGCGGCGCCACCGATAAGGACCGGGAAGTCGAGTCCCCGCTGGTGCAGCTCGGCGATGCAGGTCGGCATCTGCTTCGAGGTCGAGACCAAGAGCGCCGAGAGGCCGATCGCGTCGGCCTCGTTCTCGACCGCGGCCTCGATGATCGTCTCGACGGGGACCTGCTTGCCGAGGTCGATCACCGTGTAGCCGTTGTTGGTGAGGATCGTGTTGACGAGCGACTTACCGATGTCGTGGACGTCGCCGAAGACGGTCGCGATCACGACCTTGCCCTTGGTGTGGCCCTCGATTCGATCGAGGTAGTTCTCCAGCTGCGCCACCGCGCGCTTCATCACTTCGGCCGACTGCAGGACGAAGGGCAGGATCAGTTCGCCGGCGCCGAATTTGTCGCCGACCTCCTTCATCGCCGGCAGGAGAACCTCGTTGAGGGTGGGGACGGCGCCGATCTTCTCTACCGAGCGATCGATCCACTCCTCGACGCCGTCCTTCTTGCGGCGCAGGATGTGCCAGTGCAGGGCCTCCTCGGGCTCCATCCCGGCGGTCGGGTCGGCGGTCTCGGCTTCGGCCTCCTCGCCCTTCGACTCGAAGTGGGCGATGAAGCGCTCGAGCGCGTCCTCGCGGCGGTTGAAGACGAGGTCGTCGGTCAGCTCCCGCTCATCGTCCGGGATCTCACCGTAGGGAGTGATGTGGTTCGGGTTGACCATCGCCAGGTCGAGCCCCGCCTCGACGCAGTGGTGGAGGAAGACCGAGTTGAGGACCGCGCGCGGCCGGGGCGAGACGCCGAAGGAGACGTTGGAGACGCCGAGCGAGGTCTTCACCCCGGGGATCTCCGCCTTGACCCGGCGGATGCCCTCGATCGTCTCCACCGCGGAAGGCCGCCACTCCTCATCCCCGGTGGTCAGGGTGAAGGTGAGCAGATCGAAGATCAGCGCCTCGGGGTCGAGGCCGTGCTCGCCGCAGGCGATGTCGCGGATCCGTTCGGCGATCTCGACCTTGCGCTCGGCCGTCTTCGCCATCCCGACCTCGTCGATCGTCAGCGCGATCAGGGCGGCGCCGTGGGCCTTAGCCAGCGGGATGACGACGTCGGCCTTGTCGCGGCCGGCCTCGAGGTTGATCGAGTTGACGATCGCCCGGCCGGGGATCGTCTCCAGGGCGGCCTTGATCACGTCGGGCTCGGTCGAGTCGACCTGGATCGGCGCCGGCTGGGTGAGCGAGATTCGCTTGACGACCGCGCTCATCTGCTCGTCCTCGTCCTGGCGCTCGGTCAGGGCGACACACGTGTCGAGCACGTGGGCGCCGCCTTCGACCTGGTCTTCGGCGACTTGTACGAGCCCGTCGTAGTCGTCGGCCAGCAGCAGTTCCTTGGCCTTTTTCGAGCCCTGGGAGTTGACGCGCTCGCCGACCAGGGTCGGGCGCGGCTCCTGTACCAATGGCGTCGAGGTCATCATCGAGGAGACCTCGATCGGCCCAGAGGCCGGGCGCTCGCCGGGGGTGCGGCCGTCGACTCGCTCGCTGATAGCGGCGACGTGCTCTGGCGTCGTCCCGCAGCAACCGCCGACGATGCCGACGCCGTAGCGCTCGACGAACTCACCCAGCGTCGCCGCCAGGGCCTCGGGCTTTTCCGGGAAGATCGTCTCGCCGTCGGGTCCCTGCAGCGGCAGGCCGGCATTGGGGATGCAGTGCACCGGCACGGTGCAGTTCTCGCCGAGGAAGCGGATCGCGTCGCGCATGTCCTCCGGCCCGGTCGAGCAGTTGAGGCCGATCACGTCGACCTCGAGCGCGGTCAGCGTCGTCAGCACCGAGCGGATGTCGGTGCCGAGCAGCATCTTGCCCCCGTTGGGCAGCAGCGAGACGCTGCACTGAATCGGCAGCGTCCGCCCGGTTTTCGCGAAGGCCTCGCGGGCGCCGAAGATCGCCGCCTTGACCTCGAGAATGTCCTGCGCGGTCTCGATCATGATCAGGTCGGCGCCGCCGGTGACCAGGCCCTGGGCCTGCTCGGCGAAGACCTCGACCAGGCGGCCGAAGGAGATGTCGCCGAGGGTCGGATCGGTGGAGGCAGGGAGGAAGCCGGTAGGCCCGATCGAACCGGCCACAAACCGCTCCTCGCCCGCCGCCTTGCGGGCGATTTCCGCCGCTTTGACGTTGATCTCCAGCGTGTGCTCGCCGAGACCCCACTCCTCGAGCTTCAGCCGCGAGCCCTGGAAGCTGTCGGTCTCGACCACCTCGGCGCCGGCCTCGAGCATCGAGCTGTGAACCCCCTCGATGACGTCGGGACGGTTGAGCACCAGCGCCTCGTGGCATTTGCCCTCGAGGCCGCCGTAGTCCTCCTGCGTGAGGTCGAACATCTCCAGCGTTGCGCCCATGCCGCCGTCAAAGATGACGACCCGCTCGCGCGCTGCCCTTATGTAGTCACGCTCCGGCATGAACCTAAAGAGGCTACCGAGGAGCTGAAGGTCAGCGGCGAAGACCCAATTTGCGGCGCCAGTCGCGGGCGCCGAAGAAGCGGGAGATGGGGGCGATCATGCGGCGACGGGACTTGCTGTAGGGGTACCAGGTCGGCTCGCGCTTGCCGCCGAAGCGGGTGATTACGAGAGACTCGCTGCGACAGTACTTCTTGATCCCCGGTTCGCCGTGCCTGAGGCCGATGCCGGACTGCTTCCAGCCGCCCATCGGGACGTCGGTGGCGAAGTAGTTGACGAGGACGTCGTTGACGTTGATCGCGCCGCACTCGACCCGGCGGGCGACCTGCTCGGCGCGGTCGCGCTCGCCGAAGACCGAGCCCGAGAGGCCGTAGGGGCTGTCGTTGGCGAGCCGGATCGCCTCCTCGGCGTCGCCGACTTTCATCACCCCGACGACAGGCCCGAAGGTCTCGTCTCGCATCACTTTCATCGAGTGGTCGACGTCGACCAGCACGGTCGGCTCGAAGTAGTCGCCGGGACCTTCGACTCGCTTGCCGCCGGTCAGCGCCCGGGCACCGGAGGAGAGGGCGTCCTCGACGTGATCCTCGACGATCGCAGTCTGGTTCGGCGAGGTCATCGCGCCGACGTCCTTCGGGTTCGACCCGTCGTCGGCACCTTGGCGGAGCCGCCCGACCTCGGCCGTCAGCTTGTTGACGAACTCGTCGTAAGCGGGCTCCTCGACGTAGATCCGCTCGACCGACATGCAGATCTGGCCGGAGTTCATCATCCCGCCCCAGGCCGCGGCGTTGGCGGCGCGGTCGAGGTCGGCGTCGGCGAGGACGATCATCGGGTCCTTGCCACCGAGCTCGAGGCTGACCGGGGTCAGCGTCTCCGCCGCCCGCGCCATCACCCTGCGGCCGGTGCGGTCCGAGCCGGTGAACTGGATGA
This sequence comes from Solirubrobacterales bacterium, assembly GCA_033856415.1. GTDB lineage: Bacteria > Actinomycetota > Thermoleophilia > Solirubrobacterales > 70-9 > VAYN01. Next base: position 3,914 of record JAWVFA010000004.1, on the reverse strand, counting down.
AGTCGACGGCGTCGACCAGCGCGCCGCCGGTCTCGCCGACCCCCTGGACGCAGTCGAAGACGTCGGGGCCGCCGATCTCGTTCTTCCAGGCCTCGACAACCTCGGCCAGGCCGAGCGGAGTGAACTCGGAGGGCTTGATCACAACCGCGGCGCCGGCCTGCAGGGCGGGGATCGCGTCGCCGAGGGCGAGGATCAGGGGGAAGTTCCAGGGGCTGATGATGCCGACCACCTGGTGCGGCCGGTACTGGACCCGCAGCTTCTTCGCGGCTAGGAGGGGGGTGTGGGGGCGGATGCTCTCCTCGCCGATGAACTTGGCGGCGCGGGTGCCGTAGAAGTTGATCAGGTCGGCGAGGTAGGCCGGCTCGTTGCTGGCGTCGGCGCGGACCTTGCCGGTCTCCTCCTGCATCGTGTCGAGCACCCGCTCCTGGTTGTCGAGCAGCCAGTCGCGCAGCTTGCCGAGCCAGTGGTAGCGCCCCTCGATCCCCATCGCCTCCCACTCGGACTGGTTGGCGCGAACCCGTGCCACGGTCGCGGCGACGGCCTCGGGCGAGTCGACCGGAATGCTCTTGATCGGCATCCCCGTCGCCGGGTTCTGGACCTCGATTGAGTCAGCGGCAGGCGCCGGCGCTCCGTTCGTCTCCGTGCTTCGTGCCGCCGTTCCGCTCTCCATCACAGCTCCCTTCGCCCGTTTGGCTGGTCAGCCAAACTCTAGCGGCGATTCAGAGCTGGGTGCCGATCAGGCCGATCAGGCCCACCAGCACCGCTCCGATGACAGCGAGCACCCCACCGATGACGCTGAACCCGATCTGCATCGTGCGATTGAGTGCGTCGAACCTGGCGTCCATGTCTTTTTGCCGAGCCATTTCGCCGCGTTGCTGACGTAGGTCGGCGCGCACTTCCCGAAACCCCTCGTCCAAGTGGGTCTTGAGGTCGTCGAGCCGCTCGTCGGTCCAGGCTTCTCTTGGGGTCACCACTGCCATGAAAGCAAGTGTAGACAAAAAGATGCAACAGGATGCCCGCAGAATGTAAATTCTTCCGCGCGTTAGCGGGGGACGAGGCGGTACACGGGACCTTCGAGCGAGGTCACATAAAGCCGGTGGCGCTGGTCTTCGCCGAAGGAGCTCGGGCTCGAGACCTGGAGGCCGAGCTTGCGGTCGTCGCTCGCCCGCTTCAGGTGCGGGACCAGGGAGCGCAACTGTCCCTCGCAGAGATCGGCGTAGACGTAGCGCCCCCGCAGGGCGGCCAGGTGGCGATCGCGGACCACGTAGCCGCCGATGATCGAGCAGCTGCCGCCGCGGCTGTGGGGGTAGGCGAAGATCGGCTTGACGGTGCCGCCCGGGTCCGCGGTGCCGCTGTTCTCGTCGGTGTACTTGCCGAACCCCTCGAACGCGTCCCAGCCGAAGTTGGCGCCGTTGGCCTTGCCGACCGTCGCGTAGTCGAGCTCCTCGGACTGGCTTTGGCCGACGTCGCCGATCGCGATCCGCGGTTGCCCGTGGCTCGTGTCGAAGGAGAAGCGGAAGGGGTTGCGCAGCCCGTAGCTGTAGATCTCGTCGCGGCCGGGCTTGCCGACGAAAGGGTTGCTGGCGGGGACCGAGTAGGGCTTGCCGCCGGAGGCCCGGGGGTCGATTCGCAGCAGCTTCCCCAGCAGAACGTCCTTGTTCTGGGCGTTGTTGGGCGGGTCGCCGCCGGAGCCGCCATCCCCGGTGCCGAAGTAGAGGAGGTTGCCGAGGAACTGCAGCTGGCCGCCGTTGTGGTTGGAGTTGACCGGGTGGGGGATCGTGATCACCGGCCGGCGCGAACCGCTCGCTGCTCGGGTGGCGCTGCGGCGCTTGAACTCGTCGATCTGGATCGAGCCGTCGCCGTCCGTGTAATAGACGTAGAAGCGCTTGCTGGCGCCGTAGTCGGGCGGAAAGGCGACCGAGAGCAGGCCGCGCTCGCCGCCGTAGTTGACGAGGTCGCGGATGTCGAGGAAGGTGCCGGCGCGCCGCCCGCCCTTCAGCACCGCGATCCGCCCTTCCTGCTCGACGACAAAGAGAAGCTTGGGGAAGCTAGGGGCGCCGGTGACGTAGACCGGAGCGTCGAAGGAGCCGATCCGCTTCAGTCCGACCCCGCGCTTGGTGCTCGGAGTCGCAGTGTCCGTGGTGCCGCTCTGATCGTTGGCCGCGCCACAGGCGGGCAGGGCCAGGGCGAGGAGGACTGCCAGCGCGGCCGTAGCCGTCGAGGCCCTACTTGCCCTTCTTGATTTCAACGATTTCACCGTCGTCGGTGACTTCGGTTTCCGGCAGCCGTTCGCTGATCTCGGCCGTGAACGTTCCCTCCGGGGAGACCCCGCCTTCGGTCTCAGCCTTCGCTTCGCCCCCGAGCCCCGCGCCGACGTGGTAGAGCAGCGTGTACTTGCCGGCCCGCACCGCGCTCAGCTTCCAGACAGCCTTGGTCGTCTCGCCTGGCTTCAGCGGGCCGAAGGCGAAGGTCTTCGCGTTCGAGGTCGAGGCGCCTCCGGGGTCCGAGGAGTCGACCAGGCGCGGGTAGGTCGCGGAGAGGACCCAGACCGGCCGGTCGGGTTGCGCGACTTCCGGCCCCGGGTCGCTGACGCCGAAGGGGAGCGCGGAGTCTTCGCCCTGTTGGCCCTTGATCGTGAAGCTCACGGTCAGTCCCGGCACGGTCCGCTTGCCGGTGTTGCGGATGCCCAGCTGCAGGATCGAGGTCTGGCCCAGCCGCTGCAGGGAGGGGAAGCTCGCTTCGGTCACCTTCACGTCGAAGGTGCCGCTGGCTTCCTTGTAGGACGAGGAGTCGCCGTCACCGCCACCGCAGGCAGCGAGCGACGCCGCCGCCGCCAGCGCGGCTAACCCGGTCGCGATGGCCTGGAGGCGAGTCCGCCGGGAATGTCGTCCGGTCCCCCGCAAAGCGGCCCGAACATAGCACGGGGTTTGGCGGCCTTCGCAGGCATTTCCGGCCCTCGCCGAGGGGTTAGCCGGATCTCAACACGCGGCTAACGGAAGGCGCAGCGGCATCCCCTAGACTGCTGCGCACCGGGTGGGGTGTCGCGCGCGTGCGGCGCAGCCCGGATGGAGGAGCTGATGGTCGGATCCGCGGTTAACAGGGCTTTCTTGCCCGCCAAGTCCCTGTTCGAAGTGGTGGGGGAGATGATGATCCTCACCGCGCGGACGATCGTCTCCGCGGTCAAACCGCCCTATCCGTACGGCGAGGAGTTCATCGGCCAGTTCCTCTTCGCCCTGCAGCTCTGCTGGTTCCCGCTGCTGGTCTCGACCGTGGCCTTCGGCTTCGGCGCTCCCGGCCTGCAGGCGGCTAACTTCCTCTCGCTGTTCGGCGCCCTAGACCGCCTCGGCGGCTTCTTCGTCCTCGCCTCGATCCGCGAGTTCGCGCCCTTCGTGACGGCGGTGGTCGTCGCCGGCGTCGCCGGCACCGCGATCACCGCTGACCTCGGCGCCCGCAAGATCCGCGAGGAGCTCGACGCCCTGCAGGTGCTCGGCGTCGACCCGATCAAGAACCTGGTCGTGCCGCGCTTTCTCGCCCTGGTCGTGGTGACGGCGCTGCTCGACGTCGTCGCGATCGTCTTCGGCCTGCTCGCCGGGATCGTCGCCGAGCTGCTCTACCACCAGAGCCTCGGTGGCTTCTTCGCGACGCTCTTCTCGCAGGCCTCGGCGACCGACGTCTGGGCCTCGGTCACGATGTGCGCGATCTTCGGAGCGATCATCGCCGTCGTCTGCTGTTACAAGGGCATGACGGCCTCGGGCGGCGCGGCGGGGGTCGGCCGCGCGGTCAACCTGGCGGTCGTCATCTCCTTCCTCGGCGTCTTCGCCTTCAACTACGTCTTCACCGCGATCCTGCTGGCGACGATTCCCGAACTGCTGACGATCCGATGAGTGGCGCGTGGCGGGGCGGGAGGCGGGGAT
>JAWVFA010000003.1:0-148724 GCA_033856415.1 Solirubrobacterales bacterium | reverse complement strand
CGACGTCGCCGAGTGGCGGACCGGCAAGGGGTTCCGCGAGAGCCGGCTCTACCCCGACATGCCGCGCCAGGGAACGCTGCCGCTCGACGAAAGTCACCTGACCCGCCTCCTCAACCACACGACCTTCCAGCTCCTGCGGGTCCACGCTGCGGACGGGCAGGCCGCCGTCGTCCGCGTCGTCGCGCCGCAGGGCAGCGCCGCCGGGCTGGCGCTGGTCGGCCGCCTCGGCAGCGAAAAGCACGGCCGCACCGTCTCCCGAATCGACTTCCGCCAAAGCGGCGGCAAGCTGGTCGCGCGCCTGCCCGATCCAGGCCGGTTCAGCCGCATCACCGCGGTCGTCGTCAACGCCGACGCTCGCGCCAACGGTTTCAGCGCCCGCCGCCTCGACTGGCGCTACCTGACCGACCAGGTCCCGTTCGAAATCAGCGGCCGCCTCGTCCCGGAATAAGGCGCCGCCTCCTCTGCTCCCGCAGGGGCGCGCCCATCGTCCCCGGCGATCTCGCACCCGCGCTTCCGCGTCCGGGGGCGGCTAGGTGCTTGGCTCGGTCGCGAGCGCGCCGCTGCCGTTCGCGGAGACCTTCGCCTTCGCCTTTTTCTGCTTCTTCGGCCCGGGCGCGGTCGCGACCAGTTCTTCGCCCGCCGCCTCGAGGTCGAGGGCGAAGCTCTCGAGGTCGGCCATCGCGTCGTAGTCGCCGATCAGGCCGTAGTTGACCTGCCCGTTGTAGGACATGATCCCGACGCAGAGCGCCTGGCGGCGCGCCAGCGGCACCATCGGGAAGATCGACTCCATCTGGCGACCGAGCACGAAGAGCGGGAACTGCGGCCCGGGCACGTTGGTGACGACGAGGTTGAAGAAGCGCTGCGCCGGCTGCAGCCGGGCGGCCTGCGAGGCGATCGTGGTCGGCGCGAAGTCGACGACGCGGGTGAGGATCTCGGCGCCGACGGCCTGGCCGGAGCCCTTGAGGTCGCCCATGATCTCGGTGACGAGGTGCAGGCGGCGCACTGGCTCCTCGCACCAGATCGGCAGCGGCGCCATCATCGCCGAGATGCGGTTGCCGAGCGCGCCGCGCTCCTCCTCGGCCCGCACGCTGACCGGCACCATCGCCCGCATCTCCAAATCTTTCGTGTCCTGACCGCGAGCGCGCAGGTAGTTGCCGATCGCTCCGGTGACGACGGAGAGGATCACGTCGTTGACGGTGCCACCGTGCTCGTTCTTGATCTGCTTGAGCGCTTTGAGGTCGCTGCGCACGAAAGCGATGCGCCGGTGCGGCCCGATCTCGACGTTGAAGGGAGTCGAGGGCGCCGCCATCCCGGCGCTGATCATCTTGCTGGTCGCGCCGACCCCGCGCAGGACCTGCCGCGGACCGCGAAAGGCAGCACGTACGCCGCGGACGAACTCCTGCGGGCTGGTGGCGCGCTCGCGCAGCGCGTCGCCGAGCAGTTTCAGATCGGTCGGCTCCGGCCGCGGCGCCCACTTGGGCGGCATCGCCGGCGGGTTGGCCGGCTCCCGCTCGGTGTCGAAGAGGACGGTGGTGATGTCGACCCCCGAGATCCCGTCGACGAGCGCGTGGTGGCTCTTGCCGATGATCGCGAAGCGCCCGTCGTGGAGTCCCTCCACCAACCACAGCTCCCACAGCGGCTTGCTACGGTCGAGCTGCTGGGAGAAGATTCGCGCGGCGAGATTGCGCAGCTGCTCCTCGGACCCCGGCGCCGGCAGCGCGCTCTGGCGTACGTGATAGTCGAGGTTGAGGTGCGGGTCGTCGACCCATACGGGCCGGCCCTGACCGAAGGGAACGAAGCGCAGCTTCTGCCGGAAGCGCGGCACGAGGTGCAGGCGCGAGGAGATGTGGTCGCGGAACTCGGCGATGCCGGGCGCCGGGCCCTCGAAGATGCTGGTCGAGGCGACGTGCATGTGGGCGCCGGCGCGCTCCATGTGCAGGAAGGAGGAGTCGAGTCCAGTCAACCGGTCGGCGCTCACCGGGAAATCTTCGCACACGGTTGAAAGGGTCCTGCGAAGCGCCGGTGAACGGCTCAGGCGGGGAGGCCGAGCTGGAGCTGGTCGCGCTCGGGCTCGACCGGCGCGGAGACGTCCTCGCCGGCCTCGAAGGCGGCGACCCGCACTCCAAGCAATCGCACCGGGCGGGGCGGGTCGTAGGCGCGCAGGAGGTCGAGGGCGACGGGGCGGACCACAGCGGGATCGTTGGTCGGCGCATCGACGGTGTGGGAGCGGGTGACGTTGGTCCAGTCGTCGAGCCGCACCTTGATCCCGATCGTGCGGCCCTGCAGCTCGCGCTTGCGCAGGCGGCGGCAGAGCTCCTCTGCAAGCTGCGCCAGGTGCGCCTCGACCTCGGCTCGATCGGCGACGTCGACGTCGAAGGTCGTCTCCGCCGACTGCGACTTGGTCTCGCGCTCGACTGTCACCGGCGTCTCGTCCTCCAGGCCGGCACGCCGGTGCAGCCAGCCGCCCTGCCGCGGCCCGAAGCTCTGCTCCAGTACGGCTGGTTCCCGCGCGCGCAGATCGGCAAGGGTGTGGATCCCCATCGACTCGAGCTTGCTGACCGTCTTCGGCCCGATCCCAGGGATGAGGCCTGGCGATTCGGTCGAGAACCGCTCGAGGGCTTCCTTTCGGGAGAGCACGATCATCCCGGCCGGCTTGCCCAGCTCGCTGGTGATCTTGGCCAGCATGCGGCTCTCCGAGATGCCGACGGAGCAGGTCAAGCCCGTCTCCTCATGGATCTCCGTAGCAATCCGCCGCATCGTTGCCTTGGGGGAAAAGAGGCCGGTCAGGTCGACGTAGGCCTCGTCGAGCCCGACCACCTCGACCGTCTCCGCGTTGCAGTGCAGGACCGCCATCACCTGCCCCGAGGCCTCACGGTAGGCGGTGAAGTCAGGCTGGAGGTAGACGGCATCGGGAAGCCGGCGCCGCGCCACCGCCGCCGGCATCGCCGAGTGGATCCCGGCCAGCTTGCGTGCCTCATAGCTCGCCGTGGTCACCACCGCCCGCGGCCCGGACCCGCAGACGACGACCGGCTTCCCCCTCAGCTCCGGACGCCGCCGCAGCTCGACCGACGCGTAGAACGCGTCCATGTCGAGGTGCGCCACGGTCCGCTCGAAGGCCACATGGCGATGGTAGGAGGGAGAGGGGACGGCGGTTGAAGCCCGCCGCCACGGGTAGGACCGAGACGTGGCCGACATCACCCACACGAAGATTGAAGAGATCGACGCCATCGAAGGCGTGCTGGACGGGATCAAGATGCATCGGGTCGCCGCCGGCCTCGGCGTCAGCGCCTTCGGCATCTCGATCGTCGACCTCGACCCCGGCGCCGACCAATACCCCGAGCACGACCATTCCAAGGACGGCATCGGCGGCCGGATGTTCTCCAAGCGCCCCGAGCAGCTGAGCCAGGAGGAGGTCTACGTCGCTCTGCGTGGCACCGGCACCCTGGAAGCCGACGGCGAGCAGTACCCGCTCGACCCCGACCACATCGTTCGCGTCGGCCCGTCAGTCAAGCGCAAGGTCGTTCCGGGACCCGAGGGCCTCCGGCTCCTTGTCCTTGGCGCCATCCCCGGCAAGGCATACGACACCGGCGGAACCCTGTAACTCGCGGACCCTTTCGTCCTAGACTGCAAGCCAATGGCTTCCCCTGAGGCGAAGAACCTCGAGGCGATCTCGAAGGCGATCGACCAGCACAACTCGAGCTGCCCGTTCCCGGCGGCTGAGGTGCGGATGAACCCGTTCGAGGTCGAACGGCTGGGCTGGGATCAGATCCGCGGGCTGCCCGTGGTGCCGGACGGGGAGATCGGGACGGGGCGATTCCGGATCGTCTGCTCGCGCGATCTCGACGGCGAGGGACTCGAGGAGACCGAGGCAATCGGCCAAGAGATCGAGACCGTGGCGCCGGTCGTCAACAACTGAGATCGACGAAACGCGCATTTCCCATGTCAGGCATGGAAAATCGGCGTCTCGTTCCGCTCAGACCGAGTTCCAGAAGTCCAGTCCGAGGCCGCTGAGCCAGCTCTGGGCGTCGGCGTTGAGCTGGGTCAGCTCGTTGGTCCAGATCAGCACGCCCATCCCGATCAGGATCACGCCACCGGTGGCGACGATCGCTTGGTAGTGGCGCTTGACCACGGTGAAGGCGGTGGTCATGCGAGAGAAGGCGACGGCGGTGAGCAGGAAGGGGATCGCGAGGCCGGCCGAGTAGACGACCAGAAGGAAGGCGCCATGCGCCGCCGAGCCTGAGAGCGAGGCGGCAGTGAGGATGGCCCCGAGCGTGGGGCCGATGCACGGGGTCCAGGCGATCGCGAAGGCGGCGCCGGCGACGATCGGGCCGCCCCTGCCCGCGCGCTCGAGCAGGGCGTCGACGTGCCACTCGCGGTTGAGGCGGGTGACGAAGAGCGAGGCGACGAAGAGGACGCCCATGGCGATGATCAGCGCCGCCGCGACCTTGCTGAGCAGCTCTTCGTGGTCCTGGAAAGCGGAGCCGAGCGCGGTCGCGGTCAGCCCCTCGGCGACGAAGATGGCCGAGAAGCTGGCGACGAAGAGAAGGCTGGGGCCAAGGATGCGCCTCCAACCCGCTGTCTCGAGCTCCGTCGCGGAGACGCCGCTGACCGCCGAAAGGTAACCAGGCACCAGCGGCAGCACGCAGGGGGAGAGGAAGGAGACGACACCGGCCGCCAGGGCGGCGAAGATGCCTACTCCGGCAGCCGGATCGGAGCTCAGCGCAGCGAGAATCACGTCCTTCCAGGGTACTTGGGGAATCTCGAGTTACGGTGGCAGATCTAGGCTCCCTTCTGTCTCTATTCAAAAACAGAAGGAGTTTCACGATGCCGTTATCCATTCGTATGCCACTTTTCGCAGCCAGTGCCCTGACTCTCTTCGCCCTGCTGCTCGCCTGGACTCCCGCAGCATCTGCGAGCGACAAGGACTGCGCCGATTTCCCCAGCCAGCGCGCAGCCCAGATCTTCTTCCTCAAACACGGCGGGCCGCGGAATGACCCTCACCGCCTCGACGGTGACAACGACGGCGTCGCATGCGAGGACAACCCGTGCCCGTGCTACCGCAAGAAGCACCTGCCTTATCGGCCCGCACTCAGTCTCGCCGCCGCCTACGGCGGGAGACTTGCGGCGTGGAGCTCTTCAACGCCAGTGGAACCGCACACCGACTAAGGGCCTCACCGCTCTTCGCGATCGGGCCGAGCGAGCCGGGGCCGGCGCTGCGGCGCGGTTTCCTCGTCGCCCTGCCGGTCGGGTTGGCGCTGATTCTCGAGCTGGGGCTCTCCAGCCCGAGTAAAGGCGCGATCGCGACCGGCGCCCTGCTCGCCGGCTTCCCCGCCATGGATGCGCCGGCGAGGCCACGGGCCGGCTGGCAGGCGGCCGTTGCGCCGCTGATCGGCCTTGCCGCCGTTCTCGGTGTGCTCACCGGCTCCAACGCCGTCCTCGCGATCGCCACGATGGCGGTGGTCGGCGCTGCCGCCGGCTACTGCTTCGCGGTCTCGCTGCGCTTCTCGATCGCGGGCCTCTCGGTGGCGCTGGCTCTCTTGATCGCCCAGGACCTGCCGCTGGACCTCGGCGACGCCCTGCCGGCGTTCCTCTTCGCCACCGCCGGCGGTCTCCTGCAGGCGCTGTTCTCGCTCTGCGTCTGGGTGGCGGGCGATCGCGAGGAGGAGGGAGGCGAGAGCGGCTGGGACCCGCGCACAGCTTGCCGGGCCCTCCGCGACAACCTGACCCTGCGCTCGACCAGCTTCCGCCACGGCCTGCGTTTCGGCGCCGCGCTCGCGACCGGCGTCGCCCTCTACTGGCTGCTTGGCGTCCATGAACACGGCTTCTGGATCCCGCTGACGATCCTCTTCGTCCTGCGCCCAGACGAGGACGAGACCTTCCGCCGCCTCGCCCTGCGCGCGATCGGCACCGCGATCGGGCTCGTCATTGCCACCGCACTCGCCGAGGGGCTGCGTGGCGACGAGATCGCGATTGCCGTCGCCCTGACGATCGCGACCGGCTTTGCCTACGGCCTGCTGACCGTCCAGTACGCGCTCTTCACCGCCGCGATCACGACCTACGCCGTGCTGCTCGCCGACTCGATCGGCGAGTCGGCGCTGCGCGCGGCCGACGAGCGTGCCCTCAGTACCGCCCTCGGCGTCGTCATCGCGGGGGCGGCCTTTCTGCTCTGGCCCAATCGGGGGGAAGGGCAGAGCCACAAAGCCGGTAGATTTCTTGGCCAGCCAGCCAAACCGCGGCAAGCGGGAGAGAACAGGAGCAGACTTTGAGCAACCGCACGTTCGTGATCGGGGTCGGGATGACCAAGTTCGAGAAGCCCGGCACCAAGGAGGGCGACTACCCGGACTGGGCCAAGGAGGCGGGGGAGAAGGCGCTCGCCGACGCGGGCATTCCCTACACGGACGTCGAGCAGGCCTACGCCGGCTACTGCTATGGCGACTCCACCTACGGTCAGCGGGCGCTTTACCAGCTCGGCCTCACCGGGATCCCGGTCGTCAACGTCAACAACAACTGCTCGACCGGCTCCTCGGCGCTGTTCCTGGCCCGCCAGGCCGTCAAGGGCGGGCTCGCCGAGTGCGCGCTGGCGCTCGGCTTCGAGAAGATGGAGCCGGGCAGCCTCGGCGTCAAGTACACCGACCGCACCAACGCGCTCGACAAGCACGCGATGCGGATGTTCGAGATCCGCGACCCCGAGCAGTCGCCGCCGGCGCCGCAGATGTTCGGCAACGCCGGCCGCGACCACATGCAGAAGTACGGCTCCAACCCGGATCACTACGCCTGGATCGGCTGGAAGAACCACAAGCACTCGGTCAATAACCCCTACGCCCAGTTCCAGGACGAGTACTCGCTCGAGGACATCAAGTCGGCGAAGATGATCCACGACCCACTGACCAAGCTGCAGTGCTCGCCGACCTCCGACGGCTCGGCCTGCGCAATCGTCGCCTCCGAGCGCTACGTCGACGAGCACGGGCTCTGGGAGCAGGCGATCGAGATCGCCGGCCAGTCGATGGTCACCGACCTCTCCTCGACCTTCGCCGAGGACACCGACTGCATGAAGATCGTCGGCTCCGACATGTCGAAGCAGGCAGCCGACGAGGCTTATGCCGAGGCCGGCGTCGCCGCCGAGGAAGTCGACGTCTGCGAGCTGCACGACTGCTTCAGCGCCAACGAGCTCATCACTTACGAAGCGCTCGGATTCGCCAGCGAGGGCGAGGGCCACAAGCTGGTGGAGGAAGAAGCGACCACCTACGGCGGCAAGGTCGTCGTCAACCCCTCGGGCGGGCTGATCTCCAAGGGGCACCCACTGGGGGCGACCGGGCTGGCGCAATGCTCGGAATTGACCTGGCAGCTGCGCGGCGAAGCTGACAAGCGGCAGGTCGAGGGCGCCAAGCTGGCGCTGCAGCACAACATCGGCCTCGGCGGCGCCGCCGTGGTCACCGTCTACAAGCCGGCGGCCTAGCGGTCGCCGAGGAGGAGGATTCGATGGCGAAGCAGCGGCAGAACCTAGCCGGCAAGGTCGTGGCGATCACCGGCGGTGCCCGCGGCATCGGCAAGGCGACGGCCACGGCGCTGGTGCGCAAGGGCTGTCGCGTCGCCATCGGCGATCTCGATCTCGAGCTGGCCGAGAGGACCGCGGCGGAGCTAGGCGGCGGAACGGTCGCGCTGCCGCTCGACGTCACCGACCGCGCGTCCTTCGCAGCCTTCCTCGACGCCGCCGAGCGCGAGCTCGGCTCCCTCGACGCGGTGGTCAACAACGCCGGGATCATGCCGGTGACGCCATTTGCAGAGGAGTCGGATGCCTCGCTCAAACGCCAGCTCGACATCAACGTCTACGGCGTCATCGTCGGCATGCAGCTGGCGATCGAGCGCTTCCGCCCACGGGGGAGGGGGCACATCGTCAATCTCGCCTCGCAGGCCGGCAAGGGCGGCTTCCCGGGCATTGCCACCTACTCGGGCACGAAGCACGCCGTCGTCGGGATCAGCGAGGCCGTGCGGGCCGAGCTGCGCGGCAGCGGCATCGAGATCGCTTGCGTGATGCCGACCGTGGTCAACACCGAGCTGACCGCCGGTGTCGGCCAGCGCCTGATCCGCCCCGTCGAGGCCGAGGACGTCGCCAACGAGATCGTCGATGCCCTCGAAGCGCCCCGCTTCGACGTCTGGGTCCCACGCATCAACGGCGCCTTCTTCAAGCTGGTCTCCAACCTGCCGCGCGGCATGCGCGAGGGACTCGGCCGTTTGATGAAAGTCGACAAGCTGATGACCGAAGTCGACCACGGCGCCCGCCAGGCTTACGAGAAGCGTGCCGCTGCCAGCGAGCCCGGCCTCAGCTCCGAGCCGGACGTGGCGCCCGCCCAGCGCGACGCCGCCTGAGCGGCCGATACGAGTCGGGGCCAAGCTCGGATGGGACTCGGCGGCAGGATCTACGACGCGACATGGGGGAGGGCCTTCGCGGCGATCTACGATCGTGGGCTGAAGGCGGCGGAGGATGCCGGCCTGCGCGAGATACGACGAGAGGTCCTCGCAGAGGCAAGCGGCAGAACGATCGATCTCGGCGCGGGAACCGGCGTCAACCGCGAGCTGTACCCCGAGTCGGTCACGGAGCTGGTCTTGGCCGAGCCCGACCCGCATATGCTCAAGAAGCTCAGAGCGAAGCTCAGGAAGGGGAGGGAGGTCGAGGTCGTGCAGGCCCCGGCTCAGAGCTTGCCCTTCGAAGACGACAGCTTCGATACCGCTGTCTTCACCTTGGTTCTCTGCACCGTGCCCGATCCGCGAGCGGCTCTCGCCGAGGCTGCAAGGATCCTCAAGCCGGGCGGCAAGCTGCTCTTCATCGAGCACGTCCGCTCGCGACATCCCGGCCTGGCTCGTTGGCAGGACCGCCTCGAGAAGCCCTGGCGCTTCATCGGCGACGGCTGCCATTGCAACCGCGACACCGTGGCGACGATCCGATCGTCGCCATTCGAGCTGATCGAGGTCGAGCACGATCGCCTGCCCAAGGCGGTGCCGATCGTCAGGCCGCTGGCGCGCGGCAGCGCCACTCTCGCGGCCTGAGGCTACTTCCGGCTCGGCGTCGGCGGAAGGGGTGTGTCAGCAGCGGCTGGGCAACCAGCCCGGTTATCTGGAATCAACGCACGATAATGGTGGTTATGTCAACTCAGGCAAAGTCCGCCCCTGACTACAGGGCAGCGGAGACAGCGGATTCCAGATCTCCCGCAGAGCCAGGCGTGCCGAGCGCTTCCACACTCGACCTACCCGGCCCTTCGAGCGCAAACGACGGCGTGCCGGTGAAGCCGAGGCTTTCGGCTTCACTCGTGCTCGCGGCGACCTCTTCGAGAACCCGAGAGCTCTTGCGTTCCCGGTTCCACCTGGCGATATCGGGCACCCCCGCGGCTTTGGCAATCGCGGTGAGGAACTCGTCGGTGACGTAGCCCGAGCGCTCGGCTCCCTGGTTGCGGTAGAAGATCTCGACGAAGTTCCAACCCCGGCCCTGTTCGCCGGCGGCGATTGCGGCGGCGCCCGCGGGTGTCGAGTCGGCATCGATGATCGTGAAGTTGCGAAAGTCGAGCTTCGCTTCCCCGGTCCGGACCTGGTTCTCGATCACCTGCGGCAGGACTTCTTCGGAGTAGCCCTTACAGACCGGGCACTGAAGATCGGCGAACTCGAGTAGGCGCACCTTGGCGCTGGGATCGCCGAGGACCATCCCCTTCTGCGGAATCCCGGCGAGTTCACGGTCGATCAGCTTTGCGTCGACGATGCTGCTGCTGTCGCCGCCGGTGCTGTCACTCTGGCTGACCACGATCAGGACCGCGATGGCAACCAGCGAAAGGAAGGCAGCGGCGCTGCCGAGCTTGACCATTCGCTCGCGGCGCTCGGAGGCGTTCATGGCTCGGTGCCGACGTAGGCGAGCATGCGCACGGTGTTGGTGGCAAACAGCAGCGTCATCAGCACGGCGCTGGCGACGCACCACTGGCAGATCGCGTCGATCGTGAAGAGCTCCAGGTAGGTCAGGTAGAGGCTGTAGCCGAAGCCGACGAGGGCAAGGGCGAAGCCGGCGATCCGCGGGGCATCGCCGCGCAGCAGCGCGCAGCCGAGCAGCAGCACGTAGCCGGCGATACCGAAGACGGCGATGTTGACTCCGGCCAGGTGCGAGTAGGAGCTTTCCGCCACGGTCTGGCAACCGTGACCGCCAGCGATGCAGACAGGCGAGCCCCCGCCGGAGTCGGCGATCGCGATGTAGGTGGCGACGCCGATGCCGAAGGTGGCGAGAAAGGTCGCCGCACCGCGCAATGTCCCCTCGCCGGGTGACTTCATGGCGGGCACGCTATTGCAGCTCCCTGCAGAAAACCTCAATTTCACGCGAGAGCCGGCCGCCCTGCCAGGCAAGCGGCGATTGTCCCTCGGGCTCGCTGATCAGCCTCGCCCCCCGGATTCGCTCCGCGTATTCCCGCGCGACCGCGTAGGGATGGCCTGGATCGGCGTCGTCGTGGCTGGCGACGACGAGTGCCGGCGCCGCCAGCTCCTCGAGCTCGTCCAGCGACCCGAACGGCCGCGACCGCGGGACGTCGTGCAGTGCCGCGACCACGGCGTCGAGACGGCGATGGCGTTCCATCCGTTCGCGGGTAAAGCGGAGAACCGAATCGCGCCAGGCCGGCGCGATGTTCTGAAAGCGGTCGATGTAGGAGACGAAGCCGTCGATGCCGCCCTCCTGCAGCGCAGTTGCGAGGCCGTCCCAGTAGCGCAGCGATTCCGCCTCGATGGTGCCGTCGTAGGCTGGTCCGATCACCACAAGGCCGGCGACGAGGTCCGGGTTGCGCAGGGCCAGGGCAACCGCGGTGTGAGCGCCCATCGAGTGGCCGGCGAGCACGGCCGGCCCCCCTCCTGCCTGGCTCTCGATCACAGCTTCCAGGTCCTCGATCAACTCCGGGTAGTCATAACCCTGCCCAGGCGGAGCAGGATCGGACTCGCCGTGGCCGCGCGCGTCGTAGCTGACCACCCGATAGCCGCCGCGCTCGAGCCTGCGCGAGCCGTGCACGACCGAGCGCCGGGTGGCCGTGATCCCATGGCAGAGGACGATCGGGGACCCCTCCCCCGCCGTCTCGCCTCGGACCGTCGGACCGGCGCCTGCCGCGAACTCCGTCGCCTCGCCTGGCATCAAGCGATCGCGGCGAGTGCGCGCTCGATGTCCTCGACGGACTGAAAGCGGGCACCGGTACGAGAAACGTGGCGGTAGCGGACGATTCCATCGCCGTCGACGATGAAGATCGCACGCTGGATGTAACGCCCTCCCGGCGTGTCCTCCAGCTCGGTGAAGCGGGCCAGCGGCCCCAGCCATCCGGTCACCCCGTAGCTCTTGCTGACCGACAGGTCCTCGTCGGCCAGTAGCGGCAGGTTGAGTTCCTGCTCTTCAGTCCAGCGCTCGTGCGAGTCCACCGACTGCGGCGAGATCCCGACCACTTCGGCGTCGAGTTCGGCGAGCTTGTCGGACTTGTCGCGGTAGGAGCAGAACTGGGCCGTGCAGACGGTCGTCGCATCGCCCGGGTAAAAAGCGAGCACCACGTTGTGGCCGCGCTGCTCGGAGAGCTTGTAGGTCACCCCACTCGTGCCAGGCAGCTCGAAGTCGGGTGCCGCGTCTCCTACGTCGACCTTGGCCATCGGCGCAGCCTAGAGCAGCTAGCCCTTTTCGATCGTGATCTTTTCGATCAGAACCGTCTGCTTGGCTTTCTCGGCGGGCGTGCCGAGTTTTTCGATCCGTTCCACCACGTCATAGCCCTCGCTGACCTTGCCGACGAGGGCGTATTCGGGCGGCAGTCCGGCGTCGGCCGCCGTGACGACGTAGAACTGGCTGCCCGAGCTCCCCGGCGGGTCCGCTTCGCTCTTTGCCATCGCAACCGTGCCTTTGGTGTAGGCGAGGTTGGCGGGCGGCTTCTCGGTGACGCTGTAGCCCGGCCCCCCAAGACTGTTGCCAAGCGGATCGCCGCCCTGGATGACGTAGCCCGGGGCGATCCGGTGGAAGGTGAGGCCGTCGTAGAAGCCTTCCTCGCTCAGGTAGGCGAAGGAATTGACCGTCTTTGGCGCCCTGCTCGAATCGAGGGCGATCTCGAAGGTGCCGCAGCTGGTTTCGACCACAGCGGTCAGCTTTTCGCCCTTCCTCACGGTCTGCGGCGGGGCTTTGAGGCTGACTTTCTTCGGCTTCGGCGCTTCGACTTCCTTGCAGCCCGAGGCGCTTGCCGTGGTCGAGGAGTCCTCGTTGCCGCCACCGCGGCTGATCAAGATCGCCGCAACTACGCCCACGGCGATCACCGCGAAGGCGGCAAGGATGATCAAGCGACGGTCGGGCCCCTCCTGCATCGGCCGGGAAGCCTAGAGGATCGATGGGTCGCCGCGGAATTGCGATCATCGCCGCGTGGATACCCCTGCGCTGACGCCGCTCGCCGCGGCGGTCCTCCATGTGCCGGCGCCCGAGCGCGCCCTGCTGATCGGCTGCGGCGACGGCGAGCCGGCCCTCTTCCTGACCCGTGAGTTCCCTGCTGCCCGCGTGCGCGGCACCGACCCTTCGGCAGAGCTCATCCGCCAGGCGCAGGCCAAGGTGGGGCTCGACCCGGAGGGGCGGGTCGCCTTCAAGCAGGCAAAGCCGGCCGCTCTCCCCTACCCCGACGGCTTCTTCGATCTCGTTGCCCAGACCGATGGACGGGTGGTGCCGGGCGAGGCGGCCCGGGTGCTGCACAACGGCGGCCACTTCATCCTCGCGCCCAGCGAGACACCGGGGTTCGCGGCCGGCGCCCGGGAGCGAGTGCTCCGCCACCGCCTTGCCCGCCAGGGCTTCGTCATCGAGCGCGCACAGCCGGTCGGCGACGGCAACTTCTTCGTCGCCCGCCTCGACGACGCCCACTGAGCGCCGCGCGGCATCTAGTCTGGCGCGCGATGGATATCGAGGGCATGCCGCTGACGCTCCTGGTCAACCCGGTGTCCGCGCACGGCCGCACGCTGAAGCTGCTGCCGGCGATCGAGCAGGAGCTGGACTCGCTGCGAATCCCGTTCCGGGTCGAGCGCACCCGTGGCCTCGAGGACGGGGCCGAGCGGGCGCTGCGGGCCGTGGAGGCAGACGAGGTCCCGGTTGTGATCAGCGGCGATGGCCTGCTCGGCGCGGTGGGCGGCGCCATGGCCGGTGCCGAGACCCCGCTGGGGATCGTGCCCGGTGGGCGTGGCAACGACCTCGCCCGCGTCCTCGGCATTCCCGACGACCCGGTCGAGGCCGTCGCTGTGATCGCCGCCCGAAAGACCCGCCGCATCGACGTCGGCGAGGCCAACGGCAAGCGCTTCCTCGGCATCGTCAGCGTTGGCTTCGACTCCGAAGCCAACCGACTCGCCAACGAGACGGGCTTCATGCGGGGCAACCTCGTCTACGCCTACGCGGCGATCCGAACCCTGATCGGCTGGAAGCCCGCTCGCTTCACGATCCGGGTGGGCGAAGAGCGGACTCGCATCAGCGGCTACTCGGTATCGGTAGCCAACAGCCGCGCTTTCGGCGGCGGCATGTTCATCGCCCCGGACGCCGAGCTCGACGACGGCGAGTTCGACATCGTCGCCGTCGGCGAGGTCGGCAAGCTGCGCTTCGTGGGTAACCTGCCCAAGGTGTTCAAGGGCACCCACGTGGATGAGGACGAGGTGCGCGTCTTCCGCGCCGCCCAGTTGGAACTGACCGCCAGTAGGCCGTTTCCCGTCTACGCCGATGGCGAGCACCTCACCGATCTGCCGGCCTCGCTGCGGATCCTGCCGCGCGCTCTCAGCGTTCTCGTGCCGCCCACCGCCGGGACCTGAGTGCTCTTCGGAGCAAAGCTCACCGCGGCACGCGCCGTCGGCGCCGCCAGTCGTGCCAGCGGCCGCGGCGGCGGCACGACCCTTCCCGGCCGCTTGCTGCTGCGGATGGCCCCCGATGCACTGAGCCGCTTGGGCGCCCGCCTCGATCGCGCCACGATTGTCAGCGCCACCAACGGCAAGACGACCACTGCCGGCATGATCGCGGCGGCGCTCGAAGCCGACGGCCGCAAGCCGGTCCACAACCGCGCCGGCTCGAACATGACCTGGGGCGTGGCCACCGCGCTGCTCGAGCAGAAGGGGCACGAGGGCCTGTTCGAGGTGGACGAGGCGTGGCTGTCCCAGGTCGTCGCGCGGCTCGATCCCGCGCTGCTGGTTCTCGGCAACCTCTTTCGCGACCAGCTCGACCGCTACGGCGAGATGGAGACGCTGGCCGACGACTGGGCCAAGACGGTCGCCACGAGGAGCGGCCGCACGCGCTTCGCGCTCAACGCCGACGATCCGACGATCGCCGATCTCGGCCGCGACGCCGACGGCCAGCCGCGCCAGGGAGTCGTCTACTTCGGGATCGAGGATCCCTCGCAGGCGCTGCCCGAGCTACAGCATGCTTTCGACGCAAAGCACTGCCGGCGCTGCGGCCATCCCTACGCGTATGAGCACGCCTTCGTCGGTCACCTCGGCCACTACTCGTGTTCCAACTGCGGCGCTCGCCGGCCGGCCCCAGACGTCGCCGCGACGGCGATCGAGCTGCACGGAATGTCCGGCTCGGAGGTGGCGCTGCGCACGCCGCAGGGAGAGATGCGCTTGCAGCTGCCGCTGCCCGGCCTCTACAACGTCTACAACGCCCTCGCCGCTGTCGCCGCAGCCCTCGAGCTTGGAGTTCCTCCGACGACGATCACCGCCGCGCTCGGCTCGATGCGCGCCGCCTTCGGCCGGGTCGAGACGATCGAGGTCGGCGCGACCAAGCTCTCGATCCTCTTGATCAAGAACCCCGCCGGCGCCAACGAGGTCCTGCGCACGCTGATGCTGGAGGCCGGTGAATCGAAGCTCGACCTCTGGATCGGTCTCAACGACAGGATCGCCGACGGCCGCGACGTGTCCTGGATCTGGGACGCCGACTTCGAGCTGCTCTCAAAGGGCGTGCGGCGTGTCATCTGCTCCGGCACCCGCGCGCCGGAGATGGCGCTGCGGCTCAAGTACGCCGGCTGGCCCGAGGAGCTGATCGAGATCGAGGCCGGCGTCGAGCGCTCGCTCGACCGGGCGCTTTCCGCATCGGAGGGGCGCCTCTTCGCCCTGCCCACCTACACCGCCCTGCTGGAGCTGCGCAAGCTGCTCGCCAGCCGCGGCCTGGCCGAGGACTTCTGGCGTTGAACACGGTCGTCTGGCACGAAGTCGAGTGCGGCGCCTACACCGCCGATCTGTCGCTCTGGGAGGAGCTTGCAGACGCATACGGCGCCGACGTGACGATCATGGAGCTCGGCTGCGGCGCTGGACGGGTGACCCTCCACCTCGCCCAGCGCGATGTCTACCTGGTGATCGGGGTCGATTGGGACTCCGACCTCGTGGCCGCGGTCTGGGAACACTCCGGCAAGCTCCCAGGCGACGCCGAGGTAGCGGATGTGCGCAGCTTCGAGTTCGCGACCAAGTTCAGCCTGGTGATCGCGCCGATGCAGCTGATCCAGCTGCTCCGAAGCAGTCAGGATCGCATCGCTTGCCTTTCCTGCGTAGTCGACAGCATGCTGCCCGGCGGCCACGCCGCCTTCGCGATCGTCGAGGAGATGCCCATCCTCCCGCCCGGCAGCACAGCGCCGCCGCTCCCCGACGTTCGCCAGATCGAAGGCTGGATCTACTCCAGCTTGCCGTTGGAGCCGATCGCCGGGCCGGACTCGATCCTGATCCGGCGCCTGCGCCAGACGGTCGACCCCGACGGCAACATGAGCGATGAGATGAACGAGATCGAGCTTGCCGTCCTCTCAGCCGAGACGCTCGAAGAGGAGGGCCGGACCGTCGGTCTGCAGCCAGCGGGCCGCCGCGAGATTCCGCCCACCGAAGCGCACGTCGGCTCTACGGTCGTGCTCTTCGAGAAGGAGGCCTGATGGAGCTTCGCCTTCTCGCTCTCTATCCGGAGCAGATGAACATCTACGCCGACCGCGGCAACATCCTCTTCCTGCAACGGCGCTGCGAGTGGCGGGGGATCGAGTTCAGCCACGCGACGGCGGGGCCGGGCGAGCGCTTCGACCCGGGATCGCATGACTTCGTCTACCTGGGCGGTGGCCAGGACCGCGACCAGCGCGCCGTCGCCGCGGACATGGTCGAGAGCAAGCGCGACTCGCTTGCCGAAGCGGCTGGCGACGGTGCGGTCGTGCTCGCCGTCTGTGGCGGCTACCAGCTGCTCGGCCACAGCTATCAACTCGACGATGAGCGCCTGCCCGGTCTCGGCCTGGTCGATCTCGAGACCGTGCGCAGCCCCGGGCCCCGCTTGATCGGCAACGTCGCGATCGAGGTCGATCTGGGCGACGAACCGCAGGTCCTCGCCGGCTTCGAGAACCACGGCGGCCGCACCCACCTGGGCGAGAGAGCGAAACCGCTCGGCGCCGTCATCAAGGGCTTCGGCAACAACGGCGACGATGGCTTCGAGGGGGTGCAGCGCGGCAACCTGATCGGCACCTACCTGCACGGGCCGCTGCTGCCCAAGAACGCATGGCTAGCCGACCACCTGACCGCGCTGGCCCTGGAGCGCCGCTACGGCACGCGCCCGCAGCTGGAGCCCCTCGACGACTCGCTGGAGCTGGCCGCCCACGAGTCGGCGCGATCTGCCGCCGGGGTTCGTTGAAGGTATTTAGGGCCCCAGCCCCCCAAAACCTTCAATGAAGGACAGCTCAGCGGCCGCTGGAGCCGAAGCCGCCCTCGCCCCGCGTGGACTCCGCCAGCGACGGCGCCTCGACCGGCTCGGCCAGGGCGATCGGGGCGATCATGAGCTGGGCGATGCGGTCTCCTGCGACGACGCGGAAGGTCTCAGCCGGGTCGGTGTTGAGCAGCAGCACCCTGATCTCGCCGCGGTAGCCGGAATCGATCAGCCCCGGACTGTTGACCAAAGTGATGCCGTGCTTCTTCGCCAGTCCGGAGCGGGGCAAGACAAGGCCGGCATGGCCGGCGGGGATCTCGACCGCGATCCCGGTGCCGACGCTCCACCGCTCCCCCGGCCCGATGTGGGCGGCCTCGCAGGCGTAGAGGTCGAGCCCCGCGTCGCCGTCATGGGCACGCGCAGGCAGCACGGCGTCGGGGTTCAGTCGCGCGATCGGCAGGTCCACGGCGGGAACCCTAGACGACGGCGAGATCGTCGAAGCGGTGCAGCTCGGCGACGGGAACCTTGGCGCGGACGAGGACGCCGTCCTCGCGCTCGGTGCGCTCGAGGTCGCCGGCGATCTCATGCAGCTCGTGCAGCCGCCCGCCCTCGGAGTAGGGAACGAGCAGCTCGACCTCGGCCAGGGTGTCCTCGAAGGCCCGCTCGATCCGCTCTCGCAGCTCGTCGAGGCCGCTGCCGTCGAGAGCGGAGACGAGCACGGCCTCCGGCTCGTGCAGGACCACTTCCTCACGCTCCGCTTGGCTGAGCAGATCGGCCTTGTTGAGGACGAGCAGGCGGGGCTTACCACCGGCGCCGATCTCCTCCAGCACCTCGTCGACGGCCTGCGTATCGGCGTGGCGGCGCTCCTCGGACGCCGCGGCGTCGACGACGTGGAGAATCAGGTCGGCGAGCACGGTCTCCTCCAGCGTCGCCTTGAAGGCCTCGACCAGCTGGTGCGGAAGCTTCTCGATGAAGCCGACCGTGTCGGTCAGCAGGTAGTCGCGGCCGGAAAGCTCGAGGCTGCGCGTTGTCGGGTCGAGCGTGTGGAAGAGCCTGTCCCCTACGCCAACCTCGGCCCCGGTGAGGGCGTTGAGCAATGTCGACTTGCCGGCGTTGGTGTAGCCGGCGAGGGCGACGCGAGGCAACGAGGAGCGCTCGCGACGGGCACGCATCACGCCTCGGTTGCGCTCGAGCCTGGTGAGACGGCGGCGCAGCGCGGCAATTCGGTCGCGGGCGAGGCGGCGGTCGGTCTCGATCTGGCTCTCACCTGGGCCCCTTGTACCGATGCCGCCGTCCATCCTGCCGGCGCCGAGCCGCTCGAGGTGCGTCCAGAGCCCCCGCATGCGGGCCATGTTGTATTCGAGCTGGGCCAGCTCGACCTGCAGCTTGCCCTCGGCCGAGTGGGCGTGGTCGGCGAAGATGTCGAGGATCACCGCGGTTCGATCGATCACTGGCACGCCGAGTGCCGCCTCCAGGTTGCGCTCCTGGCGCGGCGCCAGCTCGTCGTCGCAGGCGACCAGGTTGGCGTCGCAGGCCGCGATCTCGGCCTTCAGCTCCTCGAGCTTGCCGCGGCCGACATAGCGGTCGGGGTCGGGCGCCTCGCGCTGCTGAACCGCCTCGCCGGCGGTGGCGACCCCGGCCGTGCGCAGCAGCTCCTTCAGCTCGGCAAGCGAATCGCCCTCCTCGCGCCCGTCGGTGACCCCGATCGCCAGCGCGCGCTGGCGGGCTCGCGGATTGGACACGCCGGCGTCATTGTCGCCGTAGCGCGTCTCCACCTGCCGCCCATTTCTCGATCGCTGCATCTCCTTTGATTGTAGGTGGCTAGTCTTAGCCGCCGTGAAGGTCTTCGTAACGGGAGGAACGGGGTTCATCGGCGGCGAGGTGGCGCGCCAGCTGCGCGCCCGCGGCGACGAGGTGGCCTGCCTGGTGCGCAGCCCGGAGAAAGCGGCGAAGCTGACCGAGCTTGGCTGTGAGCTCGTCAGTGGCGATCTCGGCGACGCCGAGGCGCTGCACAAGGGCATGGAGGGATGCGACGGCGTCGTCCACGCCGCCGCGATGTACGAGGTCGGCATTCCGGAGAAGCAGCACCCGGCGATGTACGAGGCCAACGTGCGCGGCAGCGAGCGAGTGCTGCGGGCAGCGCTCGACGCCAAAGTGGCAAAGGTCGTCTACGTCTCCACGGTCGGCATCTTCGGCAACACGCACGGCAAAGTCGTCGACGAGACCTACGAGCATCCCGGCAAGGAATTCACCTCCTACTACGAGGAGACCAAGCTCGAGGGACACCGGATCGCCAAACGGATGATGGCCGAGGAGGGACTCCCCGGAGTCATCGTCCAACCCGGTGGCGTCTACGGCCCAGGCGACGAATCGCAGATCGCCGACCTGCTGGTGGAATTCTTCGCCGGCCGGCTGTTCGCGCTGCCCTTTCCCGAGCTTGGCCTCTGCTTCAGCCACGTCGAAGACATCGCCGGCGGGATCCTGCTCGCGCTCGACAAGGGCAAGGTCGGCGAGACCTACGTGCTGAGCGGACCGGTGGCGACGATGCGCGAGGCTGTCGACACGATCGCCGCCGTCAGCGGGCGTAAGGCGCCCAAGCGCACCCTGCCGACGCCCGTGTTGAAGGCGCTGACGCCGATTGGTCCGCTCGTCGGCAAGCTGATGGGCCAGCCGCCGAATCTGCGCGAGATGATCTCCTCGGCCGACGGCGTCACCTTCTGGGCCAGTTACGAGAAGGCCGGCCGCGAGCTCGGCTATGCGCCGCGTGGCATGGACGAGGGAATGCGCGCGACGCTGGCGGCCGACGAGCGCTTTCCCGATCCCGTCGCCTGAGCGGCCTGCGGCCTCATGCGGGTAATCGACGTCAAGCACCTCGGACGGCCTCACGTGATCGGTTGCTGGGAGGTCGACGGCGCCCTCGTCGACCCCGGTCCGCAGTCCTCGATGGACACCCTGCTGGAGGCCCTCGACGACGAGCAGCCGCAGGCCCTGCTGCTGACCCACATCCATCTGGACCACGCCGCCGCGACAGGTGCCCTGGTGCGGCGCTGGCCCGCACTCGAGGTCTACGTCCACGAGCGCGGCGCTCCCCACCTGGTCGACCCTTCAAAGCTCCTCGCCAGCGCCGAGCGCCTTTACGGCGATCGGATGGAGCACCTCTGGGGCGAGATCGTGCCGGTCCCCGAGCGCAACGTGAAGCCGCTCACCGGCGGCGAGGACGTGCTGGGGATGCGGGTCGCCTACACGCCCGGCCACGCTTCCCACCACGTGTGCTACTTCCACGAGGAGACCGGCACCGCCTTCGTCGGCGACGTCGCCGCTGTGCGGATCCCGCCGTCGGACCTGATCGTCCCTCCCACTCCGCCGCCGGACATCGACATCGAGACGTGGCTCGAGTCGATCGCGATCGTCGAATCCTGGCGCCCCGAGCGCCTCGCGCTCACTCACTTCGGTCAAGTCGACGACCCGCTCGAGCATCTCGAGCTTGTCCGGAGCCGGCTCCGCGAAGAGGCCGACCTGGCCCGCGAATTCTCCGAGCAGGACTACGAGCGCCACCACCGCGCCCTGGTCACCGAGAGCGTCGGCCCGGAGACTGCGGGAGAGCTGATCCAGTGCGTCCCGCCCCAGTACCAGTGGCGCGGCCTGGACCGTTACTGGAGCAAGCGCCGGCAGTCTGAACGCTGATTCCGCAGCCCACCGTACCTCGAATCGGAAGGGGGCTAGCGCCCTGTTCTCAGTGGGTACGGGTCCCGCCAAGCCTCCCCCAAGTGGTTCTTTGCCCGCGGCGGCATCGGCACCACGGCTGCGGGCAAGAGTCAGACTCAGGTGCTGGAGCCGGGCACCTACTACGCGTTCAATACCGAAGGCAGCCAGGGCCAACCGGATCCCGCCTCGATTCCGGCCGTGGAAGTCACCGGCGAGGCTCCGATGAGACGGTAGAAGCCGACGAGACGGTGGATGCCTTCGAGTACGGCTTCAACGCCGAGCAGCTGACCTCTGGCAAGACCGAGATCGCCTGCGACAACACCGGCACCCAGCCCCAGCACCTGCTCGCCGCACCGCTGACGTCAAGTAGCCGCTAAGACAAGTGCTC
Source organism: Solirubrobacterales bacterium (assembly GCA_033856415.1). Classification (GTDB taxonomy): domain Bacteria; phylum Actinomycetota; class Thermoleophilia; order Solirubrobacterales; family 70-9; genus VAYN01. The sequence goes on along the minus strand of JAWVFA010000003.1, from coordinate 127,977 downwards.
GCGCATGCGCTCGACGGCCTCGGTGATGCGGTCGTCGGGCGTGGTGAGCGAGATGCGAAAGAAGCCCTCGCCGCTGGGCCCGTACATCGAGCCCGGTGAGACGACCACGGCGGCGTCTTCGAGCACCAGCTCAGAGAAGGAGGTCGAGGTGTGTCCCTCGGGGACCGGGGCCCAGACGTAGATCGTGCCCTTCGGCGCGCCGATCTCGACGCCGATCTCGCGCAGGGCACTAACGACGAGGTCGCGGCGGCGCGTGTAGGTCTCATTCATCCGCTCCAGCGGCCCACTGGGTCCCTGCAGTGCCGCTACGCCGGCCATCTGCACCGCCTCGAAGAGGCCGGAGTCGACGTTTGTCTTCAGCCGCCAGTAGGTCTGCACGGCCTCGGCGTTGCCGACGATCGCGGCGCAGCGCCAGCCGGTCATGTTGAAGCCCTTGGAAAGCGAGAAGACCTCGACCCCGACCTCCTTGGCGCCGGGTGTGGCGAGGAAGCTGGGAGCGACGTAGCCGTCGTAGGTGGTCTCCGAGTAGGCGTTGTCGTGGACAACGAGGATCTCGTGCTCACGGGCGAAGGAGACGACCATCTCGAAGAAGCCCTCGGGGACGATGGCACCGGTCGGGTTGTTGGGGAAGTTGATGAACATCAGTCGCGCCTTTGCCGCTACCTCGGCAGGTACGGCGCTGAGATCGGGCGCGAAGCCCAGCTCGGGCACCAATGACAGTAGCTCCGGCGTTGCCCCGGCAAGGATCGGACCGCCGGTGTAGACCGGGTAGCCGGGATCGGAGGCAAGCGCAATACCACCGGGATCGAGGAAGGCGAAGCAGAGGTTGTAGATGCACTCCTTGGCCCCAATTGCCGGGATCACCTCGTTTTCGGGATCGATCTCGACCCCGAAGCGCCGGTCGTAGAACTCGGCAAAGGCCTGGCGGAACTCCTCGCGGCCCCGATTGCTCGGGTACTTCTGGTTGCCGGAATCGGCAACCGCCTCCTGCATCGCCGAGACGACGTGCGGATAGGTCGGTTCGTCGGGATCGCCGATGCCAAGGCTGATCACGTCGATGCCGGCAGCGCGCTTGTCGGCGATGCGCCGCTCCAGCTCCTGAAACATGTAGGGAGGCATCGCCTCCAGCCGCTTGGACGGGTCCGAGATTCCCATGGGCGCGGAAATCTAGTCGCCCAGCTCGGAGAGCGCGGCGAACAACTCCGGTGAGAGCTCACCGGAGCAGATCGGCTCGGCCCAACCGCTCAGCGTCACCTCCAGATCCGGCGAGATCTCGACCTCGAGCTCTCCGCCATCGAGCTCGACCGTGATCGGGCTCGGAGCGCCACGCAGGAAGGCGGTCACGGCGGCACCGCTTGCACCGGTACCGGAGGAAAGCGTCTCCCCCACCCCGCGCTCGAAGATCCGCGCCCGCACCCGGTCTCCCTCGACTGCGAGAAAGGAGATGTTGGTGCGGTTCGGGAACAGCTCGTGGCCTTCGATCCCGGGCCCGATCGCGCCCAGGTCAAGCTCGTCGAGCTCGTCGGCGCCGACGACGATCGCGCACTGTGGGTTGCCGATCGAGACGTGCTGGAAATCCCAAGAGCGACCGCCGGCCTCGAGCGTCCCCCGCCCGTCCTCGAACCCTGAGGGAAAGTCCTTTGACGTCGTCGATGCGTGCCCCATGTCGACCGAACAGGTCAGCTCGCCGGTGATCGTCGGCCGAATCGGTCCGGCGACGGTCCAGATCGCGAACTCCTCGGCGTCGGTCCAGCCGTTGCGGCGCAGGTAGAGGATTGCCTCACGGGCGCCGTTACCGGAGAGCTCGGCTTCGGAACCGTCCGGGTTGAAGATCCGCAGGTCGGCGACGAACTCCGGGTCGTCGCTTTTGCTGAGCAGCAGCACGCCATCGGCACCGATCCCGAAATGCTGGTCGCAGAGCCACTCGACCCGCGTCGCCGTCAGCTCCCACGGCAGCCGCTCCTGCTCGAGGATCAGATAGTCGTTGCCTAGGGCCTGCCACTTCTCGAACTTCACGCGCGGCAGCCTATTCGGGACGCAGTCTCCTCGTCGCTGAAGGCGGTGCGATCTATCAGCTCCAGGTTCGGGATCTTCCGCATCCAGGTCAGCTGGCGGCGCGCATAATTGCGCGAGCGCTTCTTCATCGTCTCGGCGTCGCCGGCGAGCAGCTCGTCGAAGCCGAGCGCCTTGCGGGCCGTGCGGCCGGGGCCGAGGGCGTCGGCGCGGCGGGCCTCCTCGACGGCGCCGCCGGCGATGATCGCCTCCGTACGGGCATCGATCCGCTCGTAGAGGCGTTCGCGATCCATGTCGAGGCCGAAGATCGTCGTCGGGTGGCGGGTCTCGGGCGACCAGAGCTCGGACTCCTCGGATTCCGGCGGGACCTTCTGCAGCGAGAGCTCGGCGAGCGCGGCGCGGAGATAGAGGCCGGTCCCCCCGACGACGATCGGCCGCCGCCCGGCTTCGAGCGCCGCGTCGATCTCCCGGTGGGCCAGAGGCATGTAGTCGCCGATCGAGAAATCGGCGGTGACGGGGACAAAGCCCAGCAGCCGGTGCTCCAGTCGCTTCTGCTCCGCAGCGGTCGCGGTCCCCGTCAGCACCTCGAGGCCCTCGTAGACCTGGAGCGCGTCGCAGTTGATCGCCACCGGGTTCTCCCCGCGCTCGCGCAGCAGCTCGGTCAGGGCGATCGCGACCCCGGTCTTGCCGACCCCCGTCGGACCGAAGATCGCGAGGACGTTCAAAGAAGCGGGGTCAGGGGCCGCGCCAAAACGCCGCTCAGCGTCTGCGAGGTGGCGCTTTCGATCTCGACGTCGACAAACTCGCCTGCGACGGCGACCCCGTCGAAGTTGACCGCCTTGCCATGGCGGGTGCGCCCGCGCAGCTTGGTCTCGTCGGTGCGGCTGGTGCCCTCGACCAGCACGTCCATCGTCCGTCCGATGAAGCGCTGGGCGCGCTCGGCCGCACGGCGCTGGACTACCTCGACAAGCTGTTCGAGCCGCTCGACCTTGACCGGGTGCGGCAGCTGCCCGTCCATCGTCGCCGCCTCGGTTTCGCGCCGCGGCGAAAAGATGAAAGTGAAGGCGCCGTCGTAGCCGACCTCCTCTGCCACTTCCAGCGTTTCGGCGAAATCGGCCTCGGTCTCTCCTGGGAAGCCGACGATGACGTCGGTGGTGATCGCGCAGTCGGGAACGAGCTCGCGGATCAGCGCCACCCGGTCCACGTAGCGACCGCGGTCGTAGGTGCGGCGCATTCGTTTGAGGACGGCGCTGGAGCCCGACTGCAGCGGCAGGTGGATCTGCTCGCAGAGAGCCGGCAGCTCGGCGTGGGCACGGATCACGTCCTCCTTCATGTCCTTCGGATGCGGGCTCGTGTAGCGAATCCGCTCGATCCCGTCGATCCCGTCGACTCGCCGCAGCAGGTCGGAGAAGCCGATCCGGCGGTCCAGCGGCAGGTCGCGGCCGTAGCTGTTGACGTTCTGCCCCAGGAGCGTCACCTCTCGCACCCCGTCGGCGGCGAGACCCTGCGCCTCGAGGATCAGCTCCTCGGGGTCGCGGCTGACCTCGCGACCGCGGGTCGAAGGGACTATGCAGTACGAGCAAACGCAGTTGCAGCCCTGCGAGATCTGCAGCCAGCCCTGGAACTCACGCTCGCGCCGGGTGGGCAAGTGGCTGGAGAAGTCCTCGAACTCGAAGTAGCCCTGGGCGGTGATCGAGTCGCTGTTGAGGAACTCGGCGAGCTTGTGGATCTGCCCCGGCCCGAAGGCGACGTCGACGAAGGGAAAGCGCTCGAAGACCTCCTCCTTGACCGACTGCGCCCAGCAGCCGCCGACGCCGACGATCCGCGCTGGATCTTCGCTCTTCAGCCGTTTCGCCTCGCCGAGGTGGGCGAGGAAGCGACTGTCGGCCGACTCACGGATCGAGCAGGTGTTGAAGAGGATCAGGTCCGCCTCTTCGCGCTCCCGCGCCTCCTCATAGCCGAGCGAGGCCAGCATCCCCCGCATCCGCTCGGAGTCGTGCACGTTCATCTGGCACCCAAAGGTGGTCACATGAAACTTCTGCGCCATCGGCTCAGCTTAGCGTCGAGTAGAGCAAGCAGATCAAGGACGCAATGAGCGCCGCGTGCTCTGCACGCAAGCGAGCGAGGACGCCGAGATGCGCCGGTCTACTCGACGCTAAGGGTGCCTTCCATTCCTGCTTCCGCGTGTCCCGGCACGGTGCAGAGGAAGGTGTAGCTGCCGGATTCGAGATCGGCCGAGACCGATTCTTTGCTTTCGGCAATCGGTTCGAAGCCGGCAAGTTCTTCCCCGTCTTTCTCGATCACCACGTTGTGCGGAATCGCCGACGGATTGTCGAAATCGATCGTGACTTTGCCGGGCTTGGCCGCCAGTTCGGTCTTGTCGAAGGCCAGTTCCGTCGGGTTGGCGGCCAGCTGCAACGTGGTCGAAGCTTCCGCGCCCTTCGATCCGCCTTCCTCGGAGCCTTCGGTCCCGCCTACCGGTTCCTGTTCGTCGGAGCCTTGTGCGGCTTCCTCTTCGTGGGCCTCGGATTCGCCATTGACGCCGCCTCCCTCGCCCTCTGCGGCTTCGATCTCCTCGCCCGCGTGCTCGAGCTCAGTCGCCTCCGCGGCTTCCTCGTCCTGAGCATGGAGGACGGCGAAGGTGGTGGCGCCGCCAACGAAGATCGCGAACCAGAGGATGATGATCGGCATCGCCCGGCCGGGGAAGTCCTTCACTTTCAGCCCTACGAAGCTGACCGTGACCGCCGAGACGGCGAGGACGCCGCCGCAGAGGTAGAAAAGAGTTTCGTTGCTCATATTGCGGCGGTGATCCTATAGAGGTCCGCGCCCAGCTCGCCGTGAGGCGAAAACGGTCCTACGCCGCCTTCGCCTCGGCCACCGGGGCAGGGACCTCGCCCTCGGCGGCCTGCGGGACCTCGCCGTCGATCCCAAGCGCGGTTCGCACCTTGGTTTCGATCTCCAGGGCCAGCTCCGGATTGTCGACCAGGAACTGTTTGGCATTGTTGCGTCCCTGGCCGAGGCGGGTCTCGCCGTAGGAGAAGAAGGAGCCCGATTTCTGCACCAGGTCCTGCTCCATCCCGAAGTCGAGCAGCCCGCCCTCGCGCGAGATGCCGACCCCGTACTCGATGTCGAATTCGGCCTGGCGGAACGGAGAGGCGACCTTGTTCTTGACGACTTTGACCCGGACCCGGTTGCCAACCGCCTCGGTCCCTTCCTTCAGGGTCTCGATCCGGCGGATGTCGAGCCGCTGCGAGGCGTAGAACTTCAGCGCCCGGCCACCCGGCTGCGTCTCCGGCGAGCCGAACTGGACGCCGACCTTTTCGCGGATCTGGTTGGTGAAGATGCAGACGGTGTTGGTCCGGTTGAGGTTTCCGGCCAGTTTCCGCATCGCCTGCGACATAAGTCGCGCCTGCAGGCCGACGGTGGTGTCGCCGATCTGCCCGTCGAGCTCGGCTTTGGGGGTCAGCGCCGCAACGGAGTCGATCGCGACCACGTCGACCGCACCGGAGGCGATCAGCCGGTCGGCGATCTGCAGTGCCTGCTCGCCGTAATCGGGCTGGGAGACCAGCAGCTCGTCGGTGTCGACGCCGATCGCCCGCGAATAGACGGGATCGATCGCGTGCTCGGTGTCGATGAAGGCGCAGACGCCACCCATCGCTTGGGCCTGGGCGATGATGTGATTGACCAGCGTCGTCTTACCGGAAGACTCCGGGCCGAAGATCTCGACGATGCGACCCCGCGGCACGCCGCCGATGCCAAGCGCCAGGTCGAGCGCCAGCGAGCCGGTCGGAATCGACTCCACCTTGACCGTGCCTTTGTCGCCCAGACGCATCAGCGACCCCTCGCCAAACTCTTTGCGGATGCCGCTGACGGTGTTTTCCAGCGCGGCGTCCTTCGCTTTCGCCTCCTTGGCGGAGACATCGTTCAAGCTCGTTTTCCTGTCTGCCATCTCGATCACCTCACTGCTGCCTCATCCGGGCAGCTGGACTTGTGCCAACGGGACGTAGCGCGCACCCGACGGCTGGAGTTCAGAACGGTAGAGCGTCATCCGGCGGCAAATCCGTGCCTCGGACATCCCCGCGGGGAGCTTCTCCGGCGGTTCGGAGACGACCGCCGGACGCCGCGACCCCCGCCCCTCGGGACGCACCCGGGCGACGGTGACGTGGGGCCAAAACGGCCGCTTCTCGGGCTTATAGAACCCCGCTTCGGCAAGGCCTAGCCCGACCCCCGCCTGCAGCGTCTCGGTTCCGGGAGACAGCGCCGGAAGCGCATACAGACGCGCCCTCCCCCGCGGCGGCCTTTGCACCGGGTCCAGCAGCTCCACCCAGGGAGCGGGGCCGGTGCGTTCTTGCACCGCCGCGGCGATCGCCTCGATCTCCTTCTCTGGCCGGAAGCCGAGGAAAGCCAGGGTGATGTGCAACGACTCCGGCGCAACCGGCCTCAGCGCCGGATCGGACAGCGCCTCCCTCCCCCAGCTCCCGATCCCCTCTCGGAGCTCCTTTGGGAGGTCGAGGGCCACAAACAGGCGCGCCCGAGGGCTTTTCGGTCTCTCCTTCGCCACGGCCGCCACGCTACGGGGCCGGGACGCACGAAACAACGCCGCAAAGCCAAATTACGGCTACGACTTCGTGCCTTTTCCCTCACCGAGCAGCATTCTCAGCAGGTGCATCCCGACCAGGGCCGAGCGTTCCCGGATATCGAGGCGTCCGCCGGGTATGACCGGGTCGCGGGCGATGCTCGTCCCGTCCGCGAGCCGCGCGTTGAAGCAGACATAGCCGACCGGCTTCTCCTCGCTGCCGCCGCCGGGACCGGCGATCCCGGTGATCGAGACCGCCACGTCGGCCTCGAAGCGCTCCAGCGCGCCAATCGCCATCGCCTCGGCGACCTCGGGCGAAACGGCGCCCTTGGCCTCGATCAAGTCTGGATCGACTCCCAGCAGGTCGCGCTTCGCCTCGTTCGAATAAGCGACGACGCCGCCGGCCATGTACTCCGAGGCTCCCTCGAGGTCGGTGATCCGCGCCGCCAGCAGGCCGCCGCTGCAGGACTCGGCCAAGCCGAGGCGGTGTCCCAGCAGCAGGGTCGCGACCTGGGCGTCGATCGTCTCACCGTCGAGGCTGAAGGTCTCCTGGCGGTGGCGTTCGAGCAGGCCGCCGCGGACTGCCTCGGCCACTCCGAGGGCCTCGTCGCGGTAGCGGACGTCGATCTCGATCTCGCCGCGCCGCAGGCAGGTGGTGATCTCGACCGCGTCGAGTTCCAGCCCGTCGGACTCCATCTCACGCAGGCTCTTGGCGATCTCGGACTCCGGCACTCCGAACATCCGCATCGTGTAGCCACGCAGCGGCGTCGCCCGGCTCAGCAGCTCCCGCACCGGCTCGGTCTCCAGGGCCACCGGCCACATCGGCTGCAGCTCCCGCGGCGGGCCAGGCAGGACGATCACGACCCGCTCGCCGGCCGGCACCACCAGTCCCGGCGCCGTCCCGACCGGGTCGAGCGGCACCGCTCCCTCGGGAACCATCGCCTGCTTGCGGTTCGCCTCGCGCAGGGCCTCCGGATCGAGCCGGAAGCGCTGCGCAAAACCCTCGAGGATCTTGGCGATCTTCGCCTCCATCCCATCGTCGAGGCGCATCTCGCGCCCGGCGAAGCGCCCGACGACCTCGGCGGTCAGGTCGTCGGCGGTCGGTCCCAGCCCGCCGGTGGTGACGATCAGGTCCATCCCCTCGCTCGCCATAAAACGCAGCGCCGCTTCGAGGTCGTCGGGGCGGTCGGCAACGACGAGAATATGGGCGACCTCGACCCCCTGCTCGGCGAGCTGCTCGGACACCCAGGGCCCGTTGCTGTCCGATATCCGACCGGTCAGGACCTCGGTGCCGGTGACGACGATTCCGGCGCGGATCACGTGCAGGTCGGCCGTTCGCCCTCGGGGAGTTCGTGAACCGCGCCGCGGGTGCCGACCGCAAACCCGATCGGGCTCGAGGGTTCGGGGAGCTTTGCCTGCTTTCCGTCCACGGTCATGGTCACGGCGCCGTTGCCGAGCGCGAGGGTGAAGCTACCGGAGCGGAACGGCCCTTCGGCTTCACCCGGCGCGAGGGTGGCGCCGTCAATCAGCGGTTTTCCCCCGCCGTCGAGCAGGCAAACCCAGACTTCGCCCTTGGCGAGGAGCTTCAGGGTGTGGCCGGCGGTCTTGGGCTTCGAGCGCGCGTCGCCAGATTGCCCGCCTCGCGCAGGACTCGACGCTCCCCCAGCCGGCGGCGATTGGTCCGTTCCCCCGCCGCCGGCGAGGCCGATCGCGATCATGGCGCCGACGACTAACGCCAGGACGAGAACGGTGACCAGACGCGGCGGAACCTGCCAACCTCGGCGGCGGCGGCGAGGAACCTTCCGCGGCCTGGGATCGACCCTCGGCAGGCGCTCTCCGGGCCGTGACGCCCCTCGCGCGCGCCGCTGTTCGTCGGCGAGCCGATCCCCGTCGAGGCCCAACAGGGCGCCGTAAGTGCGGATGAAGGCGCGGGCGTAGGTGTCGCCGGGCAGCTGGTCCCAGTCTTCGTTCTCCAGCGCCTGCAGGTAGCGGGCGCGGATCTTGGTCGCCGCCTCGGCGTCCTGGAGGCTGAGCTTGCGCCGGGTGCGGGCGTCGCGAAGCTTGTTTCCGACTCCATCGTCCACACACCCATTCTGCGCCCGAGAGCGCTACGACGCAAAGTCTTTGATCTAAGGAGGCCTAAGCCTCAGGCTCGGAATCGACCGCGATCGGCGCGGGCTCCGAGTCGCCGCCGCCGAGCACCCGCGATAGATCGGCCTGGGTGATCAGCACCTGGCGGGGTTTGGACCCCTCGTAGCCGGAGATGACGCCGCGGCGCTCCAGCATGTCGATCAGGCGCCCGGCCCTGGTGTAGCCGACGCGCAGCCGCCGCTGAATCATCGAAACCGAAGCGGTCTCCGTCTGCACGACCAGCCGGATCGCCTCGTCGAGGAGATCGTCGCTGTCGGGATCGAAGTCGTCGTCGCGGCCCTCCTCGGCAACCTCCACGGGCGCCTCCAGCAGCTCGTCTTCGAACTCGGGTTCCCCCTGCTTGGCCCAGTGCCCGGTGATCCGGGCAATCTCCTCCTCGGTGATGAAGGCGCCCTGAACGCGGGACAGTTTCGAGGTCCCGGCGCCGCGGAAGAGCATGTCCCCCTGCCCAAGGAGAGCCTCCGCCCCGCCCTGGTCGAGGATCACCCGCGAGTCGGTCTGGGAGGAGACGGCGAAGGCGATCCGGGAGGGAATGTTGACCTTGATCGTGCCGGTGATGATGTCGGTCGAGGGCCGCTGCGTCGCCAGCACGAGGTGGATGCCGGTGGCGCGCGACTTCTGCGCCAGGCGGATGATCGAGTCCTCGACTTCGGCCGGGGCGACCATCATCAGGTCCGCAAGCTCGTCGATCACGCAGAGGATGTGCGGCAGCGGGGCCTCGCCCTTCTTCTGACGGGCGCGGTTCAGCTCGTTGAGATTGCGAGCGCGGGCCTCGCTCATGATCCCGTAGCGGCTCTCCATCTCCCCGATCAGATTTGAGAGGACGTTGGCGGCAAGCCGCGGCGAGGTGACCACCGGCGTCAACAGGTGCGGGACGTTCTCGTAGTGGTTGAGCTCGACCTGCTTGGGGTCGACCAGGACCAAGCGGACTTCGTTCGGCGAGGCCTGCATCAGGATCGAGGAGAGGATCGCGTTGACGCAGCCGCTCTTGCCCGAGCCGGTGGTGCCGGCGACGAGGACGTGCGGCATCTTCGCGATGTCGGTCCAGACGGGGTTGCCGTCGATCCCCTTGCCGAGCCAGGCGACCAGCGGCGAGGTCTTCTCGGGCCGGCCCGCGTAGATGTCGCCGAGGCGGACCATCCTGCGGGTGCGGTTGGGGACCTCGACGCCGACGGCCTGCTTGCCGGGGATCGGCGCCAGGATGCGGATGTCGGTCGAGGCGAGCGCGTAGGCGATGTCGTTGGCTAGCTCGGTGACTTTCTTGACTTTGGTGCCGGGCGCGAGGCGCAGCTCGAAGCGGGAGACGTGCGGGCCGCTGACTACACCGACGATCTTGGCTTCGACCCCGAAGTGGCCGAGGGTCTCGACCAGCTTGTGGCCGACCGCTTCCTGGTCCTTCGGGTCGGGCCCTTTGTCGCCTTTGCCGCGCTCGAGCAGCTTCGGCGAGGGCGGCCGGTAATCGATCTCCTCCGACATCGTCACGCCGCGTTTGGAGCCCATCGGGGTGAGGCCGGCGTGGGCGCGATCGCCCTCGTCGACCACGGCGACGGCGTCCTCGGAGTCGTAGTTCTGCAGCTCGACCTGCTCCCCCTCGGGCTCGACCTTGTCCTCCTCGCTGGTCTCAGCGTCGAAGATCTGGGTGTCGAAGTCGTCCTCCTCGGCGAGCGCGACGGTCGGCTCGAAGTCTTCCTCGTCCTCCGGGTAGCCGCTCATCACGTCGGTCGCGCCAGCGATGGTCGCGGCCTCGGCTCGGGCCCCGCGGTGCTCGCGCCAATCCGCATGGGTCTTGGCGACCGTGCGCGCGGCGGCGTCGCCACCTGCAAAGAGGCCACGGAAGATCGCCCGCAGGCTGCGGCCGATGCCCTTGGCCAGGTCTGAGACGGAGGTGCCGGTCAGCAGCATCCCGCCCACGACGAGGAGCAGCACGGTGAAGATCCGGGCGCCAACGTTGCCGAACAGATAAGTGAGCGCGGTTTCGGCGCCGTAGCCGACCTTCCCCCCCTCCCAACCGAAGAAGAGGACGAAGACCAGGTAGACCCCGAAGGCAATCAGGAAGAGGGCGATCAGGTCGATGTGGCGCTGCTCGATGGAGGCAGGCAGCCGCAGGCCGGCCTTTTTGGCCTTTGGCTTGCGCTTCGAGGCCGCTTTGCCCCGCCGCGCCGACCCAGCGCGCTTCTTACGCACGAACATGTCCACCGGTTCGACGCCGAGGGCGCCAGCCCTGCGAGCTAAGTGAGTTCCCAGGCCGTCACTAAATTCGGCCTAAATGTCGCGCGGAGCGGCGATTTCCGCGGGTACCATCGTTTTTGTGCTCTCCGAGATCGACCAGATTGGCGGTCGCGTCCTGATCGTCGAGGACGACGTCGACATCGCCGACATCCTGCGCCGCTCCCTGCGCAACGAGGGTTATGAAGTCCGCACCTCGGCCGACGGGATCGAGGCACTCGACGTTGCCGCCGGCTTCATACCGGACCTGGTCGTCCTCGATCTGGGCCTGCCGGGGATGGACGGGGTCGAGGTCTGCCGTCGCCTGCGCAGCGACGGCGACGTGCCGATCCTGATGCTCACCGCCCGCTCGGAGACCGAGGACCGGGTGACCGGGCTCGACAGCGGCGCCGACGACTACCTGGTCAAGCCCTTCGAGCGCCAGGAGCTGCTGGCGCGGATCCGCGCCCTGCTGCGACGGCGCCCGCCGCGGGGCGCTGCCTCGCTCGAGGTCGGCGACCTCACCCTCAACCCCGACACCCGCGAGGTGCGCCGCGGCGAGCGCGAGATCGAGCTGACCAACCGCGAGTTCGAGCTGCTCGAGTTCCTGATGCGAAACGAGCGCCTCGTCGTCTCCCGCGAGCGCCTGCTGGATGAGGTCTGGGGCTATGACCCGATGGCGGCGACGAACACGATCGACGTCTTCATCTCCAACCTGCGCCGCAAGCTCGAGGAGGGCGGCGAGGGCCGCCTCCTCCACACCAAACGCGGCGCCGGCTACGTCCTCAAGGTCTGACCCGAACTTTTAAAAGCGCTTTAGGGCGAGGGCCTAGATTCCGCTGCGGACGAGACACATTGCCCGCCGGAGCATCTCCCCAGATTTAGCTCCGGCGGGCTTTTCGCTGGTTGTAGGGCGGGTTTGGTCTCGGAGGGGTCGGCAGGGGGTCCCTGGGAGCACCTCCGCCGGCAGAGGCGGATATGGCTAACGCCACAGGCCGCATTGGCCATATGCGCCCGAGGCGCCAGCGAATTTCGTTCTTTTCCCCCGGCGGAGGTGCTCCCAGGAGGGGGCACCCGCCCCTCCCTACCTATCCCGCAATCAAACCTCGACGACGACCGGGAGGACCATCGGGCGCCGTTTCAGGCGCTGCCAGACGAACTTGCCGATCGCATCGTGCAGGTCTTCCTCGATTAGGTGGCTCTCGCGCTTGCGGCCGCCGCCGCCGTCTTCGAGCTGGTCTTCGACCAGGTCCTTGAGGTCCTCGACCAGGCCGTCGGCCTCCTCGAGGAAGGCAACGCCGCGGAAGATCACCTCGGGATCGGCGACGACGCTGCCGTCGTCGCTGGAGATCGTCGCGACGACGATGAAAATCCCGTCGGCGGATATCTCGCGCCGGTCGCGCAGGGCGGCGTCGTCGGGCTCGCCGATGTTGACGCCGTCGACGTACATCACGCCGGCGTGGATGTCCTCGCCGAAACCGGCGCCGTCGGGACCGACTTCCAGGGGCACGCCGTTGCGGCCCTGGAAGATGCGGTCGCTGTCGATGCCGACCGCCTCGGCCAGCTCGGCATGCAGGCGCAGGCGCTTGTGGTCGCCGTGGACCGGCAGGACGTATTTCGGCCGGGTCAGGTTGAGCATCAGCTTCAGCTCCTCCTGCCAGCCGTGGCCCGAAGCGTGGATCGGCGCGTCTTTGGCGGTGATCACGGTGGCGCCGATCTCGTAGATGCGGTCGATCGTCTCGTTCACCGCGCGCTCGTTGCCCGGGACCGGCGTCGCCGAGAAGACGACGGTGTCGCCGGAGTGCAGCTGCACGTCGCGATGGTCGTTGTTGGCCATCCGCCGCAGGGCCGAGAGCGGCTCGCCCTGGCTGCCGGTGGAGATCACCACGACCTTCTCGTCGGGAAAGTCCTCGATCTCCCGTGGCTGGATGAAGATTCCCTGCGGGGCGTTCGCGATCCCCAGGTTGGAAGCGATGTTGAAGTTCTTGCGCATCGAGCGGCCGACCAGCGCCACTTTGCGATCGAGTCGCACCGCTGCGTCGATCACCTGCTGGACGCGGTGGATATTGGAGGCAAAGGAGGTGACGATGATCCGGCCCTTGCAGCGCGAGAACTGCTCGAGCAGCGCCGGTCCGACTGCAGACTCCGACGGAGCCACCCCCGGGCGGTCGGCGTTGGTCGAGTCGCCGCAGAGCAGCGTCAGCCCTTCCTGGCCGAGCTCGGCCAGGCGCGAGACGTCGGCGGGGCGACCGTCGACCGGGGTCTGGTCGAACTTGTAGTCGCCGGTCATCAGGACCGAGCCGGCGTCGGTCTTCAGCAGCACCCCGCGCATGTCGGGGATCGAGTGGGCGAGATGGATCAGCTCGATCTCGAAGGGGCCGCGCTTCACCTTCTCCCCCGGCGGCAGCTCCTGCAGCGGGGCCGACTCGCCGAGCTTGTGCTCGTCGAGCTTGGAGCGGACCATCCCGATCGTCAGCAGGCCGCCGTAGATGACGGGCGGCATGCCGATCTCGCGGATCACGTAAGGCAGCGCCCCGACGTGGTCCTCGTGACCGTGGGTGAGGACGATCGCCTCGATGTCCTCGGCGCGGTCGCGCAGGTAGCTGAAGTCAGGCAGCACGAGATCGATCCCGTGCATCTCGGCGGTCGGGAACATCAGCCCGGTGTCGACGACGACGATGCGGTCGTCGTACTCGATCAGGGTCATGTTCTTGCCGATCTCGCCGAGGCCGCCCAGGGGCAGCACTCGCAGTTTGCTTGGCACTAGTTACTCACTCTCTTCAAAGGTTTGGTGTCTAACTGGCGACCGCGACACCAGCAGCGTCGAGGCCGGCCTTGATGGCGGCTCGTTGCTCGGCATCGGCGGATACCAGGGGAAGTCTCAGTCGGTCCTCGCATAGCCCCAGCATCTCCAGGGCCGCCTTCAGCGGGATCGGGTTGGTGGTGACAGAGGTCGCCTCGTAGGCCGGGGTGATTTCAGCATCGATCTGACGGGCGCGTTCGAGGTCGCCGGCCTGTGCGGCATCCCACATCTCGCGCATGCGGTCGCCGACCAGGTGCGAGGCGACGGTGATGCCGCCCCCGCCGCCGAACTCGAGCACGCGAAGGAAGGTGTTGTCGTTGCCGGCGAGGATGGTCAGCCCCTCGATCGGGCCAAGCTCCTCGTCGTTGGCCTGCTTGACGGCGACGATGTTGTCGATCTTGCCCAGCTCGCCCAGCAGTTGGGGGCCGGCGTTGATGATCACGCGCGAGGGAATGTTGTACATCACCATCGGCAGCTCGGGAACGGCGGCGGCGACAGTCTCGAAGTGGGCTCGGATCCCGGCCTCGTTGGGCTTGTTGTAGTACGGGACGACGACCAGCGAGGCATCGGCGCCGGCCTCGGCGGCCATCTTCGTCAGCTCGCAGGAGTGGCGGGTGTCGTTGGTCCCGGTGCCGCAGACCAGGAGCGTCTCCTCGCCGACCTCGGCGCGCACCGCCTTCAGAAGCTCGATCTCCTCACCGTCGGTCAGCGTCGGGCACTCGCCGGTGCTCCCGGCGATCACCAACCCGTGCGAGCCGTGCTCCAACAGGTGCGCAGCCAGCCGCCGCGCCGCGTCATGGTCGACCCCCCCGCTCGCGTCGAACGGGGTAGCCATCGCGGTCATCAGGCCCTTGATCTCCTTCATCGCTTCCAGGGTATCCCGTCGGGCGGCAGTGCCGGCCTCACAGCAGCTTCTCGAGGCCGACCGTGAAGCGCTCGGGCAGCTCTGCGATCTTGCGGCAGGCAAGCACCACGCCGGGCATGAAGGAGCGGCGGTCGATCGAGTCGTGGCGGATCGCCAGCGTCTGGCCAACGCTGCCGAAGATCACTTCCTGGTGGGCGACGAGACCGGGCAGGCGGACCGAGTGGATCGGTTGGTGGACGTGGCCACCCGCTGCGTCGATCAGCTCCTGGGTGCGCTTCGCGGTGCCTGAGGGTGCATCGAGCTTTTTGTCGTGGTGGAGCTCGACGATCTCGCACTCGGGCATGTGCTTCGCGATCGTCTGGGAGACCTCCATCAGCAGCACCGCGCCGATCGCGAAGTTGGGCGCGACGAAGCAGTTGGACTGCGAAGCCTCGGCCGCCTGGCGGGCGGCGTCTAGGTCGAAGCCGGTGGTGCCGACGACGGTGTGGACCCCTGCCTCGAGGCAGGCGCGGACGTTGGCGAGGGCGGTGTCGGGAACCGTGAAGTCGACGACTACATCGGCGTCGGCCAGCACCTCGGCCAGCTCCACTCCCAGCGCGGGGTCGGCGCGGCCCGTCAGCTCCAGTCCCTCGGCGTCGCTGACCGCTTCGCAGACGGTGGCGCCCATTTTGCCGGCGGCGCCGGCTACGGCGACCCGGATCATGCCGCTACCAGCGCCTCGCTGACCGGCGCCAGGGCCGAGCGGAAGCGGGCTTCGTCGCCGCCGACGCAGGCGGCTGAGAGTCGGTCGGCCCCGTAGAGCTCCTGGGCCAGCGCGGTGAGGTCGTCGACCTCGATCGCGTCCACCTTGGCCAGCATCTCGTCGAGGCTTTCGATCGGCAGGTCGAAGAGGGTGGCGCGGGAGATGCGGGTCATCCGCGCCGCGGTCGACTCCGAGGAGAGGACCAGGCGCCCCTTGACGCTCTCTTTCGCCCGGGTCAGCTCCTCGGCGGAGACGGGCTCGGAGCGCAGGCGCCCCAGCTCGGTGCCGATGATCGAGCAGGCCTCCTCGACGTTGTCCTCGCGGGTGCCAACGTAGGTGGCGACCAGGCCCTGGTCGGTGAACTGCTCGTTGTAGGAGCCAACCGAGTAGGCGAGGCCGCGCTTCTCGCGCACCTCGCGGAAGAGGCGCGACGAGGTCGAGCCGCCGAAGATCGCGTCGAGCACAGCCAGCGGAAAGCGCCGCTGATCGTCGCGCCGCAAGCCCGGTGCTCCAAAGCAAATGTGGTACTGCTCGGTCTCCTTCTGCAGGAAGCAAAGGCGCGAGCCGCCCTCGAGCTCCTTCTCGACCGGCGCCCCCTCTCCCGCGCTGGGCGGGTTCACCAGCCGCTCCGCCAGCTCGACGATGCGGTCGTGGTCGAGGTGCCCAGCGGCACCGACGACGATCTGCGGCGCCGCGTAATGGGCGCTGCGGTAGGCCTCGATGTCCGGGACCGGGATCGAGGCGATCACCTCGGGTTCGCCCAGCACGCGGCGGCCAAGTGGATGCCCCCCGAAGACTGCCTCGGCCAAGACGTCGTGAACCCGATCTTGGGGCTCGTCGTCGTACATCGCGATCTCCTCCAGCACTACCTGGCGCTCGGAGTCGATGTCCGGATAGGTCGGCGCCAGCAGCATCTCTGCCAGCAGGTCGAAGACCGCCTCGGTGTGCTCGTCGAGGAAGCGCGCGTGCAGGTGCGTCGTCTCCTTGCCGGTGGCGGCGTTGATCGAGGCGCCGAGGCCGTCGAAGCGCTCGGAGATCTCGATCGCCGAGTACCGCGCGGTGCCCTTGAACAGCAGGTGCTCGAGGAAGTGCGAGACCCCGGCCTGCGCCGGGGTCTCGTTCCTGGATCCAGTCCGGACCCAGAGCCCGAGCGCCACGGACCGGACCGAGGGAACCTCCTCGGTCACGACCCGGACGCCCGAGCCGAGCTCGGTGAGCTTGGCGCCGCTCAACTAGCTGCGGCGCTCGCGTTCACGACCGCCGCGTCCACCGCGCTCACGGTCACGGCCGCCGCGACCGCCGCGGTCGCCGCCGTTGCGCCCGTCGCCGGAGCCGACCGAGGCCAGCTCCTCCGGCGATTTACCGGCGACCGAGGGGTCGTCGGTAAGGCGCAGGCCGATCCGGCCACGCTCCTTGTCGACCTCGACCACAGTGACGTCGATCTCTTCGCCGGCCTTGAGGACGTCGTCGACGGAGTCGACCCGCTCGCCCGGCTTCACGTTGGAGATGTGAAGCAGGCCGTCGGTGCCCTTGACCAGCTCGACGAAGGCGCCGAAGGTCGTCGTCTTGACGACTTTGGCGGCGTCGTAGCGATCGCCGATCTCGGCCTCCTTGGTCATCGAGTTGATCCGGGAGACGCAGCCCTCGACCAGTTCGCCGGTCGGCGCGTAGATCCGCACCGTGCCGTCGTCCTCGACGTCGATCTCGGCTTCGAACTCCTCGCAGAGGGCGCGGATCGTTTCGCCGCCTTTGCCGATGACCGCCCCGATCTTCTCCGGGTCGATCTTGATCGACTCGATCGCCGGTGCGTGCACGGAGAGCTTCTCCCGCGGCCCGTCGATCGCTTCGGCCATCTTGCCGAGGATGAACTGGCGACCCTTCAGGGCCTGCTCGAGCGCGTCCTCGAGGATCTCGAAGGTGACGCCGGTGATCTTGATGTCCATCTGCAGGGCGGTGATGCCCTCGGCGGTGCCGGCGACCTTGAAGTCCATGTCGCCCAGATGGTCCTCGACGCCGGCGATGTCGGTGAGGACGATGTAGTCGTCGCCCTCCTTGATCAGGCCCATCGCCACACCGGCAACCGGGGCACTGACCGGGACACCTGCGGCCTGCAACGCCATCGAGGAGGCGCAGACCGAGCCCATCGAAGAGGAGCCGTTGGACTCGAGGGTCTCGGAGACCACCCGGATCACGTACGGGAACGACTCTTCATCGGGGATCGTCGCCACCAGGGCGCGCTCAGCGAGGGCACCGTGGCCGATGTCGCGGCGCTTCGGGCCGCGCATGAAGCCAGCCTCTCCCACCGAGAAGGGCGGGAAGTTGTAGTGGTGCCAGAACCGTTTGGTGGTCTGCAGGCCGAGCGTGTCGATCCGCATGTCCATCCGGGTCGTGCCGAGAGCCACGTTGGAGAGGATCTGGGTCTCGCCACGGGTGAACAGCGCCGAGCCGTGCACGCGCGGGGAGATGTCGACCTCGGTCTCGATCGGCCGGATCTCGTCCTGGGCGCGGCCATCGGGGCGCTTCTTGTCAACGGCGATCGCCTTGCGGATCGTGTCCTTCTCGATCGCGGCGAAGGCGGCCTTGACCTCGGCGACGCGGTCGTCGTCGACCTCTCCCGCCTCGTGGGCTGCGGCGTAATGGCCGACAACCTCATCCTTGACCTTGTCGATCGCCTCGTAGCGCTCGAGCTTTCCCTCGGTGGCGATTGCGTCGACGAGTGCCTGGCCGTGCGAGGCGCGGACGTCGGCGAGCAGCTTCTCGTCGATCTTCGGGGCCTCGACCTCGAGCTTCTCTTTGCCGGCCTTCTGCTGCAGCTCCTCCATCGCGGCGCAGAGCTTCTTGATCTCGGCGTGGGCGATGTCGAGGGCGTCGAGGATCTCGGCCTCGGTGACGCCGGTGGCGCCGGCCTCGACCATCAGGATCGCCTCGTCGGTGCCGGCAACGATCAGATCGAGTTCGAGCTCCTCGTGGGTCTCCTCGGGCGGGTTGACGACGAAGTCGCCCTCGTGCTTGCCGATGCGGACGGCGCCGACGTGGGCGGCGACCGGGACCGGCGAGATCGCCAGCGCCGCGGAGGCGCCGTTCATCGCGAGGATGTCGTAGGGGTTGACCCCGTCGACCGACATCGGGATCGCAACCAGCTGGGTCTCGTAGTGCCAGCCCTTGGGGAAGAGCGGACGGATCGGGCGATCGATCATGCGCGCGGTCAGCGTCGCCTTCTCGCTCGATTTGCCCTCGCGACGGAAGAACGAGCCGGGAATTTTGCCCGCGGCGTACATCCGCTCCTCGATGTCGACGGTGAGGGGAAGGAAGTCCACGTCGCGCAAACTGCCGACGGTGGCGGTGCAGAGGACCATCGTGTCGCCGGCCTGAACCACGACCGCGCCGCCCGCCTGCTTCGCGAGTTTGCCGGTCTCAAAGGAAATCTGGCTGTCGCCGATGTCCGCCGAGACGCGGGTAACGTCAAACATGCTCATTTAGTTGTCTACCTCCGGCCGCCCGGTTGGCGGCCCATTCGCGTTCAGAACTCTCGTTCTCTAACTGCGACAAGGGTACAGGCATCGAAAACCGCCGGAGTGCCCGCCACCCCGGCGCGAATCCCAGATTGGAAATCGCGCCTTATCCGCGCCGCGGTCGACTCAGAGCGCCGATCGGCCTCAAAACGGTCTAAATCGAGCCCAAACCGCTCCGCCCGCTCCCACAGATGCGGGTCGTCGATGCGGCCGCGGTCGGCGTAGAGCGAATCGACCATCTCGAAGAAGCGGCCCTGCTGGCCAGCCGCCTCGGCCGCGGCGTGGAGCGCCGGCGAGCGGGGGCGCTTGCTCTTGACGGGAAAGTGCCGGAAAACGAGCCGCCCGCCTCGCTCGCTCAGCCGCCCCCAGATGCTGGCGCAGTGCGGGCAGGCGAGGTCTGCGTAGACAATCAGCCCCTCCTCCCCCGCGCCGCGGACGCGGTCGCCGGGCCCGACGGGCGGGATCGGGGCGCTGCTCAGGTCGTCCATTTCACCGAAACCGCAAACGAAGTCGCTATTCGGCGTGCTCTGCGGTCTCGCCTAGGCGAGCGCGTCGAAGATCAGGTTGGCGCCGGGGATCTCGCCAGGATTTTCGGATTCATGGGTCCAGGCGACCGTGCCGTCCTCGTCGACGAGGACGAGGGTGCGGTTGGCGAAACCCAACTTCTCGACGTAGGAGCCGTAGGCGCGAGCCACCTCCCCCTTGGGCTCGAAGTCGGAGAGCAGCCGCGTATCGATGCCGAGCTTCTCTTGGAAGGCCTTGTGGGCGAAGAAGCTGTCGACGCTGATGCCGAGCAGCTCGACGCCTTGCTCCTCGATCTCCGGCTTTACCTCCTGATAGATCGAGAGCTGGTCGCCGCAGACCGGGCTGAAATCCCCCGGATAGAAGATCAGCAGGACCTTGCGGCCGCGGTAGTCGGCCAGGGAGACCTTTTCCCCGTCCTGGTCGCGAAGCGTGAAGTCGGGGGCCTGCTCCCCGACCGCGATCATCGCCGCAGGCCGAGTTCTTTAACCAGGGCCCGGTAGCGCTCGAGATCCGTCTTCTCGAGGTAACGCAGCATGCGGCGGCGCTTGCCGACGAGCATCAGCAGGCCACGGCGCGAGTGGTGATCTTTGGCGTGGGCGCGCAAATGCTCGGTGAGTTCGTTGATCCGCTCCGTCAGCAGCGCGATCTGGACCTCGGCAGAGCCGGTGTCCTGGTCGCCCCGGCCGTATTTGCCGATCAGCTCGCTCTTTTTCTCTTTGGTAAGGCTCATCTCGTAAAAACGCCGCGCACAGCAGTGCGACGGCTGCTGCAAGCTAGCACAACGAAGGCGAAGGATTGACTTCGAAAACCCCCTCTGAAAGGGTCGCGGCATGGGAACTGATCGCTTCGCCTTCAGGTATCTGCACATCGCCGCGCTCTCGCTCGTGGGGGCCCTGCTGGCCGGCATGGTGCTCTTTGCCACCGCGGCCCGGGCTACCACCGACACCTTCGGGTACACCGGTGGCGAGCAGACCTTCGTCATACCGGCCGGCGTGACGCAGCTGCACGTGGTCCTCGTCGGCGGTCACGGCGGTGAAGGCGGCGTTGCCGGAGGCGTCGCCGCCGAGGTCACGGCCGATCTAAGCGTCACTCCCGGCCAAACCCTCTACGTCGAGGTCGGCGGTGTCGGCGAGGACAGCGGTGACGGCGGCGAAGGCGGCTTCAACGGCGGTGCCGCGGGTGGTTCCGCCGCGGGCGGCGGCGGCGGCGCGTCCGACCTCCGGGTCCTCCCGTTCAGTTCCGGCCTGATCTCGGATACCCGGCTGATCGTCGCCGGCGGGGCCGGCGGGGGTGGTGGCAACGGCGAAGACTTCGGCGGCACCGGCGGAGATGCGGACAGCGCCGGAGGATTCAGCGCTTCGTGGCCAGGCGGCGGCGCGGGCACCGAAAGCGCCGGCGGCGAAGGCGGCGAAGGCTGCACCGAATTTGGCGAAAGTGGCGAGCTCGGGCTGGGCGGCGACGGCGGATTCGGTGAATCTGGGAACAACGGTGGCGGCGGTGGTGGCGGTGGCTACTACGGCGGCGGCGGTGGAGGCCCGGGCTGCACGTCCGGTGGTGGCGGTGGTGGCGGCGGTTCGTCCCTCGTTCCCGTGGGTGGCACGCTCGCACTGGCAGCCAAAGGCGCCGCACCGAAAATCTCGATCACCTACACGCTTCCGCCTCCCCCGATCATCCCTCCGGCGAGCACTGCGACCACGGTTCCTCCGAACACGGTCCTCGGTTTCCACCCGCCAAAGACGATCAAGACCGGCAAGGAGAAAGTCAAAGTCAAATTCACCTTCTCCTCCAACCTCTCCGGCTCGACTTTCCGCTGCAAGGTTGACAAAGGCGCCTACGCCCCCTGCACCTCGCCGAAGCGGTTCAAAGCCAAGGTTGGCAAACACAGATTCTCAGTCGCGGCAGTGAAGAACGGGGTCGCCGACCCCACGCCGGCGAGCTTCAAATTCAAGGTCGTGAAAAAACCCTGAGGGCGCGCTAGGTCGACCGCTCGGTGAATCCGGCGCAGACGTGGCGCGCGTCCTCGACGTCGCGGTGCATCTGCGCGACAAGCTCGTCGACCTGGTGGTAAGCGCGCTCGCCACGCAGGCGCTCGACGAAGGCGACCCGCAGGGTCTTGCCGTAGAGGTTCTCCTCGTGGTCGATCAGGTAGGTCTCGATCAGGACTCCCCTCCCGCTCTCGAAGGTCGGCCGGACGCCGACGTTGACGGCTGCCGGTACGCCGTTGGCGAAGGCCGCGTAGACGCCGTGGCCGGGAATCGCAAGGCGGTCGTCGGGGACGAGGTTTGCGGTCGGGAAACCGAGCTCGCGGCCGCGCTGGTCGCCCTTGACGACGGTGCCCTCGACCATGAAGGGAGCGCCCAGGCAGCGCCGCGCCTGGGCCATGTCCCCCGCCGCGACCAGCGCGCGGATGCGGGTCGACGAGACGGTCTCGCCGTCAATTTCGACCAGCGGCACCACCCTGGTCTCGAACTCCGGGTGCGCTTCCAGCATCGCCGGATCTCCCTGGGCTTTGGCGCCGAAGCGGAAGTTCTCGCCGACCGATACCTGCTTGGCGTCGAGCCTCTCGAGCAGGACGTGCGCGACGAAGTCCTCGGCGCTGCGCTGGGCAAAGTCCCTGTCGAAGGGAATCACCACCAGCTCCCCCACCCCCAGCCCCTCGATCACGTCGCGCTTGACCGCGAACGGCATGATCAGCTTCGGCGTCGCCGCCGGGTGCAGGACTTCAACCGGGTGCGGGTCGAAGGTGAGGACCGTATCGGCGCCGTCGATCACCGCCTGGTGGCCGAGGTGGACGCCGTCGAAGGTGCCGATCGCAACTCGGCGTGGCCGCGGCTCGGCGTCGGGCAGCGAGGTGACCTCGATGCTCACCGCAGCGCCTCTCGGGCGGCGGGGACCAGCTCCGCCACCCGCTCGGCGGGAACCTCTGCGCCGGCGTCCTCGACCTGGAAGGGACCGATCGCGGTGCGCCGCAGGTCCGAGCAGTAGGCGTCCTCGAGCGTCTCCACCAACGTGCGTACGTAGGTCCCGGCCGAACATTCGATCTCGTAGTGGGCGTGTTCTCCGTCGCTGGAGAGCAGCTGGGCGCGATGAACCTCGACGTCGCGCTCGGGCGTCTCCACGACTTCACCGCGATGGGCCTTCTTGTAAAGGCGCTCGCCGCCGACGCGCACCGCCGAGGTCATCGGCACCCGCTGGCGCACGGTGCCCGTCGGCAGCTCCAAGGAGGCGGGGATCCGGCCGCTCTCGGTCAGCTCGCCATCGGAGTCGCCGGTGCTGGAGCACCAGCCGAGGCGGGCGGTCGCCAGATAGGTCTTCGGTAACCCGACGAGGAAGCGCTGCAGGCGCGTGGCGCGGCCGAGCAGGATCAGCAGCAGGCCGGTGGCGAAGGGGTCGAGCGTGCCCGCGTGGCCGGCCTTGGTGCCGCGCTCACGGCGGACCTTGGCGACGATGTCGTGTGAGGTCAAGCCGGCGGGCTTGTCGTAGAGCAGCACGGTGCCGGCATCGCCAGCCATCGTCAGGAGCCGAGCTGGGCGGAGACCTCTGCGGCCAAGAACTCGACCAACCGCTCGTACTCGAAATCGGTCGAGAAACCGGCTGCGCGCTTGTGTCCGCCGCCGCCGTTCAGGCGGGCGATCGCCGAGACGTCTACCTCGCCGGCGCTGGAGCGGAGGCTGACCTTGCGAGCAGCACGGCCGCGATTGCCGAGGTCGCGGATCACGGCGGCGACCTTGACCCCGTCGATCGAGCGCAGGTGGTCGATCAACCCCTCGGTCATCTCCTCCCCCGCCCCGGTCGCCTCGTAATCGGCGGTGGTGATGTAGCTGATCGCCAAGCGCCCGTCGCAGTAACTGGAGATCCCGTCGAGGGCGCGGGAGACGAGCCGCAGCTTCTCGATCGGGACGTTCTCGTAGAGCCGGCGGTAGGTGTCGTCGACGTCGACCCCGGCTTCGATCAGGTCGGCGGCGACCCGATGCGTGTGCGCGTTCGTGTTCTCGTACATGAACTTGCCCGTGTCGGTGATCAGACCGACGTAGAGCGCGGAAGCGATCTCCGGGGTGATCTTCGCCTCCAGCAGACGGGCCAGGTCGTAGACGATCTCGGCGGTGCAGGAGGCATCGACCACGACCAGGTTGATATCGCCGAAGCAGGTGTTGTCGTGGTGGTGATCGATGTTGATCACGTCGTTGCCGCCTGCGGTCAGCCACTCGACCGGCATCCGGTCGATGTTGCCGCAGTCGAGGAAGATCACGGTGCGGTCGGCCATGTCGGCCGGGGCCTCGTGGAAGACCTCCTCCAGCGGCAGGAAGCGGTACTCGATCGGCAACGGGAACTCCTTCGCCGCCATGAACATCACCGAGTCCTTGCCCAACTGGGTAAGGACTTTGTGCAGGCCGAGGAGCGAGCCGAGGGCGTCGCCATCGGGACCCTCGTGGGCGGTCAGCAGGAAGCGGTCGCGGGAGCGCAGCTCTGATGCGACGCGCTCGAGGTCGGTGGTCGCTATCTCCGGGACCGAGCTCACTCTTCCTCCTCCAACAGTTCGGAGATGCGAACGCCTTGCTCGATCGTGTCGTCGTAATGGAAGGTCAACGTCGGGGTGCGCTTCATCCGCGTCTCAGCCGCGATTCGCGACTGAATAACGCCGTGCGAGGAGCGCAGGCCCTCGAGCGTCGCGGCCCGCTCGTCTTCGTCGCCGAGCACGCTGACGAACACCTTGGCGGTGCGCAGATCGGGGCTGGTCTCGACGGAGGTCACGGTTACGAAGCCGATACGAGGATCGCTCAATTCGGTTGAAATTGCCGCCCCCACGACCTCGCGAAGCACCTCGTTGATGCGGCGCATGCGGGAGCCGGCCATGCTACTCCAGGGTCTGCTCGACCTGTTTCGTCTGGAAGAACTCGAGCACGTCGTCCTCCTTGACGTCGGCGTACCCCTCGAGGACGATCCCGCACTCCTGACCCTCCTCGACTTCCTGGACGTTGTCTTTGAAGCGGCGCAGGGACCCGAGCTCGCCGGTCCAAATCACCGTGCCCTCGCGAATCAGACGGACGCTGGCGGTGCGAACCGCCTTGCCCTCGGCGACGATGCAGCCGGCGATGCGGCCGACCTTCGAGGCTTTGAAGGTCTGTTTTACCAGCGCCTCGCCGATCGTCTCCTCGACCTCGAGGGCATCGAGCAGGCCCTCCATCGCGTTGCGCAGGTCTTCGGTGATTTTGTAGATCACCGAGTAGGTGCGGACGTCGACGCCCTCGCGCGTGGCGGCGCGTTTGGCATCGAGCAGGGGCCGCACGTTGAAGCCGATGATGATCGCATCCGAGGCCGAAGCGAGCATCACGTCGGACTCGTTGATGCCACCGGTCTGCGAGTGGATGATGTTCATCGCCACCCGTTCCTGCGGCACTTTCGCGAGCTCGTCCTGGAGCGCCTCCAAAGAGCCGGCGACATCGGCCTTGAGGACGATGTTGAGCTCCTTAATTTCGCCCTCCTGGGCGCGAGCAAAGACCTCGTCGAGGCTGACCTTGCGACCCTGGCGACGGGCGAGCGCCTCGGTTTTGAGCCGATGGGCGCGCTCCTGGGCGAGCTGGCGCGCCTGGCGATCGTTCTCGACCGTCTGCACGAACTCGCCGGCGTCGGCGACGCCGTCGAATCCAAGCACCTCGACCGGCATGCCCGGAACCGCTTCGGATACCGCAGTACCGGTGAAGTCCTGCATCGCCCGCACGCGGCCCCACTGAGGCCCGGCGACGAGCGAGTCGCCGACGCGCAGCGTGCCGCGCGCGACGAGCACGGTGACGACAGGACCGCGGCCCGGATCGAGCTGGGACTCGATCACGTGCCCGGAGGCGGGCGCGTTCGGGTTGGCCGCGAGCTCCTCCAGCTCCGTGACCAGAAGGATCATGTCGAGCAGGTTGTCGAGGCCGTCATGCGTCTTCGCCGAGACCTCGCAGAAAACGGTGTCGCCGCCCCACTCCTCCGGGGAGATCCCCTCCGCGGCGAGCTCGCCGCGGACCTTTTCGGGGTTGGCGCCCTCTTTGTCGATCTTGTTGACCGCGATCAGCATCGGCACGTCGGCGGCACGCGCGTGGTCGATTGCCTCCTTGGTCTGCGGCATCACCCCGTCGTCGGCGGCGACGACCACGACGACGACGTCGGTGACCTTGGCGCCGCGGGCGCGCATCGCCGTGAAGGCAGCGTGGCCTGGGGTGTCGAGGAAAGTGATCGTCTTCTCGTCGTGGTGGACCTGGTAGGCGCCGATGTGCTGGGTGATGCCACCGGCCTCGCCCGCGGCGACCTCGGTCTCGCGGATCGCATCCAGCAGCGAGGTCTTGCCGTGGTCGACGTGACCCATGATCGTCACCACCGGCGGGCGATCGACCAGGTCCTCGTCGGCGTCGGAGAACTGCGGCTCCTCGGGCTCCTCGTCGGCGGCGTGGAGAATCTCGACCTTGCGGTCGTACTCGTCGGCGATCGCCTTCACCGAATCGTCGGTGAGAGTCTGCGTCAGCGTCGCCATCTCGCCCATCATCATCAGTTTTTTGATCACCTCGGCCGGGGCGAGACCGAGCGACTCGGCGACCTCGCGCACGGTGGCGCCGGAGTTGACCTTGGTCGCCTCGAGCTCGGCCGGCGTCGCCGGACCCATCGGCGGCTCCTCGAGCAGGGGCCTGCGGCGGCGCCCGCCACGGCGACGCGGAGGTCGCTGCGGCGGCGGCCCACCGGATTGCTCGCGGCGAGAGGCCTGCGAGTCGATCACGACGCGACGTTTTTTCGAGCTGGCGCCGCCACCTCCGCCACCGCCCTGTTGGGCGCCAGCGGCACGCACCGGTTTAGTCGAGGTCGGGGATTTTTTCGGCGTGGGGGCCGGTTTTGCGCTCTGAGCCGGAGCGGCCTGCTGCGCCGCCGGAGCGGCTTGCGGTGCCGGCACTTTCTTGGCTTCGGCACCGCCGTTGCCTTTGGCTGCCGAGATCGCCTTCAGCGCATCGGCCTCCTCGACGCTCGAGGCGGCGGCTTTCGCCTCCACCCCGGCAGCCTTCAAGGCGGCGAGCAGCTCTTTCGAGCTGACGCCCTGCGCTTTCGCGATCTCGTGAACCCGTTTCTTTGCCACTAAGCCTGCTCCGCCTCCTCGGCGACTGGCTCCGCCGCTTCGTCGTCCTCGCCGAGGGTCTCACCGTCGACTTCCTCGGCTTCGGTCGCCTCCTGCCGAATGTCCTCTTCGATGGCCTCCTCGGTCGCCACCTCGTCCTCGGTCTCCTCGCCCGGGGCCTCCTCCGTCTCCTCGACCTCCGCGGTCGGCTCGACGTATTCGCTTTCGGCCCGCTCGACGATCTCGGTGACCTGGCCCTCGTCGGCGTCGGGGTCGGCGAGGATCGCCACCTCGGTCTCGGAGACGTTGGCCAGCATCGCGGTTTGGCTCGTCGCGAAGCGCGAGAGTGCCTGGTGGGGCTCCAGGCCGCAGTAGGTCGAGCTGGGAATCGCCGCGTTGGGGCAGCGGCGGCCGTTCGAGAGCACCGCCATGCAGCGGCCGTCGAACTGGTCCTCGCCCTCGACCTCGATCTCCTGTTCTTCGGAGGCAAACTCGGTCTCGGACTTGATGTCGACGCGCCAGCCGGTGAGGCGGGCGGCGAGGCGCGCGTTCTGGCCGTCGCGGCCGATCGCCAGCGAGAGCTGGTCATCGGGGACGATCACGGTCGCCTGGCGCTCCGCGTCATCGACGATCACCTCGCGAACGCGCGCCGGCGAGAGAGCTTTGGCGACGAAGCGGGCGGGCTCGTCGTTGTGGGGGATGATGTCGATCTTCTCGCCGCGCAGCTCGGAAACGACCATCCGCACCCGCGAGCCGCGCGGGCCGACGCAGGCGCCGACAGGATCGACCCCGTCGGCATGCGAGACGACAGCGATCTTCGAGCGGTAGCCGGGCTCGCGGGCGACGCCGACGATCTCGACCAGCTTGTCGGCAATCTCCGGCACCTCGAGCTCGAACAGACTTTTGATCAGCTCCGGGCTGCGGCGTGAGACGACGATCGCCGGCCCTTTGGTCGAGTCGGAGACGTCGGTGATCACGGCCTTGACGCGCATTCCGTGGTCGTAGCGCTCGTTGTAGACCTGCTCGGACTTCGGCAGCAGCGCCTCGACCCGCTCGCGCAGCTGGACCAGCGTGTAGCGCTTGTCGGACTGCTGGATGATCCCGGTGATCAGCTCGCCGACCCGGTCCTGGTACTCGTCGTACATCATCTGCCGCTCGGCCTCTCGAATCCGTTGCAGGATCACCTGCTTGGCGGTCTGTGCCGCGATCCGACCGAAGTCCTCAGGCGTGACGTCCTTGGTCGTGATCTGGTCCTCGTAGGGAGCGATCATCTCCGGGTCGAGCTCGGGGTCCTCCGGCTCTTTCAATTCACCCGTCTCCGGATCGACCTCAGGCTCCTCCTGCTGCTCGGCTGCTTCGGCCAGCAGCTTCTCCTCCAACTCGGGAGGCAGGATCAGCTCGAAGACGCGGAAGTCACCGGTTTCGTGATCGAGGTCGACGCGCGCGTATTTGGCGGCCCCGGGAGTCTTCTTGTAGGCCGAGAGGAGGGCGTCCTCGAGGGCGTCCATCAGCTTGTCGGCCGAGATTCCCTTCTCCTGCTCGAGCGCTTTGACTGCGTCGACGATCTCTTTGGTCACTGCGCGGACTCCTTGCTTTCGGAAGCGGTGGCGTGGCGGCTGTATTTGGGCCCGGGCGAGGAAACCTCGAGCGAATAATCGACCAGCAGGTTCCTCATGTGTTTGGTGACTCTTTCGCAAAGTGCGAGGTCGACTCCGCCGGGATGGTCGATGAAGAGCCGCAGCGAGTCGTTCCCGGGCTGCTCGAGCGCAACCAGCTCGATCTCCCCGTCGAGGTCGGACAACTGCTGCTGAATGTTCTGCTGGAGGTCGGTCATACCTGGGGTGTGGGCGTAAAAAAAGTGGGCCAGGCCCACTTCTCGACGCGCATAGGGGACAGAAAAGCTTGCAGCCAGTATAGCCCGCTCAGCCACTCGGCCGGCTTGCATTTGCCCGCAAGCGGTCGACTTCGCCCAGGATCGCCTCGGCGACGGCGTCCTTGGAGTCGATCGGCACCTCGGTCTCGCCCTCGGCGGCGATCAGGGTGACCGCGTTGAGCTCGCTCTCAAACCCGATCTCAGGGTTGGAGACGTCGTTGAGGACGATCAAATCGGCCCCCTTGCGCTCGAGCTTGCCGCGGGCCCGCTCTACCGCCTCTCCCCCGTGCTCGGCGGCGAAGCCGACGATCGTCTGGCCCGCCTGCCTGTTCGCCGACAGCGAGGCGAGGATGTCCTCGGTCGGCTGTAGCGAGAGCTCCAGGGACCCGGATCGCTGCAGCTTGCCGGCGGCAGGGTCGGCGGCCCGGAAGTCGGCCGGCGCGGCCGCCATCAACAGCACGTGCGTAGAGGGGAACTCATCCCCAGCCGCGGCGGCGAGTTGGGCGGCGGTCTCGACGTCGATGCGACGGACCCCGGCCGGGGTCGGCAGCGCGACGTTGGCGGCGATCAGCGTCACCTCCGCCCCGCGTTTGGCCGCCGCGGCGGCGAGGGCGATCCCCATCCGGCCGCTGGAGCGGTTGCCGATGAAGCGAACCGGGTCGATCGGCTCGCGGGTGCCGCCCGCGGTGGCCAGCACCCGCAGCCCGTCCCAGGGGCGGTCGCCCGCCGGCAAGGCGGCTTCCACCCGGGCAAGAAGCTGCGCGGGGTCCGGCAGGCGGCCACGGCCGAACTCGCCCCGCGAGGCGAGCTTGCCCTCCTCGGGCTCGATCACCTCGACGCCCCTGGCGCGCAGGGTCTCGAGGTTCGCCTGGGTGGCCGCATCCGCGTACATGCGGTCGTTCATCGCCGGGGCTACCAGTCGCGACGCCGTGCAGGCGAGGAAGGAGGTGGTCAGCATCGAGTCGGCAGCGCCCGCAGCCAACTTGGAAATCGTATTGGCCGAAGCGGGAGCAACCAGGAAGGCGTCACAGCGGCCGGCGAGCTCGAGGTGGCCGATCGGGTCGTGGCCTTCTCCGGCTTCGCCTGGGAAGGCGCCGCGCAGCGGATCGCGCTCGAACTCGGACGTGAGTACGGGGGCGCCGACGATCCCCTCGAAGGAGGCGGCGCCGACGAAGCGAGTGGCCGCGTCGGTCATCACTACGCGTACGCCGTGGCCCGCGAGGGTCGCCAAACGGGCGAGCTCGAGGGCCTTGTAAGCGGCGATTCCACCGCTGACGCCTAGAAGAAGACGGGCCATGGCCCTAATGAAAGCGCCCCGCGGTCGGCGGGGCGCTGAGACCGCTAGGTCCGGTACTCGTATTTCAGCTTGCCCTCGGCGAGCTCTTCGAGCGACATCGAGAGGTAGTTCCTCTCGGCGTTGGTCTCGACCATGGGCGGCGGGTACTCGCCGAAGCCACCCTCTCCGAGGTTGTGGAAGTAGCTGTTGATCTGACGAGCGCGCTTCGCCGAAACGACGACGGCGGCGTAATGGGAATCGGCGTGCTCGAGAAGCTTGTCTACGCGTGGTTTGATCATCGAATTGGGCAGTCTAGATGATCGGCCCGCCGGTGCCTAACCGAGCTCGTCACAGACGACCCCCACCAGCTCCGCGGCGGCGCGGGAAATGTCGTCATTCACCACGCAGTGGTCGAAGTCCCCCTGTGCGGCGAGCTCCTGCTCGGCCACCTTCAGCCGCTCGTCAATTGCCTCTTGGGAATCGGTACCGCGGCCCGAGAGCCGCTCGCGCAGCACCGCTGGGTCCGGCGGGGCGATGAAAATCTGCACCGAGTCGGGTTTTGCGGCGCGCACCTGCTGGGCGCCCTGGACCTCGATCTCGAGGACGACCGAGTGGCCGGCGTCGAGCCGCCGCTCGACCTCGCTGCGCAGGGTCCCGTAGCGGTTGCCGCTGTAGGTAGCCCACTCGAGGAAGTCTTTTTCTTCGGTGCGACGTTCGAACTCCTCTGGGGTGAGGAAGTGGTAGTCGCGGCCGTTCACCTCCCCCTCGCGCGGCGAGCGAGTGGTCGCCGAAACAGAGAGCTCGAGGTCGGGAACCGCCCGCAGCAGCTCCTTGATCAACGTGCCCTTGCCGACCCCGGAGGGGCCGGTGATGACGAAGACTTTGGCCATGCGGCCGCGGATACTGAACGCCGCGGCGGTCGCTATCGGCGCAGCTGACCGATCAGCTCGGCGCGCTGGCGCTCGGAGAGGCCGCCGATCGTCTTCGACGGCGAGATCCGGCACTGGTTGAGGATCCGGTTGGTCTTCACCCGGCCGTACTTCGGAACGGCGAGGAGCATGTCGAACACCTTGGCGGTGAGGACGTACTCGGGTGGGTCGAGGAGGATCGTCTGGATACTCGCCCGGTTCGCCTTCAGGTCCTTCTTCAGTTTGGCCCGAGCGGTGCGGATGTCGTTGGCGCGCTTGAGGGCCTCCATCCTCTGATCGAGGGACCGTTCGGGAGCCGCGAGAGAAGATTTAACTGAGGAGGCCGTCATGTGGGCGGCGAGTATAGCCGCGGCTCGGGGGCTTGCAAGCCGACCGGGGCCAATTGCCCCAAAATTCGTCTCAACCTCTACTACAGGTCGAGTGCCCCCACGCGTGACGGCGGTCCCGACACGCCGGTTTGCAGATCTTTTGCTATCCGCGACCCGGCCCGCGGGTCACGGAAACTCTCGGTTCCCACCGCCACCAGGCTTGCACCAGCGTCCAGAAACTCGGTCGCGTCGGCCCCGCTGGAGATCCCGCCCATACCGATCAAAGGCAGCTCAACCGCGGCCCTCACCGCCCGTAGCTGCTGCAGCGCAATCGGCCGGACCGCCGGGCCCGAGAGGCCACCGTGACCGGCTGCCAGCGCCGGCCGCCGGGTCGCGGGGTCGATCGCGCTCGCCTTCAGCGTGTTGATCAGGGAGACGGCGTCCGCTCCCCCCTCCTCGGCGGCAACTGCAACCGCCTCGGGACTGGCGACATTGGGGGTCAGCTTGACGATCAACGGCTTAGCCGTCAGCGGTCGGAGGGCCTGCAGAAGGGCCTGGGTTTCGTCCGGGTCCTCACCCACGATCAGCCCCGAGTGGACGTTCGGGCAGGAGACGTTGAGCTCGATCGCCGCGACCTCGTCCCGATCCGCGACCTCGGTTACGAGCCGCGAGAACAGCTCCCGGTTCGTCGCCATCACCGAGACGATCAGCGGCACCGGCAGTTCGGCCAGCTGCGGCAGATCCTCCGCGAGGAAACCCTCCAGGCCCTTGTTCGGCAACCCGATCGAGTTGACCATCCCCGCCGGGGTCTCCCAGATCCGCTGCGGCTCGTTCCCCGCCCGCGGCTCGGGCGTGATCGTCTTCGAGACGAACGCTGCGAAGGGAAAATCCTCCAACAGCTCGTCCCCGAAAACCTTCCGCGCTGCAATTGCGTCGTAAGTGCCGGACGCATTGATCACCGGGTGGGTCAACTCGATGCCGCAGAACTCGGTCGTGGTTGGGCCGGCGGGTCCTGTCGCCGATTTGGTTCCACCACCCCTCTCGGGGTGGTCCCCCAAATCCGCGCCACCCCCCGGCAGGGTCCCGGTCACAGGACCGTCTACGCACAGACGGAGATAGCCGCCGCCAGGCCTCGGGACGGCGCAGCCGAAACAGGCGCCGAAACCGCAGGCCATTGGGCTCTCCTCTGCCAATTGGTAGCTGATGCCGTGCTCCTCACACAAAGAGCGGACGGCATCGAGCATCGCGGGAGGGCCGCAGGTGTAGACGACGGCGGAGGTTGCGTCGTCGCCCGCGAGCATCGCCACGAGGAGATCGGTGACGTAGCCCTGGTGGCCGGCGTGGCCGTCCTCGGTGGCGAGGCGGACATCGGGACACAGCGAGTCTCCAGAGCAAAAGAGCTCCGTGAGGCCGCCGGAGTGGGCTTGGTTGCGGAAGCCGAGGAGAACCCGGAGAGGGATCCCCTGCTCGACCAAGCGTCGGCGCCAGATCGCCATCGGGGCGATGCCGATGCCGCCGCCGACGAGGATCGCCCCGGCGGCGTCGGGATTGACCTGCTTCGGGGTCGAGAAGGCATTGCCGAGCGGGCCGGTAACCCAGACGCTCTCCCCGGGCTCGAGCTCACAGAGCCGATCGGTGCCGGGTCCTACGCCCTCGACCAGAAAGTCAAGTCGCACACCCTCCTTTGCCGGGGCCGTCTCGGCGACGGAGATCGCTCGAGGCAGGAACGGCCGACCTCCGCCCTCCCCCCAGCCGCGCTCGCTGGCGAGCATGTAGAACTGGCCCGGCTCGGGCGCCTGGCCCTCGCGATCGATCAGGGAGAAGATCCGGTAGCCGCCGGAGACTCGGTTCTCCGCGACCTCGCAGAGCCGGCGACCGAACGGAGCGCTCATCGCGCCCCCGCGGCCCTGACCTGACCGGCGTGGATCTCCTGCAGCGAGCGCACCTCGGCGTCGCCCTGCTTGGCGGCGGCGATCGCCCGGGCCGCGGCGGTTGCGCCGGTCATCGTCGTCACGCAGGGGATCCCGTGCTTGACCGCGGCGGTGCGGATCTCGTAGCCGTCGGTGCGTGCGCCGGACCCGGTCGGGGTGTTGATCACCAGGTCGCAGCTGCGCTTGCGGATCAGGTCGAGGACGTGCGGCGAGCCTTCCTGCAGCTTGTTGATCCGGGTCACGGGGACCCCCATCCGCTCGATCGCCTGGGCGGTGCCGTGGGTGGCGATCACCTCGAAGCCGAGGTCGTGAAAGCGGGTGGCAAGCTGGGTCGCCGCCGCCTTGTCAGTGTCGGTGACGGTGATGAAAACCGAGCCCGAATCCGGCAGCCGCACCCCGGCGGCGGCCTGGGCCTTGCCGAAGGCGGTCGGGAAGTCACTGGCGATGCCCATCACCTCCCCGGTGCTCTTCATCTCCGGGCCCAGTACCGAGTCGGCACCGGCGAAGCGGGCGAAGGGCAGGACTGCCTCCTTGACGCTGACGTGCTCCAGCGGCCCTGCGGGCAGGTCCTGGTCGGCCAGCTTCTCCCCCAGCATCAGCCGGCAGGCGAGTTTTGCCAGCGGCAGGCCGATCGCCTTGGAGACGAAGGGGACGGTGCGCGAAGCGCGCGGGTTGGCCTCGATCACGTAGAGCTTGCCCGCGGCGACCCCGTACTGGATGTTGATCAGGCCGATGACGCCGAGCTCCAGCGCGATCCGCTCGCTGGTGGCACGGATCTGCTCCAGCATCTCCTCGCCGAGGCTGAGCGGCGGGATCACGCAGGCCGAGTCGCCGGAGTGGACGCCGGCCTCCTCTACGTGCTGCATGATCCCGGCGACGTAGACCTCGCTGCCGTCGCCGAGCGCGTCGACGTCGACCTCGATCGCGTTCTCGAGGAAGCGGTCGAGCAGCAGCGGGTGCTCCTGGTCGGCCTTGACGTGCTTGCTCAGGTAGGCCTTCAGGTCCTCGGTCGAGTAACAGATCTCCATCGCCCGGCCGCCGAGCACGTAGGAGGGCCGCACCAGCAGCGGGAACCCGACTTCTTCGGCGATCACCTCGGCCTCCTCGGCCGAGAGCGCGGTCCCGTAGGGCGGGTGCTCGACGCCGAGGCGGCGCAGCAGGGCACCGAAGCGACCGCGGTCCTCGGCGAGGTCGATCGCGTCGACCGGCGTCCCCAGCAGCGGCACCCCGGCTTCTTCGAGGGTGCGGGCGAGCTTCAGCGGCGTCTGGCCGCCGAACTGGACGATCACCCCCTCGGGCTTCTCCTGCTCGCAGACGGCGAGCACGTCCTCGGCCGTCAGCGGCTCGAAGTAGAGCCGGTCGGAGGTGTCGTAGTCGGTGGAGACGGTCTCCGGGTTGCAGTTGACCATCACCGCGTCGCGGCCGAGCTCGCGGGCGGTCATCGCGGCGTGGACGCAGCAGTAGTCGAACTCGATCCCCTGGCCGATCCGGTTTGGCCCGGCGCCGAGGATCACAACCGAGTCGTTCTCGCCGCGGCGGATCTCGTTCGCGGGCGGCGAGCCGTCGTGGCGTGCCCGCTCGTGCGCGGAGTAGTAG
This sequence comes from Solirubrobacterales bacterium, assembly GCA_033856415.1. Taxonomy (GTDB): domain Bacteria; phylum Actinomycetota; class Thermoleophilia; order Solirubrobacterales; family 70-9; genus VAYN01. Next base: position 93,591 of record JAWVFA010000003.1, on the reverse strand, counting down.
TAAGGCGTCGCCGCCTCGAACTCGGCGGCGCAGGTGTCGACCGCCTTGTAGGTGCGGGTGAGCCCGTCGGTGCCGTCGCCGTCCTTGGCCAGCGCCTGCAGCTCCCGCAGGAACCACCTATCGACCATGCATGCCTCGTGCACCGCCTCGACCTCCAGCCCGCGCCCGAAGGCAGCGAGGATCAGGTCGAAGCGCTCGGCACAGGGAACCTCGATCGCGGCGAGCAGCTCCTCATCGGACTCGGGGATCTCCGCCGCCGAGTCCAACTCGCGCGAGCGCATCGCCTTGGCAAAGGACTCGCGAAAGGTGCGGCCGATCGCCATCGCCTCGCCGACGCTCTGCATGTAGGTCGAGAGCCGGCCCTCGGAGCCGGGGAACTTCTCGAAGGCGAAGCGCGGGATCTTGGTGACGACGTAGTCGATCGTCGGCTCGAAAGAGGCCGGCGTCGCCCGGGTGATGTCGTTGGGGATCTCCTCCAGCGCGTAGCCGACCGCCAGCTTCGCCGCCATCTTCGCGATCGGGAAACCGGTCGCCTTCGATGCCAGCGCCGAGGAGCGCGAGACGCGCGGGTTCATCTCGATTACCGCGATCTCGCCGTTCTCCGGGTTGACCGCGAACTGGACGTTGGAGCCGCCGGTCTCGACCCCGATCGCCCGGATCACCTTGATCGCCTGGTCGCGCAGGTCCTGGTAAAGCGGGTCGGTCAAAGTCTGTGCGGGGGCGACGGTGACCGAGTCGCCGGTGTGGACGCCCATCGGGTCGACGTTCTCGATCGAGCAGATGATCACCACGTTGTCGTTGCGGTCTCGCATCACCTCGAGCTCGAACTCGCCCCAGCCGATCACCGACTCCTCGACCAGGACCTGGTTGATCGGGCTGGCGGCAAGACCCTCGGAGACGACCTGGCGCAGCTCGGTCTCCGAGCGGCCGATCCCGCCCCCCTGGCCGCCCATCGTGAAGGCCGGCCGGACGATCGCCGGCAGGGTGATGCGGCCGTCGGCAAGAGCCTCGTCGACCTGGGAGAGCGATTCGACCGTCATCGACCACGGGATCCGCAGCCCCGCCTCGGTCATCGTCTGGCGGAACTCCTCGCGGTCCTCGGCGCGCTTGATCGCCGCCGCGTCGGCGCCGATCAGCTCGACCCCGAACTTCTCCAGAGTCCCGTCCTCGAACAGGGTCATCGCGATGTTGAGCGCGGTCTGGCCGCCGAGGGTCGGGAGCAGCGCGTCGGGGCGCTCCTTTTCGATGATCTTCGTCACCGGACCGGGCAACAGCGGCTCGATGTAGGTGGCGGTGGCGAACTCGGGGTCGGTCATGATCGTCGCTGGGTTCGAGTTGACGAGAACGACTTCGTAGCCCTCCTCGAGCAGCACCTTGCAGGCCTGCACGCCGGAGTAGTCGAACTCGGCCGCCTGGCCGATCACGATCGGGCCGGACCCGATCAGGAGGATCTTCTCGATGTCCTCGCGTTTAGGCACTGCGCACCTCCCGCGCCCCTGCCAGGCGCTGCTCCAGGTTTTTACGGACCGAGGGCCACTCGTCGTCGACGATCGAGAAGTAGGCCGAATCGCGGACACCGGTGACCGGCATCAGCATGTGCTTGCGAAAGATGCCCTCGAACTTCGCCGGCAGCGCTTCCATCGCCCCGCGCGAGCGCTCGTTGCGGGCGTCGGTCTTCAGCTCGACTCGCATGCAGCCGAGCTGCTCGAAAGCGAAGCCGAACATCAGCAGCTTCGCCTCGACGTTGACGCCGGTGCCCCAGGCCGCCGGGGTCAGCCAGGTCCAGCCGATCTCGACCCCGTCGTGGATCGGACGCGGGGCGAGGTAGGAGGAGCTGCCGAGCGGCTCGCCGGCGGCGGTCAGGGTGGCGTAGGTGTGCTCCTCGCCCATCCTGCGGGCGAGGAGGCGCCCGTCGAACCACTGGTCGAACCCCTCGTCGGACTCCGGCACCCGGCGGTCCATCCACTGCCAGATCTCGGCATGCCCGGCGACCGAGCGCAGCGGCTCGCGATGCGTCTCGACCAATGGCTCGAGGCGGACCAGGCTGCCTTCGAGCGGAAGGTCCGGGGGTGGCCAGATCACGCCGCGAGCTCCAGGAAGCGATCGAAGAGGTGGCGGGCGTCGTGGGGTCCGGGGCCGGCCTCGGGGTGGTACTGGACGGTGGCCCCGGCGACGTCGCGGAGGACGAGGCCCTCGACCGTGCGGTCGTAGAGATTCAGCTGGGAGAGCTCGGCGACGCCATAGTCGGTGTCCCAGCGGACCGGCTCGTCGCCGTCGATCTTCGCCTCGCCGCCCGGGCCGACGACGGCGAAGCCGTGGTTCTGGGAGGTGATGTCGATCCGGCCCGTCTCCAGGTCCTTGACCGGGTGGTTGGCGCCGCGGTGGCCGAAGGGCAGCTTGTAGGTCTCGAGGCCGACGGCGCGGCAGAGCAGCTGGTGGCCGAGGCAGATGCCGAAGACGGGCTTGCGGCCGATCACCCCACGGACGGTCTCGACCACGTAGTCGAGGGCGGCAGGGTCGCCGGGCCCGTTGGCGAGGAAGACGACGTCGGGGTCCTCGGCGAGGACCTCCTCGGGGCTGCTCGTGCACGGCAGCAGCGTCAGCCGGCAGCCGTGCTCGCGCAGCTGGCGGACGATGCTGAGCTTGACCCCAGTGTCGATCCCAACCACGTGCGGGCCGTCGCCCTCGAAGCGGACGGGCTCGGGCGGGGTCACGGTGCGGGCGAAGTCGGCGCCGTCCATCGAGGGCTCGGCTGCAATCCGCTCGCGGGCCTCGGCTTCGGGGGTCTCCGCGGGGAAGACCCCACCCCGCATCGCGCCCTTGTCGCGCAGGTGGCGGACCAGCGCCCGGGTGTCGATGCCGCTGAGGCCCGGCACGCCGCAGCGCTCGAGCCAGTCGAGCCAGCCGCCCTCGGCGGTGGCGACGTCCTCGCGGTTCTTCGCGTCGCGCATGACGACACCGCGGGCGTGGACGCCTTCGGACTCCATCGCCGCGGCGGAAACGCCGTAGTTGCCGATCAGCGGATAGGTGAAGACGATGATCTGGCCGGCGTAGGAGGGGTCGGTTACGGACTCCTGGTAGCCGGTCATCGCGGTGTTGAAGACGACCTCGCCGGTGACCGCCCCGGCGTGACCGCAGGCAAGACCGTCTAGACGGGTCCCATCCTCGAGAAGGAGATACGCGCTCATCGGGGCGCCTTTCCGTCCTCTGGGTTGACAAAAGCGCCCCTCACGCGGCGACCCCCAGCGAGAAGCTGCGCAGGCGGAAGGCGACCTGGCCGGCGGCGACCGTCACCAGAACACGCCCGGTGAGGGTCTGGCCGGCGCACCAGGAGTTCGCCGAGCGGCTCTCGTAGCCGTCCTCGCCGACGGTCCACTCGGCGCCGAGGTCGCAGAGGACGACGTTCGCCTCCGAGCCGGCCGCCAGGCTCGGGCGCTCGAGCTCGAAGGGCTCGGCACCGCCGGCCATCCGCTCGACCAAGAGCGCGAGGTCGATGACCCCAGGCAGCACCAGTTCGGTGTGGAGGGCGGCGAAAGCGGTCTCGAGGCCGGTGACCCCCATCGCCGCCTGCTCGAAGGGAACGTCCTTTTCCTCCGGCTGATGGGGAGCGTGGTCGGTGGCGATGCACTCGATCGTGCCGTCGCGCAGCCCCTCGATCAGAGCCTGGCGGTCGCGCTCTTCGCGCAGCGGTGGGTTCATCTTCGCGCGGTGCGGGTCGAGGCTTCGCACCGCCTCGTCGGTGAGGCAGAGGTGGTGCGGGCTGGCCTCGGCGCTGATCTGGACCCCGGCCGCCTTGGCGGCGCGGACGACCTCGACCGACTCGGCGGCGGAGAGGTGCTGGACGTGGATGCGAGCGCGCTCGTAGCCGGCTAGAGCGGCGTCGCGGGCGACCATCGTCGACTCCGAGACCGAGGGGATGCCGCCGATGCCGAGCGCGGCGGAGACCGGGCCCTCGTGCATGGCGCCGTCGCGGGAGAGCCGTGGGTCCTCCTCGTGCAGAGCGATGTTGCCGCCGCAGAGGTGCTGGTACTGGAGCGCACGGCGCATCACGCCGGCGTCGACGATCGGTAGCCCATCGTCGGAGAACCCGATCGCGCCGGCTTCGCGTAGTTCGACCATCTCGGTCAGCTCGGCCCCCTGCATCGCTTTGGTGACGGTGGCGAGGAAACCGACCGGGACCGAGGCACCCGCTCTTGCCTGCTCGCGCAGGGCGGTGACGTCGGCTGCGGTGGAGACCGGCGGCACCGTGTTGGCCATCGCGAGAATGCCGCAGTAGCCGCCCGCGGCTGCGGCCCGGGTGCCCGTCTCGACGTCCTCCTTGTGCTCCTGGCCGGGAGTGCGCAGGTGGACGTGGGGGTCGAAGAAGGCGGGGAAGGCGTGCAGGCCCTCGGCCTCGACCACCTCGGCGCCGTCGGCGCCCGCCTCGCCGGGCGCGGCGAGGGCGGCGATCTCGCCGCCGCGGACGACGACGTCGTGGACGGCGTCGATGCCAGCAACCGGGTCGAGGACGGTGGCGCGGCGGAATACCAGGTGCGCATCCTCGCCGGTGCGCACGTCGAGCGCGTCGGTGAGGCTCATGCAGGGGTTCCGATCGGGGTCGGCCGGCTGCCCTCGCCGTCACCGCTCGGCGCCTGCTCGGCGCCGGCCAGCAGCTCGTAGAGGATCGCCATCCGCACGACCAGGCCGGCGGCGACCTGCTCGGCGATCAGCGACTGAGGCGAGTCGATCGCCTCGCCGGAGAGCTCGACGCCGCGGTTGACGGGACCCGGGTGCATCAGCAGCTGGCGCGGGTTGAGGCGACGGGTGTCGATCTGGAAGTTGGCGGCGTACTCGCGCAGCGAGGGGACGAAGCTCTCGCTCATCCGCTCCTTCTGCATCCGCAGCGCGTAGACGACGTCGGCCTCCTCGATCCCGTCGAGGCTGAATGAGACCTCGCAGCCGAGCTCCTCGATCCCGCGCGGGATCAGGGTCGGCGGGCCGCAGACGGTGACCTCGGCGCCCATCCGGGCGAAGGCGATCAGGTTCGAGCGGGCAACGCGGCTGTGGAGGACGTCGCCGACGATCCAGATCCTCACCCCCTCGAGTGAGCCGAGGCGGCGGCGCAGGGTGTAGACGTCGAGCAGCGCCTGGCTCGGGTGCTCGTGCTTGCCGTCGCCGGCGTTGACCACCGCCGCCGAGGTCCAGCCGGCGACCATCTGAGCGGCGCCGGCGTAGGGGTGGCGGATGACGATCGCGGCCGGGTCGTAGGCGGAGAGGGTGGCGATGGTGTCCTTCAGCGACTCGCCCTTCTCGACCGAGGAGCCGGCGGCCTTGACCGAGACGAGGTCGGCCGAGAGCCGCTTGGCAGCCAGGTCGAAGGAGCTGGAAGTGCGGGTGCTCGACTCGTAGAAGAGCGAGACGACGGTGCGGCCGCGCAGCGTCGGCACCTTCTTGATGTCGCGACGACCGACCTCGGCGAAGCTCTCGGCGCGGTCGAGGATTGCCTCGATTTCCTCGCGCGAGAGCTGCTCGATCGAGAGCAGGTGCTTCATGGGGCAACCTCCACGGGGCTGGGCTCGGAGATCGTCACCTCGTCTGTGCCGTCGACCTCCTCGAGGCGGACGTTGACCCGCTCCTCGCGCGCCGTCGGCAGGTTTTTGCCGACGTAGTCGGGGCGGAATGGCAGCTCGCGGTGGCCGCGGTCGCAGAGGACCGCCAGCTGCACCCGCTGGGGGCGGCCGTAGTCGAAGAGCGCCTCGATCGCAGCCCGGACGGTGCGGCCCGTGTAGAGGACGTCGTCGACGAGAATCACCGTGCGGCCCGAGAGGTCGAAGTCGATGTGGGAGCTGTGGACGACCGGCTGCTCGGAGGGCGCCTTGGCGCCGACATCGTCGCGGTAGAAAGAGATGTCGAGGTCGCCGATCGGCAGCTCTGAGCCGGTCAGCTCCCCGAGGAAAACGTGGAGGCGGCGGGCCAGGACGGCGCCGCGAGTGTGGATGCCGACGATCGCCAGAAGGTCCGAAGTTGGGTTCTTCTCGGCGATCTCGTGGGCGATCCGCCGCAGCGTTCGCCTCAGATCGTCGTGCTCCAGCACGACCTTCTCACTCACTTCGATTGCTTCCTTCCTGGCCTCGCGGGACCGGGTTAAAGGACGGCCTCACAGTAGCAATAGGCGCGGCGGCGGGTCGGAGTAGGCCCTCTCGGGACAACAGCTGGGGAGGGTCCCGAGAGGGACTACTCCGACCCGTTTCGGTCAACGGCTCCGTTCGGGACTAGCTGGGGGTCTCCTCGCTCCGGGAAAGGGAGTTCGATGACGTCGAAGTCTTTGGGGGCGATGGTGGGCTCGAAGACGTCACGGGCCTCCTCGATCACCTTGCCAACGTGGTAGCGGGAGGAGATGTGAACCAGGGCGAGCAGCTTCACGTGGGCCTCGGCGGCGACCGCGGCGGCCTGGCCGACGGTCGAGTGGCCGGTCTCGGCGGCGCGCTGCACCTCCTCCTCGGCGAAAGAGGCGTCGTGGACGAGCAGGTCGGCGTCGGCTGAGGCGGAGACGGTTGCCGGGCTGGGAGCGGTGTCGCCGGTGATCGCGATCGTGCGGCCGGGGCGGCTCGGGCCCATCACCTGGTCGGGAGCGACGGTTCCGTCAGTTCCTTCGACCTCCTCCCCACGCTGTAGCGCGGCGTAGGCGGGCCCTTCGGGGACGCCGGCGGCGGCCGCGGCTGCGGGATCGAAGCGGCCGGGACGCTCGGCCTCGACCAGGGCGTAGCCGTTGGCTCGAGAACCGTGTGCCGCTTCGAAGGGGCGGACTACATAGCCATCGTGCTCGACCGTGTCGGCTGGGCCAAGCTCGATCAGGTCGAGGCTGAACTTCAGCCGCCCGATCAACGGCGCGAAGACCTGGAAGAGCTCGGAGAGGCCCGGCGGGCCGTAAATCTTCAGCGGAACCCGCCGATCGGTCAGGTCGTAGGTCTTGAGCAAGCCCGGGATCCCCAGCACGTGGTCGGCGTGAAAATGCGTCAGGTAGATCTCGTCGGCCTGCACCAGCCCCAGTGATCGCTGCATCTGCCGCTGCGTCCCTTCGCCGCAGTCGAACAGCAGCCGCTCCCCCCCACGCGTCACCAGCACGCTCGCCGTAGAGCGCCGCGCCGAGGGCACCGAGCCCCCGGTGCCGAGAAAAGTCACCGCCAAATCCATCGGCGGCGAGCCTACGCGAAGTTCAATTCGGGTTCTGGCTCCATCGCCGCCCCCCTGAGCTGCGCGCGAAGGGATTCCTGACTCCACCTCTCGATCTCGAATTCGGTCGCAAAGCGAATAAGGCGCCTTTTGTTGTTCCGAGTCGGCTCGAGGCGGAGGCGACCCTCGAACGAGGCCACCGCTTCAATCGGGACCAAGTAGACGGATTCAGTAGGCGGGAAGTACACCCCGAAGACGTCGGCCAGCCCGATGTAGGACTGGGGCCCGCGGCCATGGTCCGTAGAGCGAGTATTGAAGACCACGCAACCCTGCAACGGCCAGGCCCGCTTGCACTGGACCCGCAGAAAGTCGCGACCGCCGAGGTCAACGATCAAGTCATAGGGCAGTCCCTCACCAAACGGGACCGCCACGTCATATTCCCGCTTGACGAGAGCGCTGAGGACTGCCGCCTCCGCCTCGTTTCCCTCCTGGCACTGGACATTCCTGCAATCTATTGTCTTCAGAAGACGGAAACTAGCGCCAAAACTCTCAGGCGCAACAACTGGCTAAGCTGCGAACCACGCGCCCGTAGCTCAGCTGGATAGAGCGACGCCCTCCGGAGGCGTAGGCCACAGGTTCGAATCCTGTCGGGCGCGCTTAACGGCTATCGCTGTCCTCCCTGGCACGATGCGCATGATGGAGTCCCAACTTCCAGGCCAGGGGCCAATTCGACGGATGCAGACCGAGTTGTCCTTCCCAATAGCCGGCCGGGAGGATCACAAAGCGGCGGAAGACGCGTTCATTGCTGCGCTGGAACACCAGATCGGGTTGCTGATCGCTTCGGCTGATCGTGGCGATGGCGAGGCCCACGTCGTCATCCGGCAGATGGTCGCACGAGCGCTAAGTGACCTAATGGTGGCGACGCACCTCGCGCGTCACGGCTATCTAAGCCAGGTGGGTAAAGACTTCGCGCCGAGCGCTGTCCGCAAGCGGCTCGGCCGCCAGAGCTTTGACGAGATGTACAGCCACTACTCCGAACTGGCCCATCCGCGATTTCAGGGTTCGCGGTTCAACACCTTCGGCAAACGCGAAGAAGGAAAGGAGCGGCTGCAGCTCTTGGTGACGGTCGGGCCGACGATGTTGGAGATGAACTCGGGCTGAGAGTCTCTGCCCATCATGGGCTGGCGCTTTTGTGGCCCATGCGTCCACAAAAGCGACACGGCTAGCTCTCGGCGGCCTTGAACCTCGCCCGCCACTCGTCGCGGTCGAACTCGGCCGGGTCGGTTTCGGCGAGGAAGCGTTCGAGGACGGCGATGAAGCGGCCGGGGCGCTCGAGCTGGGGCACGTGGCCGGTTTCCTCGAAGATCTCCAGGCGGCTGCTGGGGAGCTGGGCGTGCGCCTCGCGAGCGTGGTCGGCGGGAATAATCGGGTCGTTCTCGCCCCAGACGAGCAGCAGCGGCAGGGCATCGGCGAGGTAGAGCTTGTCGAGGGCCGCGACGCGCTGGCCCTGCATTCCGACCACCGAGCGCAGGGTCGCGACGAAGGCCTTGCGGCGCTCGGGATCGGTGAGGGTTGCGTAACCGCGCGTCACTTCGGCCAGGTCGGTGTTGGGACGCAGGCCGACGAGTCCGAGACCGCGCCCGACCACCGAGCCAACCCGGCTTCCCACCCCGGCGGTGGCCGAGATGAAGAGCTCCGCCCCGGGCAGCGCCGCCGCCCGCAGGATCGGGCTGACGTCGGGGCCGAGCCCGCCGCTGGAGACCAGCACCAGCCGCTCGACCATCTCCGGGAACTGGTAGGTGAACTGCAGCGCGACGCCGCCACCGAGCGAGTGCCCGACCAGGGTCGCCCGCTCGTGGCCAAGGGTCAGCAGTAGGTCGCGCAGGCCGCTCGCGAGGCTGCCGAGCGAGTAGTCGCCGCCCCCCGGGGCCGAGCCGCCATGTCCCGGGAAGTCTGGGGCGATCACCGTGTGGTTGATCGCCAGCGGCTCGATCACCGCCTCCCAGTTGGCGCAGGTGCCCGCCATTCCATGGATCAGCATCAATACCGGCCCGGAGCCGGCTTCGATGAAGTTGACGGGGTGGCCGTGGACGTCGACCGTCCGCGGTCGCACCTCGGCCTTGTTCAGACGAGTCACTTTGCCTGCCACGGAGGGAACGTACCCGTGAGGGCGGTCGAGGTATCGCAGCACCGCGAATCTGTGACGAATTCCAATACCGTGGCGCTGTGAACGATGCCCCCCAAGGCAGCGCCTCGCAGGACAGGCGACCCCCGCGCGGCGCCCTGATCGTGGTCGTGGTCGGGCTCCTCGCCTGCGTCGTCGCCGCCCTGGCGAGCACCGGCAAGGGCGAGGGGGAAGCAGCCAACCTGGAATGGGTGCAGGCGAACGATGGAGCCGACTCCAAGACGGTCTCGATCCCGGGCGGCAAGGGCGATATGCAGCTCACCGAGACCCGGATCCGGGCAACGGGAACGAACGTCAGCGGCTACGCGCTCTACATCGCCAGCTCCAAGCTGACCGTCTCCGCCGGTTCGCCGATCGGGGGCGGCCGCATCCTCTGCGCGGTCAAGACCCCGAAAGGCACCGAAGTGGCCCAGAGCTCGGGCGGGCTGCGTGGCACCTACCCGCGCTCCTCCGAAGACGGGATCTACAACCAGGAAGTGCCGGAAACGGTGCTGATGGACTTCAGCTCGAAGAGCAGCGAACTGGCCGTGCTCGAATTCCCCGACCGGCCCTCCCGCTTCACCACCGAACGCGGCGTCAAGGTCGAATGGCCCGAGTACAAGGTGGGCGAAGAGCGGATCAAATACTTCATCGTCGGGAAACCGAAGCACGACCTGGAGCTTCCCTTCTTCACGATCTGGCGCAGCCAGGACATACCTTCGGCCAAGCTCGACTGCAGGCTGGAAACGAGCGCCGGCGAAGCAACGGCAAGCACCGCGGTGGCGCTGGCCGAGCACACGCCGCCGATCGACGAAGAAGCCGAAGAGCTCAAAGCCGAAGAACGCGAAGAAGCCGAAGAAGAAAAGGAAGGCAGCGAAGAGGGCTAGGCGTCCAAGGTCGTCTGCGGCGCGACCAGCAGCTCAGGGCCTTCCGCCATCCCTTTGCCGACTTTGTTCAGCGCCGGGTTTGCCGGCGCGCTCGACATCCGCCGCGCGTCAAGCGGGCCGCACATCGCCACCGCGTCCTCGACGCTGAGGTCGGGCCGCAGCCAGGCGGCCTCCGCCTCGCGGCTGGGCAGGATCGCCGGCATCCGGTCGTGGACGGGGGAAACAACCTCGTTCGGGGTCGTCGTCACCAGCGTGCAGGTGTAGAGGTAGCCGTCGTCGTAACCGCGCTCGTCGGGGTCCGACCACTCCTTGCGGGTGCAGAGCCCGGCGAAGGCGAAGGGCTCGCCGCCGTCGACCTGGAAGTGCCAGGGCTGACGCGGCTGCTTGGGGTCCTCGGCCTTCATCCACTCGTAGAAGCCGTCGGCGACGATCAGGCAGCGGTGCCGGTACTTGCCGAGCAGCGGCCCGTAGGCGCGGCTTTTCACCAGGTTCTCTTTTTTCGCGTTGATCATCCGGTAGCCGACCTTCAGGTCCTTGGCCCAGACCGGGACCAAGCCCCAGCGCATCAGCCGCGCCTCGCGCTCTCCCTGTTCGGCCTCCTCGGGCTCGGGCGAGGCGCGGACGACCAGGACCTCCTGGGTGGGGGCGACGTTGAAGCGGCCGAATCCGGGCGGCGCTTTCGATTTGGCCTCGCCGCCGTCATTCGCGGACTCTTTCGCCGGTGCGCTCGCGCCCTTGCGTTCCAGCGCCTTCTCCAGCTCGACCTGGAAGCGGTCGGCGACTTTCGTGGTGTCTTTCGTGGTGTTGGTGAAGCGCCCGCACATGGCGAGGAGACTAGCCGGACGCTGCGGTGGCCTCGGGGCGCAGCTCAGCGTGGTCGCGATACCAGTCGAGGGTGCGGATCAGGCCGTCGCGCAGCTCGACCTCGGGCCGCCACTCGGTCATCTCCCGCAGCTTGGTCGAGTCGACGTACTGGCGGTCGATCTCGCCATCGGGGTTGCCGGTGCCGAGGTATTCGGGATCGAGGTCGGTGCCTGAGACCGCGACGATCGTCCCCAGCACCTCCCGCACCGAGTGCGGTGCCTCGCCGCCGGCATTGAAGGCCTCCCCCGCCCCGGGCCCACCGGCGCCGACCGCGCTCTCGACCGCCAGATAGGCGGTGACAGCGTCGCTGACGTAGAGGAAATCGCGTTCGGGACTGCCGTCGGAGCGGATCTGCGGCCGGCGACCGTCGAGGACAGCGGCGATCGCCTCCGGAATTAAGCGGGAGAAGTTGGGGTCGCCGCCGCCATAAATGTTGGCAAAGCGGGTCACCGCCACGGGCAGCCCGTAAGCGGGTCGGTAGCTGAGCGCGATCGCGTCGGCGGCGGCCTTGCTGGCCTCATACGGCGACGCTGGCTGCAGCCGCATGTCCTCTCGGTAGGGCAGCTCCTCGCTCGGGCCGTAGGCCTTGTCGGAGGAAGCGACGACCACCGCCGGGACGTCGGCGCCGCGGCAGGCCTCGAGCAGGCTCCAGGTGCCGCGGACGTTGACTTCGAAGGTCTGCGTCGGATCGGCCATCGCCGGGCCGACGAGAGTCTGGGCGGCGAGATGGAAGACGACGTCGAACTCGCCGGCCGCAATCGCCGCGTCCACCCCCTCGGCGTCGCGGAGATCGACCTGGAGCAGCTCGACGTCGGCGTCGATCCCCTGCAGGGCAAGGCCCGAGCGCGGCGTCGGCGCCAGGTCGAGGACGCTGACCGCGTCGCCGCGTTCCAGCAGCGCCCGCGCCAGGTTCGAGGCAACGAAGCCGTGGCCGCCGGTTACCAGCGAGCGCTTCACGGAGCCTCCACCGCCGCCGCGTCCCAGATCCGCCAGGGCGCCCGGCCGGCGGTCCAGAGGTCGTTGAGGACGACCGCGTCCTTGTAGGTGTCCATGCAGTCCCAGAAGCCCTCGTGGCGGAAGGCCCGCAGCCGGCCGTCGGCGGCCAGGCGCGAGAGCGGCTCGCGCTCGAGCACGCTGTCGGAGTCCAGGTAATCGAGCACGCCCGGCTCGAAGCAGAAGAAGCCGCCGTTGATCCAGTGCTCGCTGCGCGGCTTCTCGACGAAGCCGGCGACCCGGTGGCCGTCGAGCTCAGCCACCCCCCACTGCAGGTCGGGCTGGACGACGGTCACGGTCGCCGGGGATCCGTGCGCCCGGTGGAACTCAAGCTGCGCCCCGAGGTCGATGTCGGCGACTCCGTCCGCGTAGGTGACGCAGAACGCTTCGCCACCGAGCCGCTCTTCCAGCGCCGCGACCCGCCCGCCAGTCGGGGTGTCGAGGCCAGTGTCCACCGCCTCGACCCGCACCCCCTCCGGCCAGCGCTCGCCAGCAGCGAACTCGGCCACCGCCTCGCCCATGTATCCCGTTGCGAGCAGGAAGCGGTCGAAACCCTGCGCGGCGTAGATCTGGATCACGTGCCAGAGGATCGGCCGGCCGCCGATCTCGACCAGCGCCTTCGGCACCGACTCGGTCCGCTCGCGCAGCCGCGTCCCGCGGCCGCCGCAGAGGATGACTACCGGCGGTTTCAGCAACCGCCCGCTACCGCAGGGAGGATCGTTACCTCGTCGCCGTCGTTGATCGAGGTCTCCAGGCCCTGCTGGAAGCGGATGTCCTCGCCGCAGACGTAGACGTTGACGAAGCGGCGCAGGTCGCCGTCCTGGGTGATCCGGTCGCGCAGGCCGCCGTGCGCGTCGAAGACCGCGTCGAGCACCTCGCCGACGGTCGAGCCCTCCACCTCCAGCTCCGCTTCACCGCCGGTCGCGGCACGCAGCTGGGTCGGGATTTTCACGGTGACTGACATCTAGACGGCTACCTCCTGCGGGAACTCGGCCTCGAAGCTCTCGAGGGCGGGATCGATCTCGTGCATCTGGAACGTATCGCGGGTGGCGTCGAGCGTCTTCAGCCCCTCGCCGGTGATGTAGACGACGACGCGCTCGCCGGCGGCAAGCTCGCCGCGTTCGGCCAGCTTGCGCAGAACTCCGACGGTGACGCCGCCGGCGGTCTCGGTGAAGATCCCGGTCGTTTCCGCCAGCAGCTTGATCCCTTCCCGGATCTCCTGGTCGGTGACCGAATCGACGCCGCCGCCGGTGCGGCGCGCGTGCTCGACCGCGTAGGGACCGTCGGCGGGGTCGCCGATCGCGAGGCTTTTGGCGATCGTCTCCGGCCGCTGCGGCTTGCAGACTTCCCAACCTTCGGCAAAGGCCGTGGCGACTGGACTGCATCCCTCCGCCTGGGCGCCGTTGAAGATCGGCTGCTCACCCGTGACCAGCCCGAGGTCGAGCCACTCCTGGAAGCCGCGGCCGAGCTTGGTGAAGAGCGAGCCCGACGCGATCGGACTGATCACCCGGTCCGGCAACTCCCAGCCGAGCTGCTCGACGGTCTCGTAGGCGAGCGTCTTCGAGCCCTCGGCGTAATAGGGCCGCAGGTTGACGTTGACGAAAGCCCACGGGTGCGTCTCGGCGAGCTGGGTGCAGAGCCGGTTGACGTCGTCGTAGTTGCCGCGCACCCCGACCAGGTTGGTGCCGTAGACGCCGGTCGCGAGCAGCTTCTGCTCCTCGAGGTTGGCGGGGACGAAGACGTAGGAGTCGAGCCCAGCTGCCGCAGCGTGGGCAGCGACGGCGTTGGCGAGGTTGCCGGTGGAGGCGCAGGCGACGGTCTCGAACCCGAGCTCCTGCGCTTTGGCGACCGCGACCGCCACGACCCGGTCCTTGAAGGAGTGGGTGGGGTTGGCGGCGTCGTTCTTGATCCAGATCTCGGCGTCGACCCCGATCCGCTCGGCCAGCCGGTCGGCGCGCAGCAGCGGCGTCAGCCCCGGCTCCAGCGGATCGCCGGGGCGGCCCGCGAAAGGCAGGAAGTCGGCGTAACGCCAGATCCCCTGCGACCCGGCCTGGATCGCCCTTTTGACCTCGGCCGGGTCGAGGCCGCTGAAGTCGTAGGCGACCTCCAGCGGGCCGAAACAGTTTTCGCAGACATAGCGGGCGTCCAACTCGTAAGTCGTCCCGCACTCCTTGCACTTCAAGCTCTCTACTGACATCCGATCCTCTTTTCGCTCCTAACGCAAAAACCTCGCCATTTGTGGGGCGAGGTCCGATCGGACATCCCCCACATCTTCCAGGCCTCTGATCGAAAACAGACCTGCTGGATTTGGCACCTGTCTCGACCTTGCGGTTCGAGATGGTTGCCGGGGCTTCAATGGGCCAGTCCCTCCACCCCTCTAGATGTGGCGCTTATGTGGCAAGAACCTTACCAGGCACGATCCCGTCCTTCTTCAGCCTGCAAGGCGGCTAACCTAAACGGCGCGATGACCTTGCTGCACAACGAGACGATGGGCCTGAACGATGCCGAACCTTCCGAAACCGAGGCTGCGACGGCGGCCCGGCCGGCGCGGCGAGCTCGTCTCTCAGCCTGCGGCGCCTGAGCCCCAAGCTCCGAATGTCGAGCAGATCGACTCCAACGGCCTGCGCTGGGTCAACATCGAGTGGCCGGGATCGCTGGAGCGGACTTGGCTGGAGGAGCACTTTGACTTCCACGCCCTCGACCTCGAGGACGTCCTCTCGCGCAACCAGCGGCCAAAGATCGACGTCTACGACGACTACTTGTTCATCGTCCTCCACCTGCCGATCTTCGACCCCAACGTGGGCCGTCTCGGGGCCGGCGAGCTCGACCTCTTCGTCGGGCCCGATTACGTAGTCACGATCCCGAACCTGCCGCTGCAGCCGGTCGAGTACCTGTTCGAGCGCTGCCGCGCCAAAGAGGAGCTGCGCGAACAGCTCTTCTCGCGCGGCTCGGGCTACCTGCTCTACCGGCTCGTCGACGACTCCTTCGACTACTGCTTTCCGATGTTGCGCAAGATCGGCAACAAGCTCGACGCGCTCGAGGACCAGATCTTCGAAGAGCGGGCCGAGGAGGTCGTGCGCGACATCTCCAACGTCAAGCAGGAGATCATCAATTTCCGCAAAGTCATCCGACCGCAGCGGCCGGTCCTCCGCGAGCTCGAGAAAGTCAAGCAGCGCTACCTCGCTTCCGACCTCGACCTCGAGATCTACTTCGACGACATCGTCGACGCCCACGAGCGGATCTGGGACATGCTGGAGAACTACAAGGAGGTCGCCGAGGCGCTCGAGGAGACCAACGAGTCGGTGATCTCCCACCGCCTCAACGACATCCTCCGGGTGCTGACCTCGATCAGCGTCGTGATCCTGCCGCTGACCCTGATCGCGAGCGTGATGGGGATGAATACCTGGGTCCCCGATCAGGGCGATGCGGCCGGGTTCTTCGTCGTCCTCGGGGTGATGGCGCTGGTCCTGGTCGGCCTCGTCGCCTACTTCCGGCGACGCAAGTGGCTCTGACGGCGCCTGCGGCAAAAACGCCTGCGGCAGCACCTGCGGCAGGCGCCGGCTTCCATAGGATGGGTAGCCCGTGGCAAATTTCCGCATCTGGGCGCCCTGGCGCCTCGCTTACGTGAAGGACGCGTCCAAGGACATCGAGGAGGAGTGCATCTTCTGCGCCAAGCCGGCGGCGGGCGACGACGAGGCGAGCCTGATCGTCCACCGGGGCGAAAGCTCTTTTGTGATCCTCAACCTCTTCCCCTACACCAACGGCCACCTGATGGTCGCTCCCTACGACCACATCGGCCGCCTGCAGGAGATCCCGGCCGAGACGCTGGCGGAGATGATGGAGCTGGCCCAGCGGGCGATGGACCGGCTCGAGGGGGTCTACGAGCCGCACGGCTTCAACGTCGGCTTCAACCAGGGGCGGGTCGCCGGGGCCGGCGTCGAGCACCACATCCACCTCCACGTCGTCCCCCGCTGGGCCGGCGACAACAACTTCATGCCGGTGATCGCCGATACGAAAGTGATGCCGCAGTCGATCGAGCAGAGCTACGAGGCGCTGAAAGGAGCGTTTTGAGCGACCAGTCACCCCTGGCCCCGCCGGGAATCTTCAAGGCCTACGACATCCGGGGGCTGCACGGCACCGAGATGGACGAGACCACCGCCGAGGCGATCGGGCGCGCCTTCGCCCGGGTGCTGGGGCGGCTGCGGGGTAAGGAGCCGAGCGAGCTGCGCATCGGCCTCGGGCGCGACATGCGGCTGACCGCGCCGGCGATGGCGGGCGCGGTCCGCGACGGGCTCATCGCCGAGGGCGCGACCGTGATCGACGCCGGCCAGGTAGCGACGGAGGTGCTCTACCACCTGGTCGGCTCCCGCGAGCTCGACGGCGGCGCGATGGTCACCGCCTCGCACAACCCCAAGGCCTACACGGGGGTGAAGCTCGTCCGCGAGGGCGCCCTGCCGCTCTCCGGCGACGCCGGCATCGGCGACGTCAAGGCGGAGATCGAATCTGGCCTTGGTCCGGCACCCGGCGGCGGGAACAGCCAGGAGGTCGACGTCTGGGACGAATTCCAAGCCCACGCCCTCTCCTTCATCGACCCCGCCAACGTCAAGCCGATGAAGGTCGTGGTCGACGGCGGCAACGGGATGGGCGGCCCGATGGTCGGCCCGATCCTCGAGAAATTGCCGCTGGAGCTGGAGGAGATGTACTTCGTCCCAAACGGCGAGTTTCCCGACCACGAACCTAACCCGCTGCTCGAGGAGAACCGGCGGATGATCATCGCGCGGGTCCAGGAGAGCGGGGCCGACCTCGGGATCGCCTGGGACGGCGACGCCGACCGCTGCTTCTTCATCGACGGCAACGGCAGCTTCTGCGACGGCGACTTCATCTGCGCCCTGCTCGCCCGCTCGGTCCTGCAGAAGAACCCCGGGGCGACGATCCTCTACGACCCGCGCTCGAGCCGCGCGGTGCCTGACCTCGTGGCCGCCGAAGGGGGGCGCTCAGACCTCTCACGCGTCGGCCACGCCTTCTTCAAGGCGCGGATGCGCGAGGAGCAGGCTGCGTTCGGCGGCGAGGTCTCCGGCCACTACTACTTCCGCGACTTCTGGAACGCCGACTCGGGGACGATCCCGGCGCTGCTGGTGCTGGAGCTGCTCTCGCTCGACGGCCGTTCGCTAGCCGAGCTGATGGACGAGTTCCGCTCCCGCTACTTCATCTCCGGCGAGATCAACTCCGAGGTTGCCGACCAGGAGGCAAAAATGGAGGAGATCGCCGCCCGCTATTCCGACGGCAAGCTGACCCGCCTCGACGGGATCTCGATCGACTACGACGAGTGGCACTTCAACGTCCGCCCCTCCAACACCGAGCCGCTACTGCGGCTCAACCTCGAGTCGCTGGTCTCGCGCGAGGACATGGAGCGCCGGCGCGACGAGGTCCTCGCTCTGATCCGGGCGTGACGGCGACGCCGGAGCAAGCGCTCGAGCAGGCGGCGCTGGTCGGCATCCACCGCTTCGCGATCCCGACCCCGTTCGCGGTCGGGCGGGTCAACTGCTACCTGATCGAGGACAAGCCGCTGACGCTCGTCGACACCGGCCCCAACTCGGGCAAGGCACTCGACGAGCTGACCGCGCGGCTGGCCGAGCGCGGCCACGCGCTCTCGGACCTAGAGCTGATCGTCGTCACCCACCAGCACATCGATCACCTCGGCCTGGTCGAGATCCTGGTCGAACACTCGGGCGCCGAGGTGGCGGCGCTTGGCGCCGCGGCACGGCGGCTGGGGGCCTTCGAGGAGGACGCCGAGCTGGAGGACCAATTCGCGGTCGAGGTGATGCTGCGCAACGGCATTCCCGAGGACGTGACCGTGGCGCTGCGCAGCGTCTCGCGCAGCTTCCGCGGCTGGGGCTCGCACGTGGAGGTGACGAAGCCGCTGGAGGACGGCGGCGCACTGGAGCTCGCGGGCCGCCGGCTCGAGGCCTTTCACCGCCCCGGCCATAGCCCCTCGGACACCGTCTTCTGGGACGCCGAGCGCAAAATCCTGATCGCGGCCGACCACCTGCTGCCGAAGATCTCCTCGAACCCGCTGATCACCCGACCGCTCGACGGCTCGGAGCGGCGAACCCAGGCGCTGGTCAACTACATCGACTCGCTGCGCAAGACGCGGGAGATGCCAGCCGAGATCGTCCTCCCCGGCCATGGCGAGCCGATCACCGACCATGTCGAGCTGATCGACTCCCGCTTCGCCAGCCACGAGCGGCGCAAGGAGAAGATCTTTCGCCTGATCGCCGAGCGCCCCCGGACCGGGTACGAGCTGGCGCAGGCGCTGTGGGGGAACGTCGCCGTCACCCAGGCCTTCCTCACCCTCTCGGAGGTAATCGGTCACGCCGACCTTCTCGTCAACGAGAGCCGGGTACGGGAAGCCGAGGACGGCGCCGTGATCCGCTACGAAGCGATCTAGAGCTGCTGGCCGAGGACGCGTCCCAGAGCGGCGGCGGCCAGACCGAGGACGATGCTGAGCACGACATTGGTAACTGCCAGCCGCCGTTTACCCGCCTCATCGATCCGCTGGGTCTCCACCATCCAGGTTGAGAAGGTGGTGTAGGAACCGATCGCGCCGGCGCCGAGCAGCAGGCGCGCATTGCCCTCGAGCGAGGCCCCTGCAAGCAGCCCTAGCAGGAAGGCCCCGCTGATATTGACGACGAGCGTGCCGACCGGGAGGTGCGGATGGAGGCGATCGGCGACGAGCAAGGTCAGCCCGAAGCGGGCGAGCGCACCGCAGCCGCCGAGGACCGCGACCCCTACCCAGACGGCCACGCTCACGTTGCCCCCGCCCTGCGTGCAGCCGCGGTGCCCGCCTGTGCTCCGGCGAGACCGGCGGCGAGGCTTACTGCGAGGTACAGAATCGCCAGCCCCGCCCTGCCGGCGTCGATCATTTCGACCAGCTCCAGCTGGACGGTCGAGAAGGTGGTCAGGGCGCCGCAGAAGCCGGTCGTCAAGAGTGGGCGCCGGTAGCTCGTGTGCGACAAGGTCGTGTACCAGTAGCCGAGCAGGGCAGCGCCGGTGATGTTGACCAGGAAGGTGGCCCAGGGCCAGTCTGCTCCTCCCGCGGGCAACGCTTCGGAGAGCCCTGCCCGCACCAGTGCCCCGAGGGCGCCACCGAGGAAGATCGCGCCCAGCTCGCGTCGGTCGATCATCGGCGGCAGGGTAGTCGCAGCGCGGGCGGCATTAGGGTGCAAGCCCCCGTGACTGCGCAGCTCAGGTCCCTCCGCCGCCGCAAGCCCGCCAAGAAGCGGATGCTGCTGATCGTCAACCCGTACGCGACGACGGTCTCGGACCGGCTGAAAAACTTGGTGGTCTACGCGCTGCAGGGGCGCTTCGAGGTCGAAGCGGTCTCGACCCAGGCGCAGAACCACGCGACCGAGATCGGGCGCGAGGCGCGGGACGGGGGCTACGACGTGGTCGTCGCCTTCGGCGGCGACGGCACCCTGAACGAGGTCGCCAACGGGTTGGCGGGTACCGACCTGCCGGTCGCGGTCCTGCCCGGGGGCTCGACCAACGTCGTCTGCCGCACGCTTGGGATCCCCAACGACGTCGTCGACGCGACCGAGCACCTGCTCTCGCTCGCCGACGCCTGGCAGCCGCGCAAGATCGACCTCGGGATGGTCGACGACCGCTACTTCGTCTTCGCCTGCGGCGTCGGGATCGACGCCACCGTGGTACGCCGGGTCGACGCCAACCCGAAGCTGAAGGCGAGCGCCGGGCCGTACTACTACAGCTGGGCGGGCGTCTCGGGCTTCTACCGCAAGTACCTGGTCAACCCGATCCGGGTGCGGACGACGGTCGACGGCCACGAGCCAATCGAGGGCGTCACCGCGATCGTCCAGAACTCCGACCCCTTCACTTACTTCGCCAGCCGCCCGATCCGGGTCTGCGAGGGGATCGCGATCGACGACGGGACCCTCTCGCTGGCGGTCCTGAGGCGGGCGACCCAGCGCGACATGCCGACGCTGATCACCCGCCTTTTCAGCGAGGGCCGCCCGGCGGCACACCATAAGCAGGTCGCCCACTTCGACGACGTCGCCCACGCCGTGGTCGAGACCGTCTCAACCGCGAAAGACGGGACGATCCGGCCGTTCCCCCTGCAGGTCGATGGCGACTACATCGGCGAGCGCGAGCGGATCGAGCTGCGGGCCGCTCCGAGCGCGCTGACGATCGTCGCCTAAGTCTTTAGGTACCGCTCGATACCTCACAGCTATACGGTCTCCTCGGCCGCAAACGACCGATTGGAGACAGATGGACCCCGCCTTCTACAGCTTTTTCCGCGACAGCCTCGAAGAGGCTCAGCGCCGGGATCGCTTTCGCGCCCAAGAACTACCCAGACCTTGGCTCCCGGCCCACTACATAGCGAGCGGTGGTCTCGAGGCCGCCCGCGGCCAGGCCGGCGAGCAGGGACGCCGCGTGCGTCCCGACGCGGAGTTGCTGATCTACCTCATGTCCCGCGAGTTCGTCGCCAAACCCGGAATCGCGGTCCGCGAGATCCCGGAGCCCGAGCTAGAAAGCATCGTTGCCGACGACATGCGGACCCTGGTCGCCGAGGCGGAAGACGGCGAGGAGGTGTCTGGACACGCGCTGCTGGTCGCCGCCGGCTCCCGCTGGGATTCCCTGCGCTCCTCGGCGCTCAACTTCTGGGGCCCGTGATGGAGGCGAAAGGCGCTGTGCGCAGGCTCTCCGACCAGGAGATGCAGGCTGCCTCGATCCAGGTGTCGATTAGCACCCACGTCGCCAGTGCCACCCTTGGCGCCCTCGCCGGCGCCATCGCCCTCTTTACCTATCTCTCGCAGACCTATGACTTGACTGCCGGCTTCTACGGATTCCTGGCCCTGGCGGGGGCCGCCTTTGTCCTCTCGCTCGTAATCGGCGCCAGCGGCTCCTCGAAGGTGGCGAGGCTGCTGATCACCGGGACATGGACGGCGACAAGCAAAATTCCGATGTTCAGTGCGCAGGCGTTTCTGGCCCTCGTCGGACTCGTCCTCCTCCTGATCGCCACGGCCGTGGCGCTCGGCTCGCCCCAGCACGAATCCTCATTGGAAACACGGGTTCAGCATCTCGAAGTGGCCCATGCAGGCCAGGACCAGCACCAGGGGACAGAGCGCGCGACACAGACAGACCCGACAAGGGGAGCACAGAACCAGCCGACAACACCGAGGCCCCGCTAGGCGAGCAGGCCGGCGGAGCGAGCCCCTAGGACCGTTTCGCGCAGCGTCTCGGTCGCGTCGTGACGCGGTTGCCACTCGAGCTCGCGACGCGCCTTGGCGGTGTCCATCAGGACCGGGGTGTCGGCGGCGATCGCCCACTCGAGCTTCGGCGAGGCGAAGCTGAGACGACGGGCGAGGGCGGTACCGAGGCCGACGGCGGGGCGAGGGATCGGCACCGATCGCCAACCGAGCTCCCGAGCGATGTCGCGGACGCGGATCTCCCCTTCGCCGGCGAGGTTGTAGACGCCAGGCGGGCCGTCGCCGCAGATCGCGGCAGCCATCGCCCAGGCGACGTCGTCATGGTGAACCAGCTGAATTGGGACGCCCGGATCGGGTAGGACCGGACTCACCAGCGGTAGCTTCTCAACCCCCTTGCGCACCAGCGGCAGCGGATCGCCAGCGCGAACCGCGTCGACGGTCTGCTCGATCAGCATCGTCGCCCGCGGTCCGGCGACGATGCAGGGGCGGAAGACGTAGGCCTCCACCCCGCTCCCAGGCAGCAGCTCGTCGAGCAGATCCTCCAGCTCGGCCTTCTGCGCCGAGTAGTAGAAGCCCTCCGAGCCGCGGGCGGGCACGTCCTCGCCGAGCGGCTGGGGGTTCTCCGGATGAAAGCCGTAGGCGGCAACCGAGGAGGCGTAGACCAGCCGCGAGACCCCGGACTTGATCGCCGTCTCGAAGGCGTTGCGGGTCCCCTCCAGGTTGATCTTGCGAGCCTCTTCCCGGTCGCCGAAGATCGCGAAGGCCAGGTGGACGGCAACATCCGCCTCGTCGAAGAGCGCGGCCAAGGCGCCGCGGTCGAGAATGTCACCGCGCCGGTAGGAAACCTTCTCCCACCCCTCCTCAGCCGGATCGAACTCCCGCCGAGCCATCCCCACCACGCTTTCAACCTCCGGCCGCCGCTCGAGCTCGGACAACAGCGGCTTGCCGATCTCGCCCGTGGGGCCGGTTACGGCGACTTTCAACATTCGGCCAATGTTATGCCGCGACCTGAGAGCCAAGCCTGGGTAGGGCGCAGGGAGCGCCGTGTGCTTTGCACACAAGCGACCGAGGACGACGCCAGGCGCCGGCTATCAGGCCGCGGGGGTTACGCGATAGGCGTCGAAGACCGACTCGACGTTGCGAAGGCGGCTGATGCAGTGCTTGAGCTGCTCCGTGTCGCCAACCTCGATCACGAACTTGTTTTTCACCATCGGGTGGTTGGTCATGCAGGAGGCGCCGATGATGTTGATGCCAACCTCCGAGAAGGTCCGCGATAGGTCCTCGAGCAGGCGCGTGCGGTCGTAGGCGTCGATCTGCAGCTCGACCCGGTAGGAAGCCTCGTTTTCGCCCTGCCATCGCACCTCGACGAAGCGCTCCGGCGCGCGTTTGAGCGCCTTGACGTTCTTGCAGTCGGTGCGGTGGATCGTGATCCCGCGGCCCAGGGATACGTAGCCGGCGATCTCGTCGCCGGGGACCGGGCGGCAGCACTTGGCCAGGCGGACGGCGACGTTCTCGACGCCCTTGACGATGATCCCGTAGTTGGACGCGTCCTTGGTGCGGCGGGCGCGGTCCTCGCGGCCGAGCGGAGCGCCGGCCGCCTCCTCCTCGACGCCCTCGCCGACCTTGAGGCGCTGGATCAGCTTGTTGGCGGCGGCCTTGGCCGAGACTTTGCCCTGGCCGAGGGCGATGTAGAAATCGGTGCCTTTACGGAACCCCATCTCGCGAATCACGTCGGCCAGCAGCGCCGAGCCGGAGACCTTCTGCATCGGGATGCCGCGCGTCCGCAGCGCTTCCTCGAGCTTTTCGCGGCCGTCGTGCTCGGCGTCCTCGCGCCGCTCCTCTTTGAACCAGGCGCGGATCTTGTTGCGGGCGCGGTTGGTCCTCACCAGCTTCAGCCAGTCGAGCGAGGGGCCGCGCTTCTGCTTGGCGGTCAGCACCTCGACGATGTCGCCGGAGCGCAGCTGGTAGTGCAGCGGCACGATGTTGCCGTTGACCTTGGCGCCAACGCAGCTGTGGCCGACGTCGGTGTGGACGGCGTAGGCGAAGTCGAGCGGGGTCGAGCCCGCCGAGAGGTTCTTCACTTCGCCCTTTGGGGTGAAGACGAAGACCTCGTCCTCGAAGAGGTCGACCTTGAGCGACTCGAGGAACTCGGCCGGGTCCTGTTCGCCCTCGGCCTCGACCAGCTGCCGCAGCCAGGTCATCTTCTCCCGCTTCGGGTCGCCGTGGCCCCCCTCTTTGTAGGCGACGTGGGCGGCGATCCCGTACTCGGCGAGCTTGTGCATCTCCTCGGTTCGAATCTGAATCTCGAGCGGCTTGCCCTCCGGCCCGATCACGGTCGTGTGGAGCGCCTGGTACATGTTCGCCTTCGGCATCGCGACCCAGTCCTTGAAGCGCCCGGGCAGCGGCTTCCAGAGCGAGTGGATGACGCCGATCGCGCCGTAGCAGTCTTTGACCGAGTGGACGATCACCCGCATCGCCGTCAGGTCGAAGATCTCGTTGAACTCGCGCCCCTTCTTCGCCATCTTCGTGTAGATCGAGTAGAAGTGCTTGGCGCGACCTGAGATCTCGGCCTCGATCCCGACCTGCTCCAGCTCGGTGGCGAGGAAATCGCCCGCTTCGGTGACATATTTCTCCCGCTCCTCGCGCTGCTGCGCAACCAACTGCTTGATTTCCGCGTACTTGCGCGGGTGCAGGGTGGCGAAGGCGAGATCCTCGAGCTCCCATTTGATCGCGTGGATCCCCAGCCGGTGGGCGAGCGGCGCGTAGATCTCGAGCGTCTCGTGAGACTTGCGGGTCTGTTTCTGCTTCGGCAGGGCGCCGAGCGTGCGCATGTTGTGGAGCCGGTCGGCCAGCTTGATCAGGATCACCCTGACATCGGTGGCCATCGCCACCATCATCTTCCGGTAGTTCTCAGCCTGCCGCTCGTCGCGGCTCTCGAAGGTGATCCCGGTCAGCTTGGTGACGCCGTCGACCAGCTGGGCGATCTCGTCGCCGAACTCGGCCTGAATCTCCTCCAGGCTGGCGGTGGTGTCCTCGACCGTGTCGTGGAGGAGCGCCGCGCATAGCGTCTCGGTATCGAGCCGCATCCCAGCGCAGATCTGGGCGACGCCGATCGGATGCGTGATGAACTCGTCGCCCGAGTAGCGGAGCTGGTCCGCGTGGCGCTCCAGGGCGAAATCGAAGGCCCGCTCGACCTTGGCGCGGTCGATCGTCGCCACCGCCACCGCGGTAGCGCCATTGCCGTTGCCCGGCGCCGTGGCAGCCGAGTCGAACTCCTCGATCACAGCGAGGAGATCGGCGAAGAGCTCTTTGTGCTCTACGGCAGTTTGGGTTTTGCGAGAGATCGTTGTGCCTCCGAAAGTCTGTCGCTGTAGGCACGGAAAGCAGCTGAGCGCTGCAGATCCGTCCTCACGGAGGATACGACCCGGACAATCCCTGCGCCGCCCTCGGGCGATCCCTGCAGGAGCCCGAGCTCGCGCAGGACCCGGAAGCGGCGTGCGCTCGCCTCGGGACAGAGGGGGTAGTTCCCACCCCCGGAAAGCGCTTCGCGCAGGCGCCGGCCCTTGGCATCGCCCGTCTGCCGCAGCGCCCGATAGGTGGCGGCAATCCCCTCCCTCGAGGCCCACTGCTCGTCAAGCACCTGGCCGGCGAAGTCACGCTCGGCTTCGGTGAAGGGGGCGTGCAGGAAGCCGCTGCCCCTTGCGCAGGGGAAAGCAACGTGCAGCTCGTCGCGCTCGCCCGACGGCGGATCGACCAAGACGACGTGCTCGAAGCTCGCCGCCAGCTCCGGCTGCCGCGCCAGCGATGCGTAGTCGGTGAGGGCGAGGCCCGATTCCGCCCTCGAGGCCAAGCGAGCAATCTCCTCGTCCCCGCAGCGGTGGCAGGCGATCAGCGCCGCACCGCCGTTGAAGCGGGCCAATCCGGTGGCCCCGTTGGCCAAAGCCGCCCGCCGCGAGGCATCGGCGCAGACCGCCAACACCCCCGCCCCACTAGAGACCAACTCCGCCAACATAACCGTCGCCGGGGCCTGGCCGGCAACCCGACGCCGCCCACCTTCGCGAGACCGCAAAATTGGCTCCTCAAGAGCCTTTTTTGCGGTCTCGGCATCTAGGTCAGTCGTTATCTCGGCTTCGAAGCGGGACCACCATTCGGGTTCCTCGCACGCGCACGTGTGCGGCAGGACTGGCTCATCCGCCTCGGGCTCCTCCAGAGGATGGAGCTCGCGGAGGATTAAGCGGGGCTCGACCGAGCCGTTCCAATGGTTGATCTCCAGGCGGACGCTGGCGTCGAGCAGGTCCTCGTCCTCGACGCCGAGACTGGCGCGGCCGAAGGCGACGCCGAGGGCCCGGTGGGCGCCGCTGTGGAGGCTGAAGCGAGCGTGCTTGCCCTCCCCCATCGTCCGCACATCGCTAACCCGCGCCGAGGGAACCAGCAGGCGCACTCCCGGATTGCCCATCCCAAACGGAGCCAGCTGCTTCAACTCTTCGGCCAGATCCAGCCCCAGGCCGACGCCGCCGACGATCGCATCGACCTTTTCGGTCCGGCGCAGGTCCTCGGCGCTCAGCGCCTCGTTGGCGTGGGCGGCGAAGGCCCGCTGGAACGCCTCCAAGTTCTCGCCCTTGATCTGAAGTCCAGCCGCGGCCTTGTGGCCACCGAATCCCTCAAGATGCTCCGCGCAGGCCTCGAGCGCGGCGAGCAGGTCGAACCCGGGAATGCTGCGCCCCGAACCGCGCCCGTTTCCCTCTCCATCCAGGGAGATGACCACAACCGGCCGGCGATGACGCTCCACCAGCCGCGAGGCGACGATGCCGACCACGCCCGGGTGCCAATCCTGCCCGGCGACGACGAAGCCGTGCGCTTCCTGCAGGTCCTCAGGCAGATCCCGACGCGCCGACTCCGCGGCCGTGTCGACCTCGCGCTCCGTCGCCCGCCGCTCGGAGTTCGCCCGACTGAGCTCGTCCGCGATCGCCGCGGCACGCTCGGGATCCTCCGTCAGGAACAGCTCGACGCCGGCATCGGCTCGGTAGAGCCGGCCGGCGGCGTTGATTCGCGGCGCCAGGCGAAAGCCCAGGTCGCTCTCGTCGAGGCGCTCCGGCTCGCATTTCGCGGCCTCGAGCAGAGCCTTGATTCCGGGCCGCTGGGCTCGCCTGATCTCGGCAAGACCCCGCTTGACCAAAGAGCGGTTCTCACCGACCAGGGGCACGACGTCCGCGACCGTCGCAAGGGCGACGAGGTCCAAGTCGCTCGCCAGCTCATCTTGAGCGAGCGCACACGCCAACTTCCAAGCCACCGCGGTCCCGCACAGCGCCTCGAACGGGTACTCACTCACCTGCGGATGCAGGATCGGACATTCCGGCAACTCGGCGGCAGGCTGGTGATGGTCGGTGACCACGACCCCCATCCCCAGCTCTTTCGCCAGGGCGACCTCCTGGACCGAGGTAATCCCGCAGTCGACCGTCAGCAGGAGCCCGGTCCCCCGCTCGGCCAAGCGCCTGACGTTCTCCGCCGAGAGCCCGTAGCCGTCCTCGATGCGGTTGGGGATGAACCAGTCGCAGTCGGCGCCCAGCTCGCGCAAGGTCGAGACCGTCAGCGCCGTTGCGCAGACCCCATCGACGTCGAAGTCGCCGTGGACGGTAATCCGCGTTCCGGCCTCGATTGCGGACCGAACCCGCTCCACCACCACCTCCATCGCATCGAAGGCCGAGGCCGAGTGCGTCTCATCGGCGGCCAGGAAGGCGCGTGCCTGCTCGGGCGTGCGATAGCCGCGGCGGACCAACGTCACCGCCACCGGATCGCTCACGCCTAGCTGCTCGGCGAGAGCGCGAGCCTCCGCGTAGGAATAGGGCTCGGCGGCGAATGGACTAGCGGTTTCCGGCACGTTTCCAGGCTAGGAAGCGTCGCGGCGGAACCTTGGGAGGCGAAGAGCCCGAAGGTGCGGGAAAGTTGTCGGCGACTCAGCCGACGCGCTCTTCGGAGCGCATACCGATGAAGTAGACGATCGCCAGTCCGATCGCGGTCCCTGGAATCGCGATCAGCGCCGTGGAGAGGTCGGTGTCCCCGAGGTCTTTGCCGCTCGCCTCCTGGACGATCATCCCGAAGACGATCGAGCCGAGGACGGCGCCGATGAAGGCGCCGACGATTCCCTGCCAGAAGCGGTCGGGCAGGAAGACGGTGAAGTGCCAGAGGGCGATCCCCATCATGAAGAAGACCACAAGTGCCATCAGCGCCTCCCGTGTTTGCGTCGAGCCTGGCGGCGGGCGCGGCGATCGGCATTGCGTTGGCGGCGCTCGGACGATGCGGCCGCGGCCGCGTCGGTGTCGCCGTTCTCGCGCGAACCGGCCCCGTTGCCGCCCTCTTCGGGGCGCTCCGCCGTCGCAACCGCCCCGGAGGCCGCCTGAGCTTCCGTCTCAAGCCGCTCCGCCGCGGCCGCTTCGGTCTCGTCGTCGCGCCGCAGCTTCGCCATCTCGATGTCGTCTGCGTAAGCAGGGACGCGACCGCCCTCGTCTTCGGCGATCCGCTGGCGACGGCGGACGAAGCCCGGCTCGCGTTCTTTCCAGGCGGTCAGCACCGGCGAGGCGATGAAGATCGAGGAGTAGGTCCCCGAGGCGATCCCGACCAGCATCGCGAAGGCGAAGTCCTGCAGGGTCGCGCCGCCGAAGACGAGCAGCGACGTCACCCCGAGCAGGGTCGAGAAGCTGGTCGCCAGCGAGCGGGTCAGGACCTCGCTCATCGAGCGGTTGACGATCTGGGAGAAGGCGGCGCGGGGCATCCGCGGGACGTTCTCCCGGATCCGGTCGAAGAC
Source organism: Solirubrobacterales bacterium (assembly GCA_033856415.1). Taxonomy (GTDB): domain Bacteria; phylum Actinomycetota; class Thermoleophilia; order Solirubrobacterales; family 70-9; genus VAYN01. The sequence goes on along the minus strand of JAWVFA010000003.1, from coordinate 65,505 downwards.
GATGATCGTGTCGTAGATCGAGTAACCCAAGATGGTCAAGAAGGCGGCGACCGTTCCGCTGCTCACCTCTTTTCCGGTCAGCGAGTAGACGCCGGCGGTGATCAAGATGTCGTGGAAGATCGCGATCAGGACCGGCACCGCGAACTTCGGGTCGAAGCGCAGCGCCACGTAGCCACAGATCACGAGCAACGAGAAGATCAGGGCCTTGAGCGCGCTGTCGGCGACCTGCTGCCCGAAGGTGGGGCCGACGCTGGTGCTGTCGAATCCGTCTTCGGCGATCCCGAACCCAGACGCGAGCGCCGCCTGCGCCTCGCGCACTTCGCCGGGCTCGAGCTGGTGCGACTGGATCTGGAAGACGTTGTCCCCGAAGTTCGGGTCGTTTTCCACCTGCTGGATCTCCTCGCCCTTGATCCCGGCTTCGTCGAGGGCGTCGCGCACCGCTTCCTCGTCGGTCGGCTGTTCCAGCGCCACTTTGATCCGCGTCCCGGACTCGAAGTCGATGCCGAAGTTGAGCTGCTTCGTCGCCAACGCCAGACCGCCGATGATCAGGATCACGCCGGAGATCGAGAAGAACCAGCGGCTCGCGCCCATGAAGTCGAAGTGCCAGCGCCTACCTTCGCCGACGGCGCCGAGCGCACTCGGCGAGCGCAGCAGCCGAGAGCGGCTCATGCTGCCGAGCAGCGCCTGGGTGAAGACAACCGCGGTTAGCAGCGAGACGATCGTGCCGACGCCGAGGGTGAAGGCGAACCCCTTGACCCCCGAAGTGGCCAGCACGAAGAGGATGAAGGCGGTCAGCAGGGTGACGACGTTGGCGTCGATGATCGTGCTGATTCCGCGTTTGTAGCCAGCCGCGATCGCGCTCGACATCGAGCGCCCAGCCCGCACCTCCTCCTTTATTCGCTCGAAGATGACGATGTTCGAGTCGGCCGCGACGCCGATCGTCAGCACCAGGCCGGCCATCCCTGGCAGGGTCAGGGTGATCGGGATCAGGTCGATCAAAGCGAAGAAGATGACCGCGTAGGCGCCCAGCGCGATCGAGGCGATCAGGCCGAGGAAGCGGTAGTAGAGGAGCAGGAAGAGGATCACCAGCGCGAAGCCGACGAGCGCGGCTTTGGTGCCCTGGTCGAGGGCTTCGCTGCCGAGGGTCGCGGAGACCTGGGTCTGGCTGATCAGTTTGAGGTTGATCGGCAGGGCGCCGATCTGCAGGGTCGTCGCCAAGTCCTGCGCCTCGCTGACGTCGTTGAAGCCGCCCGAGATCTGGGCGCCGGTGCGACCGTCGATCCCATCCGGGTTGTCCTGGAAGTTGATGATCGGCCGGGTTTTGACTTCGTTGTCGAGGATGACGGCGAAGCGCCCCGACAGGGCTTCGGCTTCTTCGGCGCTGACCGGACCGATCGCCCGTTCCTGGCCGCGCCGGGAGATTTCCCGGGTCACTTCCTGGAAGGCGTCCTGTCCCTCCCCCGTGAAGTTGAAGGTGACGATCGGTTCGTTGTTGGGGCCGTAGGACTGTTCGGGATCGGTGATGTCGTGGCCACTCAGCGCCGGTCGGTCTTTCAGCGCGAACCAGCCGGGCTCGGCGTCTTCGATGATCTGACCGGCTTCGTCGGTCGGCAGTTCGGAAACCAGCACCGTCCCCGCTGGCACTTCGACGACGATCCCGTCTTTGGGGAGTTTCTCCCCCGTCGGACTTACGTAGAGGTCTTTCTTCGCCAGCTCGGGGCCGGCAAGCAGTTCGTGGGGCTCCTCTTTTCCAAACAGGTAGTAGCGCGGCCTGGCGACCGAGCAGTCTTCGCAGTTCTCGTCCGGTTTCTGTTCGGAGGCAAGCAACGCCGCCTCGTAGGCGGTCGGGTAGGCGCCGGAGGCGATCAGGCGTTTTTCCTCCGGTTTGTTGACGTTGCGGCCGGCTTCTTCCCAGCGTTTTTCGGATTCTTCGATCACCTTTTCGGGCGCCGCCCGGGTGGGATCGCCGCCGATCTGCTGCTCCGGCCCGATCAGATTCGGTTCCCAGTCGTAGTAGTAGAGCTGGGCCGTGGTGCCGACCTGTTCGGCCGCGCGGTTGGCGTCGGTTACTCCCGGCAGGCTGACCGTGATCTGGTCGACGCCGAGGCGGGCCACCTCGGGCTCGGAGACGCCGAGCTTGTTGATCCGCTCTTCGATGATCGAGATCGAATCCTCGATCTCTTCGCCGGTGACTTCGGTGTCGGTGCCAGTTGCCTGGCCCTGGTAGACGAGCTCGAGCCCGCCCTGCAGGTCGAGACCCAGCTTCGTCTCCTTTTTGGCGATGACGACCGCGGAGATGACCACCAGCCCGAGCACGAACAGCAGGACGAAGAGGTGGCGGCGCCGGGTTCCCATCTTCTAGCCCTCCGGCGTGAGGACGAGGAGTAGGCCGCCATCGTCGTCATAGGCGGGGAAGACGTCGGCGACCGCCCGTGCCGGCAGATCGCCCTCTGCGTTGACCGAGACCCGCTTACCGAGCGAGCGGACCCCCCACTCCAGGGAGGTCTCGATCGGGTCGCTGACGCCATTGCTGTCGGTGTCCGCCTCGGCGCCACCGTCGCCCGTGTCGATCCAGTCGAGCCCGAGGACCTCGCGCACCGGACGGCCGATCACGTCCTCGTCGGTCAATCCGGTCAGCTCGAAGCTGCCTTTGCCGGCGTCGATCACGCGTTCCTGCTTGTCACAGACGAAAAAGGCCGCATTAGGGGCCGGATAATAATCGTCGAGTAATTCGAAGACAAAGCCGAAGCCACATTTCGAGCAGCCCTTGGGACGGGTGCTGAACCCTGCGGTTCGCTCCCCGCTCACCTCCCGGTGACCGCAATTCGGACAGATGAAGAACGGCATGGCCGACAGGCTAGCTGGCGCGGCTCAGAAGAGGCTCGCCGCACCTTCAGGCGCAGGGACCCCCAGATGTTCGAAGGCGCGCTGGGTCAAGACCCTGCCCCGTGGGGTCCGCTTCAGCAGTCCTTGTTGGAGCAGATAAGGCTCGAGCACGTCCTCGATGGTGTCCTGCTCCTCGCCGATCGCGACCGCCAGGGTCGAGAGGCCGACGGGACCGCCGCCGAACTTGGTCGCGATCGTCTCCAGCAGGGCCCGGTCGCTGCGGTCGAGGCCGCCGACGTCGACCTCCAACATCTCCAAAGCGGCAGCGGCGACGTCGGTTCCGATCCGCCCCGAGCCCTTCACCTGGGCAAAGTCCCTGACCCGCTTGAGCAGCCGGTTGGCGACGCGTGGGGTCCCGCGTGAGCGCGAGGCGATCGTCGCGGCTCCGCCGGCATCGATCTCGACCCCGAGGATCCCCGCCGAGCGCTCGACGATCAGCGCCAGGTGCTCGGTCGCGTAGTACTCGAGACGGTGCGAGACCCCGAAGCGGTCTCGCAGCGGCGTCGTCAGCAGCCCCGAACGGGTGGTTGCTCCGACCAGCGTGAACGGCGGCAACGGCAAGGTCACGGTCCGGGCGCCGGCACCCTGCCCGAGCACGACCGGCAGCTCGCCGTCCTCCATCGCCGGGTAGAGCGTCTCCTCGATCGCCCTCCCAAGGCGGTGGATCTCGTCGATGAAGAAGACGCTGCCTGGCTCCAGCGCGGTGAGGAAGGCGGCGACGTCGGCCTTGCGCTCGAGGGCCGGGCCCGCGGTCTGCACCATCGGCACCCCCAGCTCGGCGGCGACGATGTGGGCGAGCGAGGTCTTTCCGAGCCCGGGAGGGCCGGCGAGCAGCACGTGGTCGAGCGGCTCGCCGCGGCGCTTGGCCGCCTCGATGAAGATCACCAGCTGGTCGGTCACCTGGGTCTGGTTGACGAAGTCCTCCAGCGTCGGCGGGCGCAGCGAGCGGTCGAGGTCCTCGTCGGGCGCCTCGGCGCGGGCGTCGTGGACCTTGACCTCGGCGTCGACGGGCACCGGCTCGCTCTCGACCCCGGGCGTGCGGATTCTGTTCCCGCCGATGTCGGGCGGGCCACTCATGCGGCGTTCCTAGCGGCGGCGGCTTTGCGCAGCGCCCCCGCGACCAGGTCCTGGGCCTCGGAGCCCTCGACTCCGTCCAACAGCTGCTCGGCTTCCAGTGGGGCGTAGCCGAGGTTGACGAGGCCGTCCCGAGCGAGGGCGCGGGGGTCATCCTCCTCGGCGCCGCCGAGGGCGACCTCTTCCTCGAGCGCCCCGGCCACCTTCTCGCGCAGCTCGACGATGATCCGCTCCGAGGTCCGCTTGCCGATCCCCGGGACCGCCTGGAAGCGCTTTGCATCGCCGGCAGCGATCGCCCGCAGCAGGTCGCGTGCGGTGCCCCCTGAGAGGGTCGCGATCGCGACTTTCGGCCCGACGCCGCTGACCGTGATCAGCAGCCGGAAGAGGTCCCGCTCCTCCTCGGAGGAGAATCCGTAAAGCGAGAGCGAGTCATCGCGGGAGATCAGCTCTGCGTGGAGAAAGACCTCCCGCCCCGTCGCCGGGACGGCTTTCAGGGTCTCCGAGGAGACCGCCAGGCGGTAGCCGACGCCGGCGGCGTCGATCACGACGTGATCGGGCCGCCGCACCAGCACCTCTCCGCGCACCGCGGCGATCACCCGGCGATCCGCTCTCCGCGCAGGGCGCCGCTGGCTTCCCGCGCCGCGGTCACAGCGCTGCGATGGCCGTTGCCGCCACCGTGGCAGATGGCGACCGCCAGGGCGTCGGCCGCGTGGTCCGGGGTGGGCGGCTCGGGCAACCCGAGGAGGGTTCCCACCATCCGCTGGACCTGGCGCTTGCCAGCCCCGCCGGAGCCGCAGACCGCCATCTTGATCGCCTGCGGCGTGTACATGAAGCACCCGATTCCGCGTTCGGCGGCGGCCAACATCGCCACGCCGCTGGCCTGACCGACCACCATCGCCGAGCGGACGTTCTTGCCGAAGTAGACCTCCTCGATCGCCATCGCCTTCGGCTCGTGCCAGGCGAGCAGCTCGGCCAGGGAACGGTGGATCCGCTCCAGCCGGCGCTCCATCGGCTGATCGGGGGTCGTCTCGACCACCCCGCCGTCGAGGGCGACCATGTGGCTTCCCTCAACCCGGACGATGCCGAAGCCGAGGTTTGCCGCGCCAGGATCGATGCCCATCACCACTTGCATGGGAATTGATTCTGGAAAGCCGGTCGGATGCCTCCCGAATTGACCTCAGGCGGCCAGTTTCTCGAGCACGTCAGCCGGGATGTCGAAGTTGGCGTAGACCTCGTCGACGTCGTCTTGGTCGTCGAGGGCGTCGAGCAGCTTGAGCAGGCGCTCGGCATCTTGGCCTTTGAGCTCGACGCTGCTTTTCGGCTCGGTGATCAAGCCGGCCGACTCGACCTCGATGGCTTCGCCCTCCAGGGCTTCGCGTACCGCGGTGAGGTTGCCCGGCTCGCAGATCACCCGCAGCTTGCCCTCGTCCTCGCGCACGTCCTCGGCGCCGGCGTCGATCGCCCCGATCAGATCGTCCTCGCCGTAGCGGTCGCCGTCGACGACGATCGCGCCCTTTTTCTCGAAGATCCAGGCGACCGAGCCGGGCTCACCGAGGCTGCCGCCGTGCTTGGAGAAGGCGTGGCGGATCTCGGCGCTGGCGCGGTTGCGGTTGTCGGTCAGCGCCTCGACCAGGACAGCGACCCCGGCGGGACCGTACCCCTCGTAGACGATCCGTTCGATCGCCGCGCCGTCCGACCCGGCGCCGGTGCCGACGTCGATCGCTTTCTGGATCTTGTCCTTCGGCATCGAGGCGTCTTTGGCCTTTTGGATGGCCGTCGCCAGCGTGGGGTTGCCACTGGGGTCGCCGCCGCCGTCGCGAGCAGCGACGGTGACCGCGCGCGCGAGCTTGCTGAAGAGCTTGCCGCGTTTCGCGTCGGCCGCGCCCTTCTTGTGTTTGATCGAGTGCCACTTGGAATGACCGGACATCGCCTGCCATTCTATGAAGTCGCCCCATGGCCACGACGGAGAGAACCCACGGAGCCGGACGCGCCCTTGCCGCGGGGCTCGTTTTCGTCGCAATGCTCCTCGCCGCCTTCTCGCTTTGGACGGCAATCCCGCTGAGCTGGGTCTACATCGCCTCGAAGCTCTCCGAGACCCAATTCCCCAGCGGCGGGCCCTACGCCGTGGTCGCGGTCGGCATCGTCGCCTCGATCCTCGTCGTCGCCTGGCTGATCGGCCGCCTCAACATCCTCTACATCCGGATCACCGGCACCAACCGGCTTGCCCCGATGCGGCCCACCTGGCTGAAAAGCATGCGCGACACCAGCCCGGTGACCAACTCGGTGACGGTGGTCGAGGCGGTGCTGATGGCCTCGGTGATGCTCGCCGCCCTGGCCCTGACCCTCTGGTTCTTCTTGTTGGCCGGCTCGCCGCTGCCAGACCAGTAACGCGCCGTCAGACCACGAAGCGGCCGTCTTCCTGCATTACTACGCCGTCGACTTCGAGCTTGCCGCCGAGGCGGAGGTCGCAGACGAGATCGGTGTGGACGGCAGACTCGTTCTCCCCGCCCGACTCGGGATAGCTGCTGCCGACCGCCATGTGGACGGTGCCGCCGATCTTCTCGTCGAGCAATACCTCGCGGGTGCCTTTGGCGATCCCGTAGTTGGTCCCGATCCCGAGCTCGCCCAGAACGCGAGCGCCCTCGTCGGTATCGAGCAGCTTCAGCAGGTACTCCTCGCCGCGCTCGGCGGAGGCGTCGACGACCTTGCCGGCCTCGAATCGCAGGCGCACGCCCGAGACCTCGCGGCCGCCGATCACCGCCGGCAGGTGGAAGCTCACCTCGCCCTCGACCGAGTCCTCGACCGGGCCGGTGAAGAACTCGCCGTCGGGCATGTTGTTGTCGCCGACGCAGGGGATGAACTGTCGCCCGGCGATGCCAAGCCTGATGTCCGTCCCCGGCGCCGTGACCCGCACCTCCTCGTGGCCCTCGATCCACTCCGCCAGTCGGGTCGTCTCCTCCGAGGCCCGCTTCCAGGCGGTCAGCGGCTCGGGATCGGTGGCCAGGCAGGCGCCGTAGTAAAAGTCTTCGTAGTCGGCCAGGCTCATCTCCGCCTCGGAGGCGTAAGCGCTGGTGGGATAGAGCGTGTAGCACCAGCGGAACTTGCCTTCGGCGCTGCGTTTCATCGCCCGCGTCATCAGGTCGCCGGTAACCGACTGGCGCAGCGTTTGGCGCTCCGGAGGGACGCCGGAGAGCTCGCGGGTGTTGGTCGTGGCGCCGATCGCGATGCGCACGTCGACGTTGTCGACCATCCACTCGGCGAATGGGGAGATCCATTCCAGCTGCTTGTCGGAGGCGTGTTTGAAGTAGGCGGCGATCTGCCCGTCGACAGCGACGTTCATCACTGGGTGGCCGCCGGCTTTCAGCACCTCCTCGTAGACCGCAAGGAGGAGCGGCGCCGCGGCGCTCTCGCCGTCGATCGCGACGACATCGTCCTCCTTTACCTCGGTCGAGTAGCCGACCAGGATCTTCGCCAGGTTCTGCACCCGCGGGTCGCCGCCGCTCATCGCCTCGCCTCCTCCCCCGCCCGCTCGCGGGCGGCAGTAGTCATCGCCATGAAGATCGCGTGGAACCTGGGATCGTCGGTCAGCTCCGGATGGAAGGCGCAGGCGAGGACGTTCCCTTCGCGGATCGCCACCGGGTGACCCTCAAATGAAGCAAGCACCTCCACCTCCGACCCGCAGCGCTCGACCCAAGGGGCGCGGATGAAGACCGCCCGCAGCGGCTCGTCGCCGGCGCCGTCGACCTGGAGGTCGGTCTCGAAGCTCTGCAGCTGGCGCCCGAAGGCGTTTCGACGCGCCGTCACATCGATGAAGCCGAGGTGCTCGGCGTCGCAGACGATCAGCCCGGCGCAGGTGCCCAGAATTGGCCGCCGCGCCTCGTGATGGGCCCGCATGGCCGGCTCGAGGCCGGCCGACTCGACCATCTTGCCGATCGTCGTGCTCTCGCCGCCGGGGATCACGAGGGCGTCGAGCCCCTCCATGTCCACCGGAGTCCGCACCTCGCGAGGTTCGGCCCCAAGCTGGCGCAGGGTCTTGGCGTGGGCTTCGAAGTCCCCCTGCAGCGCGAGTACGCCGACCTTCAGATCGGCCACCTACGCTCCGCGGTTCTGCAGCAGGGCGTCCTCGGCTGCGAGGCCGGCGATCTCCAGTCCGGGCATCGCCTCGCCGAGCCCGATCGAGGCGGCCGCGACCCGCTCCGGGTCGTTGAAGTGGGTGGTCGCCTCGACGATCGCCCGCGCCCGGCGCTCGGGGTCAGCGCTCTTGAAGATCCCGGAGCCGACGAAGTTGCCCTCGGCCCCAAGCTGCATCATCAGCGCCGCATCGGCAGGCGTGGCTATGCCCCCCGCGCAGAACAGCGGCACCGGCAGGCGCCCCGCAGCGGCGACCTCCTGGACGACTTCGAGCGGCGCCTGGTGTTCTTTTGCTTCCGCCGAGAGCTCCTCCGGGCGCAACTGCGCCAGCCGCTTGATCCCCGAGGTGATCTCGCGCATGTGGCGGACCGCCTCGACGACGTTGCCGGTCCCGGCCTCGCCCTTGGAGCGGATCATCGCCGCCCCCTCGCCGATCCTCCGCAACGCCTCGCCGAGGTTGGTGGCGCCGCAGACGAATGGCACCTCGAAGGCGAGCTTCTCGATGTGGTTGCGCTCGTCGGCCGGGGTCAGCACCTCGGACTCGTCGATGTAGTCGACTTCGAGCGCCTGCAGGACCTGTGCCTCGGCAAAGTGTCCGATCCGGGCCTTGGCCATCACCGGAATCGAGACCGCTTCCTGGATGCCTTTGATCATCGCCGGATCGGACATCCGGGCGACGCCGCCGTCGCGGCGGATGTCGGCGGGAACCCGCTCCAGTGCCATTACCGCGCAGGCGCCGGCCTCCTCGGCGATCTTCGCCTCCTCGGGGGTGACCACGTCCATGATCACCCCGCCTTTCAGCATCTCGGCGAGGCCAGTCTTCAATCGAAACGTCGCGCGCTCAGTCATCCCGGCCATCTTACGTGGCGGGGACGCCGGCCTGTCGCTCGCGTTACTTCAGTTTGTAGGCACGGATGCGGTCTTTGTGCGCGGCTTCGTCCCGCGCGTACAAACCGTGGGCCAGACCTTGTACGAGCGCCATCAGGGCGGTATGGCTGCGCGTGAAACTGGGGCTGTTGGAGGAGAAGTAGAGAGTCAGCTCGGCGTGCTCCCCCACCTCGGACATCGTCGCGTCGGAGATCGCCAGGGTGCGGGCGCCGCGGTGCAGCGCCAGCTTCATCGCCCGCAGCAGCAGCGGGTGGGCACGGCCGGCGGAAAGGGTGATGACGAGGGTGTTCTCGTCGATCCGGCCGAGGCGCTGGAGCGACTCGCCGCCGGTGCTGGCGACGATCTCGGCGCGGATGTCCAGCAAGCTGAGAGTGTGGCGCAGGTAGCTGGCGAAGAACGCCATCTGGTCGACGCCGACGATGACGATCCGCTGCGCGGTGGCCAGAGCCTGCACCGAGGCGTCGACCTGCTCGGGGGTCAGCTTGCGCGCCGTTTCCTCGAGGTTCGAGTAGTCGGCGCTGAGCGATCCCTCCAGCTCGGAGTGGTCGAAGGAGAAGAGAGCCCCGCCGTTGGTGGCGCTGGCGGCAATAGTCGTCCGGTACTCCTCGATCGCGGCCTGCTGGAGCTCGGGGTAACCCTCGAAACCGAGGGCCTGGGAGAAGCGCACCACCGTCGAGGACGAGGTGCTCGCTCTCCGGGCCAGCTCCTCGGCGGTGAGGAAGGCTGCCTCGTCGAGGTGGTCGACGATGTAGCGGGCGACATCCTTCTGGGAGCGTGAGAACTCGTCGAAACGCTCCTGGATGTAGTCGGAAAGGCTTTTGAGCTGTGGGGACTTCGTTGCGGTCTTGGTCACGGCGGTCCATTTCGCCGAACCTGACCCTTTCCCTTCCAGGTTCTGGTTGGATTCGTCGCAGATGACTCTCGAAAAGGCCCTGCGCCTGACCAATCGGAACATGATCGTCTTCGATCTGCTGCTGGGCAGCGCCGCGATCGCGGCGCCGGGGGCGACCCTGAAGGTGCTCGGCCACGACGAGCCTTCGCCCGACGCCAAACACCTCTTCCGCCGCTGCGGCCCGATCTGGTTGACCTTCGCCGCGGCGCACCTGGTGGCGGACCGCCGCGGCACCGCCGCGGACTGGCAGTCGCTCGCCTGGCTGCGGGGCACCGAGATCGCGACCGACGCGCTCTGGTCCGCCTCGCCAGCCGTGAGCCGACCGGGAGCGAAGCTCGGCCTGCAGATGGCGGGCGTCGCCAACGTCGCGATGGCCGCCGGCTTCGCCTGGCTCTCGCGGAGGCGCTGACATGAGTCAGTTCGAGGGCCTCCCGAGCATGCGCTGGAGCCTCACCGGGCTGAACGAAGAGGGCGACGAGACCTGGCTGATTCGCGGCATCGCCCGCAAGCTCTACCACTGCCCCGGGTGCCACGGCGATATTCCCGTGGGCGAAGAACACACGGTCGTCCAGTACGTCCGCCGGCTCGGCGGCACAGACCATCATCACTGGCACCGGCGCTGCGCCGAAGAGCTGCTACTGCCCGAGCTTGGCAACCTCAAGCGGGTGCCGGCCTCCGAGTCGAGCCAGTCTCGGCTGGAGGCTCGGGGGCGCCGGCCGGCCGGCCGGCGAGATCGACGCCGGTGAGCCTGCGCCGCCGACTGGCTGCGACCTACGCGCGAATCTGGCGCACCTACTGGGGCTGGGCCCCCTCGATCCTGCTGCTTGCGGTGATCGTCTTCGTCCCGCTCGGGCTGCTGAACGCGCTGACGATGAACGTCGAGTTCGACTCGCTGGACATCACCAACGGGATCAAACTCGCCGCCTTCGCCCTCGCGGTCGGTGTCGTCACCGCCACCGGTCTGATCGGCGAGGTCTTCTTCAGCGGCGCGATCGCCATCTCGCTTACCCACCCGCACGGCGAGGACCCGCCGCCGCTGCGCGAGATCGCCCGGCGGCTCAACTACGGCCGGCTGATCGCGGTCGACTTGATTTTCGTCGGGATCGTCGCCGCCGGGCTGCTGCTCGGCCTTGTTCCCGGCATCCTCGCCTTCGTCTGGCTCGGTCTCGCCGGCCCGGTGGTCGAGCTCGAGGATCGCTCCGCGATCGGTGCTCTGCGCCGCAGCCTGGCGCTGGTCCGCGGCAACTTCTGGCTCGTCTTCTTGGTGCTGGCGCCAATCGAGCTCGTCGGCGACGCAATCGGCGGCGGCCTAGCAGCCCTGGTCCACGACCTACTCGGCCACACTTTCGTCGCCACCTGGCTGGCCGAGGCTCTGTCCGACGCGGCCCTCGCCCCCGTCTTCGCCGTCGCCGCCGTCTTGCTCACGGTCGAGCTGATGCGGGAGAAGGACGGCGAGGCGCCGCCCCTGCACGCGACCCCGGTGCCGGCATGACCACCGCCACGTTCTTCGGCGATTTCTACAACCGGATCGCCGAGCACGAGCTCCAGGGCCTCTACCTGGTCCTGATCGGCTTCGTCCTCTCCTTCGCGTTCATCCGCATGAGCACGCGGCTGATGCGCAGCCCGAGGGTCCCCTGGTGGCCGGGCAGCATCGTCAGCGACAGCGGCGTCCACCTCCATCACCTCGTTTTCGGGATCGTGACGATGATGGTTGCCGGCGCCGGCGGCTTCGCCGCTTTCGGCAACAGCCCGTGGACCGAGATCTGCGCCTTCGCCTTCGGGATCGGCGCTGGGCTGACGATCGACGAGTTCGCCCTCTGGGTCTACCTCGATGACGTCTACTGGGCCGAGGAGGGCCGCAGCTCGATCGACGCCACCGTGATCGCCGCCGCGCTGATGCTGCTGGCGCTGCTCGGCTTCACCCCGTTCACGATCGAAGACGGGTCGATCGGGTCGATCCTCGGCACCGTCCTCAGCGCCCTGATCGTCTTCCTCTTGGTTGCGATCTGCTTCGCCAAGGGCCGGATCCTGCATGGCTGCATCGGCTTCTTCGTCTTCCCGATCGCCCTCTACGGAGCCTGCCGCCTCGGCAAGCCACACTCCGCCTGGGCGCGCCGGCGCTACGGCGAGCGGCACCCGAAGAAGCAGGCCCGCTCCGCAGAGCGCTTCCCCCCGGACCGCCGGACCGAGCGCTTCAAGAACGCCTTCCGCGACATCGTCGGCGGCAAGCCGAGCGAGGGGCTGGCGGCAGCAAAAGAAGAGGCGTTCGCCGCAACGCGAGAGGCGAGCGAAGAAGTGCGCCAGCGAGCCGAACGGGTAACGCACCCGGGCGACCGCGACGACCGCTGAGCGGCTTCTCAGGCTTCGCTGCCGCTGCAGACGTGAAAACCGATTTCTTCGGCCATTACCTTGCGGTCTTCTTCGGTCCCGTTGCGCGTTTCGCGGGCATCGACGTAGGCGGTCGGGTCTTCCGCCTCCGCGGCGGCGAGGGCGTCTCGGTCCCATTCCCTGACTTCCCGCTGCGAGGCGACGTATCGGTCGTAGGCCGACTCCAGCGATGGCGGTGGCACCAGCGCTTCGAACCGCTCGACCGCGTTGCTGGAAATCCCGACTAGAACCCGGGAGTAGGCGACATCTGGAACTGCCTCTGCTTCGGGATCGCGGTAGCGGAGGAACTTTTCGCGACTTTCTTCGCAGATTTCGTCGCCCTTCTCGATCAGCTCGGCCGCGGTCAGCGTCTGGGCCTTTGGCTTTGGCTTCGGTTCCTTGGTCGTCGTCGCGACCGTCGCGACATTGGTCTCGCCGTCGCCACCACCGCCGTCGCCACCACCTCCAGACGCCAGCGCCACTGCCACCACTACCGCGGCGATCAAGGCCAGCGAGCCGCCGGCAATCAGCAGCGGGCGCCGTGGGCGCTTGGGCTTGTCGGGCAGCTTGGCGGTCCCGGCCTCGCGCGGTCCGGGCTCGGGCGAACGCCGCTCGACCGTCGCGGCGGCGCCGGTCGCGACGGTGCGCTCCGGAATCGAGATGGCGGTGCCGCTGAGAGCGGCTTCGGCGGCCCGGCCGAGGTCGCCGGCGGAGGGATAGCGATCCTCCCGGGACTTCGACATCGCCCGAACGACGACGTCGTCAAGCGCCATCGACACCGCCGGCGCGTAGAGCGAAGGCGCCGGCGGCGGGTCGTGCAGATGGGCGTAGAGGCGAGCCGCCTCGCCTTCGCGCGGGAACGGCACCTCGCCGGTCAGCAGCTTGAAGAGCAGGCAGCCAAGCGCGTAGACGTCGACCCGGGCGTCGATCGCCTCGCCGGAAATCTGCTCGGGGGCAACGTAGTCGAGGGTGCCGACGAAGCGTCCCGTCTGGGTCAACCCCGACTGGGTGGCGACGTTGCGAGCGACGCCGAAGTCGGTGATGTAGGCGTGTTCGGCACCGGCCTCGCCGCTGAGCAGGACGTTGGCCGGCTTGACGTCGCGATGAACCAAGCCGGCGGAGTGGATCGCGTCGAGGCCGTTGCCGACCTGCGCGATCAGCGCAACCGCATCGGGCGGCTCGAGCCTCCCCTCGCGGGCGATCCGCCGCTGCAGGTCGGAGCCGGCGACGAACCGCATCGCAATCCACGGCACCCCGTCCTCCTCGCCCGCGGCGTAGATCGGCACCACGTTGGGATGCTCGATCGAAGCGGCGATACGGGACTCCTCGGCGAAGCGCCTGGCGAAGACCTCGTCGGAGGCCGCCTCCGGCGCGATCAGCTTCAGCGCCACCCGCCGCTCCAGCCCCGGCTCCAACGCCAGATAGAGAATGCCCATCCCGCCGCGCCCGAGGCGCCGCTCGATCCGGTAGCCGGCGAACTCGTCGCCGCCGGAGAGCTCGGTCCAGCGATGAGGCTCAACCATCGCTCAACCCTAGCCGCAGGTTCCCCTGCCTAGACTCGTCCCGGGAGCATGCGCCGCCGAGTACTCATACCTGCGTTAGTCGCCCTTCTGGCGGTCGCCTGGGGCACGTCCTCGAGCGCCGAGACCCGGCAGATCGAAAACCTCCGCCTCTCTTTCAGCGGCAACTTCACCCCCCACGTCCTGCCTCGCCTGCAGGCGGCACCGGTCGACGTCTCGATCCACGGCAAGGTCGCGACCACCGACGGCAGCCACCCTCCGCCCCTGCGCTGGATCGAAGTCAAGCTCAACCGCAATGGGCACCTCTACTCCAAGGGCCTCCCAGTCTGCACCGCGCCAACCCTGCAATCGACCAGCACTCAAACTGCGCTCGCCCGCTGCGGCCGCGCCCGCGTCGGCAGCGGAGAATTCCACGCCGAGGTCATCCTCGGCCGGCCGATCCCGGTGACGGGAAGGATCTATGCCTTCAACAGCCGCCGGGGAGGCAAGGAGGCCCTGCTCCTCCACCTCTTCGCCGGCGCACCGGTGCGGTTCACCTTGGTGGTGCCGCTCACGATCGGACATCGAGGGGAAGGCGAATTCGGGACCGTCCTCCGGGCGCGGGTGCCGAAGCTCGGCGGCGACCTCGGATCGGTCACCCAGATCGACCTGACCATCGGTCGGCGCTACTCGTTCAAAGGCAAACGGCGCAGCTACATCTCGGCGGCCTGCAGCACTCCACCGGGGATCGGCTCGGCAGTCTTCCCATTCGCGCGGGGCACGTTCCGCTTCGCCGCCCACCGGGAATTCAGTGAAACGCTGCTGCGCAGCTGCCGCGTCTCCGGCAACTCCTAGAGCCCGAGCCCACCGACGCCGCGCTCGTCCCAGCCGAGATGGTGGGCGAGCTCGTGCCGCAGGGTCTGGTCGACCTGGCGCGCCAGCAGCTCGCGGTCGTGCCCGAAATCGCGCTCGAGCGTGTCGCGGTAGATGACGATCCGGTCCTCGTAGCGTTCGGCCGCGATCCCGTCGCCGAAGTACTCGCCGTAGGCGTGGCGCTCGGAACCGAGATCGGAGACGACCACCGCCACCCGTTCGAGGACATGCTGAAATTCCTCCGGGAGCGCGTCGATCGCGTCGGCCACCAGAAGCTCGAAGCTGTCAGGCTGCGTTTGATTCACTGCCGCCCCACGTTAACCAGCAACCCGATCTGGAGCCCCTAAATGAGCAGAAAGCTGCGCACCGTCTACTCCCTCTTCGCCGTGCTCGCGCTTGCCGCCGCAGGCGCCGTCTGGTCCGGCTGCGGTAGCAGCGACGACGAAGGCGGCACGGTCCGCGAGCAGGCCGAAACTCAGGTCGAAGAAGGCACGAAGACGGCCGAAGAAGCGATCGACGAAGGCGTCGAAAAGACCAAGAAGGGCCTCGAAGAAGCCAAGGAACAGGCCAGCGGCAACACCAAGAAGAAGATTGAAAAGGCCCAGAAGGAAGCCGAAGAGGTCCTCGAAGAAGGTCAGGCGAAGGCCGAAAAGGGCCTCGAAGAAGCCAAGGAAAAGTACCTGCCCTGAACAGCAGCTCTCAGCAGTGGAGGTCCCCGGTGGCGTCGATACTCGCGCCGAGGATCTCCACCGAGCGCTCCAGCAGCTCGTCGGAGATCGTGAAAGGCGGCGCCAGGCAGAGGATGTCGTCGAGCAGCCCGCGCGTGAGCAGGCCCCGCTCGCGCGCCGCGGCGGCGGCGCGCCGCCCCCGTTCTACCTCGACCGGCCAGCGCTGACGCGTCTCCCGGTCGCAGACCAGCTCGATCCCGACCATCAGCCCGGCCTGCCTGACCTCGCCCACTTCGGGGTGCTCGCGCAGCGGCGCGATCAGGCCTGCCAGGGTCTCGCCGGTCTGCCGCACCCGCTCCAGCCACCCCTCGCGCTCGATCGCCTCGATGTTGGCGAGCGCGACCGCACAGGCGACCGGGTGGCCGGAGTGCGTGAAGCCGTGCATCAGGTACCCGGGGCGCTGCCCGGGATCGCGCAGGTCCCCCCAGAGCTCGTCAGAGACGATCACCCCGCCGAGCGGCGCGTAGCCGCTGGTCACGCCCTTGGCGAAGGTGATCATGTCGGCGGAGACGTCCTCGTGATCGCACCCGAACCAGGTTCCGGTGCGGCCGAAGCCGGTGATCACCTCGTCGACGATCAGGAGGACGCCATGGCGGTCGCAGATCTCCCGCAGCCGGCGCAAGTAGCCGCGCGGCGGCACTATTACCCCGCCGGAGCCGAACACGGGCTCGACGATTACCGCCGCCACCCGGTCGGGCCCCAGATCTTCGATCCTCGCCTCTAGCGCTTCGCCGCGACAGACGGGACAGCTCTCCGGCTCACAGGGGATCCCGGCGCTGCAGCGGTAGGGGTAGGGCGCCGGCACCTCGACGATGTCCGGCGCCCCGGCGCCGAATTCAGGGTGGTAAGCGGGCAACCGCGTCGCGGTCGTGGTCACCCCGGAAAGACCGTGGTAGCCGCGCTCGTGCGCCAGGACGATCGACTTACCCGGCTGACCGCGCCGCACCCAGTGGCGCCGGGCGAACTTGATTGCCGTCTCGTTCGCCTCGCTGCCGCCGCTGACGAAGAAGACCGCGTTGAGGTTAGACGGGGCCAGCCCGGCAAGCCGCTCCGCCAGTTCGATCGCCGGCGGCGAGGAGACGCCGCCGAAGGTCGCCGTGTAGGGCAGCCTGCGCATCTGGTCGTGGGCGGCGGCGACCAGGTCATCCCTGCTGTGGCCCAGGTTTACCGTCCACAGCCCAGCCATGCCGTCGATCAGACACTTACCGTCCGCGGTGACAAGCTCACAATCCTCGCCGCGCACGATCACCAGCGGACCCGCTTCGGCCAGCCGGGAATGATCGGTTAGGGGATGGATCAGGTGAGCCAGATCCCCCGCGGAATGATCTGGTGCGGACAAGAGCCCACACAGATTATTCGAAATTAGACAGTTTGTCTACGCCTGGTCGGCGGCAGATTTCCGCCCCAGCGGACTGCGCGGCGCCTCGCCCGGCGGCACCGAACAGATCGAGTACCAGTGCAGGAGTGCGAGCTGATGAGCAGCCTTGTCGATGTCCTCCTCGCTGGAGGAGACGTCGAAGTTCGAGAGGACCGACTCGATCATCGCGAAGGCGGCGCGAACCGCGAACTCGAGGTCGATGTCCTTGCGGATCAGACCGGCCTCGGCGTCGGCGGCGTGGACATCCACTATCCACCCGAGCAGCGCATCGTCAGCGGCTTTGTCGGCCTCTTCCCATCCGCTTCCACGAAGGTTCTTGGCGACGGCGACGATCGGCCTGAGGTCGGCGTTCTTAACCCGCCAGCTCAGCGCTTCGCGAACCATTTCCTGAATCAGGTCGAACGAGGTTTCCCCCGAGCGGGCATTTTCGCGAAGCCGCGTGGAGATCATCGCGTAGCCGGTCATGTAGTCGCGAATTATCTCCGCGAGGATGTCCTGCTTGTCGTCGAAGTTGTTATAGACGGTTGCCCGTGCCACCTGCGCGGCCCTAGCGATGTCTCCCATCGAGGTCTCGGAAAACCCCCGCCGGGAAAACAGTTTCCGGCTCGCCTCGAGAATCTTCGTTCTCGCGCGCGGCTCCCCGCGTCGTGGACGCGTCAAGTTTGCCGCCTCCCATGGCGATTGGTCAGACACTTCACACGGGCGAGACTATCCAAAAGGTGTGACATGAACCGTCTAATGAACTTCTTCGGGAAGCTCGTACCAGCGCTTGCGATCGCCCAACCGTGCCCGTAACTTCCAGCTGCGGCTCTTGGGGACCATGTCCAGTTCGGCGATCAGCCTTTCCAAGCGCTCCGCTACGCGCTCGCCCGCGTCGAACCCGGAGAGGTCACGAGCGAAGCGTGCGCTGCGGTCGGCGACCATTCCCAGCGTTCGCCATAGACCCCAATCGCCGGCAGCGAGTGCAGTGATATGCGTGCGGTTGATGCCACTCTCATCGTCGCTGAGGTCATGGTCGGCGAAGATCGCACAGATATCGAGGTAGTCCTTTTCGTTGGTCTCGACGATTTGCAGCTTGAGCACGGTCAGGTCAGCGAGCGGGACGGTAGTCGGAACCAGCTCGATCCGGCGCCTGAGGTCGATCCGGTGGCAGAGGTCCGCCTCGTCGACGAACACATCCACCTGACGGCGGTTCCCCTCATCCCAAAAAAAAAGGCGGCGGTGGCCGTGGAGCATGTTGAACTCGCGATCGCCGACGTACCCGAGCGACTCCATCAGCTCGACCACACCCTCCCGGGCGGACCCCGTGGTGGCCAAATCGATGTCCGCGTAGTCGCGCTCGAGCGGAGGACGGCGGCTACTGGGACAGAGGAGGGCGACGGCGACGCCACCGAGGACCCGCAGCGGGAGCCCGCGCTCGGCGGCGGCCTCGCCGACCCGCGTCGCCTCGGCAACGGGATCCAGGAGCGGCTGCCGAGCGCTTCTAGTCACTACTCCGGGGGAATCTCCGCCGCCAGCTTGTCCACGTCCACACCCTGGCGAAGGCGCGCCGTGCGAGCGATGAAGAACGTCAGCAGCGCTGCGCCGAGGACGATCGCGGCGTCACGGAAATACTGGCCCTTGTCGATGCCGAGGTCGGGGTAGCGGAGGAAGACGTAGAACAGGCCGGCCAATAGGAGCGCGACGAAGCCGCCGGCGGCCGCGACAATCGGAATTCCGAAAATGCGCTCGGTGGTCGCCGAGGAGCGCCAGGCCTCGGGGCGGCGGTACGGCAACAGCACCGCCGCGATGCCGATCAGGATCATCGTCACCAGTTGCAGGAGAATGGCCTCGACCAGCACGCTCTGGAAGCCTTCGTTGTTGAAGACCGCCCAGCCGAGGACGAGGATGCTGAGAGCGACGGTGAGGCCGATCGCGTAGTTGGGGGCATGGGTGCGCGAGGAGACCCGGGCGATGCGGGTGGGCAGCAGGCCGTCCAGCGCCCAGGCGAAGAAGGTGCGGACGGCGATCGTGATGTTGGGGATCATCAGCAGCGGGAAAGCGGCCGCGAAGGCGATGAACAGCCACCAGGCGAGCAGCGTGCTGCTGCCCGCGATCGAGGTCAGGAACGTGTAGTAGGGCGGCGCCGCGAAGGGATAGCTTTCGCCTAGCGAGTTGATCGCGACGAAGAAGTCGTGACCGAACCGGTTGAAGAAGACGACCGCCAGGATCGCGGCGATCCCGATGTGGACGACGGCCCCCAGGCTCATGACCTTCATCTGGGTGGCGTCCCGCGCGCGCCTCACCTCGCCCGAGATGTAGATCGAGAGCCAACCGAAAAGCGAGAGGCCGCAGATCGAGGCCCAGACCGGCCAGGTGTTGTCCATGCTGAAGGCCGGACTGGTGTCGATCCCTTCTTTGTGTGCATTCTGGATCACCGTGTCGTAGGTGTCGGGTTCACCCGTTATCGAGCCGGCGAACTGGTTGAAGCTGTGGACGAAGCCGTCATGGCTCTTGAACAGAAGCGCCAGGAACACGGTGGCCAGTCCCAGCATCGTCACCACCCATAAACCGTTCATGATCCGCGTCGTCCAGCGCCACCCTCCAGCCAAGAGCACAGCTGAGACGAGGATCAACAGGGTGCCTATTCCGAACTGCCAGCCCTTGCTGCTGAGGATGTCTTCGCCGGCGTTTATAAGCGAGGTCTCTCCGCTGACCAGTCCAACCGCCGTCAGCGACGGTCCGAGCGCGACCGTGACGAAGGCCAGTGCGATGAAGGCGATCGAGAGGATCACCCCGGAGGTCCAGAAGAAGGACGAGATCAACCCGATCACTGGATGGGTGACACGCCCGACCAGGACGTAGTCGCCGCCGCTGCGGGGGATCGCGGAGGTGAAGAGGCCGTAACAGACGGAGATCGCGATCGCGACCACAAGGGCCATCGCGAAGCCGAGCCAGATCGAGCCGCCCGGGTAGAGCCCGAGGGTGAAGAAAATCGAGATCGCGAGGAAGACCGCAGTGGGCTGCCCCGCCATGTTGAAGACGAAGGTCGAGAACGGAGACACTTCCCGCACCAGACCCGTGGCCCTGCGTGCGTAAGTCCCCGTTGGAGCGCCGGGAGACACCGGCCTGTCACCCACCTCGGTCATCCGTTCCCCCTTGATCAGTCATCCCTATCCCGACACCAAGTACTGGCTGACGACCCGTTCCGGCGCCAGATGAACCAGGCACCCATCGAGGTGGCCGCTACCGTAATCGGAGCCGGGATTGATTGCCACCGTACGCCCGATCGTCGTCACACCTTTGCTCTCGTGGATGTGGCCGTGCAGGCTGAGAAGCGGCTGCGTCTCTTCGATGATCTGGCGAACCGCCGGGCTGCCGGTGGCAACCTCGTGAGGACGCCCTCCCTTGGTCACATAGTGGAGGTTCTCGTCCACCTCGTAGGCGGTATCGAGACTGCTCTCCCAGGGAGGGACGTGGATGTTGAAGATTGCCTGCGCCGGCGACTCCAGCCGGTCGACGAGCCGCTTCAGTCGTGAGTAGATCTCGTCCTCGTCCAGCTCTCTCGGGGTCTTCCAGGGAGTGCGGTTCGAATATCCGAGAGAAATCATCTCGTGCGGCCCCACCATCCGCACCGCTCCGTCGCAGGCGTCCACGTGGGTGCCCGAGGCGAGCACCTCGTCGACCGACCAGGGGTCGTCGTTGCCGGGGATGACGTAGGCGAAGGTTTCAGTCCCGGCGAGGCGCTCGTCGGCGAGCTTGACCCAGAGCCGCAGCTCGTCGAGCATCGCCTCCTCGAAGGCTCGATCGCGCTTGGCCGAGTCCTCGGCCAGGGAGCGAGCCTCGACCTGGTCGACGATCAGCGGGTACATCCCGTTCGTCGAGATCGCCTGCTGCATCTGGTCGAGCTCCTCGGCGGTGCGGGCGACCCGCTCCTCGCCGATCACCCGGGCCCTGTAGGAACCGTCGCCCTCGCGCACGATCGGGACCAGTGCCTTCCCGGTCAGGTCCCCGCCCATGACGAGCGCATCCGCCGGGTAATGCGCGGCGGCGTTGACGAACTTCTTCCAGCAGACACGCGAACCGTGCACGTCTCCGGCGTAGAAGATGCGCGTGATGCTCTGATCTTTGCGGCGCTTGAACATCCTCCCCCTCGGTCCCTTTCCCCTAGATCATCGGGCATCGGCACGACAGGCAACGCGCCGGTCGTGGGACCGAATTGGTCACTTTGTCTGGTTCTCAGACAGGTGAAGCTCCCGCCGCAGCAACCGCAGGGCGGCATCGGGATCATGCGCAGCCAGGAGCCCGGCGGCGGCGAGGACGTAGCTGCCGTCGATGCCGATGGCGGGATCCCGGGGCGCCAGCGACCGAGGAGCGCGCCGCCGGAGGGCTTCGCGGAGGATCCACTCCCCGTCCTCTCGGTGCGCAAATACCCCACCGGTACCCAAAACCCGCCCCACCTCGCGCAGGTCGGGGCCCTCGCGCACCAGCGTCGGTGGGCCGGCCTCGCTGCGAGCCAGCAGCATCGTGCCGCTGTGACGAGTGACGGCGTGAGTCGCGCAGCCGACGGCCAGGAGAGCATCGAGCTGGGCCTCCAGAGGCGCATCCGGGACCCACTCTGGATTCCCGGAACGGCGAGAGACAGCTTGTCTAATCGCCGCCTGGTCGATCCCGGACTCCGCCTCGATCCAGCGGCCATCGGCAACCAGAACACCGGCTGCGCCGGCGCGCAGGCCGAGGTCTCCCTCAACCGTGCGGAGCGTCGGCGGGGGCGGTAACAGCGGGTCCTCGATCCCGGGCGCCGCCACCTCGTGGGCGTGGTGGGAGTGGACGTCCGTCGTCGCCCCACCGATGTCGACCACCATCAGGTCACCGACGCCCGGCTCCGTGTCGGTGCCGCGGGCGAGCAGCTTCGTCGCCTCGAGAACCGCCTCGGGGGTCGGCATCTTCACCATCTGCGCGAAGGCATCGCTGGCGCTGAGCCCCTTGCCGCCGATCACGTGGTCGAGGAAGGCGCTGAGAATCGCCTCGCGGGCGGATTCGATCTCCAGCCTCCCGAGCGCCGGCATCACGTTGCCGGCGACCTCGGCCTCGGTTCCCGCAGCACGCAGCAGCTGCGCCGCCTCCTCGGCGACCTCCGCGTTGCAGGCGACGACCGCGTATCCCCCGAGCCTTCGCCCGGCGAGGCGACGCGCGTTCTCCAGCACCAGCTCGGCCTGGCCGCCATCGGTCCCGCCGGCGAAGAGGACGATCTCGGGCCGCGCCGCCTGCAGCTCGTCGAGCTGTTTCTCGTCCAAGCTCCCGGCCAGAACGGCATCGACCCGCGCCCCCGCGTTCAGAGCCGCCTGGCGCGCCGCCGCCGCGGTCAGGTCCGCGACCAGCCCCACCGCCGCCACCCGCAGTCCACCGCCGGCGCTGGAGACAGCGAACTCGTCGTCGATCGGGCTCGAGCCGCCGAGCGGCCTCCTGGCGGCCGCGAGCGCTGCCGCGTAGCCCTCCATCAGGTCGGTGCCGATGCTGGTCGGCGCCTCGGCTCGCGAGAGCAGGCGCCCCTCGGCCGGGTCGACCAGGCGGACCTTGGTGTAGGTGCTGCCGAAATCCGCGAGCGCGACGACGCTCACGCGCGCTTCATGCGGCGACCCCGCCGGCGCGGCGCTCGACCAGCGCGTCGACGAGGCGGTCGATCGTGCCCGGCGTCGCAATCCCGTTGGCGTTGAGGTCGGCGCTGACGTCGATCGGGACCTCGGAGCCGGCGACGTCTTCGTTCAGCACGCCTCCCATGAAGACGGCAACTCCCCCGGCCCCCGCTGCAGCGAGCTCCCCCATCAGGCGCTGACCGAAGGCGCGGGCGACGCCGTTGTGGGTGGTGATCACGACCGCGTCGGCGTCGGTCTCGATCACCGCCTTGACGATGTCCTCCGGGTCGCGGTTGACGCCGAAGTCGATCACGTCGGTGCCGACCGCCGCCAACGTCGAGGTGAGCAGGAACTCGGCGAACTCGTGGACGTCGGTCGAGGTGACGAGTACCTTCATCCCGCGAATCGCCTCCTCTTCGTTGCGACCCTGCAGCTCGACCAGAAGGCGCTCGCGCTCTTCCATCGTCTTCCTGACCAGGTCCGTTTCCAGAATCGGCCGCCGACCGCGGGGAAACTCCGGGTCGGCCTCACCGGCGCCGAACAGCTCCTCACAACGGGTCGAGCCGAGCCGTTTGAGGACCAGCAGCAGTTGCGCCGGATCGCGGGTGTCGATGCCGGCTCCGGCGAGGCCGCCGATCACGGCGTCGAAGAAGGCCTTGCCGCCGCGCACCAGCTGGTCGCGCATCGCCTCGATCTGCGCCCAGTCGACGACCGGCTCGACCATCGGCACGTAGTCCTCGAGCCGGCGGCTGATCGTCTGCACCGTCGCCACCTCCTGCCAGGTGGGGATCCGCTCGGTCTCGGTGACCGGGACAGCGATCGATGCCGATCCCAGCCGGTAGCGCATGTCGACCATCTTGGTGAAGAGGAGATCGGTGTTGAGCACCGCCATGTTGGCGTCGAAGTCAGGGGTGTTGCCGATCGTGTCGCCCTGGGTGTAGAGGAACGGAACCCGCTCGGGATTGACGGCGTCGAGGGCGAGCGTCACCGCCGACTTGATCACCGGGTTCTGGGTCAGGCCGCCCCAGGAAGGCGAGTATGCGGCGCCGATCAGCTCTTCGCTGACGAAGCGCTCGACCATCGCCCAGCCGACGTAGTTGGCGTAGTCGTGGAAGACACCTGGATAGCCATCCTCCAGGTAGGAGTCGAAGACAACGCCTTCGTCCCTGAAGGCCGCCAGCATCCCGGCCGCCTGCAGCACCTGCACCGTCTGGTTGACGTCGTCGTCGTAGTAGGGCCAGCGCCAGGAGTACTGCGAGAGAACGCCGATCGAGGTGACCCCCGCCTGCAGCGCATCGCGGGCGTTTTCGACCGAGCCCGGTCCCCCGATCGAGTTGTCAGCCGCCTCGGGCTCGATCGGCACCGTGTGCGCCAGCTCCCACCAGTCCTGCTCGGTCATCATCACCGGCCCGGTCTCCTGGGGGGCTTCGGCCCGTTTGTCTTTGGGCAGGCCCATCCGCCGCTCGGCGATCAGGTTGAAGCGGTCGGGCGGCCGCACCCCGCGCGAGAGCGCGTCTTCGTAGATCGATCCGAGAGCCTCGCGGGTTTCCGCCCAGGTGGGGAGGCCGATGTTCATACAGGTGCAGGGGATCCTTGCCTCGCGCGCCTTTTCGCGCCACTCCCGCTCGGAGCCGACGCCCTTCTCCTCGCAGTAGGCCGAGCGGGCGCGCTCGATGCCCTGGGCCATCGCCCTGCCATCCTCGACCGCTTCCCGGCCCTCTGGGAGGTCGGATGGCAACAGGGCAGACAGGTCGACGTCGATCTCGGTCACGCCTAAAAACTAGCCGCTGACGAGGGCCGCCGCGATAGGTCTTCACTACACAGGAGTTCTTCGATCCCAAGAAATCCAGTCGTTAACTCGAGGCGGCGGAGCGAGCCCCACGACGGGGCTCGCTCCGACTTCCTCAGGTGCGGGCCTGCTCCCTGGCTTCCTGCGCGTTTTCCTGAGCGCTGTCTTTGAGCTCGGAGGCCTGCTCCTGGCCGGCGTCTTTGGCGGTCTGCACCGCCTCCTGACCGACTTCTTTGGCGCCTTCGACCGCCTTCTCGGCGACCTGATTGGCAACCTCTCGACCGCGATCGAGGGCCTCGTGGCCGGTTTCGGCCGCGGTTTCCTTCACCTGGTCGGCGATCGGGCCGACCTTCTCGTCCTCGACCTTCGTGCTCGGCAACATCATGCCGGCGAGGAAGCCGGCGGCGATCCCGCCGAGAGCGAGGCCGAGCGGGTTCTCCTGGGCGATCCCAGCAGCGTGTCGTGCGCCCTCCTTCACCTGCTGCCCGTCCGGCGTCGCCTCCCCGACCTTATGAGAGGTGCCTTGTACCTGCTCGATTAGGCGCTCACGCTTGTCCGAGATCGACTCTTTTACTCGGGTTTTGACGTCGGTCTTGTAAGCGAGCGCGTCGACGGTATCGCCCATTTCGGCTCGCGTCTCCTCTATCTCCTCGCGGATTTGGCTTGGTTCTTGGCCCATTGCACGTCCTCCTTCACGGTTTCGACGGTCTGTTCGGGGGCGGGTGGCATCCCCTTCTTCACTCGGTCCTTCCCGGTCAGGGCAAGGACCGCGGCGATGGCGCCGTAGACGGCAGCGACGATGAGCGCGGCGATCCAGAAATCCATCGCCTTGTCCAGCAGGGCGATGATCGTCGCCGTCAGAGCGCCCAACGCCAGCAGGCCGATGACCGCGGCGCCGCCGAACATGCCGGCGCCTTCGCCCGCCACCTTTCCTTTTTCGCTCAGCTCGGCTTTGGCGAGCTCGATCTCCTTGCGCACCAGCGTCGTCGTCTGCTCGGAGAGCTGCTTGACGAGTTCGCCGGTCGAGTGCTGTCGCAGCTCGTTGCTCTCCCCGTTCGCGGTGCTCATGGCGCTGCCGAGGGAGCGGGCGGAGCCACGTGGGGTGCGGGCGCCGGAGACGGCGGGGTCACAACCGGCTCTACCGGCGAGCGATGCGGCGGCAGCGGGCTCGTCCCCAGCGTCTGAGTCGGTGCCCCCGCCCCATTCCGCTGCTGGTAGCGGCTGCGGCTGGATGCCTTGAGGAAGCGAGCAGCGAGAACGCCCACCGCAACGCCGCCGGCGAGAACCGCCCACGGCCGCTGACGGCCGAAATCCTCGACGTCTTCCAGCATCTTGTCCGGACCGTTCTCCTTCAGGTAGGAACCGACCTTCTCGGTCTCCTCGGCGGCCCGGTCGGCCAGCTTCGCCGGGGTCTCCTTGCCTTGTTTGCGGAGCTCCTCGCCCACGGAGCGAAGGTCGCCAGCCGTGCTGGTCACCCGCTCGCCGACTTGCGTGGAGCGGTCGTCGATTCGAGTTCGAACGCCCTCCTGCGCCTGGGCCGCAGCCGCTCGTGCCTTTTCCTGTGCTTCTCCGGCGACTTCCTGCGCCTTGTCCTGCGCTTCGCCAACGCTTCCTTCAGCCATATCCATCCTCCGGTTCGATTTCGTCATTTGCTTTCGCGCATCGCGTCACGGACGCGCGAAAGCACGCTTTGCCGTTGCTTGCCGGCGGTCAGGACGGAGGCTCGTCAACCTCTCCACTCCGCTGGTTGGTGTTCCCTGAGATCGGCTCGAACCTAGGCGAGACGGCACGACATCGGGTGAAGATGCGAGTACCCCTGCCCGTCTTAGACAAACAGGCCCTTGTAATTCCTCGGGTGACAGCTTTGCTCTAGCTCTGGAGCAAGGTGTCCGAGGCGGCGCGGCCGACCGCCGGCAGGGGGTTGGCGGCCGGCCGCGTGCCCTTAGCCCCGGCGGGGGAAGCGCTCAAACGGCTGGATGGCCGGCGCCGTAAGGGGCGAGGCGCCGGGTGTGTCGCCGCAATCGAGCACGCAAAAAAAACGATAGAGCGCACCGAGCCCTCCCCAGGAAGGGTTGAGCCCGCCCTGCGACTAGTCCATCATGGTCAAATGGCTTCCAAGGTCCCGAAAAGGCTCCCGCGCCAGCCATCCGACTCGCCGGAGGGAATCCAGGCGATGCTCGACGCCCTGCCGGCGCTGGTGGGCTACTGGGACGGGGAGCTGCGCAACCGGATGGCAAACGGCGCCTACGTCGAGTTCTTCGGGAAATCGCCGGACGAAACCCGCGGTAGCCACGTCAGAGACTTGTTCGGCCCCGAGCTCTATAAGAAGAACCTGCCCTATATGGAAGGGGCTCTCGCCGGCGAGAAACAGCTCTTCGATCGCGAGATTCCGACTCCCTCGGGGGAAATTCGCTACACCCAGATCTCCTACATCCCCGATGTCGTGGATGGCGAGGTGCGCGGGTTCTTCGCGTTGATAACCGACATCACCGAGCGCCGCCGGATCGACGAAGAGGTCGAGAGAAGCCGCGCCCGACTGGCAGAGGCCGAGCGGGTGGCGCGGCTCGGTAGCTGGGAGTGGGACATTCCCACCAACCGACTGACCTGCTCGGAGGGGCTCTTCGCCATCTACGGGATCGACCCGGAGGAGTTCGACGGCAGCTACGACCCCAGCAACACCGAATACGTCCATCCCGACGATCGCGAGCGGGTGGAAGCTGAGATGAATCAGGCGGTTGCAACGGGCACGCCGGTCGACTTCGAGTACCGGATCATCAGGCCCGATGGCCGCGTACGTCGCCTCCACAGCCGTGCCGAGCTGGTCGCCGACGCCGAGGGGAACCCCTTACGGCTGACCGGCACCGCACAGGACGTGACTGAGCTCCACGCCGCCGCCGAAGCCCTGCACCAGACGGCCGACGACCTCGGCCGCCGCGCCGCAGCGCTGCAAAGCTCGCCCGGCCGAAGGTCCCGGACCTCAGACCTGAACAACCTCCTCACCCCACGCCAGCTCGAGATCCTCGCCCTGGTGGCCGAGGGTCTCAGCAACGCCGAGATCGCCTCCCGCCTCTTTCTCACCGAGAGCACCGTCAAGTGGCACGTCCGCAAGATCCTGCGGGCCCTGGGGGTCTCGAATCGAGCGCAGGCTGTGGCGCGGCATTTGTCGACGGGCAGCGTGGCGCGTCACCGAGGCTCCTAGGTCGGTCCCTGATCGCGCTTGTTTCGGCCGTTGCTCAACGAACCCCTGTGTAACTTCGCCAGAGGGGCTACGGTGACCTGGGATCGGCGGCTGCGGCCGGCGACCGGCGGGCCCTGCCCCCCATGCGATCGGAGAGAAATGTCCTCGATAGCGGTCAAGAACTTGCGGCGCTGCAAGAAGTGCCAGTCGCTTTATGACAACAACTCGTCGTCCAACAAGGGCTTCTGCCCGGCCGATGGTCAAAGCCATGAACGGAGCAACTTCGACTACCAGTTGACGTTCGGCATAAGCGAACGAAACGCACAGTCGAACTGGCGACGCTGCACCAGATGTCAGGCCATCTTCTTCAACGGCTACCAGCAAGGGCGGTGCCCGGCCGATCCCGATGCTCGAGAACCGCACCGAGCGGACCCGGCTCGGGACTTCCGGATTCCCTACGGCCGTCCCGAGAGCGAGCACGTCCGGGCCGGATGGGAGTTCTGCACGAAGTGCGACGCGCTGTTCTACGCCCATTCCCAGGCGCCTGAGGAAAATCACTGCACCGCCGGCGGCGAACACCAAGCTCACCCCGATGCGTACCGCTTCGCCCTGACCCACGGCCGGCCCCTGCCCGTCCTGATCGACGAAGGCACCGAGCTCAACCCGGTCGATGAGTGAACAGAGCATGGGGCAGCCTGGACTCGAACCAGGGACCGACGGATTATGAGTCCGCTGCTCTAACCAACTGAGCTACTGCCCCGCAGGGCGAGCGTACCGCGAGACTGGGCGCTCAGGCGCTGAAGAGCTGGGCCAGGGAGCGGCCGACGTCTGGTGGCTCTTCTTCGCCTTTTGCGGCCGCCGCTGCGCCCTCGGCGAGGGCCTTGGCGGCGTCGGCTATCTGGTGATCTCGACCGCCACGGATCGTGCCGGTCTTCTTCGCTTCGGCGAGGTCGGACTCCATCAGGCCGGCGAGCTCGGCGAGGCGACGGAGACCGACGACGCTGGCGGTCCCCTTCAGCGCGTGCGCTTCGGCACGCATCGTCTCGAAGTCGGTGGTGGCGGTGGCGAGGCCGGCGGAGATCACGTCGCAGCGCCGCTTCGCCTCATCGGCGAAGGACTGCAGGAGCTCCTCCTCGGTGGCGGCTTTGTCATTCATGGTGCGATGGCCTTGTCGACTGCTTCGTGCATCAGCTTGAGCCCGAATGCTCCCTCAATCGCGTCTCGGACGACTCCGCGGCGGTCGATCGTGAACAGATACGGCTCACTTGGCAGGTGGAAGGTCCGCACCTCAGGCCGCACTCCCAGGCCGGGATCGTTTTCGTTGTAGATCTCCATGTGAATGAAGGTCGCCTTGTCTTCGTATTCCTGCTTTGCCTGCTCCGCCACGTCGACGACGGGGCCACAGACCCGACTCTGGCAGAACTGCGGGGTCGCAAACAAGAGCACGATCGGTTCTTTTCCCAGCGCTTCCGCGTAATCCACCTTGTTCTGGGTGTCGGGGGGTATGCGAGTCGTGATCTTCGACAGATCACCCGCGACGTCCTGCGCAGTCGGCGTGTGAATCGACGGCGCCTTGTCCCCAGCCCGGGGGATGCGATGGAACTCCCCAACCACCGCGCTTGGCAGCGAGGCACCCTTCAGTTCGCCGTCTTCCTTGAGGATCGCGGCGATCCGCCACTCCCCCTCGCGCGGGAGATCGAGTTGGGTCGAGTAAACGACCCGGGCGGCGTCCGGGTTTTCGGCAGTGGTCTTCGAGACGAACTCGGGTTTGGTGGCAAGGGTTTCCACGGAAGCCGGGAAAGGCCCGACCGCCGGCCGGTCGAGCGCCTGTTCCTGCGCTTTGGCGATCTGGCCGCGGTTGCCGGATTTCGATTTCGACCCGGGCTTCACTTCCGGCACCTTCGAGAAGTAGAGAGCGACTTCGGCGTCGTCGACGGGACCACTGTCGCGGTCGACGACCCCGAACGGGTAGCGGTTCTCGCCGGGGTAGAAGACTTCGGCCGCCGGAGCGACCACCAGTTCGGCGGGACCGTCGGCGGCCTTCAGCACCTGGCGGAGGGTTCGGCCTTTCGAGCTGGGGAACTCGGAGGCTGGCGGCGCCGGTCGGCTCTCGGCGCCCTCGGCCGTGGTGCGGGTCGTTTCGGCGCCCTCGGATCCACCCCCGCAGCCGGCAAGGACCGCCCCCGTCGCGAGCAGACAGAGGAGCGCTGGGGCGAGGCGGGGGGCGCGCATCGGCGGCATGTTATGGAGAGATAGGGTGGCCGGGGTTCTCGACGAGAAGGAGATGGAGATGGCTGAGCGAGCTGCACTTGTGACCGGAGCTTCGAGCGGGATCGGCCTCGCGATCGCCAGAACGCTCGGCGAAGAGGGCTATGCGCTGACCGTCTCCGCCCGTCGCCCGGAGAAGCTCGAGGAGGCCGCCGAGGGTCTGCGTAGCGATGGCTTCGAGGTCGAGGCAGTCCCGGCCAACATGGCCGAGGAGGACCACGTCGTCGCCATCTTCGCCGCCCACCGCCAGAAGTACGGCCGCCTCGACGTCCTCGTTAACAACGCCGGCGTGGGCATCGGGTCGCCGATGGAGGAGATCCAAACCAAGCACCTCGACATGCAGCTGGCGGTGAACCTGCGGGCCTTGATCCTCGGCACCCGCGAGGGGCTGCCGATGCTGAAGCAGGCCGGCGGCGAGCACGGCAAGGCCTTGATCGTCAACACCGCCTCGATCGCCGGCAAGGGCGGCCAAGCGTGGCTCTCGATCTACGCCGCAACCAAGGCCGCGGTGATCAACTTCACCCAATCGACCCACCGCGAGACGGGCAACGCCGGAATCCAGTGCACGGCGCTGGCCCCCGGCTTCGTCGAGACGCCGATGACCGAGTTCGTCCAGGGCCAGATCCCGCCGGAGGAGATGATCCGGCCCGAGGACCTCGGCGAGGCCGTTCGCTTCCTGCTCCGGACCTCCCGCAACTGCCACGTGCCGGAGGTTGTGTTCACGAGGCCGGGCGAGGGCCTGGACACCCCTTGAGGTGGATCGTTTCCACCCTTTGAGCCCCTATCGGGGCCAAAAGTCTGGAAACGGCGTCGATGCGCGCTCGGGTTTGCGAGTTCTGGTCGGCGCGTTTGGCGACGCCGGGCACGTCTTTCCTGCGATAGCGCTGGGCAAGGCGCTGGCCGCGCGCGGCCACGAGGTCGTGATCGAGACCTGGGAGGAGCGTCGACAGGCGGTCGAGGGCGAGGGCCTTGGCTTCGCGGCGGCGGAGGAATACCGGATGTTCCCGCCCCCCGACCCGGAATCCGAGGAGGGGCAGCACGCAGCCGAGGCGGCCCTGGCGCTGCGGCCGCTACTGAACGAGTTTCGCCCGCACACGGTGGTCAGCGACATCCTCACTCTGGCGCCAAGCCTGGCGGCCGAGCAGGCGGGGATCCCCCTCGCCACCCTCATCCCGCACATCTATCCGGTCGTCGAGCCGGGCCTCCCGTTCTTCGCGATCGGCCTGCGGCCGCCGCGGACGCGGCTGGGCCGGGCTATGTGGCGCATCGGGCACGACCGGGCGCTGAAGGTCGGCCTCGAGCAGGGCCGGCGGGATCTCAACATCCAGCGCGCCCGCCTCGGGCTGCCGCCGCTCGACCGCTTCCACGGCGGCATCAGTCCCGACCTCGCCTTGGTCGCCACCTACCCGCAGCTCGAGTACCCGCGCGACTGGCCTGGGGGCGTCGAGATCACCGGGCCGATGACCTTCGAGATGCCGCATCCGGAGACCGAGCTGCCGCCGGGCGAGGACCCGCTCATCCTCGTCGCCCCAAGCACCGCCCACGACTCCGACAACCACTTGGTCCGCACCGCCTTGGCGGCGCTGGCGGACGAGCCCGTGCGCGTCGTGGCGACGACCAACCGGGTCGCCCCCCAGCGCCCGATCGAGGTCCCCGCCAACGCCCGCCTGGTCGAATGGCTCAGCTACAGCCAGTTGATGCCGGCCGCCGCGGCAATCGTCTCTCACGGCGGGCACGGGACCGTTGCCCGCGCCCTCGGCGCCGGCACCCCGGTCCTCGTCTGCCCGATCATCGGCGACATGAGCGAGACGGCGATGCGGGTCGACTGGGCCGGCGCCGGCCTCTCCCTCCCCTGGCGCCTCTGCCGACCGGCACCGCTGCGCTGGGCAACGCGGCGGCTGCTGCACGAGCCGAGCTTCGCCGCCAAGGCCGAGGAGATCGCCGCCTGGAGTCGCGCCAACGACGGTGCCGCGCGAGGGGCCGAGCTGGTCGAACGGTTGGCGCTGAAGAACCTCGCCGCCGCCTAAGAAGCTCCGGGGGTGGGATTCGAACCCACAACCTAACGATTAACAGTCGTTCGCTCTGCCCTTGAGCTACCCCGGACCGTGCTATGCCAATTGAGCTACTCCGGATTGGCCACTGGGACAGAATTTAGCGGCACCGCGGTAATTCCTGCCTCGACCTCCCGATGGCAATTGGCGCAGAGCAAAATGCACTTCCGCGCCTCAGCTCTGGATCTCGCCAGGGAACGGGTCACGCCGTTATGGCTGAGCTGGAACTTCTTCACGCTCGGATCCAAGTGGTGGAACTCGAGAACCTGCTGACAGCGGCTATACCCGCAGATCAAGCATTTACCTCCGGCCTCCTCTACCAACTTGCGCTTGATGATTCTCCTTCGCTGCGCAACTCGCTCCAATCGGCAGCGCTTGCACCGGTAGTAACCGCGACCCTCACGCACGAAGCTGGTCTCACCGTGACGCTTGCACCGAGAAGTCATCTCTCGCGATCCATCCACGGTCTCCCGCTTCCGCCGAGGAGCCGGCTTCAGCTCGTATTTCCCCATCCAATGACGAATCGTCGCCAGGCTTCGATCTAGGCGATGGGCAATCTCACGTAACGAGAGGCCGGCGGCCAGCAGCCGTTCCAATTCCTCCTTTGACACCGCGCCCTTCGCGGCATGCTTCTCCGCCCCCGGTGCCGCCAGCCCGTGCTTCTTCAGCCAGTAGCTCACCGTCGATTCGTGCTTGCCGACCCGCTTGCCGATCGCTTCGAGGGACATTCCCTCTGCCAGACACTCTTCTAGGAACCCCTTCTCCATAGCCGCATCCTTGCAAACGCTGCAGACAGAAGGATTCGGACTTGAGAGCGCCTAAACGCTTCCCGCCGGGCGCTCTGCGTGGGCGATCCGCTGTACGAGACCTGCCCGTTCGCGGCTCAGCGCGGCACGGCGCTCGTAGTCGCCACGCTCGCCGGCGGCGGCGATTTCGTCCTCCAGGCGCCGCTGCTCGAGGAGCAGGAAATTCAGCTCCATCGCTTCGTGGGAAGCTGGCTCTTCGCGCGACATGATCACCAGTTCGGTGATCACCCCAGCGAGCTCGCCTTCGTCGTGGGGAAGGTTGGAGGCGGGGTCCTCGGGGTGCTCGCGCAGCCAGGCGGCGGCTCGCTGACCCATCGGCGAGAGGTGGGCCTCGCCAAGCCGCGCGAGGAACTCCTTCCCCTCAATCGGCATCGCGATGCACATCGCCAGGAGCGATCGCTCGCGCCGTTCACGTGAGGTCAACTCGCCCTGCCGCCGTGGCTGGGTCGGCCTGGAGCCGGGGGGCGCTTCCCTCGCGGGCGGAGTCGGTTCGTTGCCCCCGCTCGCCGGCGTCGCCGCAACCACCCTTCCCATCACCATCGCCGGCTCGAGGTCGAGCCGCTCGGCGACTCGCCGGACGAGGTCTTCCCGGCCAGCCGTCTCGCCCATGCCAGCAAGAACGGGGGCAACCTCGGCGAGCGCCCGGTCGCGCTCGACGGGCGAGCCGACGTCGGTGCGGCCGAGGACGAGACCGACCTGGAAGGCGACCAGCTCCTCCGCGCCCTGCAACAGCTCGCGGAACCGCTCGGCCCCCTCCGCCTCGGCCATCATCTCCGCCGGGTCCTCGCCGACCGGCATCGCTGCCACCCGCAGCCGCATCCGGCGACCGGCGGCGACGCTCTGCGCCCGCAGCATCGCCTCCTGCCCGGCCGAGTCGGCATCGAGGGCGAGGACGACCTCGTCGACCATTCCCGAGAGCGCCGCGACCTGCTCGCCGGTGATCGCCGTCCCCATCACCCCCACCGCCTCCTCGATCCCGGCCTGATGCAGGGCGAGGACGTCGGTGTAGCCCTCGACGACCACCGCCCGCCCGGCTTTGGCGATCGCCGCTTTGGCCCGGTCGACGCCGTAGAGGATCTGGCTCTTGTGGAAGAACTCGGTCTCGGCCGTGTTGACGTACTTGGCCCCCTGGTCGGACCGCATCGCCCGCCCGCCGAACCCGAGCACGCGGCCGCGGCGGTCGCGGATCGGGAACATGATCCGCTCGCGGAAGCGGTCGTACTCGCCCCCGCTGCGACCCCGCTGCACGAGCCCCACCCCGCGCAGCTCCTCGACGCTGAAGCCGGCCCGCTGTCCGCGGACCAAGAGCTTGTCCCAGGCGCTCGGCGCGTAGCCGACGCCGAAGTCCCGCAGCACCTCTTCTCCCAGCCCGCGCTTGGCGAGGTAGTCGCGGGCCTTGCCGGCCTCCTCCGACTCCCAGAGGTAGCTGGAGTAGAAGGAGGCGGCGCGGTCGAGCAGCTCCTCCAGGCGGCGGCGGCGCTGCCGTTTGGCCTCGGCGCGCGGGTCCTCCTGCTCGCGCTCGAGCTCGACGCCGTAGCGGTCGGCGAGCAGCTCGACGGCCTCGGCGAACCCGAGCCCGTCTTTTTCCTCGACGAACTTGATCACGTCGCCGCCGACCCCGCAGCCGAAGCAGTGGTAGAGCTTTTCCTGCGGCTCGACCGAGAACGACGGCGTCCGCTCGTCGTGGAACGGGCAGAGGCCGACGTAGCGGGCGCCCTGGCGGCGCAGGTCGCTGTGGGCGGAAACGACCTCGACGATGTCGGCCGCCTGCTTGACCCGCTCGACGCTCTCCGGGGAGATCAGCGCCATCAGAACCGCGACTCTTCGGGGACGGTCAGCTCGGTGAACTTGGCGATGCAGAAGCGATCGGTCATCCCGGCGATGTAATCGGCGACGCGCTGGCAGTCGCTTGCCCCCGGGTCGCGGCTCGGGACCTCGTCGGGGTGGGCGAGATAGTGATCGAAAAGACCGCGCATGGTGCGTTGAACGCGCTCGTGCTCGCT
The DNA here is from genome assembly GCA_033856415.1 of Solirubrobacterales bacterium. Classification (GTDB taxonomy): domain Bacteria; phylum Actinomycetota; class Thermoleophilia; order Solirubrobacterales; family 70-9; genus VAYN01. Next base: position 31,079 of record JAWVFA010000003.1, on the reverse strand, counting down.
CCGCGCCTCGGGGCCGAGATAGACGCGGTCGAACATGAACTTGCGCAGTCGCAGCATCGCCCCACCGACCTCGCGCCCCTGCGAGATCTCCTCGGCGCCGGCCGAGTGGTCGACGATGTCGCGGACCAGGGTGTCGATCCGCTGCGACCCGGTCGGGCCGAGGAGCTCGATCTCCTCGGTGGGCAGATCCTCCGGCCGCAGGATTCCGGCTCGCAATGCGTCGTCGATGTCGTGGTTGATGTAGGCGACGCGATCGACCAGCTTGACCACCTGCCCCTCGAGCGTGGCGGGCTTGCGCGCGCCGGTGTGGTTGAGGATGCCGTCCCGCACCTGCTCGGTCAGGTTCAGTCCCTGGCCGTCGCGCTCGAGCGCGTCGACGACCCGCAGCGAGTGCTCGTTGTGGCGGAAGCCGCTGCCACAGCGATCTTGCAGCGCCGCGTCGAGTGCCTCCTCGCCGGCGTGGCCGAAGGGCGGGTGCCCGAGGTCGTGCCCCAGCCCGATCGCCTCGGTCAGGTCCTCGTTGAGCCGCAGGGCGCGAGCGACGGTGCGGGCAATCCCACAGGCCTCGAGCGTGTGGGTGAGGCGAGTCCGGTAGTGGTCTCCCTCGGGAGCGACGAAGACCTGGGTCTTGTGCTTCAGGCGCCGGAACGACTTCGAGTGGACGATCCGGTCGCGATCGCGCTGGAACGGCGTCCGCAGCGGGCTGTTCTCCTCCTCGCGCTGGCGCCGAGCGGGATAGGAGCGAGTCGCCTGCGGCGCGAGGAACTCCTCCTCCCAAGCGGCGATCCGATCCTCAAAGGTGACGGTGGCGGGCACAGCCCGAGTCTAAGCCGCGGCGCGAAGCTGCACATGTGCGTGGTGCTCGAGCGTCTCCCCCACTGCCCGCTCGCTCTGGCGGAGCGCCTGCAGTTCGGCCTGCGGAGCTTCGCTGAGCGGCCTCGCCAGGGCCTCGACCATGAACCGGTGCGCCTCCTCGCCGAGCGGAAATCCCCCCGCTTCGCAGCCGGCGCAGACGACGCCGCCGGCGGCGCCGGAGAAGCCGACCAGGTGCTCGGCCTCCCCGCAGTGCGCGCAGGACGCGAGCTCGGGCGAGAAACCGGCCACAAGCGCCAGCTTGATCCGGAAGGAGAGCGCGGTCTCCAGGGCGGTGGCGCGGGGCTCCGCGGGGTCGTTGAGCAAGGACAGGTAGCGGCAGAGGAGGTTGTAGGCGGGCGGATTCGGCTCGGCGGCGTCGAGCAGCCGCAGCACCGAATCGCAGGCGCGGGCGCCGGCGGTGAGGGCCGGACCGGAGGACCGCAGCCGTGGGTAGCCGTCGACGGTGGTGGCGCTGGTCACCGTCATCAAGTCGCTGCGGCCTTCGTGCAGGACCAGGTCGAGCCGAAAGAACGGCTCCAGGCGGCCGCCGAACCGAGATCGAGGCTTGCGCGCCCCCTTGGCGATGGCCCCGATCCGGCCGCGGCTCTTCGAGTAGAGGTGGAGGATGCGATCAGCCTCGCCGTAGCGAATGCTGCGCAACACAACCGCCTCCGTCTTGACCGTAGTTCCGGCCACATAACCAAAGGTGACCGACGGATCGGACGGAACTAGGAGCGCACGCGCCTTCTTTTTGGCCGGCGCCGGAGCCGGACCTGGCAGCTAGGGCAGAAGTAAGTGGAGCGGCCGCCGACGACGATGCGGACGATCGTCCCGCCGCAGCGTGGGCAGTCCTCCCCCTCGCGGGTGTGGACGAGGAACTCGTCCTGCATCGAGCCCTTCTCGCCCCGGGCGTCACGGTAGTCGTCGATCGAGGAGCCGCCGGCGTCGATTCCGGCCTCCAAAGCCGCGATCACCGCGTCGCGCAGCGCCTCGGTGTGCTCGGGCTTCATCGAGCCGGCCGGCGAGAGCGGGTGCAGCTCGGCGCGGAAGAGCGCCTCGTCGGCGTAAATGTTGCCGACACCCGCGACCTTCGACTGATCGAGCAGGAAGGACTTCAGCGGCGCCGTCCGCCCCGCCGCCATCTCCCCCAGGGCCGCCGCGGTGAACTCCGGCGAGAACGGCTCGACCCCGAGCTTGGCGAACCGCTCCTCGAGCCCGTCGTCGGAGATGAGGAAGGCCTCGCCGAACCGCCGCGGGTCGGTGAACCAGAGCTCACGGCCGTCGTCGAGGGCGAAGCGCGCCCGCAGATGGCGTTCCTCGTTCGAGCGCTCGCTCTCGTAGAGGCGGCGCCCCTCGGAGGGGTCGAGCACCTCGTCCCCCTCGCGGAGGATCAGGTTGCCGGTCATCCGCAGGTGCATGACCAGGGTGCGGGCGCCGTCGAGCCCCATGAGGATGTACTTGCCGCGGCGACCGAGGCGCTCGATTGTCGCGCCGCCGACGGCGGCCGCCAGCTTCTCCGGCGGAACCGGGCGCGACCAGCGCTCATCCAGCACCTCCAGCCGCTCGATCCGATGGCCTTCGACCTCCGGCTCCAACTGCCGAACGACGGTCTCCACCTCCGGCAGCTCGGGCATGGTCCCGTTCTACCGGATCGAGTTGCTTCTTTGTCTCGCTATGCGGAACAAAAAGGTAACTCGGCCTCAGGAGTCGCTGGCCCGGGGGTGGGCGCTGAAGTAGACCTCCTTGAGGCGGTCGCCCGAGAGGTGCGTGTACATCTGCGTGGTCGAGATGTCGGCGTGGCCGAGCATCTCCTGGACGGCGCGCAGGTCGCAGCCGCCGGCAAGAAGGTGGGTGGCGAAGCTGTGGCGCAGCGTGTGCGGGCTCATCTTGCCGGCGAGGCCGGCGTCGCGGGCGTGGCGCTGGACGATCTTGTAGAGCCCCTGGCGGGTCAGCGGCCCGCCGCGAAAGTTGACGAACAGCTTTGCCTCGTGGCGGTCGCCGACCAGCTTCGGGCGGCCGCCGCGCAGGTAGCCGGCGATCGCGGCGATCGCCTGGCGGCCGAGCGGCACCAGCCGCTCCTTCGAACCCTTGCCGCGGGCCCGCAGAAATCCCTCGCGCAGGTCGATGTCACCGAGCTCGAGCCCGATCGTCTCCGAAGCGCGCAGCCCGCACGCGTACATCACCTCGAGCAGCGCCCGGTCGCGAAGCGCCGTCGGCTCACTCCCCTTCGGCGAGGCGAGCAGCTTCTGCACCTCGGAGTAGTTGAGGACGTGGGGCAGTTTCTTCGAGCGCCGAGGGGCGCTAAGGGACGCGGTCGGGTCGTCGCCAATCAGCTCATCGCGGCGCAGGTGCTTGTAGAAGGAGCGCAGACAGGCCGCCTTGCGGTGAATCGTCGCCGCCGAGCAAGCCGGCCGTCCCTCCCCCGTCGCCAGCTCAGCGAGGAAGTCGGCGATGTCGGCGGCGCTCGCCTGCAGCGCGTCGCGGTTGTGGGCCGAGAGGTATTCGCCGTACTGGAAGAGGTCGGTGCGGTAGGCGTTGAGGGTGTTCCGGGAGAGGCCCCGCTCCAGCTCCAAGTAGGAGAGGAAATCGAGGACCAGAGACTCAAAGCGGGCCTCGGCGCCGGGCCTGGCTGGACCACGGGGGGCCTGGGGCTTGATTGCGACCGCCATGGCCGCAAGTTCTCGCTGCGTCGCTACAACCCTTGGGCCGCAAGGGACCGTGCGAGGAAGGTCCCAGCGGCGAGCGGGGCGGCAAAGAAGAGCGGGTCATCTTTCAGGTCTCGGCCCATCGTCTTGGTCGGGAGGCCCGATGCCGCGTAGGCGGCCAGATCGACGGGGACGCTGTGGAGGCGGTGGCGCCCGCTCGCTGCCTCCGAAAGGTAGTTGGCCGCCTCCTTGGAGCCGGGAAGATTCACGTCGGGGACGACCACGTCGGCTTCACCCAGCAGGTGTTGGAGGACCGTGAAGGTGTGGTGGCTGAGGTAGAGGTGGCGCTCCCTTGGGTCAGAGGAAGAGAGGCGCGGGGAGAGGATCGTGGGGAGTCGCAGGGCCAGGGCGGCGTGAGCGCTCTCCAGCGCGGCGATCCCACCGTGGCCGAACTCACTGCTGGAGCCGATGATTCCCGGCCCCGGACCGACGAGCACCGCCTCGCAACCGAGGGCGCTGGTGGCATCGATCGCGCCGATCGTGCTCAACGCCTCGTGCGCGCCACCATAGGCAGGGGCGGCGGTGATGTGAGCGGTGAGCAGGCCTCGCTCGCGCAGCTCCTTCACGTCTCGCGACAGCGATCCCGGCAGCGCGCCGCCGCCCGTCTGGACATAGCCAACCCGCAGCCCTGGCGTTGCCTGCGCCGCCGCCCAGGCCGACGGCGCCAGATGACCATGAAGTGGAAGCACCAGCACACACAGCGGTGGGAGTTTTCGCTGTATATCCGCGCTAACTCCCACCGATCGCTTCTCCACCGGGTCCACCGGGTGCTGGAGCGAGGTGTAGTTGAGCTTCATCACGTGGGCGTCGCCCTCTCCGCCGCTCTCCAGACCGCGGGTGAGGTTGACGTGGACGACGTCGAAGCCGCCGGAGCCGAGCTTCAGGTCGAGGGCGGCGACGTTGACGACCACCTCGTCGCCCTCGCGCATCTCGCCGAGCAGCTCTTCGTCTGCCCAGGCCCGCCTGCGCTCACCGTCGATCTCGATTTCGAGGGGGTCGGCCGAGACGACGACGCCCCGGCGCAGCTTCAGGCGGCCCACGCCTACTCCGCGGCTGGCGAAGCCGCTTTTAGGATCCGCTCGCAGACCTCGAGCATCTTGTCGAGGCTGCGCCCCGGGACCATCTCGTCGGAGGTGTGGACCGCGTCGGTGCCGTTGGAGAGCAGGACGCAGTCGAAGCCGTCGCGGCGGAAGACGTTCGCGTCGCTGCCGCCGCCAATCGCCACCCGCTGGGGCTCCAGGCCGGCGGCGCGCAGCCCCTCCTCGGCCATCCCCAGTGCCGCCGAGTCCTTCGGCACTTCGTAGCCGCGGAAGAGCTCTTCGATCCGTACGTCGACGTCGCAGCCGTGCTCGCTCGCGCCCCAGGCACAGGCATCGGCGATCTTGCCGGCGACCTCCGCCGCCCGCTCGGAGTCGAGGCCGCGCGCCTCGGCGTGGATCGAACAGTGGCCGGGGACGACGTTGCCGGAGGTGCCGCCCTGGATCAGGCCGACGTTCGCGGTCGTCGCTTCGTCGAGCCGACCGACCTCCATCCGACTGATCGCAGCCGCCGCAGCGGCGATCGCGCTGCTGCCGTCCTCAGGTCGAATCCCCGCGTGAGCCTCGACGCCGATGAAATCGGCAAGGATCTTCTGCTGGGTCGGCGTCGAGACGATCACCTCGCCGACCGGCCCAGCGTGGTCGAGGACAAAGCCGGCGCGCGAGCGCAACTGCGAAGCGTCGAACGCCTTCGCCCCGCGCAGCCCCTGCTCCTCGGCGACCGTCAACACCAACTCGATCCCCACCGGTCCCGGCCGTTCGACGTGTCGCGCGATCAGCTCCATGAAGACGGCCACGGCTGCCTTGTTGTCGGCGCCGAGGATCGTGTCGCCCCGGCTGCGGAAAACACCGTCGTCGTCCACCACCTCGACCTGCCCGCCGTGGGGGACGGTGTCGACGTGGGCGCAGAACATCAGCGACTCCTCGCCACTGCCGGCCGAGCGGGCGATCAGGTTGCCGGCACCGGCTTCCGCCGGCCGGGCGGCGTCGTCTTCCTCGACCTCCAAGCCCATCGCCCGCAGCTCGGCGGCGAGGGTGTCGGCGATCTCGCGCTCCTCCCCCGTCGGGCTGCGCACCTCGCAATAGCGAACGAACCGCTCGTGCAGTCGGGAACCCTCCACGGCCCGACAGGCTAGCCGGGGAAGGCCAAGCGGCGCTTAGGCGGAGCGGCGGAGGCTGGCGTCGTCTGCGGCGCCTTCCTCTTCAGCGGGCGCCTCGACCTCGCCGCCATCGACCGGCCGTTCGCCTGCCTGGCCGGCAGCCGCGCCGACGAACTCGCGGAAAAGCGGCTCGGGACGGTTCGGCCGGGAGTTGAACTCCGGGTGGTACTGCGAGGCGACGAAGAACGGATGGTCGTGGAGCTCGACCATCTCGACCAGGCGCTCGTCCGGCGAGGTGCCGCCGCAGACCAGGCCCTCGTCTTCGAGCCGGCGCCGCAGCTGGTTGTTGACCTCGTAGCGGTGGCGGTGACGCTTGTAGATGACGGCCTCGCCGAAGATTTCGCGCGCTTTCGTGCCCTCGTGCAGTTTCACCGGGTCGGCGCCGAGCCGCATCGTCCCGCCCATGTCGGAGACCTCCTTCTGCTCCGGCAGCAGGTCGACGACAGGGAAGGGCGTCTCGGGGTCGAACTCGGCCGAGTTGGCGCCATCCATGCCGGCGACGTGGCGAGCGAACTCGACGACGGCGATCTGCATCCCGAGGCAGATTCCCAGGTAGGGAATCGATTTCTCGCGTGCGATCCGCGCCGCTTCGACCTTGCCCTCGATTCCGCGCTCGCCGAAGCCGCCTGGGATCAGAATCCCGTCGCAGCCCTCGAGCCTCTCGGGGTCGAAATTCTCCGAATCGACCAGCTCCACCTCGACGTCGACGCCGTGGTGGAAGCCGCCGTGCTCGAGCGCCTCGATCACCGACTTGTAAGCGTCGGCGAGCTGCACGTACTTGCCGACGACGGCGATCTTCACTTTGGTGGTGGCGGATTCGGCGCGGCGAACCATCGCCTCCCACTCGCTCATGTCCGGCGAAGGCGCCTCCATCCCGAAGTGGTCGAGGACGAGGTCGTCCACTCCCTCGGCACGGAAGACGAGGGGCACCTTGTAGATGTTGTCGACGTCGTGAGCGGAGATCACCGCATCGACGGGAAGGCTGGCAAAAAGCGCGATCTTGCTGCGAATCTCGCGGTCCAGGCGCCCTTCGGAGCGACAGACAAGCGCGTGCGGCTGGATCCCGATCCGGCGCAGCTCGTTGACCGAGTGCTGGGTCGGCTTCGTCTTCAGTTCGCCGGCGTGACCGACGTACGGCACCAGGGTCAGATGGATGAACATCGCCCGCTTGGGACCGATATCCGTGTAGAGCTGACGGATCGACTCGAGGAACGGGAGGGACTCGATGTCGCCGACCGTGCCGCCAATCTCGGTGATCACGAAGTCGACCGACTGCGACTCGGCGACGATAAGAATTTTCTGCTTGATCTCATTGGTGATGTGCGGGATCACCTGGACCGTTGCGCCGAGGTAGTCGCCACGTCGCTCACGCCGAATCACCGAGTTGTAGACGGCGCCGGCGGTGACGTTTGAGGCGCGCGAGGTGTTCTCGTCGGTGAAGCGCTCGTAGTGGCCGAGGTCGAGGTCGGCCTCCGCCCCATCCTCGGTGACGAAAACCTCACCGTGCTGGAACGGGCTCATCGTCCCCGGATCGACGTTGATGTAGGGGTCGAACTTCTGCAGCTGGACCCGGTAACCCCGGGAGACGAGGAGGCGCCCGATCGACGCCGCGGTGATTCCCTTCCCGAGGGCCGAGACGACACCGCCGGTGACGAAGATGAACCGCGTGTCGCCTTTGTTCCCTGGACTCATGCTCTGCCGAGCGAGTCTAGCCAGCGCAAAGGCGGAACCGAATCGATGGTTGCGGAAATTGAGCGAATCTCCCCGTAAATCGTCAGCACCAGAACCGCTGCGAGGGCGATTAGCCGCGCGTCGGCCCCCAGGCCGGTCAGCAGCCAGACCCCGGCGATCGCCCCGATCAGGTTGGAGCCGGTATCTCCCAACATCGCCCGCTCGCCGAGCGTCAACCAGGCGCCGACCACGACCGGGCCGACGAAGATCCCCAGCAGCTCCAGCGGCGCGATGGTCCAAGCCCCGAGGCAGAGGCCGATGCCGAGCAGCGCCAGCCCCTTCTCCGCCCTGCCCGGCCGCAGGTCGAGCAGGTTGAAGAGGTTGGTCGTGAGAATCAGCAGCACCACGTCAGCCAGGTAGCGCCAGTCTTCGAGACCCCGCCCGGAGACGACGTAGGCCGCCAGCGCCAGCGCCCCGATCGCCTTGATCGCCCCGGTCGAGAGCGAGCCCGATCGCAGCGCCGCCCAGTGCCCGCGCCAGCCGCGCGGGGTCGCCACCGCTTCGCCGCGCCCGAGCGCGTCGTCGAGGAAGCCGAGGAAGGCGATGCCCAGCAGATACGGCAGCCAGCGCCGCAGGTCGGGCTCGAGCAGGTCGAGGTCGGCGCGATCGTCGAGGAAGGCAAGCGGGGCGAGCGCCACCAGCGCCGCCGTCGCCAGCACCGCCCCCAGCGGGAAGGCGAGCGGCGCCCCGCGGTAGTTCTCCCGTACGAGCCCCGCATCCCGCAGCCCCCGCGCCCCCGCCGGGATGAGGAACAGCGAGATCGCCAGCGCCAGCGGCAACCCGACCCAGTACACCGCCTACTCGCCTTCGGTCAGCAGGTCGGGCAGCAGCTGGTCGGCACTGCCCTTGACCCCGAAGCTGCCATCGGCGCCGAGCAAGGCGAACACGGTCGCCAGCTTCCCCGCGGTCAAATCGATGTGGTCGACGCTCGCCAGGCCGCTCGACTGAAAGAAAGAGATCGAGGACGAGTCGTCGCTGGAGGTCTCCACCCCGACCGCCGGCCGGCGCGTGGCCGTGACCCCGTCCATCAGGGCCGTCTCAAGCTGATTGGTCTTTTCGCGCTGGATCGTGCCCATCTCTTCCGGCTGATCGCGGACGACGATCACCCCGTCGAGACCGCCGAAATTGCCGCTGGCGCGGGAGAAGAGATGACCGCGAACGACCTCGGGCAGGGAACCGCCGCGCACCAGCTGTCGCCCCAGACCGGTTCCGAGTTCGGTCAGGGCGTCGGAGTCGGTTCGCAGTTCGACGAACCTGGTCTTCGAGAGATCTTCGGCAAGACCGTTGACGTCCACCGGCTCACGCACCACTCCCACCCCCACGAGCCGCCCCCCGGTCGGAGCCAGCGCCTCCTCGACTTCCTCGGTGACGGGGCTCGGCAGACCGCCGAGGGCGAGGATCGCGTACCGCCTTCCCTCCAGCCGTTCCCGAGTCAGGGCCGGGTAGACGCGTTCGGCGAACTCCTCGGAGCGGTTGAGGTCGGCGTTCAGCTCGTCGGCTCGGGAGCGCGCGTCCTGGAGGTTGCCGACCAGGCTGTGCTCGAGATCCCGGCGGGTGTTGGTGAGGGCGTCGCCGCCGAACTCGGCGCCGATCAGGATGCCGACGGCGAGCGCGATGAAGACCGCGATCAGCGAGGTGGCGTGGTAGCGGGCGGAGTACCCCATCGAAGGCCGAAGGCTAGTGCCACGGGGGAGCCGCAGGCGTTTTTCGCGCTGTTAGTCGATGCCGAGCCAGATCCGGATCTTCAGCCAGACCAGTTCGAAGACGTCGTTGAGGGCCGGCGAGGTGATCACCAGGATCGTCAGCAGGACGAGGAAGGCGATGGCAAAGAAGGCGAGTGGCGCCAGCGTCGAGCTCGGGTTGTAGAGGCGGCTCACGCCCTTGGCGTCGACGAGGCGCTCGCCGATCTTCAGCCGCGTCAGGAAGGTCGAGGACATCCCGCCGCGCTTGCGGTCGAGGAACTCGACCAGGTTGAAGTGGGCGCCGACGCTGACGATCAGCGCCGCGCCCTTCTCGTGGGCCATCAGCATCGCCACGTCCTCGCTGGTCCCGGCGGCAGGCACGACCTGGTGGTCGAGCTCCGCCTCCAGCAGTCGCTCCCGGCCAGGCGCCCGGCCGTCGGGGTAGGCATGGACGATCAGCTCAGCGCCACAGCCCAGCGCCGCGTCGCTGGCGGAGTCCATGTCGCCGAGGATCACGTCGGGCTGCAGCCCGGCTTCGAGGACCCCGTCGGCGCCGCCGTCGACGGCGACGATCAGCGGCCGCACATCGCGGATGTAGGCCCGCAGCGCTTTCAGGTCGCGACGGTGGCGGTCGCCGCGAACGACGATCAGGACATGGCGGTCGCGGAAGCTGGCCCCGGTCGGCGGGAAGGCGATATTGCCGGTCAAAAGGTCGGTCTCTTCGCGCACGTGGGCGACCGTGTTTTCGGCAAATTCGCCGAGCGCCTCGTCGATCCGCTCGCGGTGCTCCTGCATCTCCCGCTCGAGCTCGGCGACGCGCAGGACACGACCGCGGGCGATCTCCTCCTCCCCGACGAAGATCGCCTCGTCGACGATTCGCACCCGGTCGCCGTCTTTGAGCCGCTCGAAGAGCCCGGCGCCGGGAGCGTCGATCAGCCGGATCCCCTCGCGGGCGAGCATCAGCGGCCCGGCGTTGGGATACCGGCCCTGCGAAGAGGGTGAGGCGTTGAGGACCGCGACCACCTCGGCTTCGATCAGCTCCTCGGCGGCGATGCGGTCGATGTCGACGTGGTCGATCACCGCCACGTCGCCGGGGCGCAGGCGCTTGACGAGGTGCTTGGTCCGCTCCCCCAACCGGGCGACGCCTTCGATCGGCGCCTCCGGCCGGGCGCCGTTCCTCCGGCCCAGCAGGGCAGGAAGGCGACGACGACTAGTGGTGGCCACCGCCTCAGACTAGTCCTAAAGGCCACCTGACCGGCGCATATCGGCGTCCTCAGTCGCTTGCGTGCGGAGCACGCTGCGCTCCCTGCGTCATTGATCTGCTTGGTCAGGCAGCCTTTAGGAGTTCGCGCGCGTGCTCGGTCGCAGCCTGGTCCGCGGTCTCGCCCCCGAGCATGCGGCGAATCTCGGCGACCACGTCCTCGCCTCCGAGTCGCTCGACCGTGGCTACGGCCTGCTCCGCGTCAACGTCCTTTTCGAGCCTGAAGTGGACGTCCGCGAGCGAGGCGACCTGCGGCAGGTGGGTGATGCAGAGAACCTGCCGGTCCCGGCCGAGCGCCTGCAGGCGCTCGCCGACGACCCGCGCGGTCTTGCCGCCGATGCCGGCGTCGATCTCGTCGAAGACCATCGTCCCGGCGTTTGCCGCCTGCCCGAGGCCGCTGAGGGCCAGCATCACCCGCGAGAGCTCACCGCCGGAGGCGGCGTCGCGCAGGGGCGCAGCCTCGATCCCCGGGTTCGGCGCGACGCGCAGCTCGACCGTCTCGCGGCCGGAAGCACCGAACCCGTCGGGGTGTGGCTCCAGCACGACCTCGAGCGAGGCGCCCGCCATCGAGAGCAGCTCGAGCTCCTCGGCGACGCGCTCCTGCAGCGGCCCGGACGCGGCCTCGCGACCGGCGCTCAGCCTCTCGCCGAGATCGGCGCGCCGGGCCTCGGCCGCGGCCAGCGCCGTTTCGGCCTCGGCGCTGCGCACCTCCGCGCCCTCGAGGCGTGCGATCTCCTCGCGGCAGCGCTCGGCGTGCGCGAGCACCGACTCGACGCTGCCACCGTGCTTGCGCTCGAGCCGGTCGATCGCCTCCAGCCGCTCCTCGATCGTCTGCAGCGACGCCGGGTCGGCCTCGACCCCCTCCGCGTAGTCCCGCAGCTCCGAGGCGACGTCGCCTAACTCGACCCCCACTGCCGCCACCCGCTCGAGGATCGCGTCGAGGCTCCGGTCGAGCCCGGCGGCGCTCTGCAGCGCCGCTTCGGCCTGAGCGATCGCGGCGACCGCGCCGCCGCCGTCCTCTTCGGCGCCGGCAAGACCCGTGTGGGCGCTGGTCGCCGCTTCGCGCAGGCCCTCGGCGTGCCGCAACCGCTCGCGCTGGGAAGCGATCTCGTCCCGCTCCTCGGGCACCGGCGCCACCGCCTCGATCTCGGAGAGCTCGTAGCGGTAGAGGTCGAGGTCTCGCTCCCGCGAGCCTTCCCGCTCGCGCAGCTCGGCCATCTCGGCCGCAAGCCGCGCGCAGTCGCGGTGCGCCTCGCGGTAGACGGTCCGCAGCTCCAGGTGCTCGGCGCCGGCGAAGCCGTCGAGGATCTCGAGCTGGGCCGAGGAGATAGTCAGCCGTCGGTGCTCGTGCTGGCCGAAAAAGGCGATCAAGCGGCCGCCGAGCAGCTTCAGGTCGGCGGCCGTGGCGGCGCGGCCGGCGACGAAGGCGCTGGTGCGGCCGCCGACCGATACCCGTCGGCCGAGGACCACTTCCTCCGCCCCTTCGGGCAGCCGCTCGGCCAACTCGGCGAACTCCGGCTCCTCCAGCAAGCCTGCGGGGAGATCGAAGACGCCCTCGACCCAGGCCTCCGGAGCGCCCGGGCGGACGATCTGGGCTTTCGCCTTGCCGCCCATCAGCAGGTCGAGCGAGTGGGCCAGCACGGTCTTGCCAGCGCCGGTCTCGCCGGTGATCGCGTTCAGCCCCTCCCCCAGCCGCAGCTCGGCCCGCTCGATCAGGAGAAGGTTCTCGATCCGCAGCTCGCGCAGCATGCGGTCTGTGTAGCAACGGCCGCGGACCGACCGGCGCGGTTTTCCCGCTGCTTGCGGCTAACTGGCGCCGGGCTCGCTGGGGCCGTCCGTCGGCTGGACGAAGTCGCGGGAGCGGACCAGCCAGAAGCCGAGCGCGGCGCCGAGGAAGGAGCCGATCGCAGCGATCAAGATGATGTCGTTGAAGGCGCCGACGAAGGCGACATCGGCGGCGTGGGTCGCTTTGACGTGGAGCTCCGGTGGAAGCTGCAGTTCGGAGACCGCCCGCGAGCCGCCAGAGGCGACTGCTTCCCCCAGCCCGTCGGGCGCGTTGGGCAGCAGCTCGCTCAGCTTCGAGTCGACGCGGCCCTGGAACACCGCACCAAGGCCGGCGACCCCAGTGGCGATCCCGACCTGGCGGAAGGTCGTGTTGATCCCCGAGCCCATCCCCGATTTCTCGACCGGAACGACGGCGATCGCCGCCTGCCCGATCCCGGGGTTGGTGGTCCCGATCCCGATCCCGGCGAGGAGGAAGCCCGCTAGCAGGGTGGTCCAGGTCGAATCGACCGAGACGCCGTGCATCAGCAGCAGCCCGCCACCGACGATCGCCAGCCCGGTGCCGAGCAGGATCCTGATCGGGACCCGGTGCGAGAGCGCGCCCGAGATCGGCGCGACGACGAAGCCGAGGACGGTGAGCGGCAGGAAGCGGAGTCCGGCCTCCAGCGGCGAGTAGTCGAGCACTCCCTGCATGTAGATCGTCAGGTAGAGGAAGAGCGCGAACATTCCTGCCGAGAGGAAGAAGGCCACCGCCGAGACCCCGTTGAAGGCGGGCTTGCGGAAGAGCGTCAGGTCGAGCATCGGGTGGTCGCTGCGCCGCTGGATCGCGACGAACAGCGCCAGCAGGACCGCGGCGCCGATCAGGCAGGCGAGGATCATGGGACTCCCCCACCCCTCGGGATTGCCGCGGATCAACCCGAAGATCAGGAGGAAGAGGGCGGAGGAGAAGGTGACGAGACCGGGGAAGTCGATCGGCTCGGGGTCCTGGGCGGAGACGTTGACGATCTTGCGCTCGGTTAGGACCATCGCCGCGATCCCGATCGGGACGTTGACGAAGAAGATCCACTCCCAGCCGAGGGTTTCGGTGACGACGCCGCCGATCAGCGGCCCGACCGCGACGGCGCCGCCGACCGTCGCGCCCCAGACCCCGAACGCCGTCGCCCGGTCTTTGCCGTGGAACTCCTGGCCGATCAGCGCCAGCGAGGTGGCGAACATGCCGGCGCCGCCGATGCCCTGCAGCCCGCGCGCCAGGTTGAGCAGGGTCGGGTCCTCGGCGATCCCGCAGAGGAACGAAGCGAGGGTGAAGATGCCGAACCCGATCGTGAAGACGCGCCGCCGGCCCAGCCGGTCGCCGAGCGACCCGGCCGTCAGGAGGAAGGCGGCGAGCATCAGCGAGTAGGCGTCGACGACCCACTGCAGGCTCGAGAGGCTGGCGTTCAGTTCCCGCTGGATATCGGGCAGGGCGACGTTGACGACGGTGACGTCCAGCAGCAGCATGAACGTCGCGACCGAGACCAGCACCAGGGTCCACCACTTGCGCTCCATGGCGGGAGACCCTAAAGAACCGACTATCTCGGCTGAGGAAGTCGCTCTAGACCGCCAAATGCCCAAACTTCTCCCTGATGCGCTGGTAGAAGCTGGTGCCGGGAAGCTGGGCCAGGCGGCTGACCGAGTCGAGGAAGCGGACCTCGAGCGCAGCGCCGGCGGCGAGGTCGGCGATCTTGCCGCCGTCGACGGCGACCTCGACCGGCTCGCGCTCCGGCGCGTTGACGACGTGGAGGACGTCGCCGGGGGCGACGACCAGCGCCCGCGCGGTGAGCGAGTGCGGCGAGATGTAGCTGACGACGTAGCCCTTCACGCCCCAGGCCAGGATCGGGCCCTGGTTGGCGAGGTTGTAGCCGGTCGACCCGGCCGGCGTCGCGGCGACGAGCCCATCGCAGCGGACGTGGCCCACCTCCTCGCCGGCGATCCGGTAGCTGAGCTCGGCGACGCGGTCGTGCGGGCGCCGGGCGAGGGTGATGTCGTTCAGACCCACCTGCTCCTTGCCGTCGACCTTCACCTCGAGGCCCGGCAGGTGGATCGTCTCGATATCGCCGGCGAGGGCGCGGCGGATACCCTCGGCCGCCTGGTCGCGCTCGACCGCGGCGAGGAACCCGACCGTCCCGAAGTTGACGCCGAAGACCGGGACTTCGGTGTGGGCGTAGCGGCGCAGCGCGTGAAGGATCGAGCCGTCGCCGCCGAGAACAAGGCAGATGTCGGGAACCGTGTGTTCGGCGGTCACGTCGACGCCCTCGCCCGCGGCGCCGTGCTTCTCCAGCTCCTGCTCGGTCGCCGCCAGTCGCCAGCCGGCCTCGTGGGCGACCTCGGCCGCCACAGCGACCGCTTCGGAGGCGCTCGGCGGGTGCGAGTGGGTGATCAGGGCAGCGGTCTTCACTCGTCCCCCTCGACGGCGGCGATCGCGGACTCAAGCTCCTCGACTTCGGCCCCCGCGCCCCCACACCAAACGAAGGTCTCGCGGTTGCCCTTCGGGCCGGGGAGGCCGGAGGAGGCGAAACCGCGCACCGGCAGCCCGAGCGCGCGGGCCGCGACGGCGACCTCGAGGATCGCCTCGCGGCGATCGGCGGGGTCGCGCACGACCCCCCTCCCCACCCGCTCTTTGCCGAGCTCGAACTGCGGCTTGACCATCGCCAAGATCTCGCCATCGGACTCGAGGCAGCGGGCGACCGCCGGCAAAATCTTGGTCAGGGAGATGAAGGAGACATCGACCGTGGCGAGCGACGGCGCGAACGGCAGATCCGTCGGCTCCATCGCCCGGGCATTCAGTCGCTCGATCACGTGCACACGTGGATCCTCCCGCAGGCGCACGTCGATCTGCCCGTAGGCCACGTCGGCCGCGGCCACCCGCGCCGCACCCCGCTGCAGCAGGCAGTCGGTGAATCCGCCGGTCGAGGCGCCGACGTCGAGGCACTCGCGCCCGGCGACATCGATGTCGAGCGCGCCCAGGGCGTTCTCCAGCTTGGTGCCGCCACGCGAGGCGTAGCGCGGGCCCCCGGCGACGATCAGGTTCGCGTCCGGCTCGACCAACTGGCTCGGCCGCAGCGCCACCGGGCCGTCGCGGCCGATCCGCACCTCACCGGCCCGCACCGCGCCCGCGGCCGCCGAACGCGACGGGAAGATTCCGCGATCGGCCAAAACCGCGTCTATCCGGGACTTTCTCACCCGCCGAAAGCTACAGCGAGGTTCCCGGTCTGGCCTTTTATTCGAGCTTGAGAATGCGATGCCACATTTACCCGCGCCTCTCAAGAGACCGGTCACCAAATTTGATCTGGTCGCCTAGGGCAAATCGGGTAGAGACCTCGCAGAGTCCGTCAAATGCAGGATCTCTGTGACCCCACTCACACACAAGTCGCACATACGTTCGTACGCTGTTCAAGGATTCGCAAGAGGAAACCGATCAGGAGATCAACCTAAGACTTCAAAGGCTGAACCCCGCGTCGACATATCGCCTCGCTGCTTCCCACAGCGACGCACTCGACATCAACCGGGCTCACCTACCTCCCACGGATCCACACATATATAGAGATACATATCTCTCCTCCCTGTAGTAACCCCAGAAGCGCCCCGGCTCCCCCGCCGGGGCGTTTTCTGTTGTGGAGCCAAATAGCACGTGGTGCTGCGCTTCTGGTCGAGGACAGTTGAGGGACAATGCGCCAGTTGATGCGCCAGTGCGCCGAGGGTGCCATCGAATTTCCCTTGCGGAACGGGAGCAAGCTTCATCCTTCGCTGCTTTCCAGACCAAGCTGTAGCCCTGGTCGAATCGAGAGATGAATCGGCATCGGCCAGCCCCAATCGCCCTCCTCCCCGACAGCCCCGTCAGTCTCGCCGGGTTCTTCATCTGACGCCGGTCCACGTCCTACCCTGCCAAGGGTGCAGTTCACCCAGATTCAGGACGAAATCATCGACAAGGCGCACTGCGAGGGCAAGGTCGACCCGGCCACCTTCGCGCGCCTGATGCAACACAACCTCGACGACGTTCAAGCCGCAATCAACGACTTGGTCAATCGGGGGCTGGTCGGCGCTGCCGAGGGCGACACCTTCCACCTGACGGACCGGGGCGAGGCTGTTCACCGTCGGAAGGAAGAAGCCGACCGCGCCGCTGTCGTCGGCCGCACCCGGACCTGGCAGCCACGTTGACCTAGTGGCAGACGGCGGGTCCATCCTCCAGTACCAGGCGCTCGGCGATCGGGGAGAGGAACTGCTCGACCAGGTAGAGACCCAGGCCGACCTAGGGTCAAACGACTGGCGGGGCGAGCGCATCCGGGAGTATTACCTGCCCCGGTCCGGCAGCGGCAAGGAAGGCATTGAGCCGCTACTTGCCAGCATCGAGCCGAACTGGCAGCAGCACGTCGCGCGGGTCACCCCTCGCTAGGCCCGTGGGCCAGTTCGCAGTCTGGGTTGCGGTCAGCGTCGTCGCCGGTCTGATCCCCGCTGCGATCCTCTCGGCCGTCCGCTGGCTCCGCCACCCGCACAACCGCCAGCGCATCCGACAGCGGTTGTGCCGTCACGACTGGAGACCATCGAACCGCTGCATCCCGGACCGGACAACCGACTCATCTTCGTCACCAGCTACAGCGAACGCTGCCGCAAGTGCGACGCCACGCGGTAGGCCCGCCGTCATCACCCGTACCCGAGAGCGTCCGGTCGGTTCGCTAACCCTTAGCGCAGAGGAGGTTCTGCCCTCATCAACCGATCAAGGAGCGTCATTTGACGAAGCTGAACTACGAAAAGCTGCGCCACCTGCCCCGCCCCGCGACGGGCACCGCCGGCTCCGAAAGCGCGCTAGAGGTAAAGCCGCGGCGACCGCTCGATCGACTCGAGCCCCACATGCCGTTCTCGAAATGGTGCATGCGATGCGGCGACGAGTTTCTGTATTACGGCGCAGAGGAACGGCCGCCCCTCATTCATTGCTGTGTTGACTGCCGTCGCGATGTTGAGGAGGAGGCCCTCCTTAATGGACTCAAGCGCGACGCATCTGACGACGTGCTGGTCGAGGCAGTCAGAGGCATCGCAGCTGCCGAGAAACAGATTGCGGAGCAAGGATATCTGGCACGCCGCGCACGCAGCGCGGGACGCCGCAAGGAGGCCAACCGGCATCGCCGTCGGATGGTGCGGGCCTCCGTCGCGAAGGAAGAGATCATCCGAGGGCTGCCTCCCAACTAATCATTGTGCGGACTGGCCAGTCACCAGGGTTGCTTTGGTGCCCGGTGTCCGCGCACCACGGCCCCTAGGCCGCTGTGCCCAGCATCGTCGGATCTCCCGCATGACTCGATTGCCGGACAGCGGTGCCTGCGAGATAGGCATCCATCCGAGCCCGTACATCGTCGTAGCTGCCGGGGAGCAAGTGCCCGTACACGTCGAAGGTCGTCTGGATCTTGGAGTGCCCCATGACCACCTGAATCGCTTTCGGGTTTGCGCCGGTGTCGATCAAGAGCGAGGCGAAGGTGTGACGGCACTCATGGAGGGTGAGCATCGTCAAGAGGACGGGCGTGCGTCCCTCCTCCTCGGCGGCTTGCCGCTCGGCGAGGTTGTACGCCTTCCACGCTCGCCGTGCCCGCCCGTCGATGGTGGACGGATAGAAGACCCGATCGGCGACGCGGCCGAAGATGCGATCCGTTCCCGTCCTCCCCGTCCTGACGAGTTGCTCATCGAGAAAGTCGCGGAGGATCGCCAGCAGCGGAATCGTCCGCTTCGCCGCCTCTGACTTTGGCTCGATCTCGCCCTCTTCCTGATCCCAGCCTTTTCTGACGTGGATCAAGTTCCTGGCGAGGTCGATGTCTTCGCAGCGAAGGGCCTGCAACTCGCCCCGCCGGAGACCGGCATAGAAGACAGTCGCCCAAAGCGCCCGATCCTCAGGAGGAAGCAGCTCGATCAACCGCGCAGCTTCGTCGGGAGCAACGATCCGCCGCGGCCGCTTGGACGCGCCGGAAGGGAGATCGATTCCTTTGGTCGGTTCGTTCGCCAGCTCTTCGCGGTCGATGGCGCGCCGGTAGAACGCCTGGAGGGGGTTGAGAACGTTGCTGGCGCTGTGACCAGAGAGGGTCGCCAGCAAGTCGTCGGCAAAGCCCTGAACGTCAGCGCGTCGAACCTCGGAGGGGCGCAAGGCGCCGAGTTCGGAGTCCTTGTATCGGAGGCGCACGGCACGCTCGTAGGAGCGGATCGTGTTCGGCTTGTAGCGCTCCTTCTTCTTCGGGCGGACCTCGCCGGTTTCCATGCCGGCGACGAAATCAACCAGCGCCTCGTACACGGTGCGCTTGTCGCAGGGTGCTCGGCGCAGTTCTCCTTTCCTCGCCGCCGTCAGTGCTTCGGTGCGCCACGCTTTGGCCTCGCCCTTGGTCTTGAAGGTACGACGAACCTTCTCCTTCTCGCGACTGAGATAGACCCACGCCTCCCAGCCAGACTTGCAGCGGCAACGTTTGCCCTCCCGCGCCGGACAGGCTCGAGCGTGCCTTCTGACAACGCCCTCAGCCATCGACCCGGCCCTCCCGAGGGAGAAGGTCGTCGCGCGTACGCGGGCAGGCATACATAAGGTGAGAACCAGCCATTGGGAGGTGTCGTCTCCTTGTGGTCAGGCCCTCGGCGGCGCGCCAACGCCGTTCCGGGGGCCGCTTTTTGTTGCCATGAAATCTATCGGCCAGGACCGACGCCGCAAGCTTCATGAGAGCTGCTCCAGCATCGGCGCTTCAGCATTTTCAGCGACCCAGCGCTCAAGCTCGCTTACCGGGACCAGTCGCTTACGACCCCGACGGATCAGGCCCAGGTGCGGAGCAACGTGCTCATCGAAGTAATCGGGGCCGACTCCGATGGCGGCAGCTGCCTCGGGCGGCGTTAGTGCGATTCGGGGAATAGATGCGCCGAGCTTCTTCGCCATCACTCACGCTCGATCGCCAAAGGTCGGTCTTGCCGGTCCATCCGTCGAAGCTAGCCGGGGCGGTGACCACCTTGAAGAGGGTAACCCCGGGCAGGGGGTGGACCCCCCGGGGAAGGGCTGGCGTGTTCCGTGCGAAGGCTCGGCTCCTTGCCGACTGCAAAGCCCGGGCATCCGATTGCCCGGGCAAAGGTCCTCTGCCCCGGCAATCGATTGCCCGGGCAGAGCGCTATGTCCCGGCATAGCCGAGCCCTGGCTATGCCGGGACAGACAGGCGTGTATGCCCGGGCATCTCAAAGCCCGATCCCCTGGCTGAGGGAGCGCTCGGCCGAGCGCAGTGTTTGCCGGTGCAGTTCAAGCTGGCGCTGTGCCTGCTCGGTGGCGACCCTCCCCTCTCGTGCTCCAGGTGGCCGCTGCGATTCCCCGGCTTCTCCCTGAGCGCGCTGCTAGCGGCCTTCATGAGCTGGCCTTCGGGCGTCGGGGCGCGGCTGGGAATCCGCGGAGCTCATGTGCCGCTGCGCCTCGCGGTCGTCTCGGATCCTCGCCAGTGCCTTCCTCTGGATCTGCCTGACCCACACCGAGCTGATGTCGAGTTCTTCGCCAATCTCTTTCAGCGTCCGGCATTTTCCATCAACCATGCCCGTACGCATCCGAAGGACATGCGCCGAGCGGTCGTCAAGCCCAGACAGCTCGGGCCCACCGAAGGAGTCGAGCCCCACACGCGGCAGCCTCACCGGATGGGCCGGGCTGCGCTTTGACGGCTCACGTCGGCTCATTCGCTGACCCGTCCCTTGCCGCCGAGACCAAGACGAGGCGGCTCGACAGACGTCATGCGGACTTACTAATGCGCCCAATCGGGATCACGGTCCCGGTTCGAACCAGCTTCATCTTCGTCCTCCGGCTTTCCTGTCGGCCGTGGTTCAAAGGGCGACGCCGCAGGAATGAAGCGCCGGCCCTCGCTCAGGTCCAGGGAGGCTGAATGGGCAGCCTCATAGGGAGCAGGAGTTTAGGTCCTCCAGAACCAAAGCGGTAAGTTCTCTGAGCGTTCATAGGCAATCGCCATTAACAATCCGGGGGCAAGGGAATAGAGATCCGCGACCAGATAGAGACCGCCCCGACCGTCAAGGCCGAGGCGGTTTCGGCTTGCTACCTAGCCGGACTTCGTGATGGAAAGAACCGGCACAGCCGATCCGGTCATTGCGACCCGCATCCTCCTCACCCCCTTTTAGTTTGCTTAAAGAATCTAAAAGCAAACGCTACTGGGGCAAAAAGGCGCGAATACCAGGCCCTTTCTGATAACTACCTGGAAACCATTGCGTTCAGAGAACGATGAGGAAAGACGAAACCCAGGAGGTGCCCAATTCAACCGCCAAGGTGCGGGTCACGTCGCAGCCCCCCACGCGACTGGATCGGCTCGCCGTCGTCTTCGCCGACCCGATCCGATTGAAGATCGTCACCGAGTTATTCCGCCGCGAAATGAGTTCGTCGCAGTTCTTCGAGGCTTTCGGCGGGGGTACCCCAGCCCGCCTCAATCGTCATTTCAAGCGACTTGCTGAGTACGGCTGGCTTCGGCTCGTCAAAGAAGAGCGCGGCGGCCGCCGTCGGGGTGCTGTGGAGCACTTCTACCGGGCGCCTGAACTCGCGATCATCGAGGACGAGTTGTGGGAGCAGCTTCCGGCTTCACTCCGCGCGGAGTTCAGTTGGCGAACCTTCGAGCAGTTCTCCGAACGGGTCAAAGATGCCTTGGAGGCCGGGACCTTCGACGCCAAGCCGGAGCGGCACTTGACCTGGACGCCCCTGGTTCTCGATGAGCGCGGGCGCACCGAGATTCTGGATCTGGCGATGGCGCTTTTCAGGTCGCTGCTCGAGGAGCAGGCAGACGCGAGAATTCGCCTCGCGAGTTCGGGCGAGGACCCTATCGAGGCGACCGTGGCGATCGCAGCCTTTGACTCGCCGCGCTTGCAGCGCAACCGCTCCGGCCTGATCCTGCCGCGGCCTCCCAAGACGAGCAGCGTTCCCTTGTCGCACTTCCCGGTCAGGCTGGCGAAGGTTCTCAGCAACCCCTTGAGCCTCAAGATCGTGAAGGAGCTGAACCTTCGCGAAATGAGCGCTTCGAGCTTCTATGAAGAGTTCGGAGGCGCGGCGCGACTCTCCGATGTGAATCGCCGGTTCAAGGTGCTGGCGGAAGACGGATGGCTCGTCAAGGTCCGGGAGGAGACCGGTGGCCGGCGCCGCGGAGCGACCGAGCATTTCTACCGAGCGCTGGGGCCGGCGACCTTCGAGACCGACACCTGGTCTGAGGTGCCGGAGGCGATCCGCGCCACTTTTAGCTGGCGAGTTTTCGAACAACTGGCCGAGCAGGTACGGGAGGCGATGGATGCCGGGAGCTTCGACGCCCGTCCGGGCCGCCATCACACCTGGATGCCCCTCATTCTTGATGAGGTGGGCTGGAGGCAGGTCATCGCGGCAGTCGATGCCGCCTTTCACGATCTTGAGCCGTTGCAAGCCGCATCCAAACAGAGGCTTGCGAATACCGGGGAGGAGCCGATCATCGCCACGGTCTACCTGGCGGCCTTCGAATCGCCGGCAGGATCGGACGTGGGCACCTGGGCCGTGGATTAGAAACCTAATTGCGTTTGAACAGCCTGACCGGGCGGCCTAATTTGGCTTCATTGTTCTTTCGCGGTCGAGCTGGGCCGCAAGAGCTAAGTGAGGTTATGGCACCCGAGATCCCCAAAGTCGACGGCCGTCTGACACAGGCAGCCACCCACCCCCTTAGGGTGCGCTTTCTTCGGCTCCTGGCCAACCGGACAAGCCTACCTCGGGCGAGGCGCTCCGTGGGATCGAGCAAGCCGGCGGAGAGGCAACGCTCAGCCAAGTGGGCTACCACGTCCGGGTGTTGGAGCGCCTCGGAGCCGTAGAGGTGGCGAGCCCGGCGACGCGGGAGCGGGGCATCTCCTTTCGTGTAACCGACATTGGCGAGCTTCTGATGCTTGCCATCGGAGCGGCCCCACGCAGAATCTAGTCCTCTTCAAGAGCCTGCCCGGCAAACAGAGTGCCTCGGGTGAAAGTTCACCCCATCCGTCGCACTCGGGCAGCAGTCGGTCCAGCGCTCACCCGAGATAGGGACATCCGGACTGGTGGTGTCCTGGGTGAGTGGCTGGGCCGCAATCTTCACCGACCATGACGACGCCCCAAATTCTCACCCCTGACGAGCGAGATGCTCTCTACCGCAGCCTCATCGTGCGGCTGACCGGAATCAACGACGTCTACATCGCGATCGAGGCCGAAGATTGGGACCTCGCCGAACGCCTGAGCCGCGAATTTTCCGATCTTCTTCGTCTGGCTCAGGACTTGGGGTTGGGGAGAGGAGAGCCGAGAGGCGATACTGACCGCCCCGCCCGAGGTGCTTCAGGGTGCGCTATCGCAGCTGCAGGAAAGGGCGGAGACGATTGAACGCGAGGAAGCGGCCGAGCGCGAAGAATTGGCGGCACAGAGGAGACGGAATGAGCTTCTCCGCGACGTCTGCGCACGGCAGCTCGCCGGCCTGGGAAAAACAGCGAAGGCCACAATCAGGGCCCCGGAATGACCTAGAGCCCTCCCAGCACCCGATCCGGCGAAACCTCAAGGGCGGCGATCAGCCGCAGGAGGGTCGTCAGTCTGACCTCGCGGACTCCTCGCTCGATTCGCGACACTTGGACCGACGTTAGACCCGACCGGTCGGCCAAGTCCTCCTGCGTCCATTCCCGCTCAAGGCGCACTTCTCGTAGTCGACGGCCGAAGACGGCAACTTGATTCACCGCCGGATCGTCGGGCTACAGAACCAAAACGTCCAGAACCAACCCGGTAGGTGCGTCTGCGCTTCAGTTCCGGCGATCACCTCAGGGAGCATTGAACGCAGCTCTTTTGATCAAGCGCGTCCGATGCGTTTGATCGCTCCGAATAGCCGTGGTATTCAATCGGCTCTCGGTTAGGTGCAGGGGGTTGCGGAGGACACCATCCGTGGAGCCGCCCATGCCTTCACACCTGGCCGAGACACGGTTTGCTGCCATGCCGCGAACCCTGCCGTTATCCAATACCAACATTGATCGGAGGAGTTCGTGAAAGCAGGGCAGCGCGGAGGAAACGTTAGATCCTGGTTTGGAGTAGGCGAATACCGCGGGGCCCTTGGACTTGCAGCCGTCCTTTTAGTTGGTCTCATCTTCCCCGCCGCCGCCTCCGCCGCCGAATGCACCGATACCTGGATTGGGCCAACTGAAAGCACCTGGCAAACCGCCTCCAACTGGTCGGCCGGACACGTTCCGGGAGCGACCGACGTCGCCTGCATAGGGGCGGGGAAAACCGTCAAATCCAGTTCAACCAACCAGGCCGCGATCGTCCAAGGCGAAGGCAGCATTCTCATCTCAGGCTCGTCGCTCGAACTGAAACGGCCGCCGAGTGAAGGTGAATCCACCATCCCGGTTTTGACGATCAGCGGCTCGGGCAAGCTGGCCGGACCCGGCAAGCTTCGGATCACCCAAACGCTCAATTGGACCAGCGGGCAGATGCAAGGAACCGGCGTAACGGTCATCGCGTCCGGTGCGACCGGATCGATGACCGGAGTCGTCCTGAACGAACGGACCCTGGTCAACAACGGGACCCTGTCACTGCCGAGCAGCTACTTCTCGATGTCGAACGGTTCGAGGCTCGAAAACGCAGGCACCTTCACGGCTAATACGGAAAGCACGGAAAACATCGTTCATGGCACTGGCGTCGACCCGCTCCTCGTCAACACGGGCGTCGTCCGCAAGACCTCGGGCACCGGCACGACCAACATCAAGGTCGGCTTCGAAAACCGCGGCGCTGTGAAAGCGGAAGCCGGGACCCTCGCCTTCTCGAGCTCAGAACAGCTCACGCTCACGACGGGCAGCTCGCTCGAAGGATCGGTGAAAGCAACCGGCTCCGCGGTCACCGCTCAGAGCTTCTCCATGCCCAGCGGCACCCTGACGCTGAGCGGCACCCTCTCCGTCGAAACCGGCTGCAGCGCAACCGTTTCGGGCCTCAACATCGCGAGCGGAAACCTCAAAGGCGGCGGCGTCCTGACGGTCGCCAACGCGCTCACCTGGAGCAGCGGCTCGATGAGCGGAAACGGCTCAACGGTGCTGCTCTCAGGGGCAACGGGATCGATGTCGAACGCGACCCTGAACGAAAGAACGCTCGTCAACAAAGGCACTCTCTCGATTCCGAGCGGCTACTTCTCAATGCCGAACGGCTCCCGACTCGAAAACTCGGGCACTCTCATCGTCGACACCGAAAGCACCGAAGGCATCGTCCACAACGTCGGAGCAGCTCCGCTCATCGTCAACACCGGAACGATTCGCAAGTCGTCGGGGAGCGGTGAAACCAAGATCAAGGTGGGCTTGGAAAACTCAGGTGGCCTCAACGCCGAATCCGGTTCGATTGTTTTCCCCACGTCGTCCGAACCGGTGGCTCTCAAGTCGAAAAGCGTCCTTGGGGGCGTTATCAAGCTGCAAGGGCCAGCGGTCACCGCACAGAACTTCACCATGTCCAGCGGCACCCTGATGCTTGGAGGCGGATCGCTCTCGATCGAATCGGGCTTCGTGGCCACCGCGGCCGGGTTCAGTCAAAGCAGCGGGACGCTGAAAGGCGCCGGCACTCTTGACGTCTCGAACACCTTCACCTGGACGGGCGGATCGATGGCGGGAACCGGAACCACGGATCTCCTTGCAAGCTCAACGGGGACGGTCTCAGATGTGACGATCAACGAACGGGTTCTGCTGAACGGCGGATCACTGTCGCTGAGCGGCAACTCCCTGTCGATGAGGTCCACCGCGATCCTCGAAAACACGGGCACTCTGACGTTGAACGCCGAAGGAGAAGAAACGGGGATCATCCATCCCTTCGCCGAGTTCGGCGCACTTCTGATCAACAGTGGGACGATTCGCAAGTCGTCGGGGACCGGCACCACCACCGTAAGGGCCGACCTAGCGAACTACGGCACGGTTCAAGCCGCATCGGGCAAGCTGAACTTTGAGGCTGACCAAATTGCCCTGCTTACCAGCGGCAGCACCCTCGTAGGTGGGGTGCAGTTCCAAGGGCCGGAAGTTGTCGCCGAAGACGTCGTCTCTAGCGGAGGAACTCTGACGGTCGGAAGCATGAGTTCCCTCAAAATCGCAGGCGGTTTCAGCGTGAACGCCGCTGATCTCGTCTTGAAAGGAGCGGTCGAAGGTGCGGGGAACCTGAAAGTCACCGGAAGCCTCACCTGGGCGGGGAGCAAGATGAGCGGCGGCGGCAGGACCGTCCTCGCGGCCGGAGCATCGGGATCGGCATCGGAAGCCAGACTGGAAGAACGGACCTTCGTCAACGAAGGCACGCTCACGCTGCCCACCAAATTCCTGCAACTGCGAGACGCGGCCACCTTCGAAAACCAGGGCACCTTCAACGCCAACACCGAGGGCTCAGAACTCGGCATCGTGGTCGGCGGAAAAGGAGCTGACCCCCTCCTCCTAAACACCGGGGTCTTCCAGAAGACGGCGGGCACCGGAACGACCGAGGTCGAAGCGCCCTTCAACAACAGCGGCGTGATTCGCGAGCAGAGCGGCCATCTCGACATCACCGATCCAGTCAAAACGGCGAGAACGAACAAGTTCGGCAACCGCAGCTGCAGTGGCGACCCGGTCGAATGCGCAACCGGCGATTTCAGCGAGACCCAGACCGATATCGGGGTCGAAGGCCGCGGTCTCGGTCTGCTTCTCACCCGCACCTACAGCGCCCAGTCAGCCGCCGCGGCGACCTCGCCTGGCAGCTTCGGCTACGGCTGGGGTTCCAGCTTCGGAGACCACCTGGCCGTCGAAGAAGGAGGCGCCAAGGTCACGGTGATCCGCGGAGACGGCGCCACCATTCCCTTTGCTCGCACGAGCGGCACCGCCTACTCAGGGCCGAGCTGGGCCAAGGAGACGCTCACGGGCAGCCCCGAATCCGGCTACGCCTTCACCACCGCGGAGCAGACGCAATATCGCTTCTCCGGCGGTGGCAGGCTCCTGAGCGCCGCTGACCGCAACGGAAATGAAACCGCGCTCTCCTACGACGAATCCGGGCGCCTGAAAACGGTGACCGACCCCACCGGACGACATCTCACCTTCGCCTACAACTCCGGGGGCCAGGTGGAAAGCGTCACGGACCCGATGGGCCATGTCGTCAAATACGCCTACGAAGGCGGCAGCCTCACCGCGGTCACTCTGCCCGGCGAAGAAGGCCCGCGCTGGCAATTCAAATACGACGCATCCCATCGGATCACCCAGGTAACCGACGGTCGCGGGGGCAAAACGACCAACGAATACGACGGCTCCAGTCGTGTCGTCTCTCAAACCGACCCTGCCGGTCGGACCCTCGACTTCGAATACGCCCCCTTCCACACCGTCGTCACCAACAAAGCCACCGGCTCGGTAACCGACAAGTGGTTCACCTCGAACAACGAGCCCTTCGAGATCACCTACGGCTACGGGACGCCCGAGGCAACCACCAAGAGCTTCGCCTACAACGGCGCCGGCCAGTTGATCCGCGAAACCGATGGCAACGGTCACGCGACGACCTTCGGCTATGACGAAGCCGGAGATCGCACGAGTGAAAAAGACGCGCTTGGCCACGAAACCAAATGGACCTACAACTCGACCCACGAAGTCATCTCGACCACCACGCCCGTGGGCGAGACGACGACGATCAAACGAGACGGCAATGGCAACGTCGAAAGCATCTCTCGGCCAGGCCCAGGCGAAGCCACGCAGACGACCAGCTACGCCTACGACGCCCACGGGCAGCTCGAAAGCGTCACCGATCCGCTGGAAAGGACCTGGAGCTTCGGCTACGACCCCGAGGGCGACCGGACCAGCGAAACCGACCCGCTCGGCCATACCAGGACCTTCGAATACGACGAAGACTCGCGGCTGATCTCAAGCGTCTCGGCACGGGGCAACGCCGAAGGCGCCGAAAGCGCCGCATTCGAAACGAGCGTCGAACGCGACTCGCAGGGACGACCGCTGAAAGAAACCGACCCCCTCGGTCACGCAACCGAATACAGCTACGACGGCAACGGCAACCTCGCAACCCTGACCGATGCCAAGGGCCACACGACCAGCTACGCCTATAACGCAGACGACGAGCTGACGAAAGTCGAAAAGCCAAACGGGGCCACGCTCGAAACCTCCTACGACGGCGCGGGAAATGTCGCCAGCACGACCGACGCCAACGAACACACGACGACCTACGTTCGGAACGTCCTCGAGCAGCCAGTCGAAACGATCGACCCACTCGGGCGCAAAACCCTCAAGACCTACGACGACGCCGGCAACCTGATCTCGGTCGTCGATCCCGCCAAACGGGAAACCAGCTACGCCTACGACGCCGCCGACCGACCCACCGCGATCGACTACTCCGAAGAAGCAACCCCCGACGCGGCCTTCGACTACGACGCCGACGGCAACCTCACCAAGATGGTCGACGGCACCGGGGAATCGAGCTTCTCCTACGACCAGCTCGGCCGCCTGACCAGAAACGAAAACGGTCACGGCGACATCGTCGGATACGGGTACGACCTCGCCGAAGAGCTGACCGGGATCGCCTATCCGAACGGCAAAGAAGTCACGCGGGCCTTCGACGGCGCCGCGCGTCTGGCAAGCGTCACCGATTGGCTCGGCGGGAAAACGAGCTTCGCCTATGACGCCGACTCAAACCTCACCGCGATCACCTTTCCGGCGAGCAGCGGCAACACCGACGAATACAGCTATGACCCGGCCTCTCGGATCAGCGCCGTGGACTTCAAGAGCGGCAGCGAAACCCTCGCTTCGCTCTCCTACTCCCGCGACGTGCTCGGGCAGGTTGAAGAAGAAGCCCGCAATGGGTTGCCTGGATCAGAACTCCTCGGCTTCGACTACGACGAAAACAACCGTCTGATCGAAGCTGGCGCCGAAGGCTTCGAATACGACCCCGGGGACAATCTCCTCCAAGGGATCGGTTCGACCAACTCTTACGACGCAGCCAGCCAGCTAGAAGCGGGCACCGGCCTCACCTACAGCTACGACGCCGTAGGCGAGCGCACCAAAGCGACTCCGAGCAGCGGCCCGGCGACTAGCTACGGCTACGACCAGGCGGGCGAGCTGACCTCGATCACGAGGCCCAAAGAAGGCGAAGTGCCCGGGATCTCCCAGGCCCTGTCCTATGACGCCATGGGATTACTGGCCTCCAAGGCCACGGGCTTGGTCACCCGCCACCTCGCCTGGAATCTCAGCGACTCGCTTCCGTCGGTTCTGGACGATGGCGAAAACAGCTACCTCTACGGCCCGGGCGGCATCCCGTTCGAGCAGGTCAACGCAGAAGAAGCTCCGAGCTATCTGCACCATGACCAGCTCGGCTCAACGCGTTTGCTCACCGGGGAAAGCGGCGAAGCCGCCGCGAGCTTCAGCTATACGCCGTATGGCGGACTGGAAGGCACTACCGGCACCGCGACCACGCCGCTCGGCTTTGGAGGCCAGTACACCGACGCCGAATCCGGGCTGCAATACCTGAGGGCGCGGTTCTATGACCCGGCTACGGGACAGTTCCTCACCCGTGATCCGATTGAGGAGCAGACCCAGCAACCGTATTCATACGCCCTCGACAACCCCCTGAACCGGGTCGATGCAGCTGGTCTGGCCGGTGAGTTGATCGGCGGCGGATGCGCGGCAGGGGAGGTTGTTGACCCATTAGGCGGGTGCGCGCCCGGGGCTGCAGTCGGCGGAGTTGCCGAAGTCGGCGCCCTTGCCGGGGCGGCGCTCGCCGGTTGGCTTGCTGCCGAAGCTTCTGACGACGAGGACTCGGCCGACGAACCTTGTCTTGAACCTCGGGTAGATCCCTGGGAACGAGAAACGCAAATCGGCTCCGCTGGCCAGAGGAAGACGGAAGATGAACAATTTGTCGGCAAACTCAATACTTCCGCAGGAAGCAACCCCGGGAGTCCCTTCGGCAATGGCTCGCGATGGGCGCAAGTAGCCGCGCTAATCTGGAGGCTGATTGCGGCCTTACGGGAAGAAGCATGAAGCTCAGAAACAGGAAGCAGAAAAGGGAGCTAGCCGCCACCATCGCCCGGGGTCGAGAGCTGCGGAAAATGGGACGCGACCCCGAGCAGGCTTTAGAATTCCTGGAGGAGGCGGTTCAGAAATTCCCTCGAAGTCCCGAACTGCGGCTGCTCAAGGCGACGGTGCTCCTGTCGCTCCGACCTGACGATGTGATCGCGGAAGCCACTAAAGCCGCCGAGCTTGCCCCGCAGGACCCTGGAACCCAAGTTCGGGCAGGCCACTTGCTCATTGCGGAGGGGGATGTTGGGGGGGCACGATCATGCGCCGCGCGGGCGAGCGAGGTGGCTCAACCTGATTTCGTCTTGAAGTCGGGCCTGAGAAGCCTGAATGGACGCATCGCTGCACGCGACGGCAACGACGATGTCGCTGAGGAATGCCTACGTCTGGCAATGAGCGAAGACCCCACCTATTCCAACTTCGCGGTTAACCTCGCAAAGTTCCTGGCAGCGCGAGATCGGCAAGACGAGGCCCTGGAGGTGATTGACGAGGCTCTTCAACGGACCACCGAAAAGAACGACCTCGAGCAGTTGCGAGATCGCATCATGGCTCTTCCCTCCTAAACGTGATGAGTGTTGATGATCTGCTTTCTGCACTAAACGAGCAGAAGGCACAGGGGTCCGCCCTATGGCGCTTCCGTTTGGTGAAGGCGCTGGGCGTGAGGGAAGATTCGAGGGCGGTTGAGACTCTCTCAGGCCTGCTACGAAGCGATCAAAGTGCCGAGGTACGAGGCGTAGCCGCACTGGCACTGGGCCGAATCGGAGACTCATCGGCCGTGCCCGCTCTGAAAGGTGCGCTGAGCGATCCGGAAAATCGCTGGTGGGCAATCCGCAGCCTCGGTCTAGTGCGAGACCTAAGCAGCGTTCCGTGGTTCATCGGGTACCTTCGATCGACTAGCGCCCAGACCAGGGAAGCCGCAGCAGATTCTTTGGGCAACATTGGCGACCGGGCGGCAACGCCGGCGCTAGTCGAGGCGCTTGACGATCCGAAGGCGAGCGTCCGCCAGGCGGCTGCGGCCGCCTTGGCGAAGCTCGGAGACCCGCGGGCGCTTGAACCCGTTCGCGTCGCTCATCGATCCGCGAAAGGGTTGTCACGCAGGTCCATGGGCAAGGCACTGGCCCGACTTGAGGGGCAAGGCGGCATGAACTCTGATTGGCCGAAGGAACGGGTCGCCATTGAACAGAAGCTCGCTACTCCCTTCATGGCCTGCCGGGCGAGCATCCGGCCTCTGCCATCTTGAAGCCGCCCGCGCCATTCCGGGGAGAAGGCGTATATCTGGAGAACTCGCCAACCTCCCACAGCTGGACCGGAGATCTGTCCGTCTCCCTTCCCGGCTCGGATGTGTCGCTCACCGGCCCGCGCTTCAAGACCACCTTATGTGTCGTGAGCCCTCTCAAGGTGCCCGACGGGTGCGACTTTCTCAAGCCGAAGCTGATCGGCAATGTGCGGCTCGGCATTCCCGTGCCCGGAGGCAGCGGTGAGTAGGCGCACGCTTATTCTCGGCTTGCTCGTTGGCTTACTTGCGACCCCGACCTCGGCTGTGGCCGATTCGCATCACTACTTCGCCGATCCTGGCTATACGACGCACGTTCCGCTGCCAGCCTCCAACGGCTACGAAGCCAGCCTCTGGGCTGGCTATCGCCGCTCGGTGGGGGTCAAGGTTCGCAAGGGTGGGGTGACGACCGAATACCGCACCCGAGGAGCTAGCTGTAGTTCCCAAGCAGGTTGTTCCCCTGCAGTTCGTTGAGGCGAGCCGCAGGCGGGCGATGGCCGAGGGAGCCGTGCTTTCTGCGGTAGTTGTAGCGATCGAGCCAGCCGGCGAGCTGGCCGGCTCG
>JAWVFA010000002.1:0-24502 GCA_033856415.1 Solirubrobacterales bacterium | reverse complement strand
ACTTCATCTGGTGCAAGGCCGACGAGGAGAAGAAGGCCGCGGCGCTGCGCGACGCCGGCTTCGACATGTCGATCGACGGCGAGGGCTTCACCTCGATCCAGTACCAGAACGCCAACAACTCGGTCCGGGTCACCGACGAGTTCATGGAGGCGGTCGAGGCCGGCGAGGACTGGCACCTGAAGGCCCGCAGGGACGGTTCGACGACGAAAACGCTGGACGCGCGCGAGCTGATGAACCAGATTGCCGACGCCGCCTGGCGCTGCGCCGATCCGGGCGTCCAGTACGACACGATCATCAACCGCTGGCACACCTGCCCGGAGTCGGGCCGGATCAACGCCTCCAACCCGTGCAGCGAGTACATGCACGTCGACGACTCGGCCTGCAACCTCGCCTCGCTCAACCTGATGAAGTTCCGCCGCGAGGACGGCAGCTTCGAGACGGAGGACTTCGAGCACGCGGTCGACGTGGTCTTCCTCGCCCAGGAGATCGTCGTCGGCTTCTCCAGCTACCCGACCGAGGAGATCACCGAGAACGCCAACCGCTTCCGCCAGCTCGGTCTCGGCTACGCCAACCTCGGCGCCCTGTTGATGAGCGACGGCCTCCCCTACGACTCCGACGAGGGCCGCAACGTCGCCGCCGCGATCACCTCGCTGATGACCGGCCGCGCCTACCGCCAGTCGGCGCTGATCGCCGCCGGCGCGACCGGGCCTTACGAGGCCTACGAGAAGAACCGCGAGCCGCACAACGGCGTCATGCGGATGCATCGCGACGCCTCCTACGACGTCGACGCGACTGGGATCAAAGGCGACCTGCTCGAGGCCTCGCAGCGTGCCTGGGACGAAGCCGTCGAGCTCGGCGAGGAGCACGGCTACCGCAATGCGCAGGCGACGGTGCTGGCCCCGACCGGGACGATCAGCTTCCTGATGGACTGCGACACCACCGGGATCGAGCCCGACTTCTCGCTGGTCAAGTTCAAGGAGCTGGTCGGCGGCGGGCAGATGACGATCGCCAACCGCTCGGTGCCGCTGGCGCTGCAGACGCTCGGCTACTCGGAGGCGGAGATCGACCAGATCGCCGCCCACATCACCGAGAAGAACACGATCGTCGGCGCCCCCGGCCTGAAGGACGAGCACCTGCCGGTCTTCGACGTCGCGGTCGGCGAGCGGGCGATCTCCCACACCGGCCACATCGACATGATGGCCGCGACCCAGCCGTTCATCTCCGGGGCGATCTCGAAGACCGTAAACCTGCCGCAGACGGCGACGGTCGAGGACATCGCCGACGCCTACACCCGCGGCTGGAAGGGCGGCCTCAAGGCGCTGGCGATCTACCGCGACGGTTCGAAGACGGCGCAGGCGCTGCGCACCGACGCCCAGGACGAAAACGAGGCCGAGGCCGAAGTGGAGATGGCTGAACCGGTCCGCAAGAAGATGCCGCGCGAGCGCGAATCGATCACCCACAAGTTCTCGATCGCCGGGCACGAGGGGTACATCACCGCCGGCAAATACGACGACGGAAGGGTCGGCGAGATCTTCCTCACCGACATCGGCAAGGAGGGCTCGACGATGCGCGGGCTGCTCAACGCCTTCGCGACGGCGATCTCGCTCGGCCTCCAGTACGGGGTGCCGCTGGAGACCTTCGTGCGCAAGTTCAGCTACATGCGCTTCGATCCGGAGGGGATGACGCAGAACCCGGAGATCCCCTTCGCGAAATCGATGCCCGACTACATCATGCGCTGGCTCGCGAGCCGCTTCATCGAGGACACCGAAACCCTCGAGGAACTCGGGATCATGACCTCCGAGGTTCGGGCCAAGAAGGAGGCGGAGACCTCTCAGCTCGGCCTCGGCATCGCGACCGACACGGCCGGTCCCGCCAACGGCAACGGCCACTCCAACGGCGGCCACGGCGGTGCGGCCGCGAAGCCCAGCACCCCGGTTCCGGCGGCTGCGGCGATGACCGAAACCCCGCCGGTCCGGCCGGCGAAGATGCAGGGCCTCGAGCTCGGCCCGGCCTGCGACCAGTGCGGCGGCATGATGCAGCGCACGGGGTCCTGCTACACGTGCTCTTCCTGCGGCAACAACACCGGCTGCGGCTGATCCGGCGACCTTCCCGTCGCTGAGCGTTCAAGAATCGGCCCTCCGGGGCCGATTCTTCGTCTGTGAGCGGCGACGATCTGCAGCGGGTGATCAAGCTCAGCATCGGCGTGCTCTGCGGGGCGGCGTTCGTGCTGATCCTGATCATCCTCTCGGGCAACGAGATCGACGACACCAGCGGCAAGGCGATCGGCACGGCGATGGCGCTCGCATTCCTCAGTCTCACCGCCGTCGCCGGCTCGCACCTGGGGCTCCGCCAGCCGCAGCTCTCGCTGTTCGGCTTCGCGACGGTGGCGGCCTCCGCGCTTGCGTTCCTCGTCACCACGGTGGCGATCTGGTCGGGCTGGGAGAGCGACAACTGGAAGCCGGCGATCTACTCGCTGATCGTCGCCTTCGCCTGCGGGCACACCTCAGTGCTCCTCGCCGGCCGGGACGAGGCCGAGGAGGACGGGCTGAAGTTGGCCCGCGGGGCGACGATCGCCCTCCTCTGGCTGCTGGTCGTGCTGACGATCGCGGAGATCTCGTCCCCGGGAAACGACGTCGATCCCCAGGGGTTAGGCGTCGTCGCGGTCCTCTACGCGCTCGGCACGATCCTGCTGCCGCTCCTTCGCCGGCTTGGACCCGCGGCGCCCTCCCAGCCGCAACCCCGAGGCCGCCGGGACGAGGAGTTGCCTCTCGACCATGTCTGCCTGGTTTGGCCGGGGAGCGCCGCGAGCGCTGTCGAGGCGCTGGGCGCATCCGGTGCGCAGGTGGTCGAGGGACCGGTGCCGCGGAACGGAGCGCGAGGCGCCGGACAGAGCATCTACTACCGCGAACCCGACGGCTCTCTGGTCGAGCTGATCTCCTACGGCTAGAGGCCGCTAGTGGAGCACGACCTCGGCGTCGTGCCGGGGGGTCTCGGTGATGGCGCGGCGGTAGTTGCGCTCCGAGGCGGGGTTCGCCGGCTCGACTTGGTAGCGGCGGACCAGCTCGCGGAGGACGACGGCCATCTCGAACTGGGCGAAGGCGGCGCCGAGGCAGCGGCGGACGCCGCCGCCGAAGGGGATCCAGGTGTAAGTGCCAGGCGGGTTCTCGAGGAAGCGCTCGGGCAGGAAACGGTCCGGGTCGGGGTAGATGCTCGGGTCGCGGTGGATCAGGTGGATGCAAGGGGTAACGCCGGCGCCCGCCGGCAGCTCGTAGCCGCCCAGCTCGACCGCCTCGGTCAGTTTGCGGACGACGATCACGATCACCGGCCGCAGTCGCAGCGTCTCCTGGATCGTCGCCGTCAGGTACTCCTCTTCGCCGTCGACGACCTCGGCCCGCAGCCGCTCGAGCTTCTCCGGGTGGCGGGTTAGCCGCTCCATCGCCCAGGAGAGCGCGGTCGCCGTGGTCTCGTGGCCGGCGACCAACAGGGTGAGCAACTCGTCGCGGATCTCGGCGTCGCTCATCGGGCTGCCGTCCTCGTGCCGTGCCTGGATCATCAGCGAGAGGACGTCGTCGCGCTCGGCCAAGTCCTCGGCGCTGCGGCGGTCGGCGATCTCGCGCGCGATCAGGGCGTCGACCCGTTCGACCCGGCGGCGGAAGGCGGGGATCAGGTTGACGCGGTCGGGACCGACCATCAGCACCGGCAGCAGCACCCGCGGGTTCGTGGTCAGGTCGAGGAAGTCGCGCAGCGCCTCCCGCAGCGGCTCCAGTCGCTCCGCCTCGTGAACGCCGAAGACCGTCTCGAGGATGATCTCGAGCGTGATCGCCTGCATCCGCGGTCGCAGCTTGTAGGGGACGCCGGTCGGCCAGCTGTCGATCTCGCGGGCGGCGATCTCGGCCATCTTCTCGCCGTAGGCCTGCATCCGCTCGCCGTGGAAGGGCGGCAGCAGCAGCTTGCGCTGGCTGATGTGCGGCTTCTCGTCGAGGACGAGGACGGAGTTGTCGCCGAGGATCGGGCGCAGGATCTGGTTGCCCTCGCCGGCGTGAAACACCTTCGGGTCGCCGGTGAAGACCTGTTTCACCAGCTCCGGGTCGGCGAGGACGACCCAGTCGCCTTCGTAGGCGATCTTGATCGAGAACATCGGGCCGAAGCGGGCGCGACTCTGCTCGAGAAACCACTGCGC
Source organism: Solirubrobacterales bacterium (assembly GCA_033856415.1). Classification (GTDB taxonomy): domain Bacteria; phylum Actinomycetota; class Thermoleophilia; order Solirubrobacterales; family 70-9; genus VAYN01. The sequence goes on along the minus strand of JAWVFA010000002.1, from coordinate 20,322 downwards.
CTGCCGCGACCAGATCGCCGTCTGCAGCGCCCGCGGCATCCGCGGCCCGGGCGGCAGCCCCTTCACCGGACCGAGCCCTTTGGCCGACGCCCGAATTTTCGCCGCCGCCTCCACGACCTCCACCCTACGCTCGGGCTTTCCCGCCCGTGTGTGACGTTCGTACTGCGGCGAATAACCTCCCGCCGTGGCCGCAATCCCTCGCCTCCCTCCCGCAGTCGAGCACCGCGTCCTCAAGTTCGCCTGCAACCTCCCGCCGCGCGTCCAACGCCGGATTTTCGGCCCCCCGCCCCAGCTCGACGGACAGACGCTCGCCGCCGACATCCACGCCCTGATCTCACTCGCCGCCCGGGCCCGCAGCGACAGCCTCGCCGAGGGCGCCGACCCCGCCGAGGCTCGGGTGCAGCGGCGGGCCGAAGCGGCGATCGTCGCCGAGCGACCGACGATCCCGATGGCGCGGGTCGAGGCGGTCGAGATCCCGGGGCCGGTGGGCACGATCCCGGCCCGCCTCTACGTCCCCCGCACACCCGACGAGGGGCCGCTGCCCCTGCTCGTCTATTTCCACGGCGGCGGCTGGGTGATCGGCGACCTCGAGACCCACGACAGCCCCTGCCGCTTCCTCGCCGCTCACTCCGGCGCCCAGGTGCTGGCGGTCGATTACCGCCTCGCTCCCGAGCATCCCTTCCCGGCCGCGGCCGAAGACGCGTTTGCCGCCTACGCCTGGGCGAGCGCCAATGCCGGCCGCCTCGGCACTGAGCCGGCGCGGATCGCGGTCGGCGGCGACAGCGCCGGGGGCAACCTGGCGGCCGCCGTCTGCCTGATGGCGCGGGACGAGGGCGCGCCACCGCCGGCGATGCAGGTGCTGATCTACCCGGTCACCGACACCGGCCGGGAGCTGCCCTCGCGGCAGACATTTCGCGAGGGCTTCCTCCTCACCAGCCGCGACATGGCCTACTACGAGGATCGCTACCTACCGCCGGGAACCGACCGCGGCGACCCGCGGGTCTCGGTCCTGCAGGCCACCGACTTAAGCGGCCTGCCTCCCGCCTACGTCGCGACCGCCGGCTTCGACCCGCTGCGCGACGAGGGCGACGCCTACGCCCTGCGGATGCGCGAGGCGGGCGTGCGGGTCGCGCTGCACCGCCATCCCGGCCTCGTCCACACCTTCGTCAACCTGACCGCGATCAGCCCTACCTCGCGGGCGGCGATGCTGGAGGCGTGCGGCGCCCTGCATATGGGCCTGGCGGGCTAGCTCACTCGTACTGCAGCGACTCGAGCACGTTGAGCCGGGAGGCGCGGCGTGCAGGCAGGATCGCCGCGAGGACGCCGACGATCGCGGCGAAGACCAGCAGCAGGATCAGGGTGCCGACCGGGTAGGAGAGCGTGAAGCCTTCGTCCTTCAGCGGCTGGGCGATCAGGGCGGCGAAGATCAGGCCCAGGACCATGCCGAGGATCGCGCCGATCAGGGCGGTGATCACCGCCTCGTAGCGGATCATCGTCCGCACCTGGCGCCGTGACATCCCGATCGCCCGCAGCATCCCCAGCTCGCGGGTGCGTTCGTGAATCGAGAGCGCCAGGGTGTTGGCGATCCCGAACAGCGAGATCAGGATCGCGAAGACGAGTAGAGCGATGACCAGCATCACCAGCTGGTTGATCTGTTCTTCCCGGCTTTCCTTCAGTTCCTGCTGGTTGAGGACTTCGGCGACGGGAAAGGCGACTTCGACGCCTTTGCTGAGCAGCGCCTGGACCCGGTCGGCGCTGGCCCCTTCTTCGACCTTGACGAAGTCGTTCAGGTCCTGGGTCTGGCGGAAGTCGCGAGCCATCGCCCGCTGGGTGACCAAGACACTGCCGAGGACCCCGAGCTTGGAGTCGAATTGGCCGACGACGCGGAAGCGCGGCCGCGCCCCCGTCTGGGTCAGCAGGCCGAAGCGGTCGCCGAGTGCGAGGTCGTGGGAGTCGGCGAAGTCGCTGGAGACGATCGCCTCGCGGTCGGTGAGGTCGCGCAGCACCCGCGGTCCGCCCTCTTCCCAATCGATGTTCACCGTCTCCCCGATGTCGGGAGACGGCGCGTTGACTTTCGTCGTCGGCCCCAGCTGCTCGCCTTCGAGCAACTTCGCTTCCGCGCTGCGGATCGTCGACACCAACTCAACCCCCGGCACCGCGGCGGCCGCTTTCGCGGTGCCGTTGGGGATCGGCGAGAAGCCGTCGGTGTTCTGGATCACCAGCCCGCCGGCGAAGTTTTCGTCGACCACCTGGGCGACGGTGCTCTTCAGGCCGGCCGCGAAGACGGTGACGAAGGCGACCAGGGCGAGGCCGATCATCAGCGCTGCCGCGGTGACCGCGGTGCGGCTGGGGTTGCGCTGCGCGTTCTCGCGCGCGAGGCGGCCGGTGAGGCGGCGGACCCGCTCCAGCGGCCAGCCGGCGACCGCCGCCAGCGGGGGCACGAGGCGGGGGCTGAAGATCGAGACCGCGAAGACGATCGCGACGGCGCCGCCGCCGATCAGGCCCGCGCGGGTACCGGCACCGCCGCTGCCGAAGAGCCCGAAGAGGACCATCGCCAGGCCCACCCCCCCGAGCACCAGGGAGAGGGCGAGGTTGACCAGGCGGCGGCGACGGGTCGGCGCCGGGCGGAAGGAATGCAGGGCGGCGATCGGCGGCACCCGGGTCGAGCGCAGCGCCGGGACCAGCGAGGAGACGGTGGTGACGACGACGCCGACGAGCAGGGCGACGACCACCGTGCGCGACTCCATCACCAGGTTCGTCGTCGGCAGGTCGATTCCGAAGGCCTCGAAGAGCGCGTTGATCGCGGTGGCGATGAGGAAGCCGCCGGCGATCCCCAGCAGCGCCCCGAGCAGGCCGATCGCCACCGCCTCGACGATGACCGTGGTGAGGATCTGGCGGCGCGAGGCACCCAGCGTGCGCAGCATCCCGAATTCGCTCACCCGCTGGGCGACCGTGATCGAGAAGGTGTTGAAGATCAGAAAGGAACCGACGAAGACGGCGATGAAGCCGAAGACGAGCAGGAAGGTCTGCAGGAAGCCGAGGTCTTCGCGGATTTCTTCCGAGCCGCGGTCGGCGTTTTCCTGACCGGTCTCGACCCGGACCCCCGCCGGCATCTCCCTCGCGATCCGCCGTTTCAGCGCCTCCGCCGAGACGCCGTCGTCCGCGGCGACCGAGATCTGATCGAAGCGCCCCCGCTTGTTGGTCAGCTTCTGGGCGACCGGGAGCGTCACCTGGGCGATGCTGGCGCCGCCGAAGGAGGCGTTACCGAGCTGGGTGAAGCCGACGAGGCGGAAGCTTTCCAGCCTCCCCTGGCCGATCAGCTTGATCGTTTCGCTCAGCTCGAGGCCGGCGTCGGCGGCGGCCGCCTTGTCGAGCGAGGCTTCGGTCGGGCCGCGGGGCATGTGGCCATCGACATAGGTCAGCGACTCGAGGCCATCCGGCAGCGTCGAAGAGATGAACTTCGGCGCGAATTTGTTGCCGATCTTCTCGTTTTCCGAATCGAAGAAGGCGCCTGGCGTGAAGATCGCCCCGGCGGCGCGCCGGACCCCAGGCGTCTTCTCCACCCGGGGCAGCAGCGCGGCGCTGATCGTCGGGATTTCGCCGCTTTCCTGTTCGACCGGGTTCTCGGCGCTGACGACAACGCTGGTTCCCTTCAGCGACTCGCTGAAGATTTCGTCGAAGGCGGCGAAGATCGTGTCGGTGATGACGTAGGAGCCGGAGACGAAGGCGACGCCGAGGAAGACGGCGAAGATCGTCAGCAGGGCCCGGACCTTGCGAGCCCAGAGGCTCTTGAGGCCGAGGCTAGTCAAGCTGCTTCTGCAGCTCGATCACATCGTCCGCCGAGCCGGGAGCCGCGTCGCTGACGATCTTCCCGTCCTGGAGCGTGATCAGCCGGTCGGCGTGGGCGGCGGCGACCGGGTCGTGGGTGACCATCACCACCGTCTGGCCGAACTCGTCGACGGCCTGGCGCAGCAGCCTCATCACGTCGGCGCTCGACTTCGAGTCGAGGTTGCCGGTCGGCTCGTCGGCGAAGACGACCGCCGGTTTGCTGACCAGGGCGCGGGCGACGGCGACCCGCTGCTGCTGGCCGCCGGAGAGCTCGGCCGGGCGGTGGGTACGGCGGTCCTCGAGGCCAACGGTGCCGACCAGCTGATCGACCCAGGCTTTGTCGGGCTTGCGACCGGCAATCGAGAGCGGCAGGACCAGGTTCTCCTCGGCGGTGAGGACCGGCAGCAGGTTGAAGAACTGGAAGACGAAGCCGAGCTTGTCGCGGCGCAGCTGGGTCAGCTCGCCGTCGTCGAGGCTGGTGATGTCGACGCCGTCGAGCTCGACCATGCCCGAGGTCGGCTTGTCCAAGCCGGCGAGGATGTGCATCAGCGTCGACTTGCCCGAGCCGGAGGGGCCCATGATCGCGGTGAAGCGGTCGCGCTCGAAGCTGGTGGTGACGCCGTCGAGGGCATCGACGGCAGTGTCCCCCTCGCCGTAGCGGCGATGGATGTCGGTGGCGACGACGACTGGTCCGTTGGCGCTCACTGATCGGCACGCTACCGATCCGGCAATCGGTGGGCGTTGGCGAAGCCCCCGCTAGGGTGCGGCCGTGGCTCTCGCGGATCGCTTCGACGGACTCCTGGTCGACCTCGACGGCGTCGTCTGGATCGGCCGCGAGCCGGTGCCCGGGTCGCCGGAGGCGCTGCGCGCCCTGCTCGAAGCCGGCAAGAGAATCGTCTTCGTCACCAACAACCCCGGCAAGCAGCCCTCTGCCTACGCCGAGAGGTTGCGCGAGCTGGGGGTAGAGGTCGGCGCCGATCGGATCGTTACCGCCGGCGTCGTCGTCGCCCGGCTGGCCGGAGAGGCCGCGGGCGAGGGCGGCGGCGCCTTCGTGATCGGCGCTGCGGCGCTGAAGGAGATGGTCGCGGCGACCGGAGCGCGGCTGCTCGAGGGTGAGGAGGCGTGGGAGGCGAAGGCGGTCGTCGTCTCCGGCCACCGCGGCTTCGACTACGGGGAGCTGGTGACGGCGAAGCGGGCGCTGGAACGCGGCGCCGCGCTCTTCGCCACCAGCCACGATCCGACGATGCCTTACCCAGGGGGGGAGCTGCCCGGGACCGGGGCGATCCTGGCGGCCGTCGAGACCGCCTCGGGGCGGCGGGCCGAGATCGCCGGCAAGCCCGAGCGGCACCTATTCGAGATGGCGCGCGAGGCACTCGGCGAGTGCGAGAGCGTGGCGATGGTCGGCGACCGGCTCAGCTCCGACATCGAGGGCGGCCGCCGCGCCGGACTGGAGACGATCCTCGTCCTCAGCGGCACGACGTCGCGCGAGGAGGCGGCCGCGGCAGACCCCGCCCCCGACTTCGTGCTCGAGAATCTCAGCGGCCTGCTGGCGTGAGCGCGGCGACGGAGGTCAACTCAGCTGCCAACCAGCGGCCGGGCCTCAACTTCGCCGGCGTCTTCGCGGTCACCTTCTGCGGCCTGGTCGGCGTCGGCTCGGTGCTGCCGGTCCTGCCGCGCTACATCCACGGCCCGCTCGACTCCGGCGACGTCGCGGTCGGGGTGGTGATCGGCGCCTACGCGGTGACCGGGCTGCTGCTGCGGCCGGTCGCCGGTCGCTTCGCCGACACCCGGGGCCGCAAGCCGACGGTCTTGGTTGGGGCGATGCTGGTCGCGCTAAGCGGCCTGCTCTACCTGCCCGCCCTGGGAATCGCCGGCCTGATCGTCGCCCGCCTCATCCTCGGCGCCGGCGAGGGCGCCGTCTACACCGCCGGCTCGGCCTGGATCGTCGACCTCGCCCCGGAGGAACGGCGCGGCCGGGTGCTCGGCCTCTACGGCCTCGCCGTCTGGGGCGGGCTCAGCGTCGGGCCGCTGCTGGGCGAGATGCTGCTCGACGCCGGCGGCTACGACCTGGTCTGGATCTTCGCCGCGGCGCTGCCGGTGCTCGGCGCCCTGATCGCGCTCGCCGCCCGCGACCCGTTCGTCCCTCTCGCCCACGCCGAGCCCCACCCGCTGATCGCGCCCGAGGCGGTCGGCCCCGGCTTCGCGGTCGGGCTCGCCTCCTTCGGCTACGCCGCGGTCGCGACCTTCATCGTCTTGCACCTCGAATCGCGCGGGGTCGGCCACGGCGCCACCGTCTTCGCCGCCTTCGCGGCGATGATCGTCCTCACCCGGCTGGTCTTCGGCGACCTGCCCGACCGGATGGGGGCCGCTCCGGTGGCAATCGCGGCGACCGTCGGCGAGGCCTGCGGGCTGCTGCTGATCGCCGTCGCCCACAGCCTCCCGGTCGCCATCGCCGGCGGCCTCTTGATGGGAGGAGCTTTCGCCCTGCTCAACCCCTCGCTGATGCTGATCGCGCTGGGTCGGGTCTCGCAGCGGGCGCGCGGCGCCGCGATGGGGACCTACACCGCCTTCTTCGACGCGGGCGTCGGGCTCGGCGCTCCGATCGCCGGGATCGTGGCCGCGCTGACCAGCTACGAGGGGGCGTTCATCTTTGCCGCCGCCGTGTGCCTGGCCTCGGCGCTGATGATCCTCGTCCGGCTGCACCCGGCGCGTTAGGCGCCTTTACCGCTCGCTGATCAGCAGGGTCTGCAGGGCACGGCCGATCCGCCCGTCGCCGTCGAAGAGGGTCGACTCGGCGGTTCCCACCCCGTGCCGCCGCGGCAGCGTCGCGGCGTCGACGCCGATCCACTCCCCCTTCGGCATCCGCTCGAGGTGAACGGTCAGATCGACGTTGATGAAGAGATAGCGGCGGAAGTCGAGGGCGGCGCTGATGCCGTTGCCGACGTCGGCGGCGACGAGGGTGCGCTGCAACGGCGTCGCCTCCTCCCCCGCCACCAGCGGCTGGCGCATCCGCAGCCAGGCGGTCGCCGGGCCAAGCTCAAGGAAGCCGCCGGCGACGAAGCGGACCTCCATCGCCGAGTGGTAGCCGTGCTCCTGGTCGGTCGGGAAGAAATCGGAGTCGGTGCCGTCCTCCGGCGGGGCCGGCGGCTGGCTGGCGACCAACGCCTCCGCCGGTAGGTCGAGTTTGGCGGTGCGGAGCCGCCATCCACGCGCGCGCATCAGCACCTCGCCCCCGGCGTCGCTCAACTCCGCCTCGATCATCTGCACCCGCTTGCCGGGGCGGGCGACGCGGGCCTCGACCCGCAACGGCGCGATCGGCACCGAGCGGAGGATCTCGAAGGTGAGGCGCCCGACCTGGAACTCGGCGGTCTCGGGCAGCTGCTCGATCGCGTAGCCGAGCAGGGCGGCTGGCGGCCCAGCGTGCTGGGCGCCCGGATCCCAGGGGCCTCGGGTCAGCTCGGTCGGCTGGAAGAAATCCCCGTCCCGCTCGTAGAAGGCGTCGAACACGGGGCGCATCCTAGGCCCCCTCAGCAATCGCGGCTGCCGAACTCCTGGGTCCAGACATGGGCGCCGTCGACGCCGACGAGCGTTCCGACGCGAAGGCCAATGCCGATCTCGCGGTAGGAACCGAGGATGTTGTGTCGGTGCCCGGAGGAGTTCATCCAGAGCTTGAAGATCACCCGCGGGGTCGCGTAGCTGCCGCTCGCGTAGGCGATGTTCTCGCCCTCGCGGCAGCCGCGGTAGCCGACCTGGTCGAACCAGTAGGTGAACTCGCGGCCACAGGCCTCGTGGCTGAATTCGTCGCAGCGGAGGATGTCGCCCGACTTGCGGTCCGCCGCCCTGGCAAGCGAGGAGGGCTCGGACAGGGGCGCGAGGCCGCGGCTTTGACGGGCGCGGTTGACGAGGCAGAGGATCGCCTTCTCCTGGACGCCGGCGGAGGCGTTGGCGTCGTCCTGACCCGGGCAGGCGGCTCGCGCGCCAGCCGGCGACGCCGCACAGGCCGCGCCGACGCAGACCAGCGCCAAAAGCACTGCCCAGTTGCCGCTTTGTCGCGGTATGCGAGACAAAAGGGCAATTCGGCGGGGTGGGTCGTTCATGGGGCGGTAATACCCAGGGCGTACTCTTTTTTACAGACGCGAAAGGAGAAAGATGGCGACGAAAGTTCAGAAAAGCGAGCGGGAGTGGCGGGAGGAGCTCACCCCGGAGCAGTTCGAGGTAACGCGAAAGGCTGGCACCGAGCGGGCATTCACCGGTCCCTATGTCGACGAGAAGGCGGAGGGCATGTACCGCTGCGTCTGCTGCGGCACCGAGCTCTTCTCCTCCGACACCAAGTTCGACTCGGGCACCGGCTGGCCCAGCTTCACCGAGCCGGCGAACCTCGAGCACGTCGAGCTGCGACCCGACAACAGCCTCTTCATGCGCCGCACCGAGGTCGTCTGCAAACACTGCGACGCCCATCTCGGGCACGTCTTCGACGACGGGCCGGCAGACCAGGGCGGCAAGCGCTACTGCATCAACGGCTGCGCCCTGAGCCTGGAGAAGAAGTAGCGGCGAGGGGCCGAGAAAATACGCCTATATGGCGGGAAATCGGCCCGTCGGCGAGGTTAGAGCGTGCCGCCGCCGGCGCCGAGGTAGCTGAACCGCACCGCCAGCGCCACCGCCTCGGTGCGGGTATCGACCTCGAGCTTGGCGATCGCGTTGCGGACGTGAGTGTGGACCGTGGCCGGGCTGAGTTGCAGCCGGTCGGCGATTTCTTTGACCCGCAGCCCCTCGGCGAGGAGCTCGAGGATCTGGCGCTCGCGCGGCGAGAGCTCGAGCAGCTTCTCAACCTCAGAAGGCTTGCCGCCGGCGAAGTCGCCGCCGAGGAAGGTGCCACCGCCGGTCACAGCTTTCACCGCTTTGGCGATGTCCTCGGACGGCGCCGACTTGAGCACGTAGCCGGAAGCGCCGGCCCGGAGCGCCAACGCCAGCAGGTCCGGCTGCGCGTGGGCGGTGAAGATGATCACTTTCGTCCGCGGCCGGACTTTGAGGACCTCCTTCGTCGCCTCGATCCCGTCGCGCTTCGGCAGCTCGACGTCAATGATCAGAACGTCGGGTTCAAGCTCCTTGACGACGTTTACGACGTCGCGGCCGTCCGCCGCCTCGCCGACGATCTCAACAATGCTGGAGTTAGCCATGCGCGCCTTGATCGCCTCGCGGACGATCTCATGGTCGTCGCAGAGCACCACCCGCTTGGCCTCCCGGACGCTCGTACTCATGCGGCGCTGATTCTTTCAGGCGCTCCGTACGGATGCAAAGTTTTGGGTAGCGTGAAACTCCCGTCGCTTTCCTGGCGATTCTCGATCAGGGCGATGATCGTGCGGCCGACGGCGCAGGCGGTGCCGTTCAGCGTGTGCACCGGACGCGGCGCTTCCCCCTCGGCAGGCCGGTAGCGAGCCCCGAGGCGGCGGGCCTGGTAGTCGGTGGTGTTCGAGCAGGAGGTCAGCTCCCGGTAGCGGTTCTGGCTCGGGATCCAGGCCTCGCAGTCGTACTTCTTCGCCGCCGGATCGCCGAGGTCGCCGACGGCGACGTTGACGACGCGGTACGGAATCTCCAGCTCGCCGAGGATCCGCTCCTCGATCGCCAGCAGGCGCTCGTGCTCGGAGCGCGAGGCGTCGGGCTCGACGAAAGAGAACATCTCGACCTTGTCGAACTGGTGGACGCGGAAGACGCCACGAGTGTCGCGGCCGGCGGCCCCGGCCTCGCGGCGGAAACAGGTCGAGAAGGCGCAGTAGCGCAGCGGCAGGGCGTCGCCGGCGAGGATCTCGTCGGCATGCAGGCCGGCCAGCGCGACCTCCGAGGTGCCGGTGAGGAAGAGGTCGTCCTTGGGGATCTCGTAGATCTGGTCGCGGTCGCCCGGTAGGAACCCGGTTCCCTCCAGCGCCTCTTCGCGGACGAGGACCGGCGGCACCACTGGCTCGTGCCCCTCGCCGCGGGCGGTCTCGATCGCGAAGCGGACCAGGGCCAGCTCGAGCAGGACCAGGTCTCCTTTCAGGTAGGCGAAGCGCGAGCCGGAGAGCTTCGCCCCCGCCTCCATGTCGATTAGGCCGAGCTCGGTGCCGATCTCGAGGTGGTCGCGCGGCTCGAAGTCGAACTCCGGCGGCTCGCCGACCTCGCGGACGACCACCGCGTCCTCCTCGGTTATCCCTTCCGGCGCGTCGGGGTCGGGGACGTTGGGGAGCGAGAGCACCAGCTCGCCGAGCTTGGCGTCGACCTCCTCGAGCTCCTCTTTGCCGGACTCGATCCGCTGCTTGAGGTCCGCGACGGTGGCCATCAGCGCCTCGGCCTCGGCGTCCTTGCCAGCCTGTTTGCACTCCCCGATCTGCTTGGAGAGCGTCTTGCGCTCGGCCTGCGCGCTCTCGACCGCGGGCAGCAGCTCGCGCCGGCGAGCGTCGAGGGCGAGCAGCTCGTCGACCTTCTCAGCCGCGCCGCGCCGCGCCAACGCCTGTTTGAACCGCTCGGGCTCGGAGCGGATCGCTTTCAGGTCCAACATGGGAGGCCCCGGCTAGGGAGTCGCGTTTTCGCCGGGCCGCGGCGACTCTTCGGCTTCTGAGCCCGCGTACTTGGCGACGAATTTGGCGACCTCGTCGGCCTCGTCGCCGACGACGATGTTCTGGGGCATGATCGCCCCGGAGAAGCCGCCGTTCTGGATCGCGTAAAGAGCGTCGTCGAAGGTCTCGGTGCGCTGATTCAGGTTCGGGCCCTGGGTCCGCTCGCCGCGGTTGCCGCTGCCCTGGGTGCCGGCGGCGCTGAGCGTGTGGCAGCCGGAGCAGTGGGTCGCGAAGAGGACGGCCCCCTTGTAATTGGAGTCGTCTTCGGAGACCGAGATCTTCTCTTCGCCGAAGCCACAGGCCGAAAGGCCGAGGACGGCGGCGAGGACGATTCCGATGATCAGCACTGGACGCATGCGGCGGGCATCATATTGTCTGGAGCCGATCCAGCCTTTCTGACGATGCCCGCGCCCGATCCAGCCGCCTTCCGCGCCGCCATGTCTGGGCTCCCGACGGGGGTCACGATCGTCACCGCCAACGGGCCGGACGGGCCCGCCGGAGCGACCGCCAACGCGGTCTGCTCGCTCTCGATCGAGCCGATGATGATGCTCGCCTGCCTCGACCGCGGCTCCCGCACCCTGCTCGCCGTCCAGGCCGCCGACAGCTTCGGCGTCAGCGTCCTGCACGCCGGCCAGGAGCCGATCGCCAGCGCTTTCGCCACCAAGGCGCCGGTGGCCGAGAAGTGGTCTGGCGTCGCCTGGAGCGAGCGCGACGGCATCCCCGCCATCGACGACGCCCTGATCTGGATCGCCTGCGACCTGCGCGACGTGATCTCCGCCGGCGACCACGTGATCGTCACCGGCGAAGTCCGGGCCGTCGACGCCCGCGAGGGCGACCCCCTCGTCTTCCACGGCGGCGAGTACCGCCCGCTTAATTAGGCCGCCGCGACCGCAAAGGAAAAACGAACCTGCAATTGACCACCTATAGGGTGGACAATCGCAACCTCGATGAGCGAATGGACGTTTGCCCAGAAGGCGCTGTTGATCTTGGCGAGCTTGGAGCTGCTCTGGGCGCTGGCCGGGTTCGTCGCCGAGCCGAGCTTCCAGATCGGCGCCGACGCACCGACCGAGAAGGTCCTCTGGGTGGACTTCAACGGCATCCACGCCCTCTCGGGCCTGCTCCTCTTCGGCCCCGCCCTCTACTTCTGCCGCCGGCCCGACTGGGCGCTCTACTACGTCCTCTACATCGCCGGCGCCCTTTACATCACCGGCATCTGCTCTTCGAGGAACAGCCCGCCTACGTCTTCACCTTCCCGAGCAACGTCAACGACGCGATCTTCCACCTCGCCACCGCGGTCGTCTTCTCCCTTGTCGCCCTGATCCAAGTGGCGCAAGACCGCGGCACCGCCCGTACGGCCTAGATCCCGCTGGTTCCGGCTGCGCGCAACCCGAGGAAGAAGATCACGCCGCAGCTGACGGCCATGATCCCCATCTCGCGACGGACGATCGCCAGGGCCAGGGACTCCTGTTCCTCGCTGGTGAGGGACTCGGGGTCGAGGTCGCCGACCTCGCGCTGGGCGGCGTCGAGGCGGGCGCCCTCGGCGACGAAGGAGACGAACAGGGGCAGAATCCCGTAGAGGTAGTGGAGACCTTCCTCGGGCTCATGGTTGGTCACCACGAGGAGGCCACCGAGCAGGGCCTGGGCGAAGACCGAGGCCTGGGCCGCCCGCAGCAGGTACCAGAAGGGAATCGAGGGCCGGTTGCGGTACCAGGCGATGCCGCCGACCAGGCCGGCGGCAGCGTTGAGGACGATCAGCAGGACGCCGACGGCGATGTGGAGCCCGACCATCCTCTAAATCCGCCTAGAGGGGTCGGGATTCGGCTTGCTGATGCGGAAAAGCACTATGTAGCAAGTTGTCACAATGTCGGTGTATAACAGCGGCTACGGCGCCTGTAACGGGGTAGTTGCCCGCAAGGCGTCACCCGGCCAGCAGAAATACCACCTCCCCGTGCTCAAGACCTACCTCCCGATCCTCGTCTTCGCCTTCCTCGGCCTCACGGTCGGCAGCGTGTTCGCGATGCTGAACCACCTGCTCGGGCCGAAGAAGCCGGCGCGGGAGACCGCCGCGAGCCGCCGCCAGGGCGAGCCCTACGAGTCCGGGATCCCGGTCGAGCCGACCAAGGGGCTGCGCTTCGGGGTCACCTTCTACCTCGTCGCGATGCTCTTCATCCTCTTCGACATCGAGGTCGTCTTCCTCTACCCAATCGGGGCGATCCTCAAGGACGCCGACAGCGTCTTCGTGCTCGGCGAGCTGATCACCTTCGTCGTTCTCCTTCTCGTCGCCTTCGTCTACGTCTGGCGCAAGGGGGCCCTGGATTGGAGGTAGAGCGCCGCAGCCTGCGCGAGAAGCAAGTCGACGCCCGGGCGATGCTCCGCGGCGACCTCGAGGGCGAAGACCTCGAGCGCTACGTCGAAGAGCGCGTCGTCACCACGACCTTCGAGAAAGTCCAGAACTGGGCGCGGGCGAACTCGATCTTCCCGCTCACCTTCGGCCTCGCCTGCTGCGCCATCGAGGCGCCGATCTCGATCGTCACCGCCCGCTACGACCTCGCCCGCTTCGGCGCCGAGGCACTGCGCGCCTCGCCGCGCCAGGCCGACCTGATCATCCTCTCGGGCCGGGTCTCGATCAAAATGGCGCCGGTCGTCCGCCGCCTCTACGACCAGATGCTGGAGCCGAAGTGGGTGATGGCGATGGGCGCCTGCTCCTCCTCGGCGGGGATGTTCGCCAACTACGCCGTCGTCCAGGGCGCCGACAAGTTCATGCCGGTCGACATGTACGTGCCCGGCTGCCCGCCGCGGCCGGAGGCGGTCCTCTACGGCTTCACCAAGCTGCAGCGCAAAATCATGGACAACGCCGACCAGGGCTGGCGCCAGCGCTACAACGCCTACGGCACCGAGGAGTGGGCGCGCGGCGGGCCCCGCAGCGAACCGAGCCCGGGGGCCGCCGAGGCCTATCGGGAAGTACGGGAGCTGACCGTTGCCTGACGCCCCCGGACTGGAGCTGATCCGGGGGGAAATCGAGCGCGACTGCCCGGATGCCGTGCTCGCGACCTCCTTCGACCGCGCCCAGGCGGCGCTGATCGTCGACCCCGAGCGGGTCATCGACGTCCTGCGCTGGCTCAAAGATCAGCCCGGCCAGCGCTACGACTTCCTCTCCAGCCTGCATGCCGCCGACTACCTACCGGCCGAACCTCGCTTCGCCGTCCACTACGAGCTGATCAACCGCGACCGGGTCGAGCGGGTCCGCGTCAAAGCGATGCTCGCCGACCCCGGCAGCGAGGAGCTGCCAGAGATCGACTCCTGCGTCGAGTTCTTCCCCACCGCCGACGCGCAGGAGCGCGAGGTCTTCGACTTCTTCGGGATCGTCTTCCGCGGCCACCCGAACCTGACCCGGATCCTGATGCCCGACGACTACGTCGGCTGGCCGCAGCGGCGCGACTTCCCGATTGGCGGCGAGCCGGTCACCTTCACCTACTCGGAGGAGCGCTATGACTGAGCCCCTCGCCACGCTCGACGGCGCGGTCGATCGCGACCGCGAGATCATGACGATCAACATCGGGCCGCACCACCCGGCGACCCACGGCGTCCTGCGCCTCGTCGTCGACCTCGAAGGCGAGATGGTGCGCGAGGTGCGGCCGGTGATCGGCTACGTCCACACCGGGATCGAAAAGTCCTGCGAGGACAAGAGCTACTGGAAGGTCATCCCCTTTGTCGAGCGGATGGACTACGTCTCCTACTTCTTCCAGATGGAGGCCTTCTGCGGGGCGGTCGAGCGGCTGATCGACCTCGAGATCCCGCCCCGCGCCAAGTACCTGCGGACGCTCTTCCTCGAGCTCAACCGGATCCACTCCCACCTCGTCTGGCTCGGCACCACCGCGCTCGACCTCGGCGCGATCTCGATGCTCTGGTACTGCTTTCGCGAGCGCGACAAGATCCTCGACCTCTTCGAGATGGCGACCGGGCAGCGGATGCACACCCGCTACTTCCAGGTCGGCGGCGTGATCGAGGACATCCCGCTCGGCTTCGAGGCGAAGTGCCGCGCCTTCGCCGAGGAAATGCCGATCCGGGTCGGCCAGTACCAGGACCTGCTCGACCGCAACGAGGTCTTTCTCTCGCGGACCAAAGGGACCGGGATCGTCTCCCGCGAGCGGCTGCTGGAGCTGGGCGTGACCGGACCCCTGCTGCGCGCCGCCGGCGAGCCCTGGGATCTGCGCAAGGCCTTCGACTACCTCGCCTACCCCGAGGTCGACTTCAAGATCCCGGTCGGCACCGTCGGTGACAACTACGACCGCTACCGGGTGCGGGTGGCCGAGATGGTGGAGAGCGCCCGGATCGTCGGGCAGTGCCTCGACGCGCTGCCCGAGGGCCCGTTCATCGCCGACAACCGCAAGTACGTGCTGCCGCCGCGCTCGGAGCTCTCGACCTCGATGGAGTCGCTGATCCACCACTTCAAGCTCGTAACCGAGGGCTACCGCGTCGCGCCCGGCGAGGTGTACTACTCGATCGAGGGGCCGCGGGGGGAGCTCGGCTGCTTCGTCCTCGCCGACGGCTCGGCGAAGCCGGCCCGGGTCCACTACCGCGACCCGTCGTTCGTCAACCTGCAGGCCTTCCGCGACATGGCGGTCGGCGGCTACGTCGCCGACATGATCGCCAGCCTCGGCATGCTCGACCCGATCCTCGGAGGTGTCGACCGATGAGCCCGGTGGACGGTCCCGGAATCAGCAACCCGAACCTCCCCGTCGATCCGGCGGTGAGCGAGGGCCGCGTCCCGGCCCGCGCCGAGGAGGAGATCCCCGAGCTGCACGAGGTCGATTGTCCGCCGGAGCTGGCGGAGCGGATCGAGACCCTGATGGGCCGCTACCCCGACCGCCGCTCGGCCTCGATCCCGGCACTGTGGGCGGTGCAGGAGCTCTACGGCTGGTGCACCCCGGAGGGGATCCGCCAGGCCGCCGCGGTCATGCGGGTCACCCCCGCCTACCTGGAGTCGGTGGCGAGCTTCTACGACCTGCTGCACACCTCCCCGGTCGGGACCCACCGGATCGAGGTCTGCACCAACATCAGCTGCTGGATGCGCGGCGGCGACCGCCTGCTCGACGCCTTCAAGGCCGCCGCCGGGGACGACGACGCCAACTTCTTCGTCACCGGGTTCGAGTGCCTCGGCGCCTGCGACATCGCCCCGATGGCCTCGATCGACCAGCGCTACTACGGGCCGCTGGAGGCAGCCGAGGCCGGGGTCGCGATCGAGCAGCTCCGCGCCGGCGCCGCGGTCCTGCCGGAGAAGGCGCTGGCGAAGCGCGGACTGGCGGGGGACTCCTGATGGCGCACCAACTCGAGAAGCGCGTCCTGCTCGAGCACGCCGAGGACCCGGCGCTGCACACCCTCGACGGCTACAGGCGGCTGGCCGGAGGCTACGCGACGATGGAGCGCGCCTACCGCGATATGGAGCAGGACGAGGTCCTCCAGGAGCTCGAAGACTCGGGCCTGCGCGGTCGCGGCGGCGCCGGCTTCTCGATGGGCAAAAAGGCCTCCTTCCTGCCGCGCGGCGAGATGGCCAAGTACCTCTGCTGCAACGCCGACGAGTCCGAGCCCGGCGCCTTCAAGGACCGCGAGCTGATGCAGCGCAACCCTCACCAGCTGATCGAGGGGATCGCGATCGCCGCGCTCGCCGCCGACGCCGGCCACGCCTTCATCTTCATCCGCGGCGAGTACGACGAGCAGGCCGACATCCTCGATGCCGCCGTCGCCGAGGCCTACGAGGCGGGCTACCTGGGGACGAACATCCTCGGCAGCCATCGCGACCTCGAGCTGGTCGTGCACCGCGGCGCCGGCGCCTACATCTGCGGCGAGGAGACCGCGCTGCTCGACGCGCTCGAGGGCAAGCGCGGCAACCCGCGCCTGAAGCCGCCGTTCCCGGCGGTCCAGGGCCTCTACGGCGGACCGACGCTGATCAACAACGTCGAGACGCTCTCCAACGTCCCCCACATCGTCCGCCACGGCGCCGAGTGGTTCAAAGGCTTCGGCACCGAGCAGTCGCCGGGGACCAAGGTCGTCTCGATCTCCGGCGGCGTCCGCCGCCCGGGCAACTTCGAGGTCGAGCTGGGGATCCCGACCCGCGAGCTGATCTACGGCCTCGCCGGCGGCCCCGAGGAGGGCCACGAGGTGAAGGCCTTCTTTCCCGGCGGCTCCTCCTCCCCGGTCCTCACCGCCGAGGAGGGCCTCGACCTCCCCTACAGCTTCGAGGCGATGGCCGAGGCGGGCTCGATGCTCGGCTCCGGCTCGATCATCGTCGCCGACGACCGCGTCTCGATCCCGCACCTGGCGCTGCGCACGGCGCGCTTCTACCACCACGAGTCCTGCGGCAAGTGCGTCCCCTGCCGCGAGGGCACCAACTGGACGGTGAAGATGCTGGAGCGGATGGTGCGCGGCGAGGCGACGCCGATCGACCTCGACATCGTCAGCTCGGTCCAGCAGAACATCATCGGCCACTGCCTCTGCGTGCTCGGCGACTCGATGGCGATGCCGGTCGGGGCGATGGTCCGCAAGTTCCGCGACGAGTTCGAGGCAGTGATGGCCGACCCGGAGCTGGTCCTCGATCCCCACGCCGTGGTCCTCGGCGCCCCCGAGACGCTGGGAGCGTCGACGTGAGCCCCGCCGGCCGCGAGGTGACGATCACGATCGACGGGCGCGAGGTCGCCGCGATCGAGGGCGAGATGCTCCACGACGCCGCTCGCAAGGGCGACGTCGAGATTCCTTACTTCTGTTACGAACCGAAACTCGGCGACCCGGTCGGCGCCTGCCGCATGTGCCTGGTCGAGATCGAGGGGATCCCGAAACTGCAGACCTCCTGCTCGACGCCGGTGCGCGAGGGGATGGTCGTCCACACCCGCACCGAGCAGGTCAAAGAGGCGCAGAGCTCGGTCGTCGAGTTCCTCCTCGTCAACCATCCGCTCGACTGCCCCGTCTGCGACAAAGGCGGCGAATGCCCGCTGCAGGACATCTCCTACGGCTGGGGCCCCGGGCGCAGCCGGGTGATCGACGAAAAGCGCCACTTCGAGAAGCCGATCGAGCTCTCGCCGCTGGTCGCGATCGACCGCGAGCGCTGCATCCTCTGCTACCGCTGCGTGCGCTTCAGCCAGGAGGTCGCCGAGGACGCGCAGCTGCAGCTGATCGACCGCGGCGACCGCACCTACGTCGGCACCTTCGACGACCGCCCCTACGTCGCCCCCTTCCACGGCAACATCACCGACATCTGCCCGGTCGGGGCGCTGACCAGCTACACCTACCGCTTCCGCGCCCGGCCCTGGGACATCGAGCACGCCGGCTCGGTCTGCACGCTCTGCCCGAGCCAGTGCAACGTCAGCTTCACCGTCCGCGACGAGAAGGTGAAACGGGTGATCGCCCGCGACAACCACGACGTCGACGACGGCTGGCTCTGCGACCGCGGCCGCTACGGGTTCGAGATGTTCGACGCGCCGGAGCGGGTGCGCGGTCCGCGGCTGAAAGGCGGCGCTGAGGCTGGCTGGGAGCAGGCCCTGGAGGCTGTCGCCGCGGGGCTGCGTAGTTCCGGCAAGGTCGCGGCGATCGTCGGCGACGCCTCCAACGAGGAGGGCTTCCTGATCCAGCGGATCGTTCGCGACGCGCTCGGCTCGGCACACGTCGACTCGCGCCCCTCGCGCGGGCCCGAGGCGGCGGTGCTGCGGCGCCTGGCCGAGCCGGCGATCTCCGCCCGGGTGGGGGACATCGACGAGGCCGACGCGATCCTCGTCCTCGGCACCGACCCGCTGCACAGCTCGCCGATCCTCGACCTGCGGGTCCGCAAGGCGGTCCGCCGCAACGGCGCCAAGCTCCTCGTCGCCACCGAGCGGCCGACCGCGCTCGACGTCGGCGCCGAGGCGATCGCCCGCTACGCGCCGGGCCAGGCCGCCCACTTCGTCTCCGAGCTGGCGAGCGCGATCGGCGGTGGTGGGAACGTCGCCTCGCCAGTGGCGGAGACCCTGCGCGCCGCCGGCACGGTCGTCGTCATCTGGGGCGAGCGGATCGCCCGCGAGGACGGCGCCGCCGCGGCCCTGCTCGAGGTCGCCAAAGCGACCGGGATGGCCAGCTCGGTCGGCGCCGGCCTGCTGGAAATCCCCGACACGACCAACGCCCGCGGCCTGCGCGAGGCGGGTTGCCTCCCCGACGCCGGCCCCGGCCTTTCCGAGACCACCGCAGGCATGTCGACCGAGGAGATCCGAGCTGCACTCATCTCCGGCGAGATCACCCACCTCCTCCTTTTCGGCGCCGACCCCCTTCGCGACTTCCCCGACACGCCCGCGTGGGAAGAGGCCCTCACCGCCGCCGACTTCGTCGTCAGCTTCTCGATGCACGAGACCGCCACCACCGCCAAGGCGGACGTGGTCCTGCCGCTCGAGACCCACGCCGAGAAAGACGGCACCGTCACCCACCCCGACGGCCGCCTACAGCGAGTCCGCCCCAGCGCCTCCCGCCCCGAGGAAGTCCTCCCCAACATCATCGTCCTCTCCCAGCTCGCCTCGAAGCTCGGCCTGGACACCGGCATCGACTCCCAGCCCACCGCCTTCAAAGCTCTGACCGACGCCGTGAGCTTCTACAACGGCATCGCCGACTCAGACATCGGCGGCCGCGGAGTCCGCTGGCAGGACCAAACCTCAGCCGAAGAGAAAGGTCCGGACCCGGCCAAGGACGTCGCGATGGACTCGCAGGACACTCAGCGCGACGCGCCAACCAGCACGGTCCAACCCAACCCCGCTCCTCGCGGAGTCGCGTCCGGCGAGTCCGTCGCGACGTCCTCTCCGGCCACGGACGACAACTCTTTGCTCCTCGGCACCTACAGAGATCTGTGGGCGGGCCCGATCACGGAGCTGAACCCCCCTTTGAAGTTCCTGACGCCCCACCAGCGCCTGGAGATCTCCCCGAAGGACGCCCAGCGCCTCGACCTCAAGAACGGAGAGGCAATCCGCGTCAGCCAGAACGGGTCCAGCCTCACCGCGGCAGTGCTGATCAAGGAGCGGGTCAGCCCGGGAGTCTGCTTCCTGGCCGAGGGTGTGTCCGATGGGAACGCCAACGCGCTGCTGAACGGCGGCCCCGTCCAGGTGAAGATCGAGAAGCTCCGCGAGGTTGGCGCCTAAATGCTGCCCCTCGCCGACACCACCTTCGCCGAAGCGACCTGGATCATGGTCGCCAAGAGCGTCGTCATCTTCGCCGTCATCTTCGGCATCCTGCCCGTCCTGACGGTGGTCGAGCGCAAGCTGATCGGCCGCTTCCAGCACCGCTACGGCCCCAACCGCGTCGGCCCCTACGGCCTCATGCAGCCTCTGGCAGACGTCGGCAAGCTGATCTCCAAGGAGTCTTTCCGGCCCGAGAACGCGATCTCGACCCTGTTCATCCTCGGCCCGCTGCTGCCGGTCCTCGCCGGCGTTCTCTCGCTGGCGATCATCCCCTGGGGCGACGTCCAGGGCGGGGTCGGCTTCTACGGGATCGACGTCCCGATCGGGATCCTCTACTTCTTCGCCGTCGGCTCGATCGCCTTCTACGGCCTGCTGCTCGGCGGCTGGTCCTCGGGCTCGAAATACAGCCTCCTGGGCGCGATGCGCTCGGCCGCGCAGTTGATCTCCTACGAGGTCTCGATGGGGCTGGCGCTGCTCGGCGTGGTGATGATGAGCGGCTCGCTCTCGCTGGTCTCGATCGTCCACTCGCAGGGCGAGGTCTGGTTCATCCTCCCCCAGTTCGTCGGCTTCCTGATCTTCATGCTCGCCGGCTTCGCCGAGACCAACCGCACCCCGTTCGACATGCCCGAGGCCGACGCCGAGCTGGTCCAGGGCTTCATGACCGAGTACGGCGGCATGCGCTTCGGCTCCTTCCTGCTGGTCGAATACATGGAGATCCT
>JAWVFA010000001.1:0-83849 GCA_033856415.1 Solirubrobacterales bacterium | reverse complement strand
GGAGCTCGGCATCCGCCACCTGCGCACCCGGCCCTACCGGCCCCAGACCAACGGCAAGGCCGAGCGCTTCATCCAGACGATGCTCCGCGAGTGGGCCTACGGTCGCCTCTACGGGTCTTCAACGGAGCGAGCCGGCCAGCTCGCCGGCTGGCTCGATCGCTACAACTACCGCAGAAAGCACGGCTCCCTCGGCCATCGCCCGCCTGCGGCTCGCCTCAACGAACTGCAGGGGAACAACCTGCTTGAAAACTACAGCTAGACGGGCAGCTGGCGGCCGCCGGCGAAGTCCGTCGCCCCGCGTAGGTACAGCCAGAAGGCCGCGTCGGCGAGCGCCTGCGAGTCGCTCTCGATCGAGGGGGCGACGTCCAGCGCGACCTGCTGCGCCCAGTCGGTTCCCTGCCCGTAGAGGTCGGCCAGCTCAGCGGCGCTGAAAGTCGGGCCGATCCGCCGCCGCAGTTCTTCGCGGAGGGCGTCGACCACCCGGTCGGCAAGCCGGCGCTGGCGCGGGTCGTCGATCGCCTGTAGTGCGCGGCGTCCCTCCTCCCACTGGAAGAGAGCGTTCTCGAGGGGATAGCTCACCGGGCCGAGATTACCCAGGTGCTCATGCCGGCAATCAAGAGGCCGGCGTCTGCGGGATCTCGCGCAACGGCGCGTTGGCCGGGCCGCAATCGCCCGGGGACAGCTCCCCTTCTACCTTCCAGATAGCAACGGGGCCGTTGCGCAAAACCGGGCGCACCGCGCTCTCGCCGCGCAGCCAGCCTGCCTCCGGCGAGGAGATCGGGCCGCCTGGGTGGAGGAAGTTGAGGAAGGGTGCGGTGACCAGGTAGTCGAGGTCGGCGTCGTTGACCGCGCTGCGGAACGCGGCGCAGGTGGGGATCGCGTTGAAGGCGCCGTGCGGGCCGTCCTCGCCGAGATAGTGGACGCGGTTGCTGAGGTCGGTCCCGTAGAAGCCGTAGCCGGCGAAGCCGGCGGTGGTGCCGGCGAGGCCGATGCGGGCGTCCTCGACGCCGCGCGCCCACCTGTAGGCGCTGTTTAGGTGCATGCCGGGGATCTGTTCGTCCGCGGTCCCCTCGTTGGCGAAGCGGTTCTCCAGGTAGTGGCGCTGGAGCGGGTACCCGATCGCAACCAGGCAGACGACCAGGGCCGCCGCGGCCCCGATCAGCAGCGCGGCTCCGGTGCCCCGCGAGCGCAGGAACAGGAGCAGCGCCGGCAGGAGGACGACGAAGACGACGAGGAGGAAAGCGAAGACCCGGGCCTTGTCGTGGAGGGCGTCGTCGGGTCGGTTGGTGACGAGGAAGACGAGCAGTAAGGCGACGATCAGACCCCACTGCCGCTTCGGCCCGTCGAGCCAGCGGTCGAGCGGCAGCAGAACGATCCCGGCCAGCAAGGCGGGGATCAGGTAGCGGATGTTGATCCCGAAGCCGACCGGTTCCCCCTCCGCCCCGGCGGCGCTGAGCGGGGTGAAGAGGTAGGCGAGGGCGCCGAACAACGCCACCGCCCCAACCCAGCGCAGGATCCGGTCGCGGCCGTGGAGGAGGGCCAGCAGGGCTGCGGCGAGAGCGCCCAAGACCACCAGCGGCCAGAGCGCGCCGAACGCCTCGTGCAGCCCCGGCCCGAAGTACTCGCGCCAGACGCCGGTGTCGGTCGCGTAATGAACGATGTTGAAGTCCGGCCGCCCCTCCTGCAGGCGCTCGGGATGGGGCAGCGAGATCGGCCCCAGCGAGTGCACCTCCGGGATCGGGTTGCCGGCGACGACGAGGTTGCGCAGATACCAGAACACCCCACCAGCGAGCGCCGGCAGAAACCACCAAGCCGCCGACGCGCAGCGCCGACCCGGCCCTGCCAGCACCACCACAGCGACCGTCAGGGCCGCCGCCATCGCCAACCCCGTAACCCGCGTCCCGGCAGCCAACCCGGCAGCGAGCCCGGCCGCCGCCAGCGCCCACCGGTCCCACCCATCCCGAGGACCAGAAGAAGGTCCGGCGGACTTCATGTGTGACCACGCTTGGACCAAGATCGCGATCGAGGCGAGGAGCAGGGCCGCCGCCATCAGGTCGTTCTTGGCCGCCCCGGGGTCGCGGACGACCAACGTGTGGCACTCGAGCAGGATCGCGGCTGCGATAACCGTCACGGCCCCGCGCCCGTATGGCCGCCCCACGCAGTAAGCCGCGAGAAACGCGACAGCTAACCAGCCGAGGTTCAAGAACAACGAAAGCGTGTCCCGCCCCGTCAGCAAGATCCCAACCCCGTGGAGAAGCTCCGAATTCTGCGGGTAGAACCAGTTCGTGAAGACCGTGTCCACGTGGTGCATCCCCACAACGGAATGCGTCTGCGCCATGTCGACCGCAATCGGCAGGTGGTACCAAAGCGAATCGAAGTTGAAGACCCCTCTGTCCAACGCATGCTTCGTAGTGACGGCGTAGCTGAACACCGTCGCCGAGATCACCGCAACCATCACGAGCAGGGACCAGGCGGTTTGGCCGGCGGGTCCTGTCACCGCAGGGGACCCACCACCCCTTCCGGTAGCTAAAGCTTCCTCAGGGGTGGTACCCCCTACGGTGCCACCCCCCGGCAGAAACCAGATCAGCAGACCGAGTAGAAGCGAAGCCGCGATCAGAGCTCCGGCATAGAAGAAGCCGAAGGTTCCGAAAATCTCGGATAGCCAGATGACCAGCGCAACGCCCACGATCGACTCAACCAGGCGAGCAGGAGCTCCCTCCCAGGCAGGTAGGAGGCGCTGGCGCAGCCGGTAGGCGCTGAAGGCGATCGGCACTATGACCAGAGCCAGCTGCAGGGCCCCCAGGAGGTAGGAGCCGAGGTCAACCATGGGAGAGCTCCCGGCGCTGCGTCAGCCGCCGAGGTTGCCGCGGATCACGACCGGCGTCTCGCCTTCGGCGATCATGCCCTGGGCGCGCGCCTCGTGGTCGACGACGAGCGGGTCGTCGGCGGACTGGATGCGGTGGTGGAGGCGCCGGTTCTGCTTCAGCAACTCCAGCCGCTTCGCTTTTGCGGTGGTCGTCCCCGTGTAGGTCTTGACGAAGTCGATCGAGGGGTTCAGGTACGAGTAGAGGACCGCCGCGAGGACAACGGTGAGGGCGACGCGGCCGACGCGGTCCCACTTGATCCGGCTGGCGCCACTGCGGACGGCGGGACGACGTTTGCGGGCGACAGGACGGCGACGGGGAGCCGATCGGGGGCGTCCGGCCTGCGCGCGCGATGCCATACCCGGAGCTACGCGGCCGGGCGCCGCATTCCTGCATCTAGGACCGCTGCCGGGTGAACGCCTGCAGGCCGGGGAACTGCGCCGCGTCGCCCAGCTCCTCCTCGATCCTCAGCAGCCGGTTGTACTTGGCGACCCGGTCCGAGCGCGAGGGCGCGCCGGTCTTGATCTGGCCAGCACTGGTGGCCACCGCAAGGTCGGCGATCGTCGTGTCCTCGGTCTCGCCCGAGCGGTGCGAGATCACTGCGGTGTAGCCAGCCTCGCGGGCGATGCGGATCGCCTCCAGCGTCTCGCTCAGGGTGCCGATCTGATTCACCTTGACCAGGATCGAGTTGCCGACGCCGAGCTCGATCCCGCGCCGCAGCCGCTCGGGGTTGGTGACGAAGAGGTCGTCGCCGACAAGCTGCACCCGCTCGCCGAGGCGCTCGGTGAGGAGCTTCCAGCCGTCCCAGTCCTCCTCGTCCATCCCGTCCTCGATCGAGACGATCGGGTAGCGCTCGCAGGCGTCCTGCCAGTAAGCGGCCATCTCCTCGGAGGAGAGCGTGCGACCCTCGTGCTCGAGCTTGTAGGAGCCACCCTCGAAGACCTCGCTGGTGGCAGGGTCGAGGGCGATGAAGACATCATTTCCGGGCTCGTAGCCGGCGGCCTCCACTCCGGCCAGAACCGCCTGCAGTGCGGCCTCGTTGGAGTCGAGGTTGGGCGCGAACCCGCCCTCGTCGCCGCCCGCGGTGGAGAGACCCTGCGAGGAGAGCGACTTCTTCAGCGCGTGGAAGACCTCCGCCCCGACCCGCAGGCACTCCGAGAAGGTCTCGGCGCCGGCCGGCACGATCATGAACTCCTGGAAGTCGACCGAGTTGTCGGCGTGGGCGCCGCCGTTGAGGACGTTCATCATCGGCACCGGCAGCACCGTTGGCTCGCCGCCGCCGTAGAGCTCGGCCAGGTAGCGGTAGAGCGGCTGCTCGGAGTCCGCCGCGGCGGCCTTGGCGGCGGCCAGCGAGACGCCCAGCAGGGCGTTGGCGCCGAGCCGGCCCTTGTTCGGGGTGCCGTCGAGCTCGATCATCGTGCGGTCGAGAGCGCCCTGCTCGGCCGCCCGGGCGCCGGTCAGCGCCGCGGCGATCTCACCGTTGACGTTCGCGACCGCCCGGCCGACCCCCTTGCCGGCCCAGGCCTCGCCGCCGTCGCGCAGCTCGACCGCCTCGAACTCGCCGGTCGAGGCGCCCGATGGCACCGCCGCCAGGCCGCGGGCGCCGGACTCCAGCACCACCTCCACCTCGACGGTGGGATTGCCGCGCGAGTCGAGAATCTGGCGCGCGTGGATCGAGGAAATCGTGCTCACGGGCGCGCCAGTCTATTCACCGCCGGCGGCGGTACGCGGTGTGCTTGACCGGCTTATTCGCCTTCGGGGGCGGCGGCAGGAGGCGCGCCGGCCGGCACTTCTTCGCCCGTTTCGGCGGCGGCTTCCGGCAGCGGTCGCTGCGGGAACGGTTCGCCTTTCGGTTTGGTCTCGGTGACCGAACCGGGCAGGGCGGGTGAGATCGGCGTCACCGGCGAAGGGCATTCTTTCGCCGGGGTTTTGGGGTCGGCTTCGTAACAGGCGGGCGAGGCGTTTTTCGGATGCCCGTCGCCCTTGAAGTTGCCGCACTTTTCGATCTCAAAGCCATCGGCACAGACGGTCCGCTGCGTCCACTTGCTTTCGAAGTCGGCGACGAATTCGGAGAGGTATTCCTGCTGCGCCTGCTGCCCCAGGGCGGATTCGATCTGGGGTTTCGCTTCGGCGAGGGTCTGGACTTTGGCCGGGGTCAGTTTCACGACTTCGACCAGCACCCAGTTTTTTTCGAATTTCACCGGGCCGGTGAGTTCGCCGGTGGGGCTATCGAAGATCGCGGTTTTCAGCGGGCCTTTGAGGAATTCTTCGGTGATCCCTTCCTGCAGGCCGCCTTTGGCTGCGCTGGTCGGATCGCTGGAGTATTTTTTGGCGACTTTTTTCCAGTTCGCGGGCGAGCTGTCTTTTTCGAGCGCTGCCTTCGCCGCTTCGACTTCGCCTTTGTCTTCGTTGAGGATCAGGCGAATGTCGCGGCTTTCTTTGGTCGTGAACTGGGCTTCTTTTTCGGCTTCGTAGTAAGCCTCGACCTCAGAGCTGGAAGGTTTCGGGGCCTGGCTGTTGATCGTTTCCTGGATTTCTTTGGTGAAGATCTGCAGTTCGACCAGTTCGTTGACTTCCTTCTGGTTGAACTGCGATTCCTCGAGGAATTTGTTGTAGGCCGCCGGGGTCGGGAAGTTCTGTTTTTTGATGTTTTCGAGTTCGTCTTCGACCTGTTTTTCGGTCACCTCGACGCCGAGCTCTTCGCCCTCGCCGCGGATCCAGACCCCTTCGATCAATTCCGTCAGCGCTTTTTCCTGAAGTTCTTCGTATTTGTCGCTGCCCGGCTTCGGCGGGGTTTTCGCTTTTTCTTCGCCGGAGGTAGCCTGGCGGATGGTCGAGCGCTTGAGCTTCTCTTCGCTGATGTTGGCGAACTCGTCCGGGACGCTCGAGATGTGGGCGACATCGCCCGAAGGCACGCTCGGGCCCGTCAGCCCCTCGGCAACCGCGAAGCCGAGGAAAAGGACGACGAAAAGGGTGCCGAAGAGGATCAGCGCCGTGCGCTGCCGTCCGGCCGCCTTCTCCCTCCTCTGGCCTGCTTTCGCTCCCACGAAGCCGGCAGCATAGTCAAAACGGTGGCCTTAAGCAGGCTTTAGGTCCTCCTCAGGCTGCTGCCGGCTCGGCCGCCCGCCGCGCCTCGCGCAAACCCTCGGCCAGGGCGAGCACCGCTGCCAGCCGCTCCTCGGGATCGCCGGCGGCCCGCAGCGCGGCGGTTTGCTCACGCCATTCGTAGACCGCGCCCTCGACCTGCTCGGCCAGGATCCCGGCCCCCTCGGAGTCGAGCTCGACGCCGGTGACGCTGAGGCGGCCGCCGCGGAACTCGACGCTGCGGGCCCCGGCCAGGCCCAGTTCGATACGCGCCTTCTGCAGTTTCAGCAGGTTCTCGGCCTGCGGCGGCAGCGGTCCGAAGCGGTCGTCGAGCTCGTCGCGGATCGCCCGCAGCTGTCCCGGCTCGCGGGCGGCGACGATGCGACGGTGGATGTCGATCTTCGCCGCCTCGAAGGGCACGAAGGTCGCCGGCAGGTAGGCGTCGACCGGGACGTCGAGGCGCACCGGCTCGGGCGTCTCCTCGCGCTCCTCCTCCCCACCCGCTGCCTCGGCGACGGCCTCGTCGATCATCTGGCAGTAGAGCTCGAACCCGACCGCGGCGACGTGCCCCGACTGCTCGTCGCCGAGCAGGTTGCCGGCGCCGCGAATGTCGAGATCGCGCATCGCGATCCGGAAGCCGGAGCCGAGCTCGGTGTGGTCGGCGAGGGTCGAGAGCCGTGCCGCCGCCTCCTCGGTCAGCGCCTCGGCCGAGGGGTAGAGCAGGTAGGCGAAGGCGCGCTCGCGAGAGCGCCCGACGCGGCCGCGGATCTGGTAGGCCTGCGAGAGGCCGAGCTGGTCGGAGCGCTCGACGATCAAGGTGTTGGCGGTGGGGATGTCGAGGCCCGACTCGATGATCGTCGTCGTCACCAGCACGTCGGCATCGCCGCGGAGGAAGGTCAGCATCGTCTCCTCGAGCTGGTGCTCGTCCATCTGCCCGTGCGCTTCGAGGCAGCGCGCGCCCGGTACAAGCGCGCGCAGCCGCTCGGTCGTCTCCGGCAGCGAGTCGATCCGGTTGTGGAGGACGAAGGCCTGCCCCTTGCGCTCGATCTCGCGCTGGACCGCCTTGCGGACCAGGTCCTCGTCGTAGGGGCCGACGTAGGTGCGGACCGGCCGGCGACCCTCGGGGGGCGTCTCGATCACCGAGATGTCCCGCAGGCCGGCGAGGCTCATCTGCAGAGTGCGTGGGATCGGCGTCGCCGAGAGCGCCAGCACGTCGACCTTCAGCTTCAGCTGCCGCAGCAGCTCCTTCTGTTTGACCCCGAAGCGCTGCTCCTCGTCGACCACGACCAGGCCGAGGTCCTTGGCGCGGACGTCGCGCGAGAGCAGGCGGTGGGTGCCGATCAGGACGTCGACCTTGCCCGCCTCGAAGTCCTTGAGCACGGCTTTGACCTCGGCTTGCGGCCGCAGCCGGGAGACGCCCTCGACCCGGAAGGGCAGGTCGGCGAGGCGCTCGCGGAAGGTGCCGTAGTGCTGCTGGGCGAGGATCGTGGTCGGCACCAGGACCATCACCTGCCGGCCGTCGGAGGCGGCCTTGACCGCGGCCCGCAGCGCCACCTCGGTCTTGCCGAAGCCGACGTCGCCGCAGACCAGCCGGTCCATCGGCCGCTCGGACTCCATGTCGGCCTTCACCGCCTCGATCGCTTCCATCTGGTCGGCGGTCTCGCGGTAGGGAAAGGCGGTCTCCATCGCGATCTGCCATTCGCCGTCGGGCGGGAAGGAGTGGCCCTTGCGGGCGCGGCGCTCGGCGTAGAGGTTGAGCAGCTCGCCGGCCAGGGCCCCGGCGGCTTTGCGCGCCCGCGCCTTCAGGTTCTGCCAGCGTTTGCCGCCCAGCGCCGAGAGGCTCGGTTCGCCGCCGGCACCGACGTAGCGGCTCAGCTTCGCCAGCTGGTCGGTGGGGACGTAGACGCGGTCCTCGCCTTTGTATTCGAGGTAGAGGTAGTCGCGGGTGACGCCGCCGACCTCGCGGGTCTCGAAGCCGGCGAAGCGGGCGACGCCGTGGTCCTCGTGGACGACGTAGTCGCCGACCCGCAGTTCGCTGAAGGCGAGCCGGCCGCGGCCGCCACCCGGCGCAGGCTCCTCCGCCCGGCGGCGGTGGACGAGGCGGCGGAAGGGATAGACGGCGAGTTTCAGCTCTGGGCTGACGAAGCCCTCGCGCAGGCGCGCCTCGGCGAAGGACAGGCCCGGGTCCGGGGAGACGCGGCCGCCTTCGAGCAGGCGGGCGTCGAGGCGGTCGAGCCCGTAGCGGGCACGCTCGGCCTCGCCGCGGCTCTCGAAGGCGACGACGGTGCGGTAGCCGGAGCGGACCAGTTTCTCCAACTCGCCCTCAGCCTCTTTGACGCTGCGGGCCGGGGACTCGGCGCGGGCGGCGCGGAAGGCGTCCTCGTCATCCTCGCCGGCACCGGTCAGGACGAGGACGGCGCGGGCGTCGAGCGGCTCGGCGACGTCGACGTAGAGGTGCTGGGCGTCGTCGGCGTGCATCGCCGTGGTCGCGTCCTCCCAGTGGTCGCGCAGCGCCGGCTCGATCTCCTCGGAGCCGACGAGGACCACCGCGGCGGCGTCGGGGACGAACTCGAGCGGGGCGCGGAAGTGCTCCAGGGGCAGCGCTTCGGCCAGGTTCGGCTGCTCGTTCCCCTCCTCCTCGGCGGCCATCGCCGCCAGCTCGGCGAGCTCCCGGTGCTCGGCGTCGAGCTCCGCAGCGGGCGCCAGCTCGACCCGCTCGGCGTCGCCGAGCGAGCGCTGGGTGAAGGTCGAGAACCAGCGCATCGACTCGACCTCGTCGCCGAACAGCTCGATCCGCACCGCCCGCTCCTCGGTCGCCGGGTAGACGTCGAGGATGCCGCCGCGGACCGCGAACTGACCGCGCTCCTCGACCTGCTCGACCCGTTCGTAGCCGGCGGCGACGAGGTCGGAGGCGACGGCGTCGAGCTCGATCTCCTCCCCCAGCGCGATCGCGAAACCGGCCGGCCGCAGCGAAGCGTCGGGAACCGCCTCGGCCAGCGCCGTCGCCGAGGCGACGACCACGGCGTCGGGCTCGGCGCCGAGCGCATCGAGGGCGTCGATCCGCAGGCCGACCAGGTGGGGCGGCGGCGTTACGTGGGACGCGTAGCCGGTGCCGCGCGAGGGGTAGAGACGGACCCGGCGCGGCGCCAGGTAGGCGCGCAGGTCGGCGGCGAGGTCTCGAGCCGAGCGGTCGTCGGGGGCGACCATCAGCGCCGGGCGCTCGGCCAGGCCCCGATCGTCCTCCAAGAGCGCCGCCAGCAGCAGCGGCCGCAGCATCGTCGAAGCGCGCACCGATACGGCCTCCCCACCCTCGGCCGCCACCCGCACCCGAGCCGCGAGCGCGTGCACGCGCTCGTTCTCGGCGGCGATGTCGATCAGCGGACGCAGGCTCATCCGGGCGAGTCTAAATAGCGACTCGCCGCGGCCCTGAGGCTGTCAGGCAAGGACGCCAGGGAGCGTGGTGTGCTCTGCACACGAGCGACCGAGGACGCCGCCTGACGGCCTCAGGGACCGGCGACGGTGAACTTGCGCTTGGCCGGCTTGCTTACGTTCCCCGCCTTGTCGGTCGCCCGCACCTTGAAGACGTGCTTGCCGGGCTTCAGCTTCTTGTAGGTCTTCGGCGAGCGGCACTTCTTGAACTTGCCCTTGTCGAGCTTGCACTGGAAGGTCGAGCCGGCCTCGTTGGACTTGAACTTGAACTTGGCGGTGGTGCTTTTCGACTTGGCCTTCGGGGCTTTGGTGATCGTCGCCTTCGGCGGAGTGGTGTCGGGGGTCGAGCCGCCACCGCCACCCGTACTGCCGCCGCTGGGGGTCGGAGGCGTGGAATCGGCCGGAGTCCTGATGGACCCAGCCAGTTCAGAGGTGCCGCCTTCGGTATTGGTCTGGGTCGCAGTTACGAGCGTGCTACCCGGCAGCGATCCGTAAGCGACGGCCCAGTCGCCGGCTGCGTCGGCGGTCACTTCTTCGAGGAAGGCACCGAGCTCGCCCTGTTCGCTGCTCGCCTTGCGGAAGACGCGTACGAGCGCGAACGGCTCGGCCGTGCCGCTCGCTTCGGTCTTTCCGGCGCTGGAGATCTCCGGCGGCTCGATGCCGCCGTTGGGCCCAACCGGTTCGGTGCCGGGATTGGTCGCTTCGAGGCGGATGAATCTGCCGTCGTTTGCCGCACCGAGGTTGCGCGCGACCTCGGTGAAGGTGCCTTCGAGGTTGCGGATCGTTATCGCGTCGTCGGCGCTGCCGGAGATCGTGTTCTCGTCGCCGAGTTCGTCGCCGCCGATCAGGTTGTCTTCCGCTCCAAGCGTGAGGAATGGCTGGATCGTGACCCCGGACTCGCCGGCGCCGGAGATTTCGTTGCCGAGGACTTCGTTGAAGTCGTTTTCGATCAGGATTCCCTCGTTGACCGGGTCGACGATCGCGTTGCCTTCGATCAGGTTGCCGATTCCCGCTTCTTCGGTCGACCCCAGCGTGTGGATCCCGGCTTCGGCGTCGGTGATCGTGTTGCCGGCGATGATCGCGCCGGTGCCGTGCGCTTCGATCGCCACGCCGGTCGAGGAGATCGAGTTGCCGATCAGCCCGGCGACGTCTTCGGCGTCGAGCAGGCCCGCGGAGGAGATGAAGATGCCGCTGCCCGGTCGGAACAGTTCGCCACTGTCGGTGAGATTGCGCCCGATCGAATTGCCTTCGACGACCAGGTCGAGAGCGGGCACCCCGCCGCTGCCGGCGAAGACGCCATAGCTGCCACCGTGGATCTGGTTGGCCTGACCCGGTTCGGAGCCGCCGATCGTCGTCCCGTCGGCGCTGCCGACCCTGACTCCGCTCGTTGCCGCTTCCGTGAACGGAGCCCCGTTTGCGTTCAGCCCGAGGTAGTTGCCTTCGATCTGCGTAGGACCGGTCGCCGGGACCTCTTCTTCGAGCTGTACCCCCTGCAGGTCGATCGCAGCCGTCGCGATCGACTGACTTGCGAAGACGTTGCAGCCAAGATCGCAGGCGGCGGTCGCCGCGCCCGCACTGCCGACGTCGGCGCCGATCTGGTTGTCGGTGGCGGGAACTTCGTCGGAGAGTTCGAGCTTGTTGGCAACCACGAGGTCGCGACCGTTCGGCGCCGTCGTGGTCCCGTTCGGCTCGACCCCGAAGTAGTTGCCCAGCACCGTGCCGGAGCTCGACCCGCGGAGGAGAAGGGCGCTATTGGTGTTGCCGAACACGTTGCGCTCGGCGTCGGTGGTGCCGCCGATCACCGCTGCGTCTGCGTGAGGAGCGACGAAGATGCCGTAGGGCTGTTCTCCGGAACCATCCGTACCGTCGAGCTCGAACCCGATCCAGTTGCCGCGGGCTGCGAATTCCTCCGCTTCGACCGCGATCCCGATCTGGAAATCGCTGATCGCCAGTCCCTCGATCTGCACATTCGCGGCCTGGACTTCGAACCTGGATTCCCCTTTCACCCCCACGCAGGGACCGTCAACGCCCGCGTCGGTTTCGCACTGCCCACCGTCGATCGTGACCTCGTCTTCGATGTCAGGCAGGCTGAAGCCGACCGCGATCGTGCTGTCGGCCAAGTCTCCGTCGAAGGCGCTGCTGAAGAGAATTTCGTCGTCGACGCTGCCCGATTCGTTCGACTCTTCGATCGCCGCCCGCAACGTACAGGTCGCGACGACGGTCACGCAGTCGCCCAGGCCAGGCAACGCGTCTTCCTGATCGCCGGTCGAATCGACCGTGTAGACAACCGCCGAGGCGGCGGCCGGGAAGGCGAGGGCGAACAGGGCAGCGAGGAGCGTCAGGGCGACGCGGCGGCGGAAGGTCATGGCGCCGACCCTATCCGCCCTATCCGGACGAAGGGAAACCTGGCCGTAAGCCCTACTGATCGGAGGAGGGCAAGCCCGGACCCGAGCGCTGCCACTCGACCTGGCCGCGGCCCTCGGCGGCGGAGCGGCCTACGACGTCGTCCCACTCGTGCAGCATCCGCTTCAGCTGGGCGACGGCCTCCGGCGGGTGGGCGGCGACCTCGGCGGCGAGCTCGAGGGCGGCCTGCTCGGTGCCGGCGGCGGGGGCGACGCGGTTGACGAGGCCGAGCCGCAGTGCCTCGTCGGCGCCGACCGTGCGCGAGCTGAGGAGCAGGTACTTGGCGGTGGCGAGGCCGCAGAGGCTGACGAGCCGGGCCGGGCCGACCGGGACGCCGAGGGCGGCACCGGGGAAGCGCATCCGCAGGTTGGCGCCGCCGACGCGCATGTCGCAGGCAACGGCGATCTCGGCGCCGCCGCCGACGACGTCGCCGTGGCAGGCGGCGATCGTCGGCTTCGGGAAGTCGACCACCTGGTCGTAGAGGTCGGCGAAGAGCTGCATGCGGCGGACCTTGCCCTCGTCGTCGAGGCCCTCTCTCACGTCGGCGCCGGCAGAGAGCCCGAGGTGATCGGCGGAGCTGATCACCAGCACCCGTACCGCCTCGTCGCCGCGGGCGACGGCGAGGTGCTCGAGCAGCTCGAGCAACATCTGGGTGTTGATCGCGTTGCGTGCCTGCCGCCGCTCGAGGCGGACGATCGCGACCCCGTCCTCGACCGCGTAGCTGGTGACCTCGTTCCCGGCGGTGCCGTTCTCTGCGCTCATGCCTCGGAAGCTATTCGTTCGACCAGCCGCTCGGTCTCCTCGGCGGCGCTGCCCACCAGCCCTTCGACCTCACCCTTCGGCTCGCTGAAGCGGCCCAGGACGTAGCCCGAGACGATCTCCGGGTCGGTCGAGTCGGGGCGCCCCACCCCCACCCGCACCCGCCAGAACTCGGCGTCGCCGAAGCCCCGTTTGAGGCTCTTGAGACCGTTGTGGCCGGCGAGCCCGCCGCCCAGCCGAGGCTGGATCTCGCCGAACGGCAGGTCGATCTCGTCGTGGACGACGACGACCCGGTCGAGCGGCACCTTCAGCGAGCCGCGCGCGGGGCCGGCCGAGGTGCCGGATTCGTTCATGTAGGTGCGCGGCTGAAGCAGCGCCACCCGCGGGCCCCCCGGGCCGGTTCGGCCTTCGGAGATCACCCCGTTGAACTTCTGCTTCGGCTTTGGCAGGTCCCAGCGCTCGGCCAGCTCACTCGCCACTGCGAAGCCGACGTTGTGGCGGGTGCGCTCGTACTCGGGCCCGGGGTTGCCGAGCCCGACGATGAGGATGCGGTCGCCCTGCTCGCCGCCGTCGCGGCGGCGGAACAACGCCAGGAGCTACTCGCCCTCGCCCTCGCCGGAGTCGCCGCCCTCGCCCTCCGACTCCTCGCCCTCGCCCTCGCCGACCAGCTCGGTCTCCTCCTCGACCTCGGGCTCGACCTCTTCGACGCGCGGCGGCGAGAGGGTGACGATCGTGACCTCCTCGGGATCGTCGGCGACGAAGGTGACGCCGTCGGGCGCCGTGACGACTGACAGCTGAAGGGTGTCGTTGATCTCCATCGCGGAGACATCGAGGACGATGTTGTCGGGGATGTCGGTGGGCAGCGCTTCGACGGTGATCTCGCGGGTGACGTGCTCGAGCACGCCGCCGCCTTTAACGCCGGGGGCGATCTCAACGCCCTCTAGCTCGAGAGCAACCTCCGCCTGGATCTTCTCGTCGAGGCGCACCTGCTGAAGGTCGATGTGCTGAAGGCTGCCCCGCACCGGGTGCAGCTGTTCTTCCTTGATGACGACCGGGATCGCTTTGCCGCCGTCGATCTCGAGGTCGAAGAGCGCGGCGCCCTCGCTGGTGATGTTGCGCACCTCGCGTTCGCTCACCTGGAAGGGCTTCGCCTCCGAGCCGCCCGAGTAGACGACGCCCGGAACGAGGCCGTCGCGGCGCATGCGGCGCGAGGAGCGGGAGCCGAAGTCGGCGCGGGGGGCGGCTTTGAGCGTGGAGCGATTGCTGGCCATCGGACGGGAGAGAATAGAGAACTCGGTCCGAACAGAGCCTGTGACACCCTTCGACCTGCATGTCTGACGATTCGAAGATTCCCAAGGGGCGGGTTCGCCGCTCCGCCAAGCTAGGATCGATCGTCGGCGTGCAGGGCGCCCGCTACGCCGGCACCAAAGCCGCCAACGTCGGCCGCTCCGAGGAGGAGAGCAAAGAGCGGCTCGAGCAGCGCCACCTAGAGACGGCGATGAAAATGGTCGGGGCGCTCGGCCAGATGAAGGGCGCGGCGATGAAGCTCGGCCAGTTCGCCTCCTTCATCGACACCGAGTTCATCCCCGAGGAGTACCGCGAGATCTACCAGGAGCAGCTGGCGAAACTGCGCACCGACGCGCCGGCGATGCCCTGGGAGAAGGTCGAGAAGGTGCTCGAGGAGGAGTACGACGGCGAACCGCTCTCCGAGCTCTTCGCCGATTTCGAGAAAGAGGCCTTCGCCGCCGCCTCGATCGGCCAGGTCCACCGCGCCGAGCTGCTCGACGGCCGCGAGGTAGCGGTGAAGATCCAGTACCCGGGGATCGCCGAGGCGCTCGACGCCGACCTCCGCAACGCCGGCACCCTCGTCCGCCTCGCCCGCGCCCTGGCGCCCGGCCTCGACGCCAAGGCGATCGCCGAGGAGATCCGCGAGCGGGTGATGGAGGAGCTCGACTACGAGTACGAGGCGCAGAACCAGCGCTCCTTCGCCCGCGCCTACCGCGGCCACCCCTTCATCTACGTGCCGGAAGTCGTGACCCGGCTCTCGCGCCGGCGCGTCCTCGTCACCGAGTTCGTCGCCGGCCGCGGCTTCGAGGAGATCAAGCAGCTGCCGCACGAGGAGCGCAGCCGCTTCGGCGAGATCGTCTTCCGCGGCAGCTTCGGCTCGATCTACCACCTGCAGCATTTCAACGCCGACCCCCACCCCGGCAACTACATCCTGATGGACGACGGGCGGGTGGCCTTCATCGACTTCGGGATGACGAAGAAGCTCGACCGCGAGCAGATCCTGCTCGAGCAGCGCGCCTTCGACGCGGCCTCGCGCAACGACCCGGAGGCGTTCCGCCAGGCGCTGCACGACCTCGGCTTCGTCAAGAAGCCCTCGAAGCTCGATGCCGAGCGGCTGCTCGAGCACATGCGCGTCGTCGGCGGCTGGTTCGTGATGGAGGACCGGGACCTGGAGATCACCCCGCGGCGGGTGATGAAGATCATCGAGGCGACCAACGACCCGCGCTCGGAGTACTTCGACCTGATGCGGCGCGAGTCGCTTCCGGCGGAGGAGCTGATGGGGCGGCGGATGGAAATCGGGGTGGTCGCGGTGCTCGGACAGCTGGGGGCGAAGCGCAACTGGCACCGGATCGCCCGTGAGTGGGTCTATGCGGATCCCCCGGCGACCGAGCTGGGCGAGCTGGAGTGGGAATACTTCGAAGAGCGCGGGGTCAAGCGCGTGCCCGGGCTTGCCGAAGCGACCTGAGCAGCGGACCAACCAACAGGAGGAAACATGAGCAGGATCAAACGCGGTTGGGGCTTAACCAAGAAAAGCTGGCGTCTGCTCAAAGAGCACCCTTCGCTGATCCGCTTTCCGCTCTACGGCGGCGTCGCGACGACCCTGCTGGCGATCCTCACCCTCGGTCCCGGCCTGTACCTCTGGGAGGAAGACCAGATCGCCGGCGCGATCCCGATCATCGTCATCGGCGTCTACGTCCTCAGCTTCGTCGGCTTCTACTTCAGCGTCGGCCTCGCCGCCTGCGCCGACATGATCTTCCGCGGCCAGGAGGCGACGGTCGGAGACGGTCTCGCGATCGCCCGCACTCGCCTCAGGCAGATCAGCGGCTGGGCGGCGGTATCGGCGGCGATCAGCCTGGTCATGGGCGTGCTCGAAAACCAGGGTGGCGCGCTCGGCACCCTCGCCGCCCGCCTGGTCGGGATGGCCTGGACGCTCGTCACCTTCCTCGCGGTACCGGTGATCGCGATCGAGGGCACGGGCCCGTTCGAGACGATCAAGCGCTCCGGCTCCCTCTTCCGCGAGCGCTGGGGCCAGCAGATCACCGGCAACATCGCGATCGGCGCCGCCGTCTTCCTCCTCGGCGTGCTGCCGGCCGCCGCGCTGATCGCCGTCGGGATCCTCGTCTGGTCCTCGGCCGCCTTCCTCGGCGCGCTGCTGGTCGTCATCGGGGCCCTGGTGCTGGCCATCGCGCTGCTGATCTCGCGCGCCCTCAACGGCATCTTCGGCGTCGCCCTCTACCGCTACGCGCTCGAAGGGGAGGTGGTCGGCGGCTTCAGCCAGGCGGACATGGAGTCCGCGGTCAAGGTCAAAGGCCGCGGAGGCGGCAAGGCGACGCCCCCGGGAGCCACCCCCGGCGTCGTCTAAGCAGGACGGCGGGCAGCTCCCGCGAGCCGCCCGTTCCGAACTTTGGGCCCCTATAGGGGCCTCAATCTCGGAGCTGTTGAAAGAGGCGCGGATCGTTGGAGACGAGACCGTGGACGCCGGCGGCGACCAGCTTCTCCATCCGCGCCATGTCATCAACGGTCCAGGCGATCAGTTCGACCCGGGCGAGGTCGCAGATCCGGGCCAGGCGCGGCGTGACCAGCGGGTGGTAGACCCACATCGCCTCGACCCCGAACTGCGGCAGCTTCTGCGCAGCGAGGCCGGGCAGGCGGTGGCGCATCGCCACCATCGCCGCCAGCATCGGCCCCTTCGCCCAGCGCTTGCGGCTCCAGTCCTTGGTCACTTTGGGATAGGTCCAACCGCGCCGCAGCGCCGGCTCCAGTTCAAGCACGCGGCGCAGCGTGTGCATCTCCATCGTCGAGATCATCGCCCGCTCGATGAGGTCGCGCTCGCGCAGCGCCTCGACCATCTCCTCCTCCCTGCCCGGAAGCTTGACGTCGAGGTCGATCTCGATCCCGTCGAGCGGCGGCTCGAGAAAGGCGTCAAGTGCCTCGGTCAGCTTCAGCGGCGTCCGCTGCTCGGCGTCCTCCCAGTCGTGGGCAATCACCAGCGCCGCCCGCTGCTCCAGCGGCAGGTGCGAGTCCGGCAGCCAGAGCACGTCCATCTCGATCGTGTCGACGCCCGCCGCGGCGGCTGCGTGGAAGCTCTCGACCGTGTTCCCGGGCGCGATCAGGTCGGCCCCCTTGTGGCCGACCAGGCGCAGCTCTTTTTTAGTCGCGGTCAATCCTCATCACCCGGCCGCTTTATTAGATCTCCCTCGAGATCGTGGCCGGCGAGGCCGGCCAGAGCGTTATATGCGTTTGCTGCCTCTTCTCTCACGGGCACGATTTTCTGAGGGTCAACTCGAACAAATCCAAACTTGGCCGTCTGCTCCTCGAAGTTCGGCGTTTCCGGCATTTTTTGTCGGATCCCTTCCAGAACCATCACCGCCTGCGAAACAGCCTCAAAATCAGCTTGGGACAGCTTCAGGGCGAGGACGGCGGTACTCAATCCAGCTGGCAATAGGGATCCCATAGAACGGCCACCACTGGCCCGAATGTTGCGCCGAGGCAAGTTGGCTCCCTGCAGCGGCAATCTCGGCGGCAACCAGCCGGGCACCTGCAGCAGAGGAGATAGCCATCGGAAGCACCGCCAGGAAGCTACCCATCGGTCCACCTTGAAAGTCGAGCGGTCGACAAGGCGAGGCATGGATGGCTGGGCGACTAGGGCCAAGCGGGGCGCCGGCGACACGACTCCCGCATAGCGGCGCTATGCGGGACGTCGGGGAGGTGGCGAATCCGCGCCGGCCATAGGCGGCCAGACGCCATGACTCGCCGCAGTCGCCCGCTCAGAACAGCTGGTTCTCGCCGGCGAAGATCTCGCTCACCGAACCGTCGGTGAAGATGCTGCGAATCGAGTCGGCGAAGATCCCGGCGGTGGAGAGCACGGTGATGTTGTCCGGGGCGCCGGGCCGGAGCGGCAGCGTGTCGGTGACGACGATGCGCTCGATCGCCGAATTTTCCAGCCGCTCGAAGGCGGGGCCGGAGAAGACGCCGTGGGTGGCGCAGGCGATCACCTTGGCGGCGCCCTCGTCGAGCACGGTCTGGGCGGCGGCGCAGAGGGTGCCGGCGGTGTCGATCATGTCGTCGACCAGAACCGCGGTCTTGCCCTTGACGTCGCCCACCACGTAGCCGATCTCGGCCACCTGCTGGGCCGGGCGCTCCTTCTCCATCACCGCCCAATGGGTGCCGATCCGGCGGGCGAAGTTGCGCGCGGTCTTGACCCGGCCGGCGTCGGGGCTGACGATCACCAGCTCGTCTTTCAGTTCCTGGTCGACGAACCACTGGGTCAGCATCGGCATCGCGGTCATGTGGTCGACGGGGACGTGGAAGAAGCCCTGGACCTGCCCGGCGTGAAGGTCCATGGTGAGGACGCGGTCGACGCCGACGCCCTCGAGGCACTTGGCGACGATGCGGGCGGAGATCGGCTCGCGCGGGGCCGACTTCTTGTCCTGGCGCGCGTACCCGTACCAGGGGAGCACGGCGATGATCCGGTGCGCGGAGGCGCCCTGCGCGGCGTCGGCCATCGTCAGCAGCTCCATCAGCGCGTCATTCGGGGTCATCCCTTCCTGCTCGTTGGCGCAGGTGGACTGCACGAGGAAGACGTCGGCGCCGCGGATCGACTCCTCGTAGCGGCAGTAGACCTCGCCGTTGGCAAAGGTCGTCAGCGTCGCCTGGCCGAGGTCGAGGTCGAGCTTGCCGGCGACTTTGGCGGCGAGGTCCATCGAGCAGCGGCCGCCGAAGACCATCATCCGTTTCGTGTAGTCGTGGTCGATGCCAGTCGCCGCCTGCGGGCGCTCCTCGATCATGCTCACGGGGTTTTGTCCTCTCGCATCTCGGCCGCCCTGCGAGCGGCGTATCCGTCGATGTTTCGTTGCGCGTTCTCACTGACGCCGAGAGCCCCCTCGGGCACGTCGTCTTTGATCACTGCGCCAGCGCCAGTGTAGGCGGAGTCGCCGACTTCTACCGGTGCGATCAGCATCGTGTCAACGCCAATCCGGACGTCGCGGCCAATCACCGTCCGGTTCTTGCGGAAACCGTCGTAATTAGCGGTGATCGTGCCGGCGCCGAGGTTGCTGCCGGGGCCGATCTCGGCGTCGCCGATGTAGGCGAGGTGCGGGACCTTGGTCCCCTCCCCGACCTGGGAGTTCTTGATCTCGACGAAGGTGCCGGCCTTGGCGCCGTTCTCGAGCACGGCACCGGGGCGCAGGAAGGCGAAGGGGCCGACCGAGCAGCCCTCCCGCACGTCGCACTCGACCAGGTAGGAGTGGAGGACCTGGGAGCTGGCGCCGACCGAGCAATCGACCAGGGTGCTGAGCGGGCCGACGATGGCGCCCTCGGCGACCTGGGTGGCGCCGCGCAGGGTGGTGCCGGGCTCGATCCTGGCGTCGGCGGCGATCTCCACCCCGGCGTCGACCCAGGTCGAGGCAGGGTCGACGACGGTGACGCCGGCGAGCATGTGGGCCTCGAGCAGCCGGCGGCGACCCTCGGCCTCGACCGCGGCGAGGTCGACGCGGTTGTTGATCCCCATCGTCACCGCGAGGTCGTCGGCGCAGTGGGCGGCGACCGCTTGGCCGGCCTCGCGCAGCGCCGGGAAGACATCGGGCAAGTAGTACTCGCCCTGGGCGTTGTCGTTGTTGAGGCCGCGCAGCGCCGCCGCCAGCGGGGCGGCGTCGAAAGCATAGGTGCCGGCGTTGATCTCGCGGATCTCGAGCTGCCAGGCCTCGGCGTCGCCGGCGGCTTTCGCCTCGACGACCCGCTCGACCCAGCCGTCGTCGGTGCGGACGACGCGGCCGTAGGAGCCGGGGTCGTCGATCTCGATCGTCAGCATCGTCGCCGCCGCCTCCGAAGCTTCGTGCGCCGCCAGCAGCGCGGCGATCGTCTCGGTCGAGATCAACGGCACGTCGCCGGAGAGGACCAGCACGGTCTCGGCGTCGCTCTCCTCGATCAGCGGCAGCGCGGCGCGGATCGCCCCGCCGGTCCCGTCGGCGACCGGCTGCTCGACGGTCTCGACGCCCTCAGGCAGGCCGGCGGAGAGGTCGCGGCCGGGCGAGACGATCGCGGCGACCCGGCCGGCGCCTGCTTCGCGCGCAGCGACGATCGGCCAGGCGACCATCGGTCGTCCGCAGACGGTATGCAGCATCTTCGGCGTCGAGGAACGCATGCGCGTGCCCTCGCCCGCCGCCATGACGAGAACCAGGGGTGGGCTCACCCGCGAATCGTATGTGCTCAGGCGCGCTTCGCGAGGTCTTTGCCGAGCAGTGCAACGGAAGTCAGCGTCCAGCCGGCGAAGATCAGGTCGATACCGACCAGGAGGCCGATCGCCCAATCGGCGCTGCTGGGGAACTTGGCGAGGATCAGGACGCCGATCAGGACGCCAGCGATGCCGCTGAGGCCGAGCAGGCCGGCGTTCGGCTCACCGCGGGCGATAAAGGCGATCGCGGTCCGGGTCAGGCCCATGAAGAGGAAGTAGATCCCCAGCACCAAGGTCAAGGTCAGCGTCCCGTTGTGCGGTTCGACGATCAACCAGAGGCCGACGATCACGGTCAGGATCGCCCAGGCCAGCCGCAGCACCACCGTCCCGATCGAGTGCGCCGAGAACGCCGCGGCAACCAAGACGATCCCGACGAACAGCAGCAGCCAGCCGATGAAGATCGCGGTGCCCACCGAGGCGACCGCGGGCACCAGGATCGCGACGCAGCCGAGCACGATCGCGGCGACGCCGACGAACATCAGCGCCTTCCAGCTGCGGCTCAGGCCCTCGCGGACCTCGGGATCGAGCGAAGCTCCTCCGATCTCCATGCCGAAGACAGTAAGTCGCTCGGCGGACGCCTCCGACCCCACCCGACGGGCAGCTGCCCGATTACACCTTGCGGTAGCGGGCGTCGACGATCGAGTAGAGCCCGAACCCAATCAGCCCGGCGGCGACGAGCCCCAGCAGAGCGGGGCCGTATGAGGCATCCGCGAGTTCGCGCAGCGCGCCGTCGAGACCGATCGCCTCCTTCGGGTTGTAGTCGACCGCGGCTTTGATCAACCCGTAGCCGATCAGGGCGAAGATCACCGCCCGGGCGACGTGCCCGAAGACGCCGAGGGCGGTGTAGCCCTTTTTAACGCCGGGGCTCATTTCGCCCGTCTTGGCGTCTTCGAGGAACTTCTTCGCCAGGCCCTTGTAGGCCTGGTAGACGGCGACGCCGATCAGGATCGCCCCGGCGATGGCGACGAGCACGGTGCCGCCGGTCCAGTCGAAAACGCCACCGGTCGTCTCCTTCGGCGTCCCCGAACCGCTGGCGGAGGACGTGAGAATCTCGATTGCCGTTATGCAGAGGATCCCGTAGGCGATGCCGCTGTCCAGCGCCGAGATGCGCTCGAAGGTGCTGTCGCGCTGTTCGGCGCCGTGGCCGACAGCCGCGCGGATCAGCCTCCAGAGCGCGTATCCCCCCAGCCCGATCGCGACCAGGACGAGCAGCGCTTCGCCGAACGACTGGTGGGCGATCGTCTGCAGCGCGCCCTGCTGGTTGGTCGCCTTACCGCCGTCGCCGAGGGCGAGCTTCAGCGCCAGCACGCCGATGATTCCGTAGACCACTCCGCGGGCGACGAGGCCCGCGCGCGCGAGCCAGCCGAGCGTCTTCGCGTGCGCGAGTTCCTCGCCCCCCCGCTTCGCCTTGTCGCCGAGGTCCTCGGACCCCATCCCCACGTCGGTCTTCATCTCGCTCCATTCCCTCCTCGGGCCGCGCCCGGGACGCACACCGTGATCGCGCCGGGTTCGACTTCGACCTTGAACTGCTTGACCTTCTTGCGGTCGCCCCCGTCGAGCTCGTAGCGGACCTTGCGGTCGAGCTTGACGCGGACCTTGCGCCCCTGGGTGACCCGTACGAACGGCGACTTCTGCGCGTCGCCGAGGGCGGTCCGCGCGGCGGTGCGGACCAGCTTCACCGGGCCCTCGGAGGTGAGCACCCCGACGTCGAGCAGGCCGTCGTCGGGCTGCGCGTCGGCGAATACTTCGATGCCGCCGAACAGTTCGCCGAGGTTGCCGATCAGGATGCAGCTGGCGGGCCCCTTGTACCAGCGGGTGCCGTCGATCTTGATCTTCGCTTCGAAGGGCGGCGCGTTTAGCTTCGTGGCTCCGCCCAGGACGTAGGCGGCCCGGCCGAGACGCTCCTTGAGATCGTCGGCGCCCTTGATCATCGCCGCGTCGAAGCCGGCGCCGGCCATCACGGCGAAGCGCTCCCCGTCGAAGCGACCGACGTCCAGCCGGCGACGATCGCCGCGCAGCGCGACCTCGACAGCCTTGGCGATGTCGCGCTCGATGCCGAGGTTCGTCGCGAACAGGTTCGAGGTCCCCGCGGGGGCGATCGCGAGGGGCACCTGCGTGTCCTTGAGCGCGTTGACGCAGCGCCGCACCATCCCGTCCCCGCCCCAGGCGAGGAGCAGCTCGGCGCCGTCCTCCAGCGCCTGCTCGACCGCGGCGGGCGCCCGCTTGCTCTTCGGCACCTCGGTCCACAGCGGTTCGGCGACGCCCGCCTCCGCGAGCGTGCGCCGCAACTCCGGGAGTCCGCCCGCGAACGTTTTGCCGGCATGCGCGACGACTGCGACCTTCATGCGCGCGAGCGCCTCTCCGCTGCCGCACCGGCGGCACGGCAGGCGAACAGCAGCACCAGGATCGCGCCGATGCCGATCAGGACGCCGCCGGCAACGTCGAGCGGGTGGTGCATTCCCTCGTACATCCGCGAGAGGGCGACGAAGGTGGTCAGGAGGATCGCGGCGGTCCAGGCCAGCGCCTTCTTCAGGCTGCTGGTGAAGCGGGTGGTGAGGAGCAGCACCAGGCCGGAGTAGACCGCGACCGAGGCGGCGGTATGGCCAGAGGGGTAGCTGGCGTCGACCGGCAGGTCTTCCAGGCGCGGGACCGAGGGCCGGTCGCGGGGAACCGCGAGCGAGGTGACCCGGTAGGTGGCCGACTCGGCGGCCAGCACGAAGACCGCGAAGGCCGCGATCAGCCAGCGGCGCAGGAAGGCGCAGACGAGGGCGACGAGACCGACGAGGATCGGCAGGACCGGGGCGCCGCCGACCTGGGAGCCGATTTCGGCGATCGTGGTGAGGGTGCCGGTGCGGTGGTCGGCAAAGGTGTCGTTGACGCTCTCATCCGTGCCTTCCAGGCCGAGGCCGCCGCTTGGAAGCAGCACGTGCACGACTAGCAGGGCGAGGAGGATCGAGACCGCGGCGAGCAGCAAGAAGCCGGTGAGCAGGGCGAGTAAGAAGACGAGGGCTGGGTGGCGCGAGTCGAGCGCGCCGGCGAAGCGCTCGGCCGGCCCCCCGGGACGCGCCTCGAAGATTGGGACGGTGTGGCGGTCACTCGGAGCCCCAGCCTTGGCGACGGGACCCGTGCGGGATTGTTGAGCGGTAGACACGGCGTCATACCTCCCCGGAAGCGCCACTTGTTATTCCTAGGGTTCTGATGCCGTTTCTTCTGCTCCTCCTGATCGCCACCGCCGCAGGGCTCGCCGCCGCCTTCCTGACCCGGCTCTACCCCGGTCCCAAGGGCGCGCCGGCCGTCGTCGAGGCGGCGCGCGAGGCCGGGCAGCACGCCACCGGGCCGGCGGGTCAGCGCGCGGCGCGCGCGGCGCGGCTCGACCCGGAGAAGGCCACCGGGCTGGCGCTGACGCTGGCGCTGGTGGCGATCATCGCGGGGGGCGCGGTGCTGGCCCTGCTGGCCGTCGTCGTGCGCAGCACCGATGTGCTCGCCGGCCTAGACAGCAGCGTCGCGGAGTGGGGCGACCGCCACGCGAGCGCCTGGTCGCACGACGCCCTCACGCTTGTCACCTATCTGGGGGAGACGTGGACCGTGGTCGTCGTCGCGGTCGCCATCGCGGCGGTCGAGATCGCCCGCACTCGCAACCGCTGGGTGGTGCCG
Source organism: Solirubrobacterales bacterium (assembly GCA_033856415.1). GTDB lineage: Bacteria > Actinomycetota > Thermoleophilia > Solirubrobacterales > 70-9 > VAYN01. The sequence goes on along the minus strand of JAWVFA010000001.1, from coordinate 60,137 downwards.
TTCCTGCTGACGGTCATCCTCGGAGACAAGCTCCTGACGGAGGCGATCAAGCAGCTCGTCGACCGCGCCCGCCCAGCAATCGAGTCCGTCGCCGCAACGCTCGGGCCATCGTTCCCTAGCGGCCATACCTCAACGGCTGCCGCCTCATGGGCGGCCTTCGCACTCGTCGCCGGCCGCTGGTGGGGGCGCCGAGCCTGGCCGGCCCTCGCCGGCCTCGCCGTCGGCATCGCAGTCGGAGTCGCGGTCAGCCGCGTCCTGCTCGACGTGCACTGGCTGACCGACGTGCTCGGAGGCCTCGCTCTTGGCTGGGCCTGGTTCGCGGTCTGCGCGATCGCCTTCGGCGGCCGCCTCCTCAGCTTCGGCGCCTCCGCTCAGGCCGCAGGCCGTGGGGGCGCGGAAGCCGCCCCGGCAAGAATGTCAGTGGGTAGTTGAACACCCATACGGTGTCGAATTGCCCTTTCGATTCCCGCGGCGCTACGCTCGACCCCGATCCGGGGTGGTGTAGTCGGTAGCACGCTTGGTTTTGGTCCAAGAAGCAGGGGTTCGAGTCCTCTCCCCGGAACTGGCGCTGCCCCTACTCCTCCGTCGCCCGCGCCACCTTGCCGCCTTTGGCGCCGGGCTCCATCGCCGGGCCGCGGGGGGAGGCGATGCCGAGGACGCGCATCGCCTTCAGGCCCAGACCCAACTTCTCGCGGCCTTCGGTCGCACTCACGTCGTGCCCGCAGAGGTCGCGGACGCGCTCGAGGCGGTAGCGGATCGTGTGGCGGTGGGTGAAGAGCTGTTTGGCGGTGGCGGCGACGTTGCCGTCGTTGTCGAGGTAGGCCTCGACAGTGGCGACGAGCTCGGTCTCGTACTGCTCGTCGTACTCGTTCAGCGGCTGGATCGTCTCGGCGTAGAAGCGTTCGAGCTCGGCCGGGTCCTCGCTCATCGCCGGCAGCAGGAGGCGGTAGGCGCCGGTGTCCTCGAAGGCGAGAATCGGCCGGCCCTCGGCCTCGCCGACGTTGACCGCAAGGTGCGCCTCGCTGCCCGCCCGGTAGAGATCGACCGGGTCGGCGCAGCGACGGCTGCGGCCGGTCGTCAGGTGGAACCCGGAGAGGCTGTCGTCGAGCTCGCGCGAGAGCCCGGCCGCGGCCCGGGCCAGCCGCTCGTCGTCCTCAGCGGGGACGATCGCGATGATCTCGGCCGCCGCCTCGCCGCCGTCGCTCGTCGCCAGCGAGCCGGGCGCCAGAGCGCGCAGGGCACGCTGCGCCAGGACCAGGACCCGCTCCCTCCACTCGCCCGTCTGCGCCGCCCGCGGCGCCGCCCGCAGGACGACGACCCCGGCGCCGCGGTCGAGGTCGGCTCCAAGCTCGGAGGCCTGGGCGACGATGTCGCGGCGATCGGTCACCTCGCGCCGCAGCACCGCCTTGACGAAGGCTCCGGCCGCCTCCTCGCTCTCCCACTCGGGCGAGCGCGAGCGCTCCAGCTCCAGCGCTAGCAGCGTCGTCACCATCCGCGCGATCACGGGATCCGGCGCCGCCTTGGCCCGGTAGCGCAGCTCTCCCACCGCATTGTCGGCGACCCGCAGCTCGACCGTCGTTATCCCCTCTCCCCCGGACAGCAGCTTCTGCTCCTGGTCGGAGGAGGCGCCGGCGACGGCGAGCACCGCGCTAGAGCGGTCGATCAGGGCGACGCTGGCGTCGAGCAGGCGGGCCGCCGCGCGGGCGACCGCAGGCAGCCCGGCACCCGACTCGACCGCCTCGGAGAGCGCGTCGAGCAGGCCGGCTCGCTCGCTGCTGGCAGAAGTGGGCATCCGGCCATTATCCCGACGCCGGGCCGGAGTTAGCTGCCGTTGATGAAGTTGACGATGTCGGTGTAGTAGTAGACGACCGCCAGCCCGATCACGACCCCGCCGATGATCAGCGCGGCAAGGACGAAGAGCGAGAGGAAACCGGCCGCGGCCTTCTCCCAGATCCGGCCGTAGGCGCTTAGCGCCGGGCTGAGGATCAGGATCACGAAGACGACGAGGCAGAGGGCCCCGGCGATCCCGTAGAGCAGGTACTGGTGACCGAGGTCGGTCAGCGCGTAGAGAGTCACTGCTCTGGATTTTGGCGCACTTGCGAGACGACCAGCCCCACCGCCGCGCAGAGCGAGAAGGCCGCCGCGCCCAACGCCCAGCCGCTATTGACGTCGCTGAGGTAGCGGATGTCGAGGTAGACGCGGGAGAGGCCGATCAGCGCCGTCAGCGCGAACCCGGTGACGACCACCGCCGTGGCGCGCGCCATCCCCGGCCGCAGCCGCAGCACGATCGTCACCGCCAGCCAGAGGTAGATCACCGAGTGGGCCGCGTGGCTGCTGGGGAAGGAGGAGCCCGAGCTGGAGACGAGCGGGTCGGGGGGAGCCGGCCGATCGACGGCGTCATTCAGCGCGACGATCCCAACCTGGGTGATCGTCATCCCGGCGAGCAGGACCCAGAACTCGGTCCAGCGCCGCCGCCAGGCGAGCAGCACGCCGCAGACGAGCGCCAGCGCCCAGGTGAAGGCGGCCGAGCCGAGGAAGGTGATGACCTTGGCGACGCTGGTCAGGGCCTCGGTCTGGATGTGGCCGACGAGTTCGCTTGCGGTTTCGTCGCCCGGGGTCGGGCCCGGGTCGCCGCCGATGATCACCGTGTAGGCGATCAGCACGAAGAGCGCCACCGCCAGGGTCGCCATCAGCGAGGTGAATTCGAGTCCGAAGGTGCCGCCGGGCGTGACCCGGTCCCAGAGGAAGCGGAGCTGGGGACGGCGGGCAAGCGCGACCATCCAAGCCGTCGCCCGGTGCTTCTCCATCCAGCGGACCACCGCTTCGCGGTTCTCCTCCTCCCGCAGGCGGCGGACGACGAAGACCGTGGCGGCGACGACCGCAATCAGCGTCGCCAGCAGGAAGGCGCCCCGGGCGGCGTAGTGGCCGGCGGTCTCGATGCTGCGCGAGAAGAAGTAGCCGACGAGGATGTGCAGCGAGGCCCAGAGGCCGGTGCCGAGGACGCTGTAGGGGACGAAGGCACGGTACCCCATCCCGGAGCTGCCGGCGATGAAGGGGGCGAAGGCGCGGACCAGACTGATCCAGCGGCCGATGAAGATCGTCTTGCCGCCGTGGCGGCCGAAGTAGTCCTCGACTTTCTCGAAGCGCTCGTGGCTAATACCGACCCGGGGGCCGTGCTTGATCACGAACTCGCGGCCGAGCCGGCGGCCGAGGAAGAAGCTGGTCGTGTCGCCGAGCCAGGCCGAGAACCAGGCGATCGCGATCAGCACGTAGATGTCGATCGCGCCCTGGCCGGCGACGGCGCCGCCGAGCAGCATCACGGTCTCTCCCGGGACGACGAGGCCGACGAAGGCGCCGGTCTCGGCGAAGGCGAAGACGGCGACCAGCAGGTAGGTCCAGGCGCCGAGGGTGTTGGAGACCTCTTCCAGCAGGTTCTGCAGGTCGAGATGCCCGAGCTGGCGGCTGATGAAGAAGTAGACGGCGCCGATCGCCAGCGCGATCAAGCCGATTTTCAGGCGTTTGCGGTTGCTCCCGCCCTCCCCCTCTCCCGGCAGCTTCATGGCGCCAGTCTCGCGCTTCCGGCGGCGCAGACGATCGCCTCGTTGTTGCCCAGGCGCTCGGCGGCGACCTGCGCCGCGCCGAGGTCGGGAAAGAGGCCGACGGCGGTCGGGCCGGAGCCGCTGAGGATCGCCTTCGGCGCCCCGGCCTCGCGCAGCGCTTGCAGCGCGTCGCCGATGTCCGGTCGCAGCGAACGCGCCGCCGGCTCGAGGTCGTTGACGAGCAGGTCGGGATAGTCGAGCGGTGAGGCGCCGGCGCCGGCAACCTCGCGCAGGCGCGCCGCCAGGTCGTCGAGCTCCTCCTCGCTGCGCCCGAGCCCGAGCCGGTCGGCCTCGGCGAAGACGGCGGCGGTGCCGAGCCCGCCCCCGCCCGGCAGCAGGACGGCGGCGTGCTCGGCCGGCTCCGGCAGCGGGAAAACGCGCTCGCCGGCGCCGCGGACCAGCGCCAGAGCCGGGCGCAGTTGCGAGGGAACATCGGCGCCGAGCTCGGCCGCCAGCTGCGGCAGGTCGGCCACCTCGCCAGCAGCCAGCCGCAGAACCGCCGCCGCGTCGCCGCTGCCGCCGCCGAGGCCGGCGGCGACCGGGACCCGCTTCTCGATCTCGATCCGCAGCGGCTCGCGCTGCCAGCCGCGCTCGCGCAATCCGGCCAACGCCCTCGCGGCGAGGTTCTCCCCCTCGACGCCGGGACAGACGACCTCGTCGCGCTCGGCCGGCGTCACCGTAATCAGGTCGGCGAGCGCGAGCGGCTCGAACAGCGAGCAGAGCTCGTGCAGCCCGTCCTCACGAGGGCGTCCCAGGTAGAGGCAGAGGTTGAGCTTTGCCGGGGCGTGGAGCAGCATCAGCCGCGCAGCTTCACGGAGAGGGCGGCGAATTGCTCCGGCGCCAGCGCCTCGGCGCGGGCGTCTTCGGGGAGGCCGAGCTCGGCCAGCGCCTCGCGCGCCGGTCGCAGGCTCCCCGGCTCGGCGTGCTCCAGCGACCGCGCCAGGGACTTGCGGCGGTGGGCGAAGGCGGCGCGGATCAGCTTGCGCGTCTCCGCGTCGGCCCCCGGGCCGGTGCGCCGCAGGCGCAGGATCGCCGAGTCGACCCGCGGCCGCGGTTTGAAGACGGCCGGGTCGACCGCCCGCAGCAGCTCGACTTCGCAAGCGAGCTGGGCGACCGCGCTCGGCGACCCGTAGGTGCGGCTGCCGGGAGCGGCGCGAAGGCGGTCGGCGATCTCCCGCTGCACCATCACCGTCCAGCGCCGCAGCGAGGGCAGCTGCTCGATCGTCCGCAGGATCAGCGGCGTCGCCACCGAGTAGGGCAGGTTGGCGACCATCGCGCTCGGCGCCGGAGCGAACGCCGTCAGGTCGAGCTTCATCGCGTCGCCCCAGTGCAGCTCGACGTTGGGCCGCGCCGTGACGCGCTCGAGCGCAGCCTCCAGGCCGCGGTCGATCTCGACCGTGTGCAGGTGCGCCGCCGCGGCGGCCAGCCGCTCGCTCAGCACCCCTTCCCCCGCCCCGACCTCGAGCACCACGTCGCCGGGCCCGAGCTCGGCGTCGCGGACGATCGCGTCGAGCAGGTTGGGATCGGCGAGGAAGTTCTGGCCGAGCCGGACCACGGCTACCAGCCAAACAGCGCCGCGGCGTTGGCCTCCACGGTGCGCTCCAGATCCTCGTAGGAGACGCCGCGCACCGCGGCGATCTCGCGCGCCGTCTCGACCACGTAGGCGGGCTGGTTGCGCTTGCCGCGCATCGGCTGCGGCGCCAGGTAGGGAGCGTCGGTCTCGACCAGGATCCTGTCCTCCGGCACCCTCGCGGCGGCAAACAGCAGCTCCTTGGCGCTGGGGTAGGTGGCGTTGCCGGCGAACGAGCAGTACCAGCCGCGCTCGGCCGCGTCGCCGACCCGGTGCGGGGCCGAGAAGCAATGGAGGATCACCGGCACCTCGCCGGCCTGCGCGTCGAGCGTGGCGAAGATCTCGTCGGTGGCGGCGGTCTCGCCCTCGGGGTCGCGGGCGTGGATCACGATCGGCAGGCCCAGCTCTCGGGCGATCTCGATCTGCGCCGCGAAGGCGCGCCGCTGATCCTCCGGCGCGGCGGTGTCGCGGTAAAAGTCGAGCCCGGTCTCACCGATCGCCCGCACCTTCTCGTGGGCACCGAAGTGGCGGATTTCCTCCGCCGCCGCCGCGTCGAAGCCGGTGGCGTCGTTGGGGTGGCGCCCGACCGAGGCGAAGACCGCCTCGTGGCGCTCGGCGCTCGCCACCGCGACCGGGTTCGATTCCGCCCCCATCCCGATCGTCAGCATCCGCTCCACACCCGCCTCGAGGGCGGCGGCGACCAGCTCCTCCTCGCCGCCGTCACAGAGGAACAGGTGGGTGTGGGAGTCGATCATCGGACGGGTCAGCCTATCCTTCGCCCGATGCCGGACCCCGCCGACTACTACCGCGAGATCTACGCCCGCGGCCTCGGCGGCGAGACGCCGGCGATCCCGGTCGCCATCGCCGAGCTCGAGCAACAGGCGCGGGAGGCGATGGACCCCAAAGCCGCCAACTACGTCTGGGCCGGGGCTGGCAGTGAGGACACGATCGACGCCAACGCCGAGGCCTTCCGGCGGCGCCGGATCGTGCCGCGGATGCTGCGCGACGTCGCCGAGCGCGACCTCTCCACCACGGTCCTCGGGACGGCGATGCCGGCGCCGCTGCTGCTGGCGCCGATCGGGGTCCAAAAGGTCGTCCACGACGAGGGCGAGCTGGCGACCGCGCGCGCCGCCGCCGCGGTGGGCGTGCCGATGATCGCCTCGACCGCCGCCCACTTCTCGCTGGAGGAGATCGCCGAGGCGGGGGGCGACGCGCCGCGCTGGTTCCAGCTCTACTGGCCGAACGACCCGGCGCTGGCGCGCAGCCTGATCGAGCGCGCCGAGCGGGCCGGCTACGGCGCGATCGTCCTCACCGTCGACACCTTCATCCCCGGCTGGAAGCCGCGCGACCTACAGCAGGCCTGGCTGCCGTTCCTCAACGGGATGGGCGTCGCCAACTACTTCCAGGACCCGGTCTTCCGCGCCACCCTGGAGAAGACTCCCGAGGAGGACGTCGGCGCCGCGACCGGTCACTTTCTCGGCATCCAGGCCAACCCGTCGCTCAACTGGGACGACCTCTCGCAGCTGCGCGAGATGACCTCGCTGCCGATCGCGATCAAGGGAATCCAGCACCCCGAGGACGCCCGCGAGGCGGTGCAGCGCGGCATCGACGGGATCGTCGTCTCCAACCACGGCGGCCGCCAGGTCGACGGCGCGATCGGCTCCCTCGACGCCCTGCCGGCGATCGCCGCGGCGGCCGGCGAGGACCTCGCGATCCTCTTCGACAGCGGCGTCCGCGGCGGCGCCGATGCACTGAAGGCCCTGGCGCTCGGCGCCGACGCCGTCTGCCTCGGCCGTCCCTACATCTGGGGCCTGGCGCTAGACGGGCAGGCCGGCGTGGAAACCGTCCTGAAGATGGTCCTCGCCGAGCTCGACCTGACGATGGCCCTCTGCGGCCTGACCCGGCTGGACGAGGTCGGGCCGGCGCTCCTCGCGTAGCGGTGGGAGTAATCCCGCTATAGCAGGGAAAAGTCCCACCGCTGTTCAGAGATCCCGGCGCGAGAAGACGAAGGCGGCGAGGGCGAGGACGCCGATCAGGTAGGCGAAGGACCAGGCGACAAGCTCCGGCCCGGCGGCCTCGGAGCCGCCGAAGGGGCCAAGCTGAAGGACCACCCCGGTCAGCCCGGAGGTGCCCGAGATCAGCGCGTGGAGGCTGGCGGAGTAGAGGCCCTCGAAGGGCAGCGCCCAGCTCGCGACTCGGCCGATCGTGTGCAGCGAATCGGAGTCGATCGCATTTCCGATCTGCGCCAGCAGCCCGGCGGTGAGGCCCGCGCCGAAGACCATGAAGACGACGATGCCCTGCGCAGTCACCGAGAGAACGGTCGAAGCGAGCAGCGAGAGCGCCGCGATGATCGCCACGCCCAAGGCCAACCCCAGCGCCGGCCCGAGCAGGTGGTCCGGGGTCCAGTCGCCGGTCGCCTTGGTGATCGCGCAGGCCGCGAGGTAGACGGCAACCACGTAGGCGGCCGAGAGCGCCGCGGCGCCGGCGAAGCGGGCGACCAGCATCGTCGTGCGGCCGATCGGGCGGACGACGATCGGCTGCAGCAGGCCCGACTCGGCATCGCCGCGGACCACGCCGAGGGTGAGGAAGACCGCCAGCACCGCGCCGAGGAACAACGTCGCGAACATCGCCATGCCGAAGATCGTCGCCCCGGTGAAAGCGTGGGCATCGAGGATCTTCGGTTCGCCGGCGGCGAACTCGTCGACGTCGCGGAAAGCGAAGTGGGCGCCGAGGCCGTAGAGCGTGAGGAAGCCGGCGGTCAGCACCAGCACCGCAAGGAAGACCCGCCGTCGGATCCCCTCCTGGACCGAGAGACCGACCACCGCTGCGGCCGAGCGCAGCCTCCCGCCGCTCACCCGGTCTCCCCGCCGACCGCCTCGAGGTAGACGTCTTCGAGCGAGCTGTGGCGGACCTCGACCCGGTAGACGCGCTCGCCGGCGGCGACCAGGTCGGCGACGATCTGGGGCGCGTCCTCGCGAGCTGCGCCCTCGAAGGTCTTCACGCCCGAGCCGGTCTCGACCTCGACCGCCCCCGGTCCCGCCAGCTCCTGCGGGGTGCCGGCCTTGACCAACCGCCCGCCGGAGATAATCGCGACGTGGTCGCAGACCAGCTCGACCTCGCTCAGCAGGTGGGAGTTGAGCAGCACCGCGACCTCGCGCCGCCGCAGCTCCTCGAGCAGCTGGCGGATGATCCGCCGCCCGACCGGGTCGAGGGCGCTCGTCGGCTCGTCAAGCAGGAGCAGGCGCGGGGAGCCGATCAGGGCCTGGGCGACGCCGAGCCGCTGCTGCATCCCCTTCGACATCGCCTCGATCCGCTTGCCGGCGGCGGCGCCAAGATCGACCAGTTCGAGCAGCTCGCGCCGCTCCGCCTCGCCCCCGGCGGAGCCGACGAGGCGCTGGTGGAAACGCAACAGCTCATCGGCGGTGCACCAGCCCGGGAACCGGAAGAGCTCCGCGAGGTAGCCGAGGGCGGCGCGCGCCTGCGGCGACCCCGCCGGCTGCCCCAGCACCTCGACCCCGCCGCCGCTGGGGCGGACCAGCCCGCAGGCGATCTTGGTCAGCGTCGACTTGCCGGCGCCGTTGGGCCCGAGCAGGCCGACCAGCTGTCCCGCCCCCACCTCGAGGTCGATGCCGGCGAGCGCCTCCTGGCTGCCGTAGCGCTTGTTCAGTTCCCGGACGGCGAGGACCGGTGCCGCCATCAGGCGGGCGACTCGATCTTCGGGAAGAGCGGCGGCACCCGTTCGACCCACTGGCCGCCGGGCCGCGAGCCGAGCGCGGCCAGGGCGCGTCCCTCTTCGCCGAGCGCGGCGAGCAGGGTCTCGGTCGCCCCCGGCAGGTAGGGAACGAGCAGGAGCGTCGTCACCCGCAGGCCCTCGACCAGGTTGTAGAGGACTTCGTCGAGGCGCTCGGGGTCGGCCTCGTCCTTCGCCAGTACCCACGGCTGGGTTTCCTCGACGTAGCGGTTGAGCCGCCGGACCAGGACCCAGACGAGGTCGAGGGCCTGGGTCAACTCGGCCCGGTCGAGCAGCTCGCTGAAGCGCTCGACCGCGCCTTCGAAGTCCTCCGCGAGCGGCGCGTCGACCTGGGCCACCGGCACGGTGCCGTCGCGGTAGCGCTCGACCATCGCCAGCACCCGGCTGGCGAGGTTGCCGTAGTCGTTGGCGAGCTCGGTCTCGTAGCGCTGCTCGAAGCCGGCGGTCGAAACCGAGCCGTCCTGGCCGAAGCTGACCTCGCGGAAGAGGTAGAAGCGCAGCGCGTCGGCGCCGAAGCGCTCGATCACCGCGAAGGGGTCGAGCACGTTGCCGAGGCTCTTCGACATCTTTTTCTCCCCCATCAGCAGGTAGCCGTGGATCGTCATCCGCCGCGGCGGCTCGATCTCGGCGGCGAGGCACAGCGCCGGCCAGATCACCGCGTGGAACTTGAGGATGTCCTTGGCCATCACGTGCAGGTCGGCGGGCCAGTAGCGGTCGGTCAGGTCCTCCCCCTCGCGGGCGAAGGCCAGGGCCGTGACGTAGTTGAGGAGGGCGTCAAACCAGACGTACATCCGCTGCTCGGGGTCCCAGGGCAGCGGCAGCCCCCATTTCAGGCTGGGACGCGAGAGCGAGACGTCTTCGAGCCCGCCCTTGATGAAGGAGAGCGCCTCGTTGCGCCGGAACTCGGGGACGACGAAGTCCGGCCGCTCCTCATAAAGGCCTTCGAGTTGCGCCTGGAAGGCGGAGAGCTTGAAGAAGTAGTTCTCCTCGCGTTCCTTCTGCAGCGGGATCTCGTGGATCGGGCAGGTGTTGCCCGGCCCCAGCTCGCGCTCGGTTTTGAAGTCGGCGCAGCGGGGGCAGTACCAGCCTTCGTAGACCCCCTTGGTCACCCAGCCGTTGTCGTAGACCCGCTGCATGATCTCCGCTACCCGCTCGGTATGCCGCGGGTCGGAGGTGCGGATGAAGAAATCATTGGTCGCGCCAATCGTCGGCATCAGCCCTTCGAACTTGGCGGCGTTGGTGTCGGCCAGCTCCTGCGGCGTCACCCCCGCCTTTTTGGCCGCATTCTCGACCGGCTCCCCGTGCTCATCGGTGCCGGTGAGAAAGAAGACGTCCTCGCCCCGCTGCCGATGGTGCCGCGCCAGCACGTCAGCGGCCATCGTCGAATACGCGTGCCCCAGGTGGGGCTCCGCGTTGACGTAGTAGATCGGGGTGGTGACGTAAAAGCTGGCGTCGCTCATCGAAGAGCCCACGCTAGCTGAAGACAAAGCGCTGCCGCCCGGAGCTCGCCTACCGCCGCGCCTCGCGTCCCGTCAGCGCTTTGTAGAGGTCGTTTGCGCGCGTTCCGGTTAGGGCGGCGACTACGCTCGCCGCCGCCCGTGGCCTGGCCCCGGACTGCACCAGATGCCGCAGGGCATCGACTGCGAAGCCGACGTCTTTGTCGTGCTCGGAGGAGGCGGCGGGGCCGATGACGAGGACGATCTCGCCTTTGGTGTCGCTGCGGAAGCGGCGGGCGAGTTCGGCGAGGGTGCCGCGGGCGACCTCCTCGTGCATCTTCGTCAGCTCGCGGCAGACGGCGGCGTCGCGGTCGGGGGCGAGCGAGGCGAGGGCTGCCAGGGACTCGCCGACCCGGCGCGGCGACTCGAAGGCGATCACGGTCTCGGCCGAGCGCAGGACCCGCTCCATCTCCCCCGCCCGCCGTGGCAGGAAGCCCTCGAACCGCCACCTGTCGGTCGGCAGGCCGGAGGCGACGAGCGCCACCGGGATCACCGAGGGGCCGGGCAGCACCGTCACCTCGAGGGCGCGGTCGATGCAGCGGCGGATCAGCTTGAACCCGGGGTCTGAGATCGCCGGCATCCCCGCGTCGGAGACGAGGGCGACGGTGTCGCCGCGTTCGATCCGCTGCGAGAGCTCGACGGCGCGGGCGCTTTCGTTGCCCTCGTGGAAGGAGACCAGCCGCGGCGCCGGCCGGATCCGCAGCTTCTCGAGCAGCGAGCCGGTGCGGCGGGTGTCCTCGCAGGCGATGAAGTCGGCGCTGACCATCGCCTCGCGCACGCGCGGGGTGAGATCGTCGAGGTTGCCGATCGGCGTTGGGCAGACGTAGAGGCAACCGGGCATCAGGCGGCCACCGCGACGAGCTCGCTGCGGGCCATCGCGGCAGCGCCGATCATTCCGGCGTCGTTGCCCAGGGTCGCCTCGAGGATCGGCGTCTTGTTCATCGGGTTCAGCGCCCGTTCGCGCACTTCGCGCCGGGCCGGCTCCAGCAGCAGGTCGCCGGCGGCGATCACCCCGCCGCCGACGACGATCGCGTTCGGCTGGAAGATGTTGGCGAGGCTGGCGCAGGCGACCCCGAGCCGGCTGCCGATCAGGTCGAAGACGCCGATCGCCACTTCGTCGCCGGCGAGCGCGGCGTCGGTGACGGCGTGGCCGTCGACGTCCTTGCCTTCGGCGAGCACCTTCCCCAGGGCCGAGTCGGGCGAGCTTTCGGCGACCGCGCGACCCTCCCGTCCCAGCGCGGTCCCCGAGGCGAGCGACTCGACGCAGCCGTGGTTGGGGCAATTGCCCTGGCAGGGCGGGCCGTCGGCCTGGATGACGATGTGGCCGAGCTCGGCCCCGGCCCCGGTCGAGCCGCGGTAGATCTCGCCGCCGAGGATTAAGCCGCCGCCGATCCCCGTGCCGACGGTCAGCATCACCATGTGCGGCTTCCCCTGGGCGGCGCCGTAGAGGTACTCGGCGAGGGCGGCGACGTTGCCGTCGTTGTCGACGAAGACCGGCAGCCCGACCCGCTCGCTGACGATGTCCCGGATCGGCAAGTCGGAGAGCGGCAGGTTGACGGCGGAGACGGCGACGCCCTTGTCGTGCTCGATCGTCGCCGGGATGCCGAGGCCGACGGCGACCACATCGGGCCGCGCGTCGCGGGCCTCTTCGACCTCCCGCACCAGCAGCTCGACCAGCTCATCCTCGGTCTGGCCGGTCGAAGCCTCGCGCTGCTCGTAGAGCGGTTCGGTGTCCGAGAGGACCCCGATCAGCATCTTCGTGCCGCCGAGATCGACGCCGATCGTCTCGCTGCCGCTCACGAGGAGCGGGAGGCTGGAAGGCGAATGACCGGGTTCATCGCCATGATTTCTAGCCTTTCATGACCCCCGACGGCGACCAGCGGCCCCCCGAGCCGCCCGAATACAACGTCTACCGTTCCCGCAAGGGGCTGTTTTCGCGCCTGAAGAGCGCGGATCTGTCGTCCCTGCGCGACCGTGCAAAGTTGCCTTCACGCAAGCGCCGCGGGGAGAAGGAGCCGCGGCGGCCGGGCGCCCCGCGCGCGCCCTTCAACGTCCGCCGGGCCCTCAAATGGATCGGCCTCGCGGCGCTCGCCTGGATCCTGATCAGCTTCGTCGCCTTCGGGATCTCCGCCCAGCTGCAGTCCTTCAAGCTCTCCGGCGAAGCGCGGGACGCCCTGCACGGGAACCCGTTCCTGCTGTTCAAGCCGCAGACGATCCTCGTCCTCGGCACCGACGCGCGGCCGCCCGGCAGCAGCGACGACAACACCTCCGAGGAGTGCTTCGAACAGCAGTCGAAGGGCGAGAAGCCGCACAAGCCCTGTTACGAAGGCGAATTCCGCGCCGACACGCTGATGCTTATCCGGGCCGGCGGCGGCACCTTCCGCAAACTCTCGATCCCGCGCGACTCCTACGCCGAGATCCCCGGCAACGCGCCGACGAAGATCAACGCCGCCTTCGCCTACGGCGGCGCCGCCCTGCAGATCAAGACGATCGAGCAGTTCCTCGGGATCCAGATCGACCACGTCGCGATCGTCGACTTCACCGGCTTCGAAGACCTGATCGACGCCGTCGGCGGGGTGAAGATCGACGTCCCGGTCAAGCTCTGCGCTGACATCTCCGGCGGCGCCGGCGGCGGCCAGGGCGGGGTCAGCCTCCGTCTGCACAAGGGCGAGAACACCCTCGACGGCGAAAAGGCCCTCGCCTACTCGCGGATCCGCCACGTCAGCGAATGCCCCGGCCCCGGCAAGAGCGTCTACTCGCTCGGCGGCTACGACGACCTCGACCGCGAGCACGCCCAGCAGGAAGTGATCAACGGGATCAAGGACCGCCTCACCGACCCGCTCCGCCTCCCCTACAACTTCATCCACGGCCCGATCATCGGCTGGGACGCACCGAAGGCCTTCGTAAGCGACATGGGCTTCTTCACGATGCCGCAGCTGGTGCTCTCCGCCGGGATCGGCGGCAGCGCTCCGGCCGAAGTCCTCTGCGAGAAGGAACGGGAACAATGCGGCGAAGGACCGGGGGGCTCGATCGAAATCCCCGACTCGGTCCGCCAGAAGGCCGTCAACAGGTTCCTCCACGGCTGAACCTTCATCGTTTCCACCCTTTTGGCCCCTATGGGGGCGCCAAAGGTGGAAACGACGCTAGCCGCGTTCTTGTTTCGTCCCGACCAAGGCGGAGACGATCAAGGCCGTAAAGCCGGCGGCGAGGGAGCCGGCGGTGTTCTTCAGGTCGGCGGTCGAGGAGGAGCCGGTGGCGAGGACTTCGACCGCGATCCACTCGCCGAAGCCGAGCAGGAAGAGGACGACCAGAGCGTAGATGCGGGCGGCCAGCGTGTACCAGCGCGCCATCGTCCGGTTGTCGAGGCGCCGCCCCGCCAACTCGAGCTGCAGCGGCGACTCCGGCGCCCGTTCGCGGCCGGCGCGGGTGAAGTAGCGCTGCTCGATCGCCAGCGCCAGCAGCAGCACGGGCAGGATCTGGGAGACCGCTTCGAAGTACTCCTTCCGGGCGTGCCCGTCGACCACGAGCGCGGTCACCGCGTAGGCAAGGACAGGCGCCGCGATCGCCCCCACCCCGAAGGCGAACCTCCAAACCAGACCGACCCGCACCTCGCTCGACATCGGCGGCTCAGTCGGCGGTCGAGGCGGCGGGCTTGGTGTCCGACTTCGACTCGCTCTTCTTCGCGTCCGACTTGGGGTCGGACGAGCCCGAGCCGGAGCCCGACTCGCCACCGCCCTCGGAGCCGCCGTTGCCGCCACCCCGCTTCGTCCCGTAGTCGGTGTTGTGGAAGCCCGAGCCCTTGAAATGGATCGCCGGGGCGCTCAGCACCCGCGCCGCCGGCGCGCCGCACTCCTGGCACTCGTGCAGCGGCTCATCGGTCATCTTCTGGATCACATCGAAGACGTGGCCGTTCTCGCATTTGTACTCGTAGATGGGCATGGGGCTGCGGGATTATCGCAGCCGCTACCGTTCCCGCCATGGCGACCGAGCAGGGAACGCGACCGACCGAGGTGACGATGGAGGAGATCGTCGCGCTGTGCAAACGGCGCGGCTTCGTCTTCCCCTCCTCGGAGATCTACGGCGGCCTCGGCTCAACCTACGACTACGGCCACTACGGCGTCCTGCTGAAGAGCAACGTCAAGGCCGAGTGGTGGAGGGCGATGCTGCAGGAGCGCGACGACATCGTTGCCCTCGACTCGGCGATCCTTCAGCACCCCCGCGTCTGGGAGGCCTCGGGCCACCTCGAGGGCTTCACCGACCCGCTCGTCCAGTGCCTCGGCAAGTGCAAGAAGCGCTGGCGCGAGGATCATCTGCGCGAGGCGGTCGAGGCCGAGGGCGGCGACCCGAACGCCGAGCTGCGCTGCCCCCAGTGCGGCGGCGAGCTCTCCGAGCCGCGCCAGTTCAACCTGATGTTCGAAACCCATGTCGGCCCCGTTGCCGAGGAGGGCTCGACCGTCTACCTGCGCCCGGAGACGGCCCAGGGCATCTTCATCAACTTCAAGAACGTGCTCGGCTTCGCCCGCAAGAAGCCGCCGTTCGGGATCGCCCAGGTCGGCAAGTCCTTCCGCAACGAGATCACCCCCGGCAACTTCATCTTCCGCACCCGCGAGTTCGAGCAGATGGAGATGGAGTACTTCGTCCCGCCGGCCGAAGCGCAGAAGTGGCACCAGCACTGGATGCAGGAGCGCGAGCGCTGGTACACCGAGCTCGGGATCCGCCCCGACCACCTGCGCGTCCGCGCCCACGGGGAGGACGAGCTCTCCCACTACTCCTCGGCGACCAGCGACATCGAGTACCTCTTCCCGATCGGCTGGTCGGAGCTGGAGGGGATCGCCGACCGCGGCGACTTCGACCTCACCCAGCACGCCAAGTTCTCCGGCGAGAAGCTCGAGTACTTCGACCAGCAGACCAAAGAGCGCTACGTCCCCCACGTGATCGAGCCGGCCGCCGGCGCCGACCGCGCCACCCTCGCCTTCCTCGTCGACTCCTACGAGGTCGAGGAAGTGGAGGGCCGCCAGCGCACCGTCCTGCGCCTGCACCCGCGTTTGGCGCCGGTCAAGGTCGCCGTCCTCCCCCTGGTCTCGAAGGAGGGGATGCCGGAGAAGGCCCGCGAGATCTTCAGCGACCTCCGCCGCCGCCTCCCCGCCGAGTTCGACGAGGGCGGCTCGATCGGCAAGCGCTACCGCCGCCAGGACGAGATCGGCACCCCCTGGGGCATCACCGTCGACCACCAGACGATGGACGACGACACCGTCACCCTCCGCGACCGCGACTCCCTCGAGCAGGTCCGAGTCCCGGTCGAGGGCCTGGGCGACGAGCTGGTCGGCCGGCTGGAAGCGCCCTGGCGCAGCCCGAAGCTGGGCTAGTCCGCCACCACGACCGCCCAGGCGCTGAACGCTCCCACCGCCACGGGTTCCTTCGGCATCGTCCCCTAACCAAGCCAACGCCGCCTGCTTGCACCCGTCCGCTTAAAGCGGGAGGCTGCGGCTGCCGAACTGGCCTGAGTACCCCAATCCACAGGAACGGAGAGTCATGGCTTACGAGATGAAGATTCGCGGCACCGAGCAGGAGGTGAAGGTCCGCAACCCGTGGGCCGTCGCGTTGCTGCCGATCATCACCCTTGGCATCTACCACCTGGTCTGGTGGTACAAGATCAACAAGGAGCTGAAAGCCTACGGCGAGGCCAAGGGGTTCGACCTCGGCCAGAACCCGACCAACTCGGTCCTGGCGCTTTTCCCCGGCGGGATCATCGTCATCCCGGCGCTCGTCACCTACTGGCGCGGGACGCAGCGAGTCCAGGGAGCTTCGAAAGTCGCCGGCCGCGAGCCGGTCAGCGGCTGGATCGCCTTGATCCTCTACCTGCTCCTCTCCCCCGGCATGTGGGCCTACCTGCAGGTCTCGCTCAACCACATCTGGGAGCAGGAGGCCGAGCCGCTGCCGGGACAGGAAGCGCCGCCGGCGACCGGCGACGCGATGCCGCCCCGCCTCGACGAGGAACCCCCTAACCCCTCCTAGGCGCCCAGGAACTCCAGGACCCGCTGCGCTTCTTCCTCGAGCGCAGCGGCGTCCTTCTTTCGCACCTTGCCCAGGGCCTCGATCGTCACCTTGCCGCCGGCCAACCCCCAGCGCGCCACGGCTCGGCCCTCGACCAGGGCGAAGGGCCGGAAGATCCCGTTGATCGTGACCAGCAGCTTGTGCGGGCCGACGACTTCCTCGCGCGAGGTCCAGCCGAGCAGCAGCGGGTCGTAAGCGCCGAGCAGCCGCGGTGGCGGCAGCGGCGCGGGCTTGGGTCGCTTCTTCAGGTCGACGAGCCCATCCTGGCGCTGCTCCAGCTCGGAGGCGATCGCCGCCAGCCCGGCCCGCGCGGCGCGCAGGGGCAAGCCGGCCCAGCGCGCCAGGTCGCGGTCGTCTGCGGGGCCGTGCCCGACCAGGTAGCGGCGGGCGAGCTCCGTCACCGCCTTCTCCCGGTCAACCGGCTTCGGCTCGCCGAGCCAGTCGTGGACGAGGACGTAGGCATGCTGCTTGCCGACCATCGGGCCGCGCACGAGGATCCCGCGGGCCGCGGCGAGGAACATCAGGTGGATGAACGCCTGACCCTCGGTGAGCACGCCGGCGTCATCGAGCCGGGCGCGGAGGTCCTTACCGCTGAGCGGCCCCTCCTCGGCGAGGGTCCGCTCGATCGTGTCCATCGCCCGCTCGGCGGCGCTCTCCGAGATCCCCTCCTGCTGCAGCCGCCGCCGGCAACTGGCGAAGTGAGTCGGCGTCGTCAGCGCATGCAGCCAGGGGTAGTCCTCGCTGCGAACCAGGTGGAGCGTCCCCCGGTTGAGCCAGGTGATCAGCAGCGAGCGGTCCTCGGTCAGCCCCAGGTCGACGTCGGCGGCCGCGACACCCTCGGTCCGCGCCCTGACCGCCAGCCGCGCTCCGCGCGGGTCCTGCCCCTGCACCGCCAATAAACGCTCTGCCACCGCCTCGGGCGAGCGCAGCGGCTCACCTGAAAGGGCTTGGGCGGTCAGGCGTTCGGCGATCGGCGAGCGCGGCATGGGCCGATGATGCCGCCCGGCGCCGACTGGCTAGCTGATCGCTTCGAGGTCGATCACGAAGACGAGCGTTTCGTTCGGCGGAATCGCCGGCGGTGACCCGGCCGCGCCGTACCCGAGTTCGGGCGGGATGATCAGTTCGCGTCGGCCGCCAACCTTCATCCCCTGCACGCCTTCTTCCCATCCCGGGATGACCATGCCGGAACCGAGGGCGAAGGTGAACGGTTCCCCCCTGTCCCACGACGCGTCGAACTCCTTGCCGGTCTTGTAGTTGACGCCGACGTACTGGACCGACACTTCGTCACCCGCCTTTGCGACTGGCCCGGTCCCTTCTTCCAGATCATTGGCGACGAGTTCCGTCGCCGGCGCTCCCTTCGGCGGCGCGACCTGCGGCTTCGTCTTCTTCGCCGGCGCTTCGGCTTCCTGCGGAGCAGAGGTTTCTTCACCGGCCGACGAGGCAGTGGTCGAGGAATCGTCGTCGCCGCAACCGGCCACCAGCAGCGCCATGCAGGCGCCAATGATCAGGACAAGTCTGCGCATCGGCGGCATCCTAATGCCAAACCGCCAGACATGACCGGTGACGCTAGTTCTCTTCGACGGCCAGCAGGTCGATCACGTAGACGAGGGTTTCGCCTTTGGGAGCGTCCTTCGGCGGACCGCCGACCGCCAGGTCGGGGGGAATGATCAACTCGCGCCGATCTGAAATCTCCATCTGGAAGACGCCTTCTTCCCAGCCCTGGCTCACTTCTCCTTTGCCGAGCGTGAAGGTGAAGGGCTTGTTTTCGTCCCAGGAGGAGGCGAACTTCTTCTTCGAGTCGTAGAGGTAGCCGACGTACTGCACGGTCACCGTGTCCCCCACGCGAGCCAGGTTGCCGACTCCGTCGATCAGGTCCTGGCTGATAAGGAATTCGGGCGCCGGCTGGTCGGGAACGACCGGCTCGGTCTCCGGCCCAAACAGGCCGTTTGGCCCTGGCTTTATCTGCACGTCTTGCCGAATGTGGGAGCGCGGCGCTCCCAAGTCAAACGGTTCGTAGGAGATCGTGCTCGAAGAGTCGGAGCCGCCACAGCCAGACAGAACGACCATCGCAAGCAGCCCCCCAATAATCAGCAGCCTTTGCAGCATGGCGGGCATACTAGAAGATGGCGCGCAAATTTGCACGCCCGGCTACGGGCGCTGCCTTGGCAGCTTCGACGCTGCGTCGGCGTCGAGCTTGAGAACAACGCCCCGCTCGTAGATCGCCCCCACCTCCGGCGCATCGACGAACCTGCGTCCGCCCGGACCCCAGCTTTCGTCGAAAAGGATCCCGTCGAACATGTTGGCCTCGGGGGCGGCGAAGACGCGGACCACCCGGCCGAGTTTCTGGCCGTCGCTGGAGAAGACGGGGATCCCGCGCTTCGCCACCAGGTAGGAGACAGGGTGGCCGAGGTCGTCCATCGGCGCGACCCTAGCGAACGCGACAACCGGTCTAGACTGGCGTCGGGGAGCAACCGGATCCAGGGAGGAAACCGATGGGCCTGAATCTCGCTTCGATCGTCACCGAGAGCTCCGAGCGGAAGCCGGCTGCCGTCGCCGTGCGCCTCGGCCCGCTGGAGCTGACCTACGCCGAGCTCGACGACCGCAGCGCCCGCCTGGCGGCCTTGCTGCGCGAGCAAGGGCTCCAGCAGGGCGACCGGGTCGGGGTCATGCTGCCGAACGTGCTCGAGTTCCCGATCGCCTATTACGGCGTGCTCCGCGCTGGGGGCGTAGTCGTGCCGATGAACGTGCTGCTGAAGCGGCGCGAGATCGCCTTCTACCTCGAAGACTCGGGCGCCAAGCTGCTGCTCGCCTGGCACGGCTTCGGGGAGGAGGCGCGCGAGGGCGCTGCGGAGGGCGCTGCCGAGCTGATTGAGGTCGAGCCCGAAGCCTTCGCCGAGCTGCTCAGTGGCCGCCAGCCGGATGCAGATATCGCCGAGACCGACGAGGAGGACACCGCCGTGATCCTCTACACCTCCGGCACCACCGGCAAGCCGAAGGGCGCCGAGCTGACGCACTTCAACCTCACCCGCAACGCGCAGATCGCCTCGGAAACCACCTGCGAAGTCCAAGAGGGCAATGTCGTCCTCGGTTCGCTGCCGCTTTTTCACTCCTTCGGCCAGACGGTGAGCATGAACGCCTCGCTGCGGGTCGGCGCGACCCTCACCCTGCTGCCGAAATTCGATCCCGGCGACGCGCTGGAGATCATGGGACGCGACGGTGTCACCCACTTCTACGGCGTGCCGACGATGTACGGAGCGCTCCTCTATCACCCCGACCGCGAGCGGCACGACACCTCGGCGCTGCGAATCTGCATCACCGGCGGCGCGCCGATGCCGGTCGAGGTGCTGCGCGGCTTCGAGGAGGCGTTCGAGTGCGAACTGCTCGAGGGCTACGGGCTCTCGGAGACCTCGCCGGTGTCGAGCTCCAACCACCCGGGACGGCCGCGCAAGCCCGGTTCGATCGGGACGCCGTTGCGCCAGGTCGAGATGAAGGTCGTCGACGAGAACGACCGGGAGGTGCCGCAGGGCGAGGTCGGCGAGATCGTGATCCGCGGCCACAACGTGATGAAGGGCTACTGGGAAAAACCGGACGCGACCGAGGAGGCGATGCGTGGCGGCTGGTTCCACACCGGCGACATGGCCCGGATCGACGAGGACGGCTACTTCTTCATCGTCGATCGCAAGAAGGACATGATCATCCGCGGCGGCTACAACGTCTACCCCCGCGAGGTCGAGGAGATCCTCTACGAGCACCCGAAGATCCGCGAAGCCGCCGTCCTCCTCGCCCCCCACGACCAGTGGGGCGAGGAGATCTGCGCTGCCGTCGTCCTCCACGACGGTGAGGAGCTGGCGCCGGAGGAAGTCAGCGAGTACGTAAAGGAGCGGATCGCGGCCTACAAGTACCCGCGCCTGGTCTGGTTCATGGACGACCTGCCGAAGGGGCCGACCGGCAAGATCCTCAAGCGCGAGATACAGGTTCCGTCACCCGCGGAGCCTGGCACCAGCGGCTCCTAGCTGGTTTACTCAAGCGCTCCCGAGTACTTAACCGGTCTGCTCGGGTCATATGACAGCGGTGCGCTAGGGAGGCGCTCTGCGTTCTACGAGGAGTGAAAATGGTCAGCAAACGACTGACGGCGATCCTTTCTGCGATCGCTCTTTGCATCACCGGTACCGCGCTGGCGCCAGCCGGCGCGAGCGCTCAGGACCCGATCCTGTTCGTCCACGGATACGTGGAGAGCGCTTCGCTCTGGAACACGATGATCGGCAATTTCGAAAAAGACGGCTATTCGAAATCGTTCCTGAGCGCCTACAGCTACAACACCTCGCAGTCCAACAAAGTCGATGCCGAAGAAGTGAAATCGAGGGTGGAAACCCTGTTGAAAAACACCGGCGCGACGAAGGTCGACATCATCGCCCACTCGATGGGCAGCCTCAACAGCCGCTGGTACATCAAGTTCCTCGGCGGGGAAGCGAAGGTCGATGACTGGGTCTCGCTCGGCGGTCCGAACCACGGCACCGAAACCGCGAACTTCTGCTTCAGCACTTCGTGCGTGGAGATGCGGGTCGGCTCCAAATTCCTCGGCGAACTGAACGCCGGCGACGAGACCCCGGGCACCGTCAACTACGGCACCTGGTGGTCGCCCTGCGACGAAATCATCAACCCGGACTCGAGCGTTTCGCTGAGCGGAGCGACGAACACGAAAACGGCGTGCATCTCGCACACGGCGTTGACGACGGACAAAACCGTCTACGAACAGGTCCGCGAATTCGTCAAATAGGAAAATGAGTGTCGGCGGGACCCTGGCCACGACCCGGGGTCCCGTCGTCGATCCTGGCTAGCTGGCCAGGATCGCGGTAGTCTCCTCGGTGCCCTTCTATGCACCAAAAGGAGACACGATGAGCGTCGCTTCCCAGCGCCTGATGGACAACATCACCTACGAGGACCTGTACCACCGCTGGGAGCAAGGCAACTGGAGCGCCTACGACCTCGACTTCTCAAAGGACCGCGCCGGCTGGGAGGCGCTGAGCGACATCCAGCGGCGCTCGGCGATGTGGATCTACTCGATGTTCTATTACGGCGAGGACCGGGTCGCCGATACCCTCGCCCCCTACGTCACCGCCGCCCCAACCGAGGAGATGTCCTACTTCCTCGCCACGCAGCAGGTTGACGAGGTACGCCACTCGATCTTCTTCCACCGCTTCTTCAAAGAGGTGATCGGGGTCGGCGGCGATTCCGTCCAGCAGACCCTCGCCTCCACCCTGCCGCAGCTGAACTGGGGCTACCGCGGGATCTTCGACCGCCTCGACGTGATGGCCGAGGAACTGCGCAAGGACCGCTCGGTCGCCAAGTTCGCGCAAGCGATCACCCTCTACCACCTGATCGTCGAGGGCAGCCTCGCCCAGCCGGGCCAGCACTTCATCGAGGACTTCTTCGCCTCCGAGGAGACGATGCCCGGGTTCAGCGCCGGGATGGTCAACGTCTCCCGCGACGAGCAACGGCACATCGGCTTCGGCGTCAAGGTCCTCTCCGAGCTGCTCAACGAGCCGACGCCGGGGTGGCAGGAAAACCGCGAGGCGGTGGTCGAGCTGCTGCGCGAAGTCCTGCCCTACGGGCCTGCCGTCTTCTCGCCGCCGAACATGGACCGCTCCTACACCGAGTGCTACGGCTTCACGCTCGAGGACATCTTCGCCTTCGGGATGAAACTGATCCGCCAACGCTGGCGGACGATCGGGTTCCCGACCGAGGAGATGCCCCCCGGCGTCTTCCCCTTCCCGCCCGAGGACGACGAGAACGAGGTCGCGAAGCGCCAGATCGAGATGATGATGGCCGGTGTGATCGGCTCCCCGGAAGGCCCGCCGCCGAGCAAGGACCCGGAGATCCAGCGCCTCTACTTCGACCTGATCGGCCGCGTCGCCGACCCGGCAGCTGCCAACGGCTCGCCCTTCATCGTGCAGTGGCGCTTCACCGACGCCGAACCGTGGCATCTGGTCCTCGACAACGGCTCGACCCGGACCGAGCCGGGCGAATCGCCGAGCGCCAACGTCACGATCGAGACCAGCTGGGCCGACTGGATCGCCGCCGGCAAACCCGACGCCAATCAGCTGAAGATGATGCTCCAGCGCCGCATCCGCCCCCGCGGCAAGGTCCGCGACCTGGCGCGGTTCCGCAAGGTCTTCAACTAGCCGGCGCCGCGCAAGCGGCGCGCTTTTAGGAGATCGGCGGGCGGCGATCCGCCCAGGGCCGCTCGGCCTCGAGCTGGGCGGCGAGGGAAAGAAGCGTCGCCTCATCCCCGGGGCGGCCGATGACCTGGATCGAGAGCGGCATGCCCTCGGGTGAGAAACCGGCGGGCACAGCCATCGCCGGGTTGCCGAGGTGGTTCCAGGGGACGCAGTAGGGATAGAAGCGGCTCATGCCGAGCACCGTCTGCAGGGCGCCCTTGCCCTCCCAGCGCCGGATCGGCAGCGCGGTGCCGCCCATCACCGGCATCACCAGGACGTCGCAGTGGTCGAAGATCGCGTTGACGCGAGCCTGGTCGGCGGGTCGCCGGGACATGACGTGCTGGTAGAGCCTGTCGGGGAGGATCCGGCCGAGCCGGCCGAAGCCGCGGGTGCGGCTTTCGAGGCGCTCGGGATGGGGAACCGCTTCGACGGTCTCTCCTACGCCCTTGAGGAAGCGGGCCGAGATCGAGTCGCCGATGTTGCCCCAGTCGGGATCGCGCCGGGCGACGTCGTGGCCGAGCGAGCGCAGCAGCTCCGCCGCGTCGGCGACCGCTCCCTTGGCTTCGTCGGAGACCGTTGGCGGCGCCAGCGCCCGCGGGGCGCGGGTCGAGTAGGCGACGCGCAGCTTGCCCGGCAGGGTCTTCGCCGCCTCGAGGAAGGGGCGGTCGGGCGGCGGCGGCGCTTCGTCCTCCTGTGAGCCGCCGGAGACGATGTCGAGCCACAACGCCGTGTCGAGGACCGAGCGGCTGAGGCAGCCTTCGACCGCCAGCCCGCGCCAGCCTTCGAGATTGGGGGCGAGCGAGACGCGGCCGCGGCTGACCTTCAGTCCGAAGAGCCCACAGGATGCGGCCGGGATCCGGATCGAGCCGGCGCCGTCGCCGGCGGAGGCGATCGGGACTAGGCCGGCGGCAACTGCCGAGCCAGAGCCGCCGCTCGAACCGCCCGGGGTGCGCTGTGGGTTCCAGGGATTGCGGGTGACCCCGTAGGTGGCCGACTCGCTAAAGCCGCAGATCGCCATCTCGGGCAGCAGCGTCAGGCCGATGACGATCGCGCCCGCCTCGCGCAGCCGCCGCACCACCTCCGAGTCGGCTTTCGCCGGCTCGGTGAAGCCGTCGGTGCCGTGGGTGTTTACCTCGCCGGCGACGTCGATTTCGTCCTTGATCGCGATCGGCACGCCCAGCAGCGGCCGCTCCTCGCCGCCCTTGAGCCGCGCCTCGGCCTGCTCGGCTTCCAGCAACGCCTTCTCGGCGAAGACCTTGCGGAAGGCGTTCAGCTCGGGATCGAGGCGAGCGATCCGGTCGAGGCTGAGCTGAACCAGGTCCTTCGGCGAGACCTCCCCCGCCCGAACCATCTCCGCCTGCCTCGCAGCGCCGACGAACGCAATCTCATCCCCGTTCATGGCGCCCATCCTATTGGCGACGGGCCGAAAACCGGTTACCTACACCGGTTTTCGGCCCGTCGACCTCAGGCTTTGGCCGGCTCGGGCTCCGACTCGCTGCCCTCGAAGCTGAAGTCCGGGATCAGCTTGTCGAGCCAGCTCGGGAACCACCAGTTCCAGTCGCCCATCAGCTTCATCGCCGCCGGGACGAGGATCAGGCGGACGAGGGTGGCGTCGAGGGCGATCGCGATCGCCGAGCCGAGGCCCAGCTCCTTGATCGAGGGCACGCCGGTGAGGACGAAGACGGCAAAGACCGAGGTCATGATCAGCGCCGCCGAAGAGATCGTGCGGGCGCTGGTCGAGAGGCCCTCGGCGACTGCGCGTTCGTTTTCGCCGTGGACCATGTAGCGCTCGCGGATCCGCGACATCAGGAAGACCTCGTAGTCCATCGAGAGGCCGAAGACGATGGCGAAGATCAGCGGAATGTTGATCGTGTCCAGCGCCCCCTGGCTTTCGAAGCCGAGGAAGCCGTCGAGCCAGCCCCACTGGAAGATCGCGACGAGGACGCCGAAGGCGGCGCCGATCGAGAGCAGGTTCATCAGCACCGCCTTCAATGGCAGGATCAGCGAGCGCAGCATCACCATCAGCACCAGGAAGCTGAGCGAGAGGACGAAGAGGATGATCTTCCACATCGAGCCGCTGACCTGCTCGCGGACGTCCTCGCCGCGGGCGGTCTCGCCGCCGACGTTGACTTCAGCCTGCTGCGCCAGGGCCGAGGCGGGGACGACGGTGTCGCGGAGGCGGTCGACCAGCGCCACCGCCGCATCGGACTCGCTCGGCGCGCTCGGGGTCGCCTGGACGAGGACGCTGTCGCCGGCGTAGGCCGGTTTGCCGACGGCGGTGACGCCGGCGGTCCCTTCGACGTCACGGACGAAGCCGGCGACCGCCGCCCGTCCCTCCGCCCCAGGGGCCCCGTCGAAGCTGGCGACGATCTGGACCGGGTCGGTGCCTCCGTTTAGCTGATCGGAGGCGAGTTCGTTGCCGACCCGCACGTCCCCGCCCTTCGGGAACTGGGCCAGCGCTTCGGTCCCGGTCTCGAGCGAGAGCAGCGGGCTGGCGAGGAAGAGCAACACCGCCGAGACCCCGATGACCGCGGTCCACGGCCGCGCCATCACCCGCTCGGTCCAGGCGCGCCAGAAGCGATTTTTCTCCGTCGCGTGCTGGGCGGCGGTCTTGCGGCGATAGAAGCGGCGGCCGAGGAAGTGCTCGACCTTGCCGACGATTCCGCCCGGCAGGACGCGGTCGCCGAGCATCGCGATCAGTGCCGGCAGCAGCGTCGTCGCGGTAAGGATCGAGACCGCGACGACGGTCATCGCCCCCAGCGCCATCGAGCGCAGCGCCTGGTTGTCGACCATCCACAGCCCGGCCAGGGAGATGATCACCGCGAGGCCGGAGAAGGTGACGGCGAGACCCGAGGTGGAGAGCGATAGCGCCCGCGCTTCGGCCTGGTCGTGCCCGGCTTCTCGCTCCTCGCGGTAGCGGGCGAGGATGAAGAGCGAGTAGTCGACGGCGACGCCGATCCCGATCATCGAGGCCATGTTGGTGACGAAGACCGAGGTCGTCATCTCCAGCGAGATGAAGTAGATCAGCGCCCCGGTGACCAGCACGCTGACGAAGCCGAGCGCCAGCGGCAGCGCCGCCGCGGCGAGCGAGCCGAAGACGACGAGGAGGATCAGCGCGACGATCGGGAACCCGGTCCCCTCGGCCTTGGCGAGGTCTTCCTTGGAGATTTCCTGCATCCCGGCCCAGATCGTCGGCTGCCCGACCAGGTAGGGCGTGACCCCGGCGTCAGCGCTGCCGGGATCGAGGTCTTCGCGCAGGGTGGCGGCGGGGTCGATCAGCTCATCGGAAGAGAGGTTGCTGCGCAGCGGCACAAGCACCACATCGGTCCCCTGCAGCTGCCTGCGCGCCTGCGCCGCGACGTCCGGCGGCAGGGTGACGTCATCGAGGGTCGCAACCTCCTCACGAACCCGCGTAACCGCCGCGCCCCGCTCGGCAGCGCTCGCGTCAGGCGCCGCCTGCAACACGACTCCGATCCCGTCCGCCTGCGAGCCGAATTCGTCCTGCAGCGATTCGCTCACCTTCATCGACTGGCTGCCCGGAACGTCGAAGCCGCCGCCGGTCAGGTGGTCGGTCTGTTTGGAGGCGAAGGGAAGCGCAAGGAGGACGATCAGGACCCAGGCCCCGACCACCAAACGGCGGCGACGTCCCAAGAACCCCGCCAGTGACCTCATCGCGTCTCTCATGCTCGTCTCCCTCGTCGCCGGGTTGATGCTGTCGAGGAAGCCTCCCCCGGCAACGGGATCCGGGTCTGTGAGCCGCATCACTCCGTGCGCGCCGTCACTCGCGACCCGTACTCTGGGCCGATGATCGTCGACTGCGCGGCCTACGAGCGAGGGAAGCGGAAGCAGGCCGAGCTCTCGATGCGGCAGGCCGGCGAGGCGGCGGCTGAGGAGGGGACCTTCGTCTGGCTTGGCGTCGTCGAGCCGAGCGAGGAGGAGTTCACGGCGGTTGCGGCTGAGTTCGGGCTGCACGAGCTGGCGGTGGAGGACGCGGTGCGGGCGCATCAGCGGCCGAAGGTCGAGGCCTACGGCGACACGATCCACGTGGTGGTCAAGACGGCCCGCTATGTCGACCCCGAAGAGGTGATCGAAGTCGGCGAGATCTCGGTCTTCGTCGCCCCCGACTTCGTGATCACGGTGCGGCATGGCGACGCCGACCTGGGGCCCGTGCGCAAGCGTCTGGAGCAGCGGCAGGACATGCTCGAGAAAGGGCCCGGCGCGGTCCTCTACGCGATCCTCGACCACGTCGTCGACAGCTACATCGAAGCCGCCCACGGCTTCGACCAGGACGTGCGCGAAGTCGAGTTGCAGGTCTTCGGCGAAGGCCAGAACCCGACCGAGCGGATCTACAAGCTCGAGCGCGAGGTGCTCGAGTTCCAGGCGGCGACGGCGCCGCTGGCCGAAGCGCTGGAAGAACTGTGCAACCGCAACTTCGCGGTCGTTCCGGAAGCGCTGCACGAGTACTTCCGCGACGTCGAAGACCACCTGCGGCGGGTCTCGACCCGGATCGAGAACTTCCGCCAGCTTCTCGACAGCGCCCTGGAAGCGAACCTGACCCAGGTCTCGATGCGCCAGAACGAAGACATGCGGAAGATCTCCGCCTGGGTCGCGATCGCCGTGGTGCCAACTGCCATCGCCGGCATCTACGGGATGAACTTCGAACACATGCCCGAGCTCGAATGGACCCTCGGCTATCCCGCCGTGATCGCCCTGATCGCCGCGGTCTGCCTCTTCCTCTACTGGCGCTTCAAGCGCGCCGGCTGGCTCTAAAGCGCCGGAAAAACTCCGGCTGCGCCGGCAGGGGCTACTCGGAGCCGAGCAGGTACCGCGCCGAGGCGACCCCGACCGCGAAGGCGCCGGCGCTGTCGCGCGAGGGGTCCGAGAGCGCCTGCAGGGCGAAGCCGTCGCCGAGGGCGAAGAGGTAGGAGACGACGTCCTCGGCGGCGAAGCGGAGGCTCAAGACCCCCTCCTCGTCCTTGCTGCGCAGGACCTCGGCGACGTGGGAGCGGGTGCGCTCGAAGAGCTGGCCGACCTCGCGCTGGATATCGGGGTTGCGGCGCCCGGCGCTGAACAGCTCGTAGAGGAGAAGGAAGAAGCCGGGTTCGTTCTCGATCATGTCGGTGAGGCTGGCGACTAGCGCCTCGACCACACCGTCGACGGTCTTCGCCGGCCCCAGCCGCGCGTCGAGACGTTCGACCCGCAGCTCGGTGTCGCGGCGCACGACCTCGACCAGGAGCCGCTCCTTGGTCCCAAAGTAATAGTGCAAGAGACCGCGACTGACTCCCGCCTCACGGGCGACGTGCTCGAAGGTGGAACCAGCGGCGCCGCGTTGCGCAACCGAGTCACGCATCGCGTTGACGATCCGTTGTGCCTTGTCGCCGCTGAGCTCCCGCTCTTTGGTCGCAGCCTCCATCCAGGCCTTAGCTTAGGTCTTGCTCAGGACCGTCAGGACCCGTTGATGCTCGTCGTGGACGTGTACTCGAACTCCTCTTCGGCACCGAAGAGCGCGTCAAGCACGGCCTTGCGGGCTCCCTCGCTGACCGCCAGGGCGATCACCGCGCCAATGATGGCGATAAGGAGAAGCCGGCCGATGCCGCCCTTGCGCTTCGGCTTCGAGCGCAGGCTCTCGGAAGCCTCCTGCAGGCTCTCGGCGGCCTTGCGCAGGTCCTTCTGGACCTTCTTGTCGCTGGTCACCGCCTTGACGGTTCCCTTGCCGTTGCCGGTCGCGCGGCCGTAGGCGCTCTTGGCGCTCTCGAAAGCGTCCTTGAGGCTGTCGCGCAGCTCATCGTCTTCGATCAACCGCTGCACGTAGGGATTTTCGCGGGCAGTCTCGTAAATGTCGCCGGCGCGCGCCGTCGTCGTCTTGCTCATGCCTTCTCCTCGCTGGATTCAGTGGCCGACACCAGAATAACTCTCTACCCCATACCCAGGGTTAACCAGGCCCAACACCGTCGAGCAATACGCCGTTGTTTCGAAAATTCGTCTGTGCCTGGCGGAGCTCCCGCAGGCGCAGCGGCACGAGTTCGGGACCGGGGACCCGGAAGCGGCGAATGAAGATTGGGCCGACGCCTTCGGCGGTGGTTTCGCGGAAGCCGGGACCGAGCAGACGGTGCGGCGGGGGCGGCTGCTTGCCCATCGAGACGAAGGCGATTTCGCGCACCAGCCAGTCGTAGCCTTCCGAAGCTTTTAGCTGGATCGCCCCGGTCGAGAGGTAGAAGCGCAGCGGCGCCTCGCCGAGGACCCAGGTCACCGTTGCCCGCGGCCCGTCGGGGTCGCCGAGATGGTCGGCCACCGCCCGCCAGTCGGGGCGCTGCAGGTCGGAGGAGGTGCTGGCGTGGATGCTGAAGGCGAGGGAGTAGACGACCAGGACCACGGCGATCGCGGTGCCGAGGCGGCGGGCGCGCTCGGTGGCGAGCGCGACAGCGACCGCGACCAGGAGCGGGACCAGGGCCGGTAGCAGGTTGCGGGCGAGGACGAAGTCCTTGCCGGCGGAGAGGATCGCCAGCGCCAGCGGGATGCCGACGGTGACCGCGGCGACGGAAAAGGGGACGAAGGCGGCGCGACGCTCGGAGCGAGAGCCGCGAACCAGCAAGACCGCGAACGCGGCGGCGACCAGCGCCAGCGGAAGCAGCGCCGGCTGCCACTGCTCGATGCGGCCGATGATGTCGCCGGTCTCGCCGACCATGAAGGTGATCCCGACTTCCGCGACCCGGTGGCCGAGGCTGAATTTGCCGATCCATTCGGCGTGGCCGTAGGACATCTGGTGGATCGCCAGCGGCGCCAGCAGGACGACGGCGAGGGCGACGATCCAGAGCCCGGAGAGGATCGCCCGGCCACGGCGGCGCGCCAGCAGGACGACCTCGGCAATCAGCGGGAAGACGGCAAAGTAGTGCGTGGCGAGGGCCAGCGCCGAGAAGACGCCCCAGAGAACAAAGTCTCGTCTTCCGCCGAGTTCGCCTTTTGTCTCGCCATCCGCAACAAAAGGCGAGTTCGGCTGGGGTTGCAGCGCCCGCACGCAGAAGAGCAGCGAGAGCGCGCAGAAGAGGCCGAGCAGGGCGTAGGCGCGGGCCTCCTGCGAGTACCAGAGGAGCATCGGGTTGACCGCGACCAGCGCCGCGGCGATGACGCCGGCGCGGGGGCCGCGCAGTTCGCGGCCGATGAAGAATGCGACCGGAATCGTCGCGACGCCGGCGAGCGCCGAGAGGAAACGCAGCCCCCACTCACCGTTGCCGGTCACCTGCGTCCAGAGCCAGGCCAGCGCGTAATAGAGCGGCGGCGCCGACTCGGAGAAGCCGACCGCGTCCATCGCGTGGCCGAAGCCGACCCGCAGGACCCGGCTGGCGGTGACGATCTCGTCGTGGTGGTAGGCCTGGTCGCCGAGGGTGGCAAAGCGCAGCAGCGCCCCCAGCGCGGTCAGCCCGGCGACGATCCAGAAGGTGCGTGAGCGCACTAGGACAGCGCGACCTCGAGGGCCTGGGAGACCTCGTCGACGTAGTCGAACTCGAGGTTGCCGAGCTCGTGCTCGGGGATCTCCGCGACATCGCCCTCGTTGCGACCCGGGACGATCACCTTCTTGATCCCCGCCCGCTGCGCCGCCAGCGACTTCTCCTTCAGGCCGCCGATCGGCAGCACCTGCCCGGTCAGGGTCACCTCGCCGGTCATCGCCACGTCGTTGCGGACCGGACGGCCGCTGATGAGCGAGGAGAGCGCGACGGTCATCGCCACCCCGGCCGAGGGGCCGTCCTTCGGCACCGCCCCAGCCGGCACGTGGACGTGGACGTCGTGCTCTGCGAACCAGTTGCCCTCGACCTGCGGCGCGATCTCGCCGCAGTGGCCGCGCACGTAGGAGAGCGCCGCTTGCGCTGACTCCTTCATCACCTCGCCGAGCTGGCCGGTGATCGTCAGCTTGCCCGAGCCGGGCATCGCGGTCGCCTCGATGAAGAGGACGTCGCCGCCGGTCGGCGTCCAGGCGAGGCCGGTGGCGACGCCGGGGTCCTTGGTCCGGCGCCGCTGCTCGGCGAAGACCCGCCGCCGCCCCAGCAGCTGGCGCGCTTTTTTGCCGGAGATCCGGACCTTGCCCTTGGCTTTGCCCTCGGCGACCTGACGGGCGACTTTGCGGCAGACGGTGCCGATCTGGCGCTCGAGGCCGCGGACCCCGGCCTCGCGGGTGTACTCCTCGATGATCGCCGTCAGCGCCGCGTCGGAGATCTCGATCTGCGAGGGCTTCAGCCCGTTGGCTTTGATCTGGCGCCCGACCAGATAGCGGCGGGCGATGTGCTTCTTCTCCTCCAGCGTGTAGCCCGCCAGTTCGATCGTCTCCATCCGGTCGAGCAGCGGCCCGGGGACCGTGTCGAGGACGTTGGCGGTGGCGATGAAGACGACGTCGGAGAGGTCGAACTCGAGGTCGAGGTAGTGGTCGCGGAAGCTGTCGTTCTGCGCCGGGTCGAGCACCTCGAGCATCGCCGAGGCGGGGTCGCCGCGGAAGTCGGCGCCCATCTTGTCGATCTCGTCGATCATGAAGACGGGGTTGCGGGAGCCGGCGTCGCGCAGGGCGCGGACGATGGTGCCGGGCATCGCGCCGATATAGGTGCGGCGGTGGCCGCGGATCTCGGCCTCGTCCCGGACGCCGCCGACGGAGATCCGCTCGAACTCGCGCCCCAGCGCCCTGGCGATCGATTTGCCAAGGCTGGTCTTGCCGACCCCGGGCGGGCCGGCAAAGCAGAGGATCGGGCCCGGCGAGTCGGGGTTGAGCTTGCGCACCGCCAGGTACTCGAGGATCCGATCCTTGATTTTCTCCAGGTCGTAGTGGTCGGCGTCGAGGACCTCGCGGGCGTGGGCGAGGTCGAGGTTGTCCTCGGTCTCATTCGACCAGGGCAGCTCCGTCAGCCACTCCAGGTAGGTGCGGATGACGCCGTGCTCCGCGGCAGCGGGCGGCAGTTTCTCCAGCCGCAAAAGCTCCCGCTCGGCGGCTTTCAGCGCGTGTTCGGGGAGCTTGGCGGCCTCGATTTTCTCCCGCAGTTCGTTCGCTTCGGCCTGCTGCTCGTCCTCTTCTCCCAGCTCGTCCTGGATCGCTTTCATCTGCTGGCGGAGGAAGAACTCGCGCTGGCCTTTGTCGATCTCCGACTGCACCTGGGTCTGGATCTGGGTGCCGAGCTGGACGACCTCGAGCTCGCGGGCGAGGACCCGCGAGAGGTGGCGCAACCGCTTGGCGACGTCGACCTCTTCGAGCAGTTTCTGCTTCTCCTCGGTCCCAATCCGCAGCGCGCCGGCGATCAGGTGGGCGAGCGCCGCCGGGTCGTCGATGTTGGCGACCGCCATCTGCAGCTCCTCGGGCAAGTAGGGGATCTGCTCGACGATTTCCGAGAAGGTGCGCTGGACGTTGCGGTTCAGCGCCTCCAGCTCGGGGGTCGGCTCGATCACGTCCGGCAGCTCGGCGATGTGGGCGACCATGTAGGGCTGCTCGGTGACGTACTCGCCGAGCTTCACCCGCTGCATCCCCTGGACGAGGATCCGCAGGCTCCCGTCGGGGACCTTGACCATGCGGGCGACGGCGCCGACGACGCCCACGTCGTAGAGGTCGGTCGGGCCGGGAACCTCCAGCTCCGGGTCGCGGGAGGTGACCATCGCCAGCATCCGGTTGGCGCCGAGGACGTCGTCGACAAGCTGGATCGAGCGCTCCTGGCCGACAGCCAGCGGCGCCAGCGTTTCGGGGAAGGCGACGGTGTCGCGCAACGGCAGGACCGGGAGGGCGTCGGGCAGCGGCTGGCTGGCACGAATTGCCTCGTCGACGTCGAGTGGCGAGTCGACCACTTCGAGGACCGGTGCGCCCTCCATCACTTGCGGCCTATCGGAACCCGGCGGGTCGTCTCGTTGGGGTCGCGCAGCGGCAGCTCGATCCGCAGGATGCCCTCCTCGTAGGTGGCGGTGGCGCGCTCGGCGTCGACCTCGACCTGCAGCTCGACGACGCGGCGGAAGTGACCGGAGGGGATCTCGATCTGCTGGTAGACGCGGCCCTCGCTCTCCTGCAGCTGGCGCTCGCCGACGATCGCCAGGTGGCGACCGCTGACCTCGATCCCGACCTCGGAGAGCTCGACCCCGGCGAGATCGACCTTGACGATCGCCCGCTGCGGATCCCCGCAGTAGTAGACGTCGACGTTCGGCGAGAACCCGCTCGCGCGCCGCGTCACGTACCTGGTCCGACTCCAGCTATCACCCATCACTTGATCCATCTCCCTACGCATCCGCGCGAAATCGGCGAAGAGATCCCTTTGCGGCATGGCCGAAACATAGCCAGCCGGAGAGCGCTGCGAGCGCTCAGGCGGGGCGAGAGGCCCAGCGAGGCGCCCGCATCAAGAGCACCGGCTGGCGCGGCGGAACCAGGCCCTCTGGTCGGTTCGGCCGGAAGGTGGTGCAAGCCTCGTTCAGCTCCAGTGCGCAGAGGAGGTTTTTGCGGAAATAGCAGTCCTCACACGTCGGCGGCTTTGGCTTGCGCGGCACGGCCGGCATGTTTGCATCGCGGCCGGGTATCCGCGAGGGCCGTTTCCGCAAATCGCCACGTCTTTGAAACAGCTCCGTCACAGCTTCCCTGCGTCTTCCGGGAACCCGGCCCGCCGGCGCTAGTATCGAAGCTGATGGAGGGTCATTCCCGCAGCGAGAAGCTCTCCGCTTCTCCCCCGCTTTTCAAGAGCGACTTCCTCAACTTCTTCTCCCGCGTCCACCCCGCGGTGCCGGCGATCATCTTCGTTCCGGTGGTGGTGGCGATGGAGTGGATCGGGGCGGATCGCGGCTACGCCGCCTGGCAGCTGGCGCTGCTGACCCTGGCCGGGATCGGCGTCTGGACCCTGACCGAGTACTGGCTCCACCGCCTCCTCTTCCATTGGGAGCCGGACAACGCCTTCGGCCGCCGCATGCACTTCATCATCCACGGCGTCCACCACGACCATCCCAACGACAAGATGCGGCTGGTGATGCCCCCTTCGGTCTCGATCCCGCTGGCGGCGCTCTTCTTCCTCGCCTTCCGGCTGATCCTGGGCGATGCCGCCTTCCCGCTCTTCGCCGGCTTCCTCCTCGGCTACCTCTTCTACGACTACACGCACTACTACGTGCACCACTTCGTGCCGAAGACGGAATTCGGCAAGCAGTTGCGCGAACACCACATGCGCCACCACTTCCAGGACCACAGCTACGGCTATGGGGTGTCTTCGCCGCTCTGGGATCACGTTTTTCGGACTTATCCGAAGAAGCGCAGCAAGTACCGCGCCTAGCGTTTCAGCATCCGCCTGTCACAAAGCGGGATGCTTTCTCGTCTAGGTGGCATGAACGGATCTAGAAAAGCGGCGGTTGTTGGTGGCGGGCCGGCTGGGCTTATGGCTGCGGGGCGGTTGGCTGAGGGTGGGTTCGAGACGGTGCTTTTGGAGGCTGGGCCGCATTTCGGGGGGCGGGCGGCTTCCGAGGAGCGCGGTGGGTTTGTTTTGAACCAGGGGCCCCATGCTCTCTACGTCGGGGGACCGGCAGGGCGGGAGCTGAAGGCCAGTGGTATCGAGCTGGATCTGTGGCAGCCGGCCTCCGCCGCTTCGGTTTTCCCGCGGGACGGGAAGCAGAAGCGGACGCTTGGTGGTTCGGGGCAGCTCGGGCGCTGGTTCTTGAAGCTGCAGCGGACCGAGCCCGAGGAGCTGGCTGGGATCTCTACTGCCGAGTGGTTGCGGCAGAGCCTGGGCTCGGAGCGGGCGCGGGCCAGCGCTGCGGCGCTGGTGCGGGTAACGACGTTCGTCGCCGACCAGGAGAGCCTCAGCGCCGACGTCGCAGCTACCCAGCTGAAGATCGGTCTTTGGCCCGGCGTGCGGTACCTGCGGGGCGGCTGGCAGCAACTGGTCGACGCGCTCGCCGGGAAGGCGGAGGCCGCGGGCGCAACCCTGCGGACCCGCGCCGCGGTGCGCGCCCTCGAGCGAGACGCCGAGGACTGGCAGCTCACCCTCGACGGGGAGACGTTGCGGGCCGACGTCGTGGTCCTCGCCGCTGGTGGACCCGACGCGGTCGCCAAGCTTCTCGGCGAGCAGGCCCCCGCCGCCCCCGGACCAGCCGCCGAGCTGAGCGTCCTCGACCTCGGCCTGCAGAGCCTGCCGCGCCGCTCCCGACGCTTCGCCCTCGGGGTCGACAAGCCGACCTACCTCTCGCGCCACTCTCCCCCCGATCACCCCGACGGCGTCCTCCTCACCCTCGCCAGCTACGCGCGCGAACCGCGGGAGGCGCTGGAGGAGATGGCCGACAGCGTGCAACCGGGCTGGCGCGAGCGGGTGACGCTGGAGCGCTTCCTACCCCGCATGGTCGCGGTCTCGGCGATCCCCACCCCGACCGGTGGCGGGCTCACCGGAAGGCCCTCGGTCGACCGCGGCGACGGCCTCTACCTCGCCGGCGACTGGGTCGGCGGCGAAGGCTGGCTGGTCGACGCAGCGCTCGCCAGCGGCGCCGCCGCTGCTGCTGCTGTCGTGCGGGACGAGGTACCAGCGGCGGCATGAGGGAAGACGCCTTCGCCGCCTGTCGGCCCCGCCTCCTGGGCATCGCCTACGGGCTACTGGGCGAGCTGACCGAGGCCGAGGACATCGCCCAGGACGCCTGGCTGCGCTGGGAGCAGGCCGACAGCGACGCGGTCCGCAATCCCGAAGCCTTCCTGGTCACGGTCACCACCCGCCTCGCCCTCGATCGACTGCGCTCGGCGCGGGCGCGACGCGAGGTCTATGTCGGTCCTTGGCTCCCGGAGCCGCTCCTGACCGACCCCGAGACGCCGGAGACGAAGACGATCGAAGCCGAGCGCCTCGACCTCGCTCTGCTCGGCGCGCTGGAGCGCCTGAACCCGGTGGAACGCGCGGTGCTCGTCCTGCGCGACGCCTTCGACCTCGAGTACGCGGAGATTGCCGACATCCTCGACCGCACCCCGGCGAACGTGCGGCAGATCGCCAAACGGGCGCGCGACCACGCCGGCGACACGAGCCGGCGGCGCGCGGTCAGCGACGAGGAGCGCCAGCGCCTTGCCGATGCCTTTCTGCTCGCCTCGGTCTCCGGCGACGTCGAACGAATCCGCGAACTGCTCGCCGCCGACGCGGTCATGTACTCCGACGGGGGCGGCGTCGTCACCGCCGCCCGCAAGCCGATCTACGGCGCCGACAAGATCGCCCGCTTCATGGTCGGTGTGCAGCGCAAGGAGGCTTTCCCGGCCGACCCCATCTTTACCCGCGTGCTAGTCAATGGTGACCCAGGCGTGCGCATGGACAGCACCGACCACGGCTTCCTCAGCATCATCGCGGTGGAAGTCGCCGACGACGCGATCCAGTCGATCCGCTTCTTTACGAACCCCGAGCGCTTCCCGGCCGAGTTCCCGCGCGCCTGACCCGATCGCATACACATTCGCGGAAAACCTTCTTCACTGTGCCTACGGATCGTGGAAGTTGGCCAAGTATTTGAATTATCCCTTTGATTCACCCGCTGCGAGTGTCACAGTGTGTGTGACTCTGGCAGACTCCCGCCTGGGTACTTTTTTAACTTTGGATGGAAGGAAACTAGATGCCCCCCAGCACCAACCATTTGGACGTAGCTCGCGATGCCCTGGAGAGAACTATTCGTGAGCTCGAGGATCAGATCAAGCAAGCCGAGCAGGCCCTTGCCACTCTAGGCGGCAAAGCGGTTCGCCGCGGCCCCGGCCGCCCGCGCGGTAGCGCGAGTAAAAAAACCGCCAAAGCGAGCAAAGCCGGCGGTCCGCGCCGCCGCCGTAAACGCCGTGGCGGCACCCGCGCCGATCAGGCGGTGAAACTGATCGAGCAGAACCCCGGCATCAGCGCATCTGACGTTGCCAAGCAGATGAAAATCAAGCCGAACTACCTGTATCGGGTCCTCGGCGACCTCGAGAAAGAGGGTCGCGTGAAAAAGAGTGGCCGCCAGTATTCCGCCGCCTGATCGGTACTGACCCGTTACTGCAAAAAAGAGGCCGGCAATCGCCGGCCTCTTTTTTACTCCCAACTCGTGGTGAGTTACTAGACCAGCCCAAGCTGGCTGACGGCGTCGCGCTCCTCCTGCAGCTCCATCACGCTGCGGTCGATCCGCTCGCGGGAGAAGTCAGGAACGTCGAGTCCCTGGACGATGCTCCACTCGCCGCCGCTGCAGCTGCAGGGCATGCCGCAGACGATCCCCTCGCCGATGCCGTAGGAACCATCGGCCGGAACCGCCATCGAGACCCAGTCTCCGTCGGGGGTGCCGAGCACCCAGTCGTGGACGTGATCGATCGCCGCGTTCGCCGCCGAGGCGGCGCTGGAGGCGCCGCGGGCGTCGATGATCTCGGCGCCGCGTTTCGCCACCCGCGGGATGAACTCGTCGGCGATCCAGGCCTCGTCGTCGACCGCGTCCCAGGCGCTGCCGCCCTCCACCCTGGCGTTGACCAGGTCGGGGTACTGGGTCGGCGAGTGGTTGCCCCAGGCGATCATGTTGGTGACAGCCGAGACCGGCTTGCCGAGCTTGTTCGCGAGCTGGGAGATCGCCCGGTTGTGGTCGAGCCGCATCATCGCGGTGAAGCGCTCGCGTGGCACGTCGGGCGCGTTCGACATCGCGATCAGGCAGTTGGTGTTGGCCGGATTGCCGACCACCAGCACCTTGACGTCGTCGGCGGCGCCGGCGTTTATCGCTTCGCCCTGGGGCTTGAAGATGCCGCCGTTGGCCTCGAGCAGGTCGGAGCGCTCCATGCCCGGCCCGCGTGGGCGGGCGCCGACCAGAAGACCGACGTTGCAGCCGTCGAAGGCCTGCTTGGGGTCGTCGCTGATTTCGATCTTGTGCAGCAGCGGGAAGGCGCAGTCGTCGAGCTCCATCGCGGTGCCCTCGGCGGCTTTCACCGCCTGCGGGATCTCAAGCAGGCTCAGCTCGACCGGCGTCTCCGGGCCGAGCATCTGGCCGCTGGCAATACGAAACAGAAGCGCGTAGCCGATCTGCCCGGCGGCGCCGGTGACAGTGACCTTTACGGGGGTGGTGCTCACTAAATCCTCTCCTCGAGTAGGGGGTTGGAAATTCGGAAGATCGTCAAGCCATCGCGCGCTGGAGGTTCTCGTCAATCGAGCCGAGGAACTCCTGCGTGGTCTGGTACTCCTGGCCGCTACCCACCAGCAGGGCCAGGTCTTTGGTCATCTTCCCGCTTTCGACGGTCTCGACGCAGACCCGCTCGAGCGTCTGCGCGAACTGCGAGACCGCGGCGGTCTCGTCCATGCGGCCGCGAGCCGCGAGCCCGCGGGTCCAGGCGAAGATCGAAGCGATCGGGTTGGTGGAAGTCGGCTTGCCCTGCTGGTGCTGGCGGTAGTGACGGGTCACGGTGCCGTGCGCGGCCTCGGCCTCGACCGTCTTCCCGTCGGCGCTCATCAGCACGCTCGTCATCAGTCCGAGCGAGCCGAAGCCCTGGGCGACGGTGTCGGACTGGACGTCGCCGTCGTAGTTTTTGCAGGCCCAGACATAGCCGCCCTCCCACTTCAGCGCGGCGGCGACCATGTCGTCGATCAAGCGGTGTTCATAAGTGAGGCCCGCAGCCTCGAACTCGTTCTTGAACTCGGCCTCGTAGACCTCGGCGAAGAGGTCCTTGAAGCGGCCGTCGTAGCGCTTGAGGATCGTGTTCTTGGTCGACATGTAGACCGGGAAGCCGCGATCGAGGCCGTAGCGCATCGAGGCGCGGGCGAACTCCCGGATCGACTCGTCGAGGTTGTACATCGCCATCGCGATGCCCCCGTCGGGGAAGTCGTAGACGTCGAGCTCGATCGGCTCAGAGCCGTCCTTCGGCGTATAGGTAAGGGTCAACTTCCCCTCGCCCGGGACGACCAGATCGGTGGCACGGTACTGGTCGCCGAAGGCATGGCGGCCGATCACGATCGGCTTCGTCCAGCCGGGCACCAAGCGCGGAATGTTCGAGATCACGATCGGCTCGCGAAAGATGACGCCGCCGAGAATGTTCCGGATCGTCCCGTTCGGCGAGCGGTACATCTCCTTCAGGCCGAACTCGTCGACCCGTGCCTCGTCGGGGGTGATCGTCGCGCACTTGACGCCGACCCCGTGGCGCTTGATCGCTTCCGCCGCCTCGACCGTGATCCGGTCTTCGCTCGCGTCGCGGCTCTCGATCCCGAGGTCGTAGTACTCGAGCTCGACGTCGAGGTAGGGCAGGATCAGCTGCTCTTTGATGAACGACCAGATGATCCGGGTCATCTCGTCGCCGTCGAGCTCGACGACCGGGTTCTCGACCTTGATCTTGGGCACCGGGCGCGATGCTATCTAGGACTCCTCGCCGCCGGGCTGCGACAATCCAGGCCGATGGCAACGGTCGAACGCTCAACCTTCGGCAACCACGAGGTCTTCAACCAGCCTCCCCCGCTCGTCGACTACAACGTCTTCGAGAGCGACACGGTCCTGGGTGAGGCGGTGCGACGCGAGGGCGCCGAGTGGGACCTGGAGCGCATCACCGCCGTCGGCGAGTACGCCGGCAGCGGGGCGGCGCAGGAGCTGGGGCGCCTGGCCAACGAGAACGGCCCGAAGCTGCGCACCCACGACCGCTTCGGCAACCGGGTCGACCTCCCCGAGTTCCACCCCGCCTGGCACGAGCTGATGGCCGTCGGCGTGGCCAACGAGCTCCACAGCTCCCCGTGGAAGGACCCGCGGCCGGGGGCCCACGTTGCCCGCGGCGCCGCCTTCATGTGCATGTCGCAGGCCGAGGCCGGGATCGGCTGCCCGATCTCGATGACCTACTCGGTGATCCCGGCGCTGCGCACCCAGCCCGAGCTGGCGGCCGAGTGGGAGCCGCGCTTCTTTTCCTCGACTTACGACCCGCGCAACGCGCCGGCCACGGAGAAGTCTGGATCCCTGGCCGGAATGGGGATGACCGAGAAGCAGGGCGGCACCGATGTCCGCGCCAACACCACCGTCGCCCGGCCGGTGAACGGCGGCGGGCCCGGCGCCGAGTACGAGCTGACCGGCCACAAGTGGTTCATGTCGGCGCCCCAGTGCGACGCCTTCCTCGTCCTCGCCCAGGCCGACGGGGGCATCTCCTGCTTTCTCTTCCCGCGCTGGACGCCCGACGGCGAGCGCAACCGCTTCCGCCTGCAGCGGCTGAAGGACAAGCTCGGCAACCGCTCCAACGCCTCCAGCGAGGTTGAGTTCGACGCCGCCTCCGCCTGGCTGGTCGGCGAGGAGGGCGCCGGGGTGCGGACGATCATCGAGATGGTCAACCACACCCGCCTCGACTGCGTGCTCGGCGGCGCCACCGGGATGCGGGCCGGGGTCGCCCAGGCGATCCACCACACCACCCACCGCTCGGTCTTCGGCCGCGAGCTCGCCGAGCAGCCGCTGATGCAGAACGTCCTCGCCGACCTGGCGATCGAGTCCGAGGCAGCGACGATCTCCGCCCTGCGCCTGGCCCGCGCCTACGACGAAGCGATCGGCGGAGACGAGGACGCCCAGCAGCTGAAGCGGGTCGCCAACGCCGTCCTCAAGTACTGGATCTGCAAGCGCGCGGTGGTCCACGCCGGCGAGGCGCTCGAGTGCCTCGGCGGCAACGGCTACGTCGAGGAGTCGGGCCTGCCCCGCCTCTTCCGCGAGAGCCCGCTGAACTCGATCTGGGAGGGCTCCGGCAACGTCCAGTGCCTCGACGTCCTGCGGGCGATGGTCAAGAGCCCGGCCTCACTCGAGGCCTTCTTCGCCGAGGTCTCCGAGGGCGCGGTCGCCGAGCCGCGGCTACAGGCCTTCGCCACCTCGCTGCGCGACGAGCTGCCCGGCGACCTGGAGACGATCGAGCCCCGTGCCCGCCGCGTGGTCGAGAAGATGGCCCTCGCGATCCAGGCTTCGCTACTGGTCCGCTACGGCGACGAAGCCGTCGCCGACGCCTTCTGCGCCTCCCGCCTCGACGGCGACTGGGGCCAGGCCTTCGGCACGCTGCCCGCCAGCACCGACTTCGGCCGCATCATCGAGCGCCACCGCGCGATCGCCTAGTTCACCAGGCTCCGAGCTGGCTTCGGCGCTGGTCCAGGAGCAGAGAAACGCGAT
This sequence comes from Solirubrobacterales bacterium, assembly GCA_033856415.1. GTDB lineage: Bacteria > Actinomycetota > Thermoleophilia > Solirubrobacterales > 70-9 > VAYN01. Next base: position 19,398 of record JAWVFA010000001.1, on the reverse strand, counting down.
CCATGACCTGCCGGGGTTCCCGTTCGAAGCGACGACCCGTCACACGGATCAGCTCGACGCCGGCAAGCTTCAAATCCTCGTCGCGGCGGCGGTCTTCCTCGAAGGGTTCGTGAGCGCCATGCGTCGCGTAGACGTCAAGTTCGACCGCAAACCGCAGCTCAGGCCAGTAGACGTCAAGCTCGTAGCCGGCGACGTTGAAGGCAGTGACCAGACGCGGCAGTCCCCTGCGCTCGGCCAGCGCGACGAATTCTCGCTCGAGCTCGGAGCGAGTGAGGCGCGGCGATTCGTAGATGGCAAGAGCCCGCTCGAGCCGACCGGCGCCCCGGTGGCCGCAATTGCGGGCGAGGGCGGAGCGAAACTCGGAGAGGTCGAACACCCTCAGCTCCTCGGAGCGCCGGATGAGCCGGCGCAGGTTGCGGAAGCGAATGACCGCAGCAAGGTCCAGTGCGGTTCGAGCGACGGAGGTGACTGGGATTCCCTCCTCCAGATTTCTGTCACTCTCGATGAGGGTTTCCGAACGGTGGATGCGGATGGCATCCCGTCGCTTACGAGGAACAGGAGTCGTCACGTGGATTGGAACCGGCCTGGTCGCGATCAGACCAAGCAGCCACCCCGCCGAGTAGTGGCTCAGCAGCGAACCAGGTCCAGACGCCAGCACCGCAGCTAGGCATCGTCCATGCAGCGAGAGATTCGTGTGCCCGACGGCAAACACACCCTGGTGGAGTCGATGAAGGCGGCCGCCGGCAACCCCCTTCTGGACCGACGAGTAGGAATATCCAAGGCGCCGCAGCTGCCGAATCGACACCACCCCGTGCTGCCGGCCAGCCAGAGCCGCCAGCTCCTTGCCCCGCCGTAGAGGTTTTGCATCCATAGGGATGAAAAGCGCTACGGCGGCCGGTTTCTCCCCCGGTTGGCTATTCGGCTTGGATTAGGCGGAGGTTCGAGCCGTGGTGGCGTCGCGCAGCGCTCGTCCCACCTGCTCGATCGTGATCACGCCTGAGAGGCGGCCTTCGGCGTCTACCGCCATCAGCGCGCCCAAGCGGCGCAGGTTCTGGTTGGCGAGGAGGGAGTCGAGCGGGGTGTCGTCACGGACGAAGAGGCCGATGTCGTGGTCGACGTATTCGGCGACGTGGGAGTTGGCGCGGGAGATCTCGGGGACCTCGTCGGCGCGGTCGCGCTCGATCAGGCCGAGGAAGCGGTGGGCGGCGTCGACGACCGGGAACCAGGGCCAGCGGTAGCGGAGGAAGTATTCGTCGAGCGCCTGCTCGACGCTGAGATCGCCGGGGATCGTGACCGGCTCGCGGTCCATCACGTCGGCGACGCGGACATCGCCGATGCGGTCGGTCAGCGCCGTCTGCATCGCCGCCCCGCGGGCGGAGCCGTTGATCACCATCCCGACCAAGGCGAGCCAGACGCCGGTGAAGACATAGCCGGTGAAGGCGAGGGCGATACCGCCGCCGATGAACAGGTAGCCGAATACGCGGCCCAGGTTGGCGGCGAAACGGGTCGCCTGGTTGCGGTTGCCCGAGCGGTACCAGGCGATCGCGCGGGCGACCCGGCCGCCGTCCATCGGATATGCCGGCAGCAGGTTGAAGACGAGGACGAGGAGGTTGATCGTCACCAGCCAGGCGACCAGCGCCATCAGGCCGGAGACGCCGGAGCGGGATTCGAGCACCACCGCCTCCCAGAAGCCGCTCGGGCCGGCGGCGGCGGTTCCCACCGCGGCCAGCACGATCGCGATCGCCGCCGTCACCGCCGGCCCGGCCAGCGCCACCTTCAGCTCGGTCCCGGGCGAGTCGGCTTCGCGGTCCATCCGCGCCATCCCGCCGAAGATCCAGAGCTGGATGCTGGAGATGCCGATCCCGTTGCGCATCGCCACCACCGCGTGGCCGAACTCGTGCAGGAGGATCGAGCCGAAGAAGCCGACGGCGGCGAGCAGCGCCAGCAGGAACGGCGTGCTCCCCCCTTCTCCAAGCAACCGTTCGAAGAAGTCGGCCATGTAGAGGATGACCAGGAACAGGACGATGAACCACGACCAGTCGACCGTGACCTTGATCCCGCGGAAGTGGAAGAGGGTGATCGACCCACCGCCGAGCATTGGCCCATGGTAAGCGGCTAGCGTCCCCAGCCGATGCCGGGCGAAGCTGATTGGCTGCGGGAGCGGCTCGAGGAACTCGAGCGGATCGAGCGTCCGTCCGCCTCCGACGGCGAGCGCCAGGCGGCCGAGTGGCTGGTCGCGCAGTTCGCCGAGCTCGGCGCCGAGGCGCGGATCGAGGCCGAGGACGCGCACGGCACCTACTGGTGGCCGCTCGGGATCGGCGCCGCGCTGGGAGCACTTGGCGCCACGGCGGCACTGCGGGGCCGGCGCTTCCTCGGAGCGCTGCTGGCGACTGTTGGCGCCGCCGGGATGGCCGACGACTTCCCGCCCGGCCAGCGGCGCATGCGCCGGCTGCTCCCGCGGCGAACCACCTACAACGTCGTCTGCGAGCTCGGTGACCCCGACGCCGAGCGGACCGTCGTGGTCAGCGCCCACCACGACGCGGCCCACTCCGGGCTCGTCTTCCACCCGGCGTTGCCCGAGCTCGCCGACCGGCTCGGGATGCTCGATCGCACCGACACCAGCCCGCCGCTGATGGCGCCGGTCGTCGGCGGCCCGGTACTGGCGGCGCTCGGTGCCCTCACCGGCCGCCGCCTGCTGGTCAAGCTCGGCCTCATCCTCGGCCTCGGCTCGGTCGCGGCGATGGCCGACATCGGCGCCCGCAAGTCGGTCCCCGCCGCCAACGACAACGGCACCGCCGTCGTCGCCCTGCTGGATCTAGCCCGCCGCTTCGGAGCCGACCCGCCGCAGGGGATCCGGGTGATCCTCCTCTCCGCTGGCTCGGAGGAGTCCTTCAGCGAGGGGATGAAAGCCTTCGGCGAGCGCCACTTCGGCGAGCTGCCGCGGGAGAGCACCTTCTTCCTCTGCCTGGAGACGCTCGGCGCCACCCACCTGCTGGCGCTGCAGGGCGAGGGGTTCCTGAAGATGCGCGACTACCCGCCCCGCGCGCTCGCCTTCGTCGAGCGCGTCGCCGGCGAGCAAGGCGTCTGGCTCTATCCCAACCTGCGCACCTACAACGGCACCGACGCGCTCGAGCCCCGGGTCGCCGGCTACGAGACCGTCGCCCTCTGCAGCTGCACCGACCAAAAGCAGCCGGGCCGCTACCACTGGCCCAACGACGTCGCCGCCCACGTCAACTTCGAGACCGTGCAACGAGCAATTTCTCTCTCCGACGCGGCCGTTCGTCGCCTGGGAGAACGCTGGCTGTAGCCCCCCCAACGTGACGCATTACAACGTGACGAATCCCGACTACGTGCTCGGACTTCTGCGGTATAGCATCCGCGCCCGTGCCAACCCATGACGTTCTCGTAATCGGGGCCGGGCTAGCCGGCCAGCGGGCTGCTCTCGCCGCCGCCGAGGAAGGCGTGTCGGTCGGGATCGTCAGCAAGGTCCACCCGGTCCGCTCCCACTCCAACGCCGCCCAGGGCGGAATCAACGCCGCGCTCAACCCCGGCGACTCCTGGGAGTCGCACGCCTTCGACACGATCAAGGGCTCCGACTACCTCAGCGACCAGGACGCGGTCGAAATCATGACCCGCGAGGCGCCGGAGGAAATCCTCCACCTCGAGCACCTGGGCGTCACCTTCCACCGCAACGAGGAAGGCAAACTCGGCACCCGCGCCTTCGGCGGCGCCTCCGCCGCCCGCACCTACTACGTAGCCGACATCACCGGCCAGGCGATCATGCACGTGCTCTACGAGCAGCTGATGAAGTACTCCGAGCAGATCGCCCGCTACGAGGAGTGGTTCAGCAGCTCGCTGGCAATCGACGAGAACGGCGAGTGCTGCGGCGTCGTCACCCGCAACGTCGCCGACGGCTCGATGGAGCTCTTCCAGGCGAAGTCGGTGATCCTCTGTACCGGCGGCAACGGTCAGGTCTGGCAGCCGACCACCAACGCCCTGATCTGCACCGGCGACGGGATCGCGATGGCCTACCGCGCCGGCGCCAAGCTGATGGACATGGAGATGATCCAGTACCACCCGACGACGCTGGCGGGCAAGGGCTTCCTGATCACCGAGGGGGCCCGCGGCGAGGGCGCCCATCTTCTCAACGCCAAGGGCGAGCGCTTCATGGAGAAGTACGCGCCGAACAAGATGGAGCTCGCCTCGCGCGACGTCGTCTCCCGCGCCGAGCAGACCGAGATCAACGAGGGCCGCGGCTTCCCCGACGGCACCGTGGCGCTCGACATCACGGTCGTGCCGAAAAAGCGCGTGCACGAGGCGCTGCGGGAGATCGTCCTCGTCGGCCGCGACTTCGCCGGCGTCGACATCACCCGCGAACCGATCCACATCAAGCCGGGCAACCACTACACGATGGGCGGGGTCAAGACCGACGTCGACGGCCGCACTGACATTCCCGGCCTCTACAGCGCCGGCGAGACCGCCTGCGTCTCGGTCCATGGCGGCAACCGCCTCGGCGCCAACTCGCTGCTCGACACGCTGATCTTCGGCAAGCGCTCCGGCCGCGACGCCGCCGCCCGCGCCAAGCGGATCGACGCCACCCGCCCCTCGAAGAAGGTCCTGGAGGACGAGGAGGAGATGATCGCCGACGTCATCTCCCGCGAGAAGGGGTCGGGCCGCCGGATCTCCGAGATCAAGCGCGAGCTGGGCCAGACGATGGACGGCAAAGTCGCCGTCTTCCGCGAGGAGGCGGGGATCCAGGAGGCGCTGGAGACCGTGCGCCGCCTCAAGGAGGAGGCGAAGACCGCCTACATCGACGACCACGGCAGCGTCTTCAACCAGGACTTGATTGCCTCGATCGAGCTTGGGTACATGCTCGACAACGCCGAGTGCACCTGCGTCGCCGCGCTGGAGCGCAAGGAGAGCCGAGGCGCCCAGTACCGCACCGATTACCCGGAGCGAAACGACGAGGAGTGGCTCAAACACATCGACCTCGAGCGCACCGACGACGGGCCGGAGATCTCCTACTCCGAGGTCACCATCACCCAGTGGGAACCGCAAGAGAGGACCTACTAATGGCCGAGTACACGATCAAAGTCCGCCGCTTCCAGCCTGAGAGCGGCGCGGGGCCCTACTGGGAGGAGTTCGACGTCGACCTCGACCCCTCGCTCTCAGTCCTCGACGGGCTGCTGCAGGCGAAGGACAACGAGGACGGCTCGCTCGCCGTCCGCTGTTCCTGCCGTGCCGCGATCTGCGGCTCCTGCGGGATGAAGATCAACGGCCAGTCGGGGCTTGGCTGCAAGACCCAGATCGGCGAGGCCCAGGAGCTGGCCGACAAGCAGGCGAGCGCCATCGGCAGCGGCGGCGATGGCAACTCGATCGTGATCGAGCCGATGGGGAACATGCCCGTGATCAAGGACCTGATCACCGACATGGAGTCGACGCACTGGACCAAGATCCGCCGCGTCACGCCGTGGCTCCTGCCCCACGGCGAGCCGCCCGAGCGCGAGTACATCGTCGAGCCGGAGTCGATGATCGACATCACCCAGTCGATGGCCTGTATCCAGTGCGGCGCCTGCGTCTCCTCCTGCCTCTCGATGGAAGCCGATCCGGACTTCATCGGCCCGGCGGCGCTGGCCAAGGCCTACCGCTTCGTCGGCGACCCGCGTGACGCCGAGACCCACGAGCGCCTGCACGACCTCGCCGAGGATCCGCACGGGATCTACGACTGCACCCACTGCTTCAGTTGCATCGACGCCTGCCCGAAGGGCGTGGCGCCGATGGACCAGATCATGCGCCTGCGCCGCAAAGCCGGTGAGGAGGGGATCGATGACCCCAACAGCGGCCACGACCACGAGATGGCCTTCGTCAAGATCATCGAGAAGAAGGGGACCCTGGACGAGTCGCTGCTCCTGCAGGAGTCCTTCGCGCCCGGCGTCAAGGGCAAGCTGAAACCGAGCAAACGCGCGATCCGGGAAATGCTCGGCTCGATCCCGACGGCGATCCGCGGGATCAAAACCGGCAAGATGCGCTCGCTGCACAAGCTGATCCCGGGCGTCCACCCCAAGCTCCCCGACCAGGATGACGTGAAGGCGATCTTCACCCACGCCGAGGAGCACAGCGAGGAATTCAACCTTTACATCAAGGGCGAGGAGGGCGAGCTCGCGGAGGAGGATGTCGAGAAGGGCATCGAGCGCTCCACCGCCCCCGCCGGACAGGAGGCAGACAGTGGCCAGTGAGAAGATCAAAGTTGCCTACTGGCCCGGCTGCGTCTCGCGCGGCTTCACGCCGGAGCTGCACGGCTCGATGGCATTCGTCGCCGAGAAGCTCGGCATCGAGCTGGTCGAACTGGACCGCGCCAACTGCTGCGGCGCCGGCGTCATCGCCGAGCACAACCAGGAGCTGGCCGACACGCTGAACGCCCGCACCTTCGCCCTCGCCCAGCAGACCGGGCTCTCGATGATGAACATCTGCTCGACCTGCCAGGGGGCCCAGTCGGAGTGTCAGCAGCGGCTCGACGCCGACTCCGCCTACCGGGCGCACATCAACGAGGTGCTCTCCGGACAGGGCCTCTCCTACGAGAAAGGCGAGGAGGGCGGCTGGACCAACAAAAACTTCCTCTGGCTGCTGGTCGAGGACTTCGGGCTCGACAAGCTGCGCGAGCAGGTCGTCCGCCCGCTCAGCGGCCTCCGCGTCGGCCCCTTCTACGGCTGCTACATCGTGCGGCCGAAGGAACGCCTCGGCTACAACCACCACCCGGACCGCGACGTCTACCTCGAGAAGGTGATCGAGGCGCTCGGCGGCCAGGTCGTCGAGTACGACGGGGCGCGCAAGTGCTGCGGCTTCCCGGTGATCACGATGGCCCGCGAGACCTCGCTGCGCCAGGCCGGCACCCACGTCGGCGACGCGATCGACGCCGGCGCGGACTGCCTCGTCACCCCCTGCCCGCTCTGCCACCTCAACCTCGACATGCAGCAGCCGGAGGCGGCCAAGATCGTCAACCGCGACCTCGGCCTCGCCGTCCTCCACCTGCCGCAGCTCGTCGGCCTCGCCCTCGGCGCCGAGCCGAAGGAGCTGGGGATGGGCAAGCACATCGCCTCGACTCGCTGGGTCGAAGAGCGCCTCACCGCCGGCATCCCGGCCTAATCCGCCGGTCAAGAAATCCAGTGGGCAGTTGAGCACCGATACGGTGCCGAATTGACCACTCGATGCACCTAGCTCTCCCACTCGCCGCTGCCGATACGGCCTCGGTCCTCACCGACCTTTTCGTCGTGCTGCTCGCGGCGAAGCTGGGGGACGAGGTCTTCAAGTGGATCCGGCAGCCGGCGATCGTCGGCGAGATCCTGGGGGGCGTGCTGGTCGGCCCCTCCGTGCTGGGGCTGGTCGAGGTCGGCGAGGTGCTGCGGGTGTTCTCGGAGCTGGGGGTCGTCTTCCTGCTCTTCTGGGTGGGACTGGAGACCCGAATCTCGGAGATGCGCGCGGTCGGCAAGGTCGCCGGCGCGGTCGGCAGCGCCGGCGTCGTCGTCCCCTTTCTCGCCGGGATCGGGTTCGGGCTGGCGCTGGGCGAAAGCAGCGAGACCAGCGTCTTCCTCGGCGCGGCGCTGGCGGCGACCAGCGCCGGGATCACCTCGGCGACCTTCCTGGACCTTGGGATCGCGCGGACGCGCGCGGCCCGCACGGTGCTGGGCGCCGCGGTGGTCGACGACATCCTCGCCCTGATCCTGCTCTCGGTCGCGGTCGGGATGGCGGCCGACGGCGGCGTCGATGCCGGCAAGATCCTCCTCGCCCTGGCCGTGGCGATCGCCTTCGTCGCCTTCGTCGCACTGGGCGGCACCCGGCTGCTCGAAAGCCGGCCGCGCCTGCTGGAGGCGCCGCGCTTCGCCGAATCGCCGCTGCTGCCGGCGGTGCTCCTCTGCCTCGGGCTCGCCGCCTTCGCCGCCAACATCGGTCTGGCGGCGCTGATCGGCGCCTTCCTCGCCGGGATGATCGTCGCCGAGACCAAAGACCAGAGCTCGATCGAGGAAGAAGTGAAGCCGCTCTACTCCTTCTTTCCACCCTTCTTCTTCGCCTTCATCGGGATCGAGCTCGACCTCGGCGCCCTGTTCGACGGCCACGCCCTCTGGTTGCTGGCGGCGATCACCGTCATCGCCGCGCTGACCAAGCTCGTCCCCGCCTACCTGGCGGCGCGCGGCGGTCTCGGTCGCAACGAAGCGGCAATCGTCGGCGTCGGCATGGTCCCCCGCGGCGAGGTCGGGATCGTCGTCGCCTCGATCGGCGCCGCCGAGGGAGTGGTCGACGCCGAGCTCTTCGCCGTCGTCGTCGGAATGGCGGTGCTGACGACGCTCGTCGCGCCGTTTGGACTACGCCGCCTCAGCCGCGAGTGAGCAGGCCGCGCTCGATCAGGAGCTCGCCGAGCTGGACGGTGTTCGTCGCGGCGCCCTTGCGCAGGTTGTCGGAGACGACCCAGATGTCGAGCGCGCGCTCGTTGCCGGGGTCGCGGCGGATGCGGCCGACGAAAACGTCGTCCTTGCCGGCGGCGTCGATCGCCATCGGGTAGCGACCGGCAGCGGGGTCGTCGACGACGGTCACGCCCGGCGCCGCGGCGAGCAGCTCGCGGGCGCGCTCGGGCTCGAGCGGGTCGCGCGTCTCGACGTTTACCGCCTCGGAGTGGCCGGTCTCGACCGGGACCCGGATGCAGGTGGCGCTGACCCTGATCTCGCCGTCGCCGAGGATCTTGCGGGTCTCGTTGATCAGCTTGCGCTCCTCGTCGGTGTGGTCGTCCCCCTCGGGGAAGCTACCCGCCTGGGGAAGCGCGTTGAAAGCGATCTGGTGCGGGTAGATCGACGGCGCCGGGACGTCGTAGCCGCCGACGACGGCACGCGCCTGGGCGCGCAGCTCGTCGATCGCCCCCTTCCCGGTGCCGGAGACGGCCTGGTAGGTGGAGATCACCAGGCGCTCGATCCCGGCCGCGTCGTAGAGCGGTTTCAGGGCGACGACCATCTGCATCGTCGAGCAGTTCGGGTTGGCGATGATGCCTTTGTGGCCCTCGAGGGCGTCGGGATTGACCTCGGAGACGACCAGCGGCACGTCGTCGTGCATCCGCCAGTAGGAGGTGTTGTCAACCACGGTCGCGCCGGCCTCGACCAGCTTTGGCGTCCACTCGGCGCTGACCGAGCCGCCGGCCGAGGAGAGGACGAGGTCGAGCCCCTGGATCGACTCGTCGCTTACGGCCTGCACGCTCAGCACCTTGCTGCCGAACTCGATGGTTTTCCCGGCCGAGCGCTCCGAGGCGAGTGGCCGCAACTCGGCCACCGGGAAGTCGCGCTGGGCGAGCAACTCGATGATCGTCGTGCCGACGAGCCCCGTCGCGCCCAGCACTCCGACTCTGTATCCGTCGCCGGCCATCGTCCCGAAGGCCGGCTCAGCCGGCGACCGTGGGCCGGTGGCCGGGGCCGGTCGGATCCTCGGGCTGGATCGCGTCCTCGCCCAGCTCGAACGCCTTGTGGAGGACGTTGACCGCGTCGCTGACGCGGTCGGCAGGGATGACGCATGAGATCTTGATCGGCGAGGTGGAGATCATCTCGATGTTGATCTTCTCCTCGCCGAGCACCTGGAAGACTTTCGCGGCGACGCCCGGGTGCGAGCGCATGCCGGCGCCGACGATCGAGACCTTGCCGATCTGCTCGTCGGTGAGGACCTCGAGCGAGACGTCGCCGAGGGCGGCAATCGTGTCGCGCGCGACCGGCAGGTCGGAGCGGTCGACGGTGAAGGAGAGGTCGGCGAGCTGGTCGTCGCCCACCGGCTCGTTCTGGATGATCACGTCGACGTTGACGTTGGCATCGGCCAGGGCGCCGAAGATCCGGCCGGCGACGCCGGGCTCGTCGCGGAGGCCGGTGAGGGTGACCCGGGCCTCGGCGTCGGAGTGGGTGACTGCGGTTACGAAAGGGTTCTCCATGGTCTCTTCCTCTGAGACGACGAGGGTACCGGGACCGTCCTCGAAGCTGCTGCGGCAGTGGATGCGGACGCCGTGGTTGCGCGCGTACTCGACCGAGCGCAGCTGCAGCACCCCGGCACCGGAGGCCGACATCTCGAGCATCTCCTCGAAGGAGACGCGGTCGAGCTTGTGGGCGTCGACGACGATCCGCGGGTCGGCGCTGTAGACGCCGGAGACGTCGGTGTAGATCTCGCAGACGCTGGCGCGGAGCGCGGCGGCGAGGGCGACCGCGGTCGTGTCGGAACCGCCGCGGCCGAGGGTGGTGACGTCGCGGCTGTCGGTGGAGACGCCCTGGAAGCCGGCGACGAGGACGATCCGGTCCTGCTGCAGCGCTTCGGCGATGCGGTCGGCGCGGACGTCGATGATCCGCGCCTTGGTGTGGGAGGAGTCGGTGACGATCCCCGCCTGCGAGCCGGTCAGCGAGATCGCCTCGTGTCCCATGTCGTGGATCGCCATCGCCGCCAGCGCACAGGAGATCCGCTCCCCGGTCGACAGCAGCATGTCCATCTCGCGGGCGACCGGCCGCTCGGAGATCTCGTGCGCCTGCTCGACCAGTTCGTCGGTCGTCTTGCCTCGCGCCGAAAGGACGGCGACGACGCGGTTGCCCGCCTCGCGCGCGGCGACGATCCGCGCCGCGGCGCGCTTGATCTGCTCGGCGCCGGCGACCGAGGTGCCGCCGAACTTCATTACGACGATGTCCGATCCATCCCCACTCATCGAGAGCTGAGGATAGTCGGGAAAGCCTCAGAGCCTTACTCGGCGGAGCCCCCCAGGTTCCCGAGCATCGCCTGTTCCGCCATCCGGATCAGGCCCAGCCCGCTGTGCGGCCGCATGTCGCTGCTCCGCACCCGCACGTGCGACCCGTGCGGCCCGACCACCTCGACGATCGTGCAGACATCGCCGATTTCGCAGTCGTCGCCGTAGTCGTTCTCGATCGCCTCCATCTGTTCAGCCACGACCCGGCCGACCTTGCTCTGGTCAAGCGACATCTGGCACCCCTTCCCTTCGCTCGTCGTCAAACACGAAGCGCTGACCATAAGTGATAGCAATCACACTTTGAGATATATCGAAACGATATATAGTGTCGACAGATGGAGCAGCTCAGCGCGACCGCCTACGTGATCCTCGGATTCGTCCGCAACGAACCGCGGTCGGGGTACGAGATCAAAGCCGTGGTCGACAACTCGACGCGGTTCTTCTGGGCCGCCAGCTACGGGCAGATCTATCCCGAGCTGAAGCGACTTTCGGAGGCCGGGCTGATCGTCGGCTCCGACGTCCCCACTGGCGGGCGGAGGCGGACGGTCTACGAGATCACCGCCGACGGCGAGGAGGAGCTGCGGACTTGGCTGCGGCAGGAGCCGGAGACCTTCGAGATGCGCGACGAAGGGCTGCTGAAGCTCTTTTTCGCCGACGCCCTCCCCCGTGAGGAGGCGCTGGAGATCTTGCGATCGATGCGAGCGCGGCGCTTGGCGGTCAACGAGCAACTGCAGGTGCTGAAACAGATGAAAGGCGAGATCGACGACCCCTTCCCGATGATCGTGCTGCAGGGAGGGCTCGAGTTCACCGAGTGGTTCGCGGATTGGTGCGAGCGGATGGAAGCGCGGCTTCTCGACTCCGCTCTCGACGAAAGGAGCAGTTGATGTTTGATTCCCTGGCACGCCTCGCGAACGGCAGGGCCAAGCGGGTGGGCCTGCTGGCGCTCGTCTTCTTCCTGCTCGCGGGCGCGATCGGCGGCTCGGTCGCCGATCGGCTCGACCCTTACGGCGCCGACGACCCGGACACCGAGACGGTGCAGGCCAGGGAACGGCTGCAGGACGCCGGTCTGCGGGTCCCGGCCGTGATCGCGGTGGTGGAGGACGCCCCGGTCGCCAAGCCGGCCACCAAACAGCGGGTCATCGCCCTGGAGAACCAGGTCCGCGAACGCTCCGACGTCGCCTCGGTCACCGGCTACTACGACACCCGCTCGCGCGCCTTCGTCGCGAAGGACGGGCAGTCGACCTACTTCGCGGTGGCGCTGAAGACCACCGAGGACAAGGCCTGGCAGGAAGCCGGGGCGGATATCGCCGACGAGCTCTCCGCCGAGCCGGGGGTGGTCGTCGGTGGCGCCGCCGTCGCCCAGGAGCAGGTCAACAAGCAGGTCGAGGAAGACCTGAAAAAGGCCGAGTTGCTGGCCTTCCCACTGCTCTTCCTGCTCTCGCTGCTCTTCTTCCGCAGCCTCATAGCCTCGGTCCTGCCCCTGATGATCGGCGGCCTGGCGATCGTCGGCACCTTCCTGATCCTGCGGATCGCCAGCGAAGTCGGCTCGATCTCGATCTTCGCCCTCAACCTGACCACCGCGCTCGGTCTCGGTCTGTCCATCGACTACAGCCTCTTCATCGTCTCCCGCTATCGCGAGGAGATCGCCAAGAGCGGCCCGGGGCTGGAGGCGATGCGGCGGGTGATGGCGACGGCCGGGCGCACGGTCTTCTTCTCCTCGCTGACGGTCTCGGCGGCGCTCGCCTCGCTGCTGGTCTTCCCGCAGCGGTTCCTCTACTCGATGGGCCTCGGCGGGGCGCTGGTGGCGCTGTTCGCAGCGCTGATCTCGCTGACTGTGCTGCCGGCGGTGCTGACCCTGCTGGGGTCGAAGGTCAACGCCGGCGCGCCGAAGTTCCTCCAGCGCCGGGCCGAGGCCGACGCGCGGCCGGATGAGCACGGCTTCTGGTACCGGCTCTCCCGCTTTGTGATGCGGCGGCCGATCCCGGTCGCGACCCTCAGCGCGCTATTCCTGATCATCCTCGGCCTGCCCTTCCTGCAGATCAAGTTCGACACCGTCGACCCGACGGTGCTGCCCGAGTCGGCCAGCGCCCGCCAGGCCTACGACACGGTCAGCACCGAGTTCCCGCCCTACCACGAGACGCCGATCTGGATCGACGTCGAAGGCGGCGGGCCGAAGGCGGCAGCGCAGGTCGCCGCCGCGGTGGGCGGACTCGAAGGCGTGGCCGAAGTGCAGCCGCCGCAGCGGCTGAAGCGGGGCGTCACCGCCCTGCAGGTCGTCTCGGCGAACCCGTTCCGCTCCGAGGCGAGCCAGACCACGGTCAAGGCGATCCGTGACCTCCCCCCTCCCCCCGGGACGACCGTCGCGGTCGGCGGCGCGACCGCCGACTTCGTCGACTTCCAGGCGAGCCTGACCGAGCATCTGCCGATCGCACTGGGGATCGTGATCCTGGCGACGCTGGTGATCCTCTTCCTGATGACCGGCTCGGTGATCCTGCCGATCAAGTCGCTGATCATGAACTTCCTCAACCTCAGCGCCGTCTTCGGCCTGCTCGTGTTGATCTTCCAGGACGGCCGGCTGGAAGGGTTCCTCGACTACACGAGCCCGGGGGCGATCGAGCAGACGATGCCGATCCTGCTCTTCGCCGTCGCCTTCGGCCTCTCCACCGACTACGCGGTCTTCCTCCTCTCGCGGATCAAGGAGGCGCGCGACAACGGCGCCTCGGACTCGGAGTCGGTGGCGATCGGGCTGGAGCGGACGGGGCGGATCGTCACCGCCGCGGCGCTCCTCTTCGCAGTGGCGATGGGCGCCTTCGCCACCTCGCAGATCATCTTCATCAAGGAGAACGGCGTCGGCACGGCCCTGGCAGTGCTGATCGACGCAACCATCATCCGCGCCCTGCTCGTCCCCTCGCTGATGGAGCTGCTCGGCAAATGGAACTGGTGGGCGCCGGCGCCGCTACGGCGGTTGCACGAACGCTGGGGGGTCAGCGAGGCCGAGCCCGTGACCGGCGGATCGGGGGCCTGAGGTGATCTACCGGGCGATCGTCAAGCGCAAAGCCCGCGGCATCTTCGCGGCGCTGGGCGAGGGGGACTGGCCATCGGCAACCGCCGACATGGCCGCCGATGTCCACCACATCTTCCCAGGGGCCAACGCGCTCGGCGGCGAGCGTCACTCCCGGGAGGCGTTCGAACAGTGGTTCCAGCGCCTCTATCGGCTGATCCCGGAGATCGAGTTTGAGGTGCGCGACGTCGCCGTCCGCGGCTGGCCCTGGGACACCGCCGTCGCGGTCGAGTGGATCGACCGCGGCAAAGGCGCCGACGGCACCCCCTACGTCAACCAGGGCTCCCACTGGATCAAGCTGCGCTGGGGCAAGGGCGTCGAGGTCCACGCCTACCTCGACACGGAGAAGGTGACCACCCTCCTCGAGGGCATGGCGGCCGCGGGGATAGAAGAGGCCGCGGCGGACCCGATCAGCGGTTGAGGCCGAGACTCAGGCGAAAGCCTGGGCGGCGCGGCGGCGAAGATCGGAATTCAGCATCCCCGTAACTTCGCTGGGGATGCTGCCGGCCGAGGGGACGGCGGCCCCGATCAGGCCGTCGGCGCGGAAGCCGTAGAGCGGGGCGACGAAGCCGAGCTCGCGAATCTTGCGGACCAGCGTGACGGCGCCCTGGGTGTCGGCGCCGGGGCCGCAGAGGACGATCGCGGTCGGGTCGAGCGCCCCGAGGGCGCGGCCGAGTCGCTCGTCGCCGAGCTCGTTGGAAAGGACGAGGACGCGGAACCCGGCGCGGCGCAGCGCGAGGTCGAGGGCCTGGGTGTGGACCTCCTCGGCGTCTTGGCCGTGGCTCGAGTCGAGCAGCAGGATGCCGGCCGGGCGGGAGGCGGCTGAAGCGAGGCGGCGGGCACCGTGCAGCCAACCAGTCGCCCAGCGGGCTGCGAACTCGAGCTCAGCCTCGCTCTCGGGGTCGGCGGCAAGCCTGTCGATCGCCGGCAGCAGCAACTCCTCCACCGTGCGCTCCAACGAGCGCAGCGCGAGGCTTTCCTCGATCGCGCGGTCGGCGGCGGGCTCGTCGAAGGTCTCGAAGGCGGCAGTGAGGCTGCCGTCGTTGGCCGGCGCCGCCTGGCGCTGGCGCGCCAGCTCGATCGCCGAGGAGATGTTGCCGGTCTCCGTCAGCGCGTCGCGCAGCGCCTGCAGCTCCACCAGCTCGTAGTTGCGATGGTTGCCGACGGTGCGCTTGGGAGTTGGGTAGCCGTAACGGCGCTCCCAGCTGCGCAGGGTGTTGGGGCTTACGCCCAGGACTTCGGCGGCGGCGTTAGTTCGGATTCCTGGCATTGGATAAAGAGATCGAACGGGTGGACTGCGCGTCTATTCGACGTCCGGCGACGATTCTCCCACCCGTTTCGCGGGTTTACACCAGTTATCGGCAGATTTCGTAAAAACTGTTAGACATCTTGCAAGGCGCCTACGCCTACCGGCTGGCCCACAGCCCGGGCCCGCCACATCGCCGCGTCGGCCTTGTGCAGAAGTTCTCCTGCCTCGGCGCCGTGGTCCGGGCAGGCGACGACGCCGGCCGAGATGCAGATCCGCAGCCCCCCCGCCCGCTCGAGGTCGTCGAGCTGGCCGAGCAGCCGCTCGCACATCTGCACGCCTTCGACGGTGCCGATGTTCGGCGCCAGGACGCAGAGTGCGTCCTCTTCGAGGCGGAAGGCTTCATCGACGATGCGGATGCTGTCGCGCAGAGCCGCGCCGACGATTGAAAGGACGGTCTCCTGGCCGCCGGCGACGTCGCCGGGACGGGTCCCGGGCCCGGAGGCGTCGAAGACGGCGAGGCCGAAGGGGTGGCCGTAGCGGCGGTTGGTCTCCAGCAGCTGGTCGAGCCGGCGGCGCATATGGCCGGGCCGGTAGAGGCTGGGCAGTTCTTCGAGGTGTTCCTCGACAGGAACCGGAGCGGGAGCGGCGCTGGCGCCGTTTGCGGCCGCGGGTACCGGCGCCGGGGCCGCCTGCGCGAGCTCCACCGCCGCCGCGGTGACCGAGCCGAACTCGGCCGCCAGCCGCTGCGCGGCTTGGACGAAATCCCCCCCACCGTTTCCAATCTCCTCGTGCAAGGTGCCTAAGAGATCGGCGTGCAGTTCCGACACCTTGAGGGCGATCCGGCTCGCCGGCGAGGCATCTTCCTTGCGGCGTTGGAATCCCGACTGGTCAGGCACGGTGGGACCTTGGCGCAAGCGGCGGACGCCCGAGTCCGAAAAAGTCGCTATTTGCGTCGCGATGGTTGTCCAGGACGGATATCCGGTCGCGCTTATTCCATGCTTCTTCGACCAGCGAGCGCCTTGCCGAGCGTCACCTCGTCGGCATGCTCGAGGTCGGCACCGACCGGCAGGCCGCTGGCCAGCCGCGTCACCGTCACCTGGCCACGCAGCATCTCGGCGATATGGAGGGCGGTCGCCTCACCGGTGGTGGTCGGGTTGGTCGCGAGCACGACCTCGCCGATCCCGCCCCGCTCGACCCGGCGCCGCAGCTCGCCGATCTTCAGGTCTTCGGCGTCGACCCCGTCGATCGGCGAGAGAGCCCCGCCGAGCACGTGGTAGAGGCCGCGGTATTCGTGCGTGCGCTCGATCGGGATCACGTCGGCCGGCTCCTCGACGACGCAGATCGTCGCCCGGTCCCGGTTCTGGTCGGAGCAGATCCGGCAGAGCGGGCCCTCGGCGAGGTTGAAGCACTCTTCGCAAAGGCCGACCTTCTCCTTGACTTCGCGGATTGCGTCGCCGAGGGCGAAGGCCTCTTCATCGGGGGCGCGCAGGAGGTGGAAAGCGAGCCGCTGCGCGGTCCGCTGGCCGATGCCCGGCAATCGCGATAGCTCGGCGACAAGGCGCGCGAGCGGTGCCGGGCCCTCGCTCAACCGAGCATTCCCCCCAGGCCGCCGCCCATGTCCCCGGTGATCCCGCCCATCTTCGAGCTGGCCAGCTCCTGAGCGGCGCGCAACCCCTCGTTGACGGCCGCCTGGACCATCTCCTGCAGCAGCTCTGCCTCCTCGGGGTCGATCGCTTCGGGGTCGATGACGATCTCGCGAAGGGTCAGGTCACCGCCCATTTTCAACTTGACCATGCCGCCGCCGGCGCTTGCCTCGACGACCTCGTCTTTCAGTTTCTCCTGCGCCTCCAGCATCTCGGCCTGCATCTGCTGGGCCTGTTTCATCAGGGCGTTGACGTCAAAGCCCCCGGGTCCGCCTCCTCGTGCCACCTAACTGACCTCCTCCGCATCGAACTCGCTCTTCAGCCTCTCCAAAATCCGATCCTCGTTGATTTCCTCGCTGCCCGGCGCCGGCGTGTCCGGCGGAGCCTCGCCCTCGAGCAGCACATAAGTGGGTCGCAGCCCAACCCCGGTGACCGCCGCAAACGCGGCCGCCACCGTGTCCCGCCGCTCGGAGCTGTCCGCCTTCTTCTTGTTGAAGGTCATCGCGGCGGGAAATCCGATTTGCAGACCCTCCTCGCCGTAAGACACCGGCCGGGCGCCGTCAAAGCTGGCCGCCAGCGCTGGAGCGGTCTCCGCCAGCTTCTGCAGGACGGCGGGCCAGATGCGCTGGATCTCCTCCAGGGACAAGGCGTCTTGGCCGGCGGGTCCTGTCTCCGATCGGGGGCTCCCCCTACCGGGGGAGTCCTCCCGATCGTCGCCACCCGCCGGAGGGGCCGCTTCGGCCTCTTCCTCTTCGGCCGGCGGAGGATCGCCCTGGGCAACGTCATCTCCCGTGGGTGGCGTCGTAGGTGGGACTCCCTCCTGCCGCGCAGGAGGGGGTGGGTCCCCTGCGGCGACAGGACCCGCGGCCTGTCCACCGTTGCCCTGCTCCAGTCTCTCGATGCGGCGCAAGAGTCCAGCCGTATCTGGATCGAGGTCAGGCCGCGCGGCCTTCAGCAGAGCTATCTCGACTGCAAGCCGGGCGTCATCTCCCTCGCGAACGGCGGTCAGCGCATCGGCCACCTCGTCGATCGTGCGGACCAGGTTGGCCGCGGAGATCGCGCCCGCCTGTGCCTGCATACGCCCGGTGTCGGTAGCGGTAACGACGAAGCTCGTCGGCACTTCGCCCGTGGTCTGGGCGATCAGCAGGTGGCGCAAGTGGGCGAGCAGGTCGCGGGCGAACTGCGAGGGGTCGCGGCCCGAGCGCGCCATCTTCTCGATGCCAATCAGCACCCCCTTGGGGTCCTCGGCGATCACCGCGTCGACTGCCTCGAAGAGCAGGTCTGCGTCGGCCGCGCCGAGCATCTCCAGGACGTCTTTCAGTTCAACTTCGCTGCCCCCGAAGGCGACCAGCTGGTCGAGGGTGCCGAGCGCGTCGCGGAAGCTGCCAGAGGCGGAGCGGGCGATCATCGCCCCAGCGCCGTCGTCTACCTCGATCGACTCGGCGGCGGCGACTCGGTTGAGAACCTCGGAGATCTGCTCCAGCGAGGGGCGCTGGAAATCGAAGCGCTGGCAACGGTCGGCGATCGTCGCCATCACCTTGTGCGACTCGGTCGTGGCGAGAACGAAGACGGTGTTCGGGGGCGGCTCCTCGAGCGTCTTCAGGAAGGCGTTCCAGGCCTCTTTGGTCAGCATGTGCGCCTCGTCGAGGATGTAGACCTTCCAGTG
Source organism: Solirubrobacterales bacterium (assembly GCA_033856415.1). Taxonomy (GTDB): domain Bacteria; phylum Actinomycetota; class Thermoleophilia; order Solirubrobacterales; family 70-9; genus VAYN01. The sequence goes on along the minus strand of JAWVFA010000001.1, from coordinate 1,032 downwards.
GCCGCCCGCCGGCGCGTAGGCGACCCGCTCGCGAAGGTCGCGGACGTCGTCGACCGAGCGGTTCGAGGCGGCATCCATCTCGATTACGTCGACCGAGGTGCCAGCGGCGATCGTCACGCACGACTCGCACTCGCCGCACGGCGTCACCGTCGGGCCACCGCGCTCGCAGTTGAGCGAGCGGGCGAGGATCTTCGCCATCGAGGTCTTGCCCGTCCCGCGCGAGCCGACGAAGAGGTAGGCGTGGTGGACCTTGCCCTGCTCGACCGCGTTACGCAGGGTGCGGACCACGTGGGTCTGGCCCACGACCTCGTCGAAGGACCCGGGACGGTGGCGGCGGTAGAGGGAAGTCGACTCGCTCACGGCTATCGAGCCAGTGTATCCACGGGCAACGCGCGCCCTGCGGGCGCACCGATACGGTCCCCGCAGTGTCGAAGGGGGCCCGCAACTGGCTGACGCCCGCCGCCTGGGTCGCCGGGGTGACGGCGGCGCTGCTGCTCGTCTTCCCTTACGGCTTCCCCAACTACGACACGATCTACGCGCTGGTTTGGGGACGGGAACTGGCGCACGGCCAGAGCCCTGATTACAGCGCCGCGCTACCGCCGACCCCGCACCCTCTGACCGACCTCATGGGATTGGTGGCGACCCCGCTCGGAGACGGCGCGATCACGGTGACGATGATCGTCGCCTACCTCTCGCTCGGCCTGATCGGATTCTTCGTCTACCGGCTGGGCGCGATCTGGTTCGACCGCTGGATCGGCGCCGTCGCCGCCGCGATCGTCCTCACCCGCGCCCCCTTCCTCTCTAACGGCCTGCGCGCCTACATCGACCTCCCCTACATCGCCTTCTGCCTGGCAGCGCTGCTGGTCGAGGCCAAGCGCCCGCGCGCCGGCTGGCCGGTCCTGGCGCTCCTCGTTCCCGCCGGCCTCCTGCGCCCCGAGGCCTGGCTCTTCGCGATCGCCTACCTGCTCTATCTCGCGCTGGACCCAGAGCAACTCGGCGATGACCGGGATGGAAAGACGGTGAGGGCACCCC